>CADCDK010000001.1:0-29987 GCA_902800185.1 uncultured Prevotellaceae bacterium
TCTCACTCTTTCCCTACGAGGCTCTTGCCTTTCATCAGCCTCATGAGCGTTTCAGAGTTCAGTTAGTTCAGTTGATTCAGAGGGTGTTTCAATACCCCTAATCTATATATATTATATTGATTATTAAATAGTTGCCTACTATATATAACTGATACACATATATAACCGAACTACTGAACTAACTGAATGCTGAAACGCTTCTACTGATAACATTCACTCTTTCTCTATGAAGTTTCTGGATAAAAGCCCAATGGTCAATTTCGGGAAGCTTTTGCCCGAGGAGGATGTAAAAGGATCATTCGCAAAGGGTGATATAAAACAAAAAATCCTCAGTCATCGTGACTGAAGATTCTTGGGTCTTGCGGAAGGTGAGGGATTCAAACCCCCGATACCCGAAAGGGGTATACCGGATTTCGAGTCCAGCGCGATCGATCACTCTGCCAACCTTCCTCTGTGCATCAAAAAATGTCGGGGCGACAGGATTCGAACCTGCGGCCGCCTGGTCCCAAACCAGGAGCGCTACCGGGCTGCGCTACACCCCGAACTTTTTTTGCGGATGCAAAGTTACTTATTTTTATTGATAATTGATAACTGACGTTTGACAAATCTTCTTCCGTTCACATCTTTTAACGGCTTTCATTCCGTCTCACGGTCTTTTACCAATTGTCAATTACTTGATGATGCCCTGTTCCTTGAATATCTTCTTCAAGGCCTGTACGCCCCTTTCTACTTGCTCCTCTGTGTGAGTTGCCATCAAAGCAAAGCGAACAAGGGTATCTTGCGGAGCACATGCAGGAGGAATGACGGGATTGATGAATACGCCGGCATTATAAGCTAAGGCCGTAACGACAAACGTTTTCTCCACATCATGCACATACAAGGGGATGATTGGACTTTCGGTGTCTCCTATCTCGAAGCCTTCCTCCTTGAAACGGCGCAAGGCGTAACGAGTAACGCTCCACAACTTCTCAATTCGCTCGGGTTCCTGCTGTATGATGTGCAAAGCTTCCAGAGCGGCAGCTGTTGCTGCGGGCGTGTTGGATGCGCTGAAGATATATGTGCGACAGGTGTGACGCAACCAGTTGATGGTGTCTGAATCGCTGGCTATGAAGCCTCCGATGGAAGCCATAGACTTGGAGAATGTTCCCATGATGAGATCGACCTCGTCTGTCAATCCGAAATAGTCACACACACCGCGACCTTGTCTTCCGAACACACCGATTCCGTGTGCCTCGTCAACCATTACCGAGCAATTGTATTTGTGCTTCAGCTCAATAATCTCAGGCAGCTTGCAAAGGTCTCCTTCCATGGAGAATACGCCATCTACGACGATCAGCTTGACTGCCTCATGAGGCAAGGTCTGCAATACGCGCTCCAGGTCGGCCATGTCGTTGTGCTTGTAATGCAACTGGCGGGCAAACGAAAGCCTGCGCCCGTCAACGATTGAAGCATGGTCTCTGTCGTCACAGATAATGTAGTCGCCTTTTCCAACAACCATTGCCAAAACACCCTGGTTCACAGAGAAGCCTGTGGAGAAGCAAAGCGTTTCATCCTTGCCGATGTAAGTGGCGAGCTCTTTTTCCAGCTGTAAGTGCAAGTCGAGTGTTCCATTCAAGAAACGACTTCCTGCACATCCTGTTCCGTATTTGTCGAGAGCCTTCTTGGCGGCATCAATGATACGCGGGTCTCCTGTTAGTCCTGTATAGGCATTTGAACCGAACATCAGGATGTGGTGCCCGTCCATATCAACCTCTGTACCCTGCTTACTGGTTATAGCACGAAAATAGGGATACACGCCTTGAGCGATATACTTCTGTGGTTCTCTGTAACTTTTGTATCTTTCCTGTAATTGTCCCATTTTAAAATAGGTAATGAAATGATAAAATCTTGCTTCGAACTGCAAAGGTACAAATTTTGTGCGAGAAACAAACTTTTTTTCAAAGAAATTTGTAAATTTGCAGCATGAAAAGACGGATTATCTTTATAATGAACCCTATTTCGGGTACGACCAATAAAGCTGGGATACCCGATTTGATTGAGCAGACGTTGGATCACGACAAGTTTGACTATGAGATTCGAATGACAGAATATGCCGGTCATGCCAACGCTATTGCAAGTCAGGCAAAAGACGAGGGAATGGATGCTGTCGTAGCTGTCGGCGGCGATGGAACCGTCAACGAGGTGGCCCGTTCCCTGGTACATTCGAAGACGGCATTGGGGATTATTCCTTGTGGCTCTGGCAATGGGCTCGCCCGCCACCTGCTGCTCCCCATGAACATGAGAAAATCCATAGAAATCATTAATGCATGCGAGATTCGTCCACTCGACTATGGTATTATTAATGAGCATCCGTTCTTTTGCACATGCGGGATGGGATTTGATGCCTTTGTCAGCATGAAGTTTGCCGAAGCCGGCAAGCGCGGTCCTGTGACCTATGTGGAGAACGTGTTGCGTGAAGGTTTGAAATACGAGCCGGAAACATACGAGATTGAGGACGAGAACGGGAAGAAGAGATACAAGGCGTTTCTTATCTCGTGTGCCAATGCCAGCCAATACGGGAATAATGCTTATATTGCACCACAGGCAACGATGAGCGACGGTTTTATGGATGTCATCATCATGGAGCCTTTTGACGTGCTCGATGCGCCTCAAATCAGCATAGACATGTTTAACAAGACCCTGGACAAAAGCTCCAAGATCAAGACGTTCAAGAGCAAGAAGATTCATATTCACAGGAAAGAAGCAGGTGTCATTCATTTTGATGGTGACCCGATCATGACTTCGGCAGACGTGGATGTTGAGATTGTTGAAAAAGGCATCAACATCATCGTCAATCCCTATGGAGACAAGCGTGTACGCAGGCCCAACGCCATTCAGAGTGCGGCAGCCGAACTCTTCAACGAGATTAATATTGTCAAAGAGGACATTACCAAGCAAACCAGGCATATTCAAGCGCTCAGCAAGGTCCTGCAGCGGAAGCTAAACCTGTAGCCTATGTTTCGTTTTAAGCAGTTCACGATTCATCAGGAACGTTGTGCCATGAAAGTTGGTACCGACGGGGTATTGCTTGGAGCTTGGGCTGAAGGAGGTAAGGCAATATTGGATATTGGTACGGGTACGGGACTTATCGCCTGCATGATGGCCCAGCGCTTTCCCGATGCAACAGTTCAGGCGATAGAGATAGACGAGGCAGCCTGTCAGCAAGCCCGCGAGAACGTTACCGCCTCTCCTTTTTCGGATAGAATTTTTATTACAAACACATCATTACTGGAGTTTGTTTCTGAGCTTCCCCAGCACCAACAACAGTATGACTGTATCGTGTGCAATCCTCCCTATTTCGTTAACTCGATGAAAGCTCCTGATTCTCAGCGGAGCATCGCCCGACACACCGACACACTCCCCTTCTCCTCACTTGCAAAAGGAGTTAAAGCTTTACTTCAAGAAGATGGTATTTTTAGTTTGATTATTCCGACAGAATCCGTTTCGTTATTTATAAGCGAGGCTGTTACGCAGAATTTGTTTCTTTTCCGACGTTGCGATGTGAAGACTGTACCTCACAAGGCACCCAAGCGCACGCTTCTGGCCTTTCGGAAACGATTCCTTCAGGATGACTACAGTGAATGTGTTGAAACGCTTCAGGACGCGTCCGGGAATCGCAGCGAATGGTATTCGAAATTATCTTACAATTTCTACTTGTAACAGCATCCTTTGGAAACCCTCCTTCAATTGAAAAGACTTTTTATAATTCTTGTTTTTACTTAATTTTCTAAGAAAAAAGGCATCTAATTGCATTTTTCCGACTGTTTTTTAGTACCTTTGCACCTCTTTAATAAGATAGAAAAGAAAAAAAGATGAACAAGAAATCAAATACATCCATTCAAATGATTGCCGACTACGAAGGAGACATCACGAAATTGTTCGATATCAGCATGCCGGATACGATGCCTATTTTGGCAACGCGTAACGTTGTCATGTTCCCTGGTGTCATATCTCCCGTACTGATTGGTCGCACTTCGAGTGTCAATCTCATTAACAAGCTTAAAAAGAATCCCGACGCGGTCTTTGCCATCTTCTGCCAGAATAATCCGGAGATAGACTCTCCCACCTTCGAAGACCTTTACAACTACGGGGTATATGCCAAGCTTGTACGGATTTTGGAGATGCCTGGTCCCGGCAACAACATTACCGCAATTGTGCAAGGGCTGGGAAGATGCCGGTTGGAGGAGTTGGTTGAGACGAAACCCTATCTGATAGGAACTGTTTCTCCTGCTCATGAAGACATGAGTGAGAACGATTCCAAAGAGTTTCGCACAGCCATCGAGGACTTGCGCCAATTGACATACGAATTTATCAGGGAAAACGAAGAGATTCCCGACGAGTCCCAGTTCGCTTTGAACAACATTCAGAACGACGTTCTTGTCGCCAACTTCATTTGTTCGAACATGCCTTTCAGCATTCACGACAAGATCAAGATGCTAAAGGCTGACTCTATGATTGAACGTGTTTTCGAGACCTTGAAGGCCATCAATAAGGAGCGTCAGTTGCTACAGCTGAAGCAGAATATCCGTTCTAAGACCCGGGAGGAAATCGACGAGCAGCAACGCGAGTACTTCCTACAGCAACAAATCAAGAACATCAAGGAAGAACTCAATAATGGCGAGGGTTCTCCTGAACGCAAGGAACTCGAGGAAAAGGCGAAGAACAAGAAATGGCCGGAAGAAGTGGGTAGTGTGTTCTTCCGAGAGCTCGACAAGCTGGATCTGCTCAACCCGCAAAGTCCGGAATACAGCGTACAGCTGAACTATCTTCAAATCATGGTCAACCTGCCTTGGGGCGAGTACACGAAGGATGACCTGAATCTGAAACGGGCAGAAAAAATCCTGAACCAAGACCACTACGGCATGGAGAAAGTGAAGGAGCGTATCTTGGAATATATGGCTGTCCTACAGCTTCGCGGTGACCTGAAATCACCTATCGTATGTCTCTATGGTCCTCCGGGAGTGGGAAAGACAAGTCTTGGCAAGAGTATTGCCGCCGCCATGAAGCGCAAATATGTGCGCATCAGCTTGGGCGGACTTCATGACGAGAGCGAGATACGTGGCCACCGACGCACGTACGTGGGTGCTATGCCTGGCAGAATCATCAAGAGTATTCAGAAAGCGGGATCGTCAAATCCGGTCTTCATTCTCGATGAAATTGACAAGATTACCCAGAATACATATAATGGTGACCCCTCTTCAGCTATGCTGGAGGTTCTCGACCCAGAGCAGAACAACGCCTTCCACGACAATTATCTCGATGTGGACTATGATTTGTCGAAGGTGCTCTTTATTGCCACAGCCAACAACCTCAACACCATTCCCAAGCCCCTACTCGACCGCATGGAGATCATTGAGGTAAGCGGCTACATTACGGAGGAAAAGATAGAGATTGCCAAGCGCCATCTCATTCCGCGCGAGTTGGAAAATACAGGAATGCAGGCTTGCAAGATGAAGCCGACATTCAATAAGGCTGCCATAGAGAAAATAATTGAGCAGTACACTCGTGAAAGTGGCGTGCGACAGCTTGAAAAGCAAATCAACAAGGCCCTGCGCAAGTTGGCCTTCGCCGTTGCACGCAACGGTGAGCTTCCCTTCGAGAAAATCACTCCCACAGAATTGGGCGACTTGCTGGGAAAGCCCCCGTTCTTCCGCGACATCTATCAGGGAAATGAGTATGCAGGTGTGGTTACAGGACTTGCATGGACAAGCGTCGGCGGGGAGATTTTGTTTATCGAGACATCTCTTTCCAAAGGAAAAGCCGGCAAGCTGACGTTAACTGGTAACTTAGGTGACGTCATGAAAGAGTCGGCGGTCATAGCCCTCGAGTACGTGAAAGCGCATGTTGACACATTAGGCATCGACTATCGCATCTTCGACCAATGGAATATCCATATCCATGTACCAGAAGGAGCAACACCCAAAGACGGGCCATCGGCAGGCATCACTATCGCCACTTCTATCGCATCGGCCCTGACCCAGCGAAAGGTTCGGAAGAATACCGCTATGACGGGCGAGATAACGCTTCGAGGGAAGGTGCTTCCTGTGGGGGGTATCAAGGAGAAGATTCTTGCTGCTAAGCGTGCAGGCATTACTGACATCATGATGTGCCAGGACAACAAGAAAGACATCGATGAAATCCCCGAAATATATCTGAAGGGTGTCAGCTTCCATTATGTGGAGAATGTACAGGATGTTTGGAACTTCGCACTCACCGACGAGCTTGTGAGCAACCCTGTGAAGTTCACCATCGACGAGGAAAAGAAAGGCGACAAATAATAGAAAAAGCAGTTAGACGTGACATTCGAGATACAACATACAGATAGTGCTTCCGACGCACGAACAGGGCTCATCACCACCGCACATGGGCAGATCAAGACCCCGATATTCATGCCTGTCGGAACCGTGGGAAGCGTCAAAGGGGTTCATTTCAGCGAACTACGAGAGCAGGTGAAGGCTCAGATTATTCTTGGCAACACCTACCATCTTTACTTGCGCCCCGGACTTGAGGTTCTGAGGGCTGCTGGCGGTTTGCATAAGTTCAACACGTGGGACCGCCCCATCCTGACGGATTCTGGCGGCTTCCAGGTTTTCTCCCTTACCGGCATCAGAAAGTTGCGGGAAGAAGGTTGCGAGTTTCGTTCCCATATTGATGGCTCCAAACATATCTTCACTCCCGAGAACGTGATGGATACAGAGCGTATCATCGGGGCCGATATCATGATGGCCTTTGATGAGTGTCCTCCAGGACAGAGCGACTATCAGTATGCCAAGAAAAGCCTTCAATTGACCCAACGCTGGCTCGACCGCTGTATCAAACGCCTTTCCGAGACTGAACCGTTATACGGCTACGACCAATGCCTCTTCCCCATCGTCCAAGGCTGCACATATAAGGACTTGCGACAGGATGCTGCCAAGCATGTGGCAGACAAAGGTGCTGACGGCAACGCGATTGGCGGTTTAGCTGTCGGAGAACCTACGGAGGTGATGTACGAGATGATAGAAGTGGTCAACGAAATCCTGCCCAAGGACAAGCCTCGATACCTGATGGGAGTTGGTACTCCGCAGAACATTCTTGAGGCCATAGAGCGTGGCGTTGACATGTTCGACTGTGTGATGCCCACCCGCAACGGACGTAATGCGATGTTATTCACCTACGAAGGCACGATGAACATGCGCAATAAGAAGTGGGAGTTCGACTTCAGTCCCATCGATCCGGAAGGATGCGAAACAGACCGCATTTACTCAAAAGCCTATCTGCACCACCTCTTCAAAGCTCAAGAACTTTTGGCCATGCAGATTGCAAGCATACATAACCTCGCTTTCTATCTGCGACTGGTAACCGATGCGCGTCAGCACATCGAGAATGGTGACTTCACAGCCTGGAAACGTTCCGTCATCGACAATCTCGGACGAAGAGTGTAGTTCAAAAGAAAACAGAGGACAGCTTTCAACAAAAAAAACGACAATACGACCCATGAAGCGGTTTAAGGAAATATTCAATCTCAGAAGGTATATCAGCATTCTTGACTGGTATATCATCAAGAAGTTCATAGGTACCTACATCTACTCGATTGTTCTCATCATCTCCATCTCCATCATCTTTGATGTCAATGAGAACCTGGCGAAGTTCACCCAGTACCAAGCGCCTCTCAAAGCCATCGTGCTCGACTATTACATGAACTTTGTCCCCTACTTTGCGAATCTGTTCAGTCCCCTGTTCGTGTTTATTGCCGTCATCTTCTTCACCTCGAAGCTGGCGGGCAACTCCGAAATCATCTCCATGCTTGCAGCTGGGGTTTCATTCAAACGTCTCATGCGTCCCTACATGATTTCATGCGTTCTCATTTCTCTGGTATCATTCTACCTAAGTGCATACGTCATCCCACATGGAACGGTAATACGCCAGAACTTTGAGACGCTTTATAAGAACAAACGCAAAAACACGGCTGCCGATAACGTTCAACTGCAAGTGGGAAAAGGCGTTATTGCCTATATACAACATTATGACAATACCTACAAACGCGGATACGGCTTTTCGTTGGATAAGTTTGAGAACAAGAAACTGGTCAGCCATCTTACTGCAGCCGAGATTCAATACGACACCATCTCCGACAGTAAGTTCCATTGGACCATGAGAACCTGGAAGATAAGGGAGTTAAAAGGACTCAAGGAACAGATAACCAGCGGATTCCAGCGCGATACGACCATACTGATGGAACCAACAGACCTTGTTTATTCCAAAGGACAACAGGAAACATTCACCAGCCCCGAGCTACACGATTATATCTCCAAGCAGATCGACCGAGGAAGCGGAAATGTCGTACAGTATCAGGTAGAATACCACAAGCGCATCGCATCATCCTTTGCCTCGTTCATACTTACCACCATAGGACTCTCCCTCTCATCCCGAAAGCGTAAGGGAGGTATGGGATTGTATCTCGGTATTGGACTCGCCTTGAGCTTTGGGTATATCATGTTGCAAACCGTATCGGCAACCTTTGCCATCAATGCAGGAACGCCCCCTATGCTGGCGGCATGGATTCCTAACATTATCTTTGCTGTCGTAGCCTATTTCTGCTACCGCAAGGCACCCAACTAAATTATAAGAAGTAAGAGGTTATCATCAACTTTTCATGCTCAGTTACTAATTATCAATTGTCAATTATTAAAATGTTTTTCGACGAATTAGATTTAAACGACAACATACTGGATGCTCTTTATGACATGCACTTCGAAGAATGTACCCCTATTCAGGAAAAGTGCATTCCACAAATACTGGAAGGACGCGATGTGCTTGGTGTCGCCCAGACTGGTACCGGCAAGACCGCAGCCTATCTCCTCCCCGTACTCTCCATGCTCGACGACGGAGCGGCGACCTTTCCCGACGGTCGTCACGTCACTTTCCCCCATGATGCCATCAACTGCATCATCATGTCGCCCACCCGTGAACTGGCACAGCAAATCGATCAGGCTATGCAGGGCTTCGGCTACTATCTCAATGAAGTGAGTAGCGTTGCCGTCTATGGCGGAAACGATGGCGGACGATACAACCAGGAACTTAACGCTTTGAAGACGGGAGCCGACGTTATCATCGCCACACCGGGTCGCTTCATCTCACATATGCAGATGGGGAATGTTGACCTGAGCCGCGTTTCGTTCTTCATCCTTGACGAGGCTGACCGTATGCTCGACATGGGTTTCTCCGACGATATTCTCAAGATTGCCAGAGAACTACCCTCTACCTGTCAGACCATCATGTATTCCGCCACGATGCCCGACAAGATAGAACAGTTGGCAAAGACATTACTCAAGAATCCCGTGATGGTAAAGCTTGCCGTCAGCAAGCCTGCAGAAAAGATACGCCAATCGGCCTACGTCTGTTATGAACCCCAGAAACTGGACATCATCCGCGACATGTTCAAACGAAACGATCTGAGTCGAGTTATCATTTTCTCGGGGAAAATCAATAAAGTGAAAGACATCAACCGCGCCCTTATCCGCATGAAAATCAATAGTGGAGAGATGCATAGCGATCTCTCGCAAGCTGAGCGCGATGAGATGATGTTCCGCTTCAAGAGCGGACAAATTGACGTTCTCGTTGCTACTGACATTCTGGCGAGGGGTATCGACATCGATGACATCGCTATGGTCATTAACTACGACGTGCCTAGAGATGCTGAGGACTACGTTCATCGCATCGGACGCACAGCTCGTGCCGACAGGGACGGCAGGGCCGTTACCTTTGTCAGCGACAGCGACATTCGCTACTTTCAGCAGATTGAGCATTTCCTCGAAAAGGCCGTTGAGAAGCTTCCTCTTCCAGAGGGATTGGGCGAAGCTCCCGAATACAAAATCGTCAAAGTTGGAGGCAAACGGAATGGCAGACGTAAACCCTACGGCAAACATAAAAAGCCTCAGGGGAAACGGAGGGAACAACATCGTGGGAAAGGAAAAACTTCCCAAAATCACAATAAAAAATAAGGGGAAATTACCTATGGAGCGGCAAACGGGGCTCGAACCCGCGACCCTCAGCTTGGGAAGCTGATGCTCTACCAACTGAGCTACTACCGCAAAAAAATGTAGGATTTCTTTCGCTTTGGAGCCGATACCCGGACTCGAACCGGGGACCCACGCATTACGAATGCGTTGCTCTACCAACTGAGCCATATCGGCAAAAGCGAATGCAAAGGTAGACTTTTTTTTGTAAACTGCCAAATGTTTTTGCAGATATTTTTTGCTCATCCGGATTTTCTTCTTACCTTTATCGCCATGAAAAGAATCATTACCATCTTGGCTTCATGTCTGCTCTGTGCGTGCGTACTGGCTCAGCGAAACGAGATCCTGAACAACAGGATTTCATCAGTTCAGGTTGTAGCCGGAACGGACTGGCTCTCTATGCCTGTTATCAACCTCCATAGCAGCAAACGAATCAACATTTCCTTTGACGACCTTACGCATGAGTATCATAGATATATATATAAGGTGGAGCATTGTGAAGCGGACTGGAGCTTGTCGGAGTCGCTTTTCACCAGCGATTATATCGAGGGTTTCAGAGATGGAATCTCTCTGGACAAGCTGGAGGAATCCATCAACACAAATGTCCTCTACACCCACTATAAGCTGACAATTCCCAACGAGAACTGCCGTCTGAAACTTAGCGGGAACTACCGTGTGACCATCTATGACGAGAATCATGGGAACGAGGAGATACTACGCGTGTATTTCATGGTTGTTGAGCCATTAATGGGAGTGCAGCTTAGTGTTACCCCCAACACGGATATCGGCATCAACAGCTCTTATCAACAGGTTGGGGTAAACGTCAACTACGCAGGAATCAGAGTTCCGGACTTTTCACGACAAATCAAAACAGTAGTATTGCAAAACGGACGTTGGGACGATGCTCGCATTCTCTCCAAGCCTCAATATGTTATGGGGGATGGCATTAGGTGGGAGCATGAAAGGGAACTGATTTTCTTCGGAGGGAATGAATACCGAAAGTTCGAAATGCTGGACGTTCATGACGTGGGCTTGGGCATAGAATCGATGGAATGGGACGGTTCCGCCTATCATGCCTATCTGTGGCCAGCCGAACCACGAATTAATTACGTCTATGACGAAGATGCCAACGGCTCTTTCTACATTCGCAACATGGACAATTATGAGAATGACCGGACTTCAGACTATGTGCTCGTGCATTTCACCTTGAAACTTCCAAGACAGGCCGGCGATGTCTATCTTAACGGAACTTGGACGAATGACCAGTTCACCCCGCAGTACAAGATGGAGTATGATGATATTGAGGAGTGCTATTCTACTGTGATTAGCATGAAACTGGGCTATTATTCCTATCAATACCTGATGATGACGGAAGAAGGGAATGTTGTACCGCTTGCCTCAGAAGGAAACTTCTTCCAAACGGAAAACATGTATCAAGCACTCGTCTATTACCGAGGGCTGGGAGAACGGACAGACAGGCTTGTCGGCTACCAGCAGGTGAAGTTTAAATAGGAAGTACCTGACATATCTACAGAGAGTTATTCCATTGAGATATAGAGGATGTTACGTGTTGTTTCCGACACACGGAAACGGTTGTCAGTACGTTCCCAAACCAACCACACGATTTTGCCACTTGCATCCGTAATTACTAACTGGGAACGCTTTTCGTAGAGGTTTCGTTTCTTGTCAGTCAGATAGTCGCTTACCAACTTACTTCCTTTCATGCCAAAAGGAACAAAACGGTCGCCTTCTTCGATGTGTCTGATGCAAAGTGGCCAACAAATCAAATCGGCATCCAAGGAAGCAACAAATGGCGAGCAAGAAACATCATCAGGCTTTTTATAAGGTTTCACCGAGAATCTGAAACGTTGAGACGGAGAATACACATACAATCCCGTTTCAGGCACCCGCATCCTCTTTCCTTCGGTTTTCACCATTTCATCGTCTTTGGAAAAAACAACCAGATTCTCCCTGTCAACAGAAACGATATGGGTAGGACTTTCCCAATAGGTTCCCGTAGAAGATGTTCCCACATGATGGGCTACATCAAGAATCTGGGAAGACGTGAAATGATGGACAGACAACAATCTAAACAGTACTAATTCGGGGGAAGGTTGTTGCGCAATCACATCAAGGCTGTACACGTCTTTACGTAACATTGCCTTTTCAAGGGCATGTGTGAGGGATTCGTCAACAACACGCTCTGCATCAGCGAGACGTACAGCCATTTCCAATATTCCTTGAGAAAAAGACGGATTGATTTCCTGTAGCAGAGGAATGACATGCAGTCTGATTTTATTACGTACCACATCGGGTACCAGGTTCGAGCTGTCTGTGACGTAAGTTTGTCCCCGTTGACCAGACCATACATCATCGATGGAATCTAAATATTTAAGAATCTCGGAACGGCTAAGGCATAGCATGGGACGCACAACATGCCCGTTACGAGGCCGAATGCCAGTCAACCCTTTCATTCCCGTTCCTCTTACAAGATTCATCAATATCGTCTCAACGTTATCGTCTTGATGGTGGGCTACACAAATGTCTGCGGCACCGATATCTTTGCGAAGCTGTTCAAAATAACGGTAACGCAATTCACGAGCCGCCATCTCAATACTCTGTCCATGAAGTTCTGCATAATCACGCGTATTGAAATGAACTCGATGAAACGGTATGTTTTTGGCATTACAAAGACGCATACAGAAGTTTTCATCCCGAACAGACTCTTCTCCTCTTAAGTTAAAATTACAATGTATTGCTTCAACGCTATATCGCAAATCACTAAGAATGAGAAACATAGCAACACTATCAGCACCACCAGATAGAGCTATGAGATACTTCCTGTCGTGCTGTAGAAGTTGGTTGTCAGAGATGAACCTACCGACTGTCTCCTGAATCTGTTTTGTAACGTCAACCATAATTTATTCCACGTAGAGAACAAGTCCTTTCAGATATTCACCCTCAGGATGATAGATGTTAATGGGGTGATCGGCTGGCTGATGAAGCTGATGGAGTATGCGCACTTTTCTTCCAGCTTGTGCGGCAGCCGTAAACACGGCGTTGCGAAAATGCTCTTTCGTCACGACCTGCGAACAGCTGAAAGTAAACAGCACCCCACCCTGTTTGATGGCTTCAAAACCTTTCACATTCAGTCTGGTATAGCCTTTCAAGGCATTATGCAGAGCCGCGCGATGCTTTGCGAAAGCAGGAGGATCGAGAATGATGAGATCGTATTTCTGACTATTCGAATCCAGATACTTGAACGCGTCTTCACAGATGGCCTGGTGTCTGGCATCGGCAGGGAAATTCAGCTCCACATTCTTACGGGTCAGATCGATGGCTTTGGCGCTACTGTCAACTGAATGTACGAGTTTTGCCTTACCACGCATAGCATACACGGAGAAGCCTCCTGTATAGCAAAACATGTTCAGAACACTTTTTCCCTGCGCATATTTCTCCAGAAGAGCTCTGTTCTCACGTTGATCTACAAAGAACCCCGTCTTTTGCCCTTTTAGCCAGTCAACATAAAATCGCAGGCCATTTTCCACAGCTATATTGTTATCATCGCCACCATACAGGAAACCGTTCTCCTGTCCTAAATCGGCCTTAAAGGGCAAGGTCGTCTCACTTTTGTAATAGACATGTTGTATTTGAGAACCCATCACTTCTTGTAGTGCCATACAGATAGCTTGTCGCTCTCTGTGCATGCCTACACTATGTGCTTGCATGACTGCCGTTTTGCCGTAGCAGTCGATTACCAGTCCAGGCAGGTTGTCGCCTTCTCCATGAATAAGTCGATAGGTATCGTTATGAAGGTTATCGGCGATGCCGATGGCCTGGCGCATGCTTAATGCCGATTTAAGCCGATGGCACCAGAACTCATGGTTAATCTCTACATCAGAAAACGAAAGGACTCTCACGGCGATGGAACCGATTTGGTAGTGGCCAACTGCAATAAAGTCTCCCGTAGCAGTAAAGACCCGAACCACCTCTCCTTCTTCAACACCCTCATCAAGACGCTGGATGGCTCCGGAGAAAATCCACGGATGGAAGCGTTTCAGCGATTCTTCCTTTCCTTTCTTCAAATATACACTCTTATACATATATTTCGATATTACGATATTACGACATTGCGATATTTCATTAATTCGACAGTCATTAACTATTATTCGATTCTTCATTCATGACAAGCCGATAGTTGCCCGTAGCAGCAAGGCGCATAATCTCCTCATAAAGTTGAATACATGCCCATGCGTCGGTTGCCGCATAAATTTTCTGCTTCTCAGATAAAACGTCCGCATCCCAATTGGTCAACCGTTGTCTTTTACTTATTTTCATCCTGAAAATATTCGCATACAATTTTTGTAAGCTTAAATCCTCAATGCCAATTTGTCCGACGAGATTCTGTAAATCGATGAAATGGCCAGGAACAAACTCTCCCCGTTTCTTCAATGCCAGTAAATCATCGTGCCAGGAAAGACCAATCATCGGAACTTCCGTACATTCCAAGAGCTTTCTAATGGCTGGGGTTAAGCCTATCATGTTCAGGCGAAACAAGAAACAGACATCCTTCGATGAAACCTGCAATAATGACACTTGGTGATATTCGCCACGTTTAAAAGCCGGACGTGTCTCTGTATCCACCCCTAATATAGGTTGAGTAAGCAGATAGTTAACCGCCCGTTCTGCCTCACCTTCAGACATAATCACTATTATTCTGCCGGAGAATTGTGCCAAGGGAAGCTGTGTGATATCTTCTTTCTTAAACTTGTTGTATATAACCTTTCTTGTCATGAATTGTGATATGAATGTGCAAAATTAGAAAAAAAGTATGAAAATATGAATGTTTCTAATTTTTTTCCACTAATTTTGCACTAAAATTCAAAAAAGACAGAGCAATGGCAAAGAAAAAGACTGAGCGCAAAGCCAAAAGCATAGGTGAAGCGGTTGGAATAAAAAATATTTTCAGCAACGAAACTACAGATTTCATCTTGGGTTTCATTACTCTTTTGATATCCCTTTATTTTATTATTGCCATGTGTTCATACATGGTTACGGGAGCTGCCGACCAAAGTATTCTTGAAAATCTAAGGCCTGGCGAATGGATGAATACCGAACAAGTCTTCAAAAACTATTGTGGCTCTTTGGGTGCTATTATCTCCTATACCCTCATTACGATTAACTTTGGGCTTTCGGCATTTATCATCCCTGTATTTCTGATACTTGTCGGGCTGAAGATGATGCAGGTGTATAAAGTGCCTCTGCTGAAATGGTTCCTCTGTCTCACCATCGTGATGTTATGGTGCTCAGTAGCATTTGCGAAGTTCCTCTCTCCCCTCATGGGTGAGCAGGTCTTTAATGCAGGAGGAAATCATGGACTCTATTGTGTTCAACAACTGGAGAACCTTGTCGGTCCTCCAGGATTAACGGTTATCTTGTTGATTGTGGCTCTATCGTTCCTGACGTATCTAAGTGCCACAACAATTGTGATTATACGAAAGTCGCTCAACCCTGTCAAATACCTTACGTCTAAGGTAAAATTCTCTATTGTCACGCCGCAATTCAACGAGGATAACGCAACGGTAGAGAACGATGATATGGTGACAAATTCAGAACCGCCTGTCGATGAGGACTATGCTCCCATCGAAGAAGAAAGTTCGCCAGTTGTTGACCTAACGGAAGCACCTGAACAGGAAGACACCAAGCAATCGGAAAGCAACGCGAAGGACACCCAGCTGACGGTAGAGGTTGCCAAAGCAGACGAGAAAGCCGAGAAAGGCAAATCGCTTACGGCTGAAGATGTACTGAAGACTCCTATTAATCCAAGAGAACCGTTCCTGAACTACAAGTTCCCGCCTCTTAGCCTTCTCAAGAAATATGATGATGGTGGTAAGATGGATATTGATATGGACGAGGTGAAGACCAACAACCAACGTATCATAGAGGTTTTGAACAGTTTCGGCGTGGATATCAAAGGCATCAAGGCTACCGTAGGTCCCACCATTACTCTGTACGAGATTACACCTGCCCCCGGCGTGAAAATATCCAGAATACAAAACCTTGAAAAAGATATTGCCCTGAACCTGGCAGCCTTGGGCATTCGTATTATTGCGCCAATGCCTGGCAAAGGAACGATTGGTATCGAAGTTCCTAATAAGAAGGCAAACATCGTTTCTATGGAGAGCATCCTCAATTCAAAGAAATTCCAGGATGCCAAGATGGAGCTGCCCATTGCGTTGGGTAAGACCATCACGAATGATGTCTTCATGGTTGACCTTGCCAAGATTCCCCATTTGCTCGTTGCGGGTGCTACGGGTCAAGGTAAGTCTGTCGGCTTGAATGCCATCATCACCTCTTTGCTGTACAAAAAGCATCCAAACGAGCTGAAACTGGTATTGGTAGATCCGAAGAAAGTGGAGTTTAGCGTCTATGCACCATTGGCCAGCCACTTCATGGCAACCTTACCGGAAAACGAGGACGAGCCCATCATCACAGATGTTACGAAAGTAGTTCGCACGCTGAACTCGCTTTGTAAGCTGATGGATTCAAGATATGATTTGTTGAAGTTGGCACGTGCCCGTAACGTGAAAGACTATAACGAGAAATTCATCAATCATCAGTTAGACCTGAGCAAAGGACACGAGTACATGCCCTACATCGTAGTCGTTATTGATGAGTTTGGCGACTTGATTATGACGGCGGGAAAAGAAGTGGAGCTTCCCATCGCCCGAATAGCCCAGCTTGCCCGTGCCGTTGGTATTCACATGATTATCGCTACACAGCGCCCCACAACCAACATCATTACTGGTACCATTAAGGCAAACTTCCCGGGACGTATGGCTTTCCGTGTAATGTCGCAAATAGACTCCCGAACCATTCTTGACCAGAAAGGTGCCGACCAGCTTGTGGGACGAGGTGACATGCTTATCCTTGTGGGCAACGAGCCCGTACGTGTACAATGCGCTTTTGTTGACACACCTGAAGTAGAACGCATCAACAAATATATTCAGGAGCAGCCCGGCCCCGTGGAACCTCTGGAACTCCCGGAACCTGCCTCAGAGGAAGGCGGAGGTATGGGAGGCGGAGGCCAAGTGGACAGCCATTCTCTGGATCCCTTCTTCGAGGAAGCAGCCCGTGCCATCGTGATGACACAACAGGGTTCTACCAGTATGATACAACGTCGTTTCTCCATCGGCTATAACCGCGCAGGCCGACTGATGGACCAGCTGGAAATGGCAGGTATTGTTGGACAAGCCAATGGTGCCAAGCCTCGCGATGTGCTCATCACTGACGAGAATTCCCTGAACACCCTTCTTTCACAAATGCGTGGATAAAACATGGAAAAGATGAAAACAAATCTCATAAACCTATTCATCATAGCTTTTCTACTGCTTGGGACATCTGCCCAAGCTCAGAATGCCAATGAAGCCAGGAAGGTACTTGACAAAACGGCAAGCATCGTCGGCAGAAAAGGTGGAGCAAAGGCAACTTTCACCCTGTCAAGCACTAAATACGGCAATGCGTCCGGAACCATAGCCATCAAAGGAAACAAGTTCAACGCACGCACCTCCCAAGCCATTATCTGGTACAACGGGAAGACACAATGGTCGTATATGAAAGCAACGGAGGAGGTTAACATCACGACTCCCAACGAGGCACAGCAAGTGGCTATGAATCCCTATAAGTTCATTACGATATACAAAACGGGATTCAATCTTTCGATGACAACGAAGGGTAACAATTATGTGGTACACCTGACTGCGCAAAACAAGAAGCGAAGCGTGCAGGAGATGTATATCACCATCAACAAGAAGACCTACGTTCCATCACAAGTAAAGATGAAACAAGGTTCGGTGTGGACGACGCTGGACATTGCCAATTTCCAGGCAAAGGACCAGTCTGACAACATTTTCATCTTCAATGCCAAGGAGTTCCCCAACTCAGAAGTTATTGATCTTCGATGAACCGAGTACATTTATTCAGAGCCTTACGCCGACATAGAAAGCTGGCAGAGCGACGAGCTGTAAATTTTAATGAGAACAAAGTCGCTAAATGGTTAGTCATTATAGTTTCGTCTATGATGGTCATCTACTTGATGGGATTTGCCGTTATGTTCTCATTGGCTGTCAATAGTGACAGAACGACTACTCCGGTAGAGTTCATGGCGTCCATATCTCCTTTCATTCTAACCATTGATTTCTTTTTCAGGTTCTTAGCACAGCAAACGCCGGCTCAGCTCATCAAGCCCTACATGCTGCTACCCATCCCCAAGTACACGTGTATTGAATCATTTATACTTTCATCGCTTTTCACTTGGGGCAACCTGATTTGGTTCTGCATGTTCATCCCCTTCGCCATCATGTCAATCATCTTCAGCGAAGGGCTGTTTGTAACAATCAACTTCCTTTTGTTCTATTGGCTGCTCATCATGACCAATAGTCAATGGTATGCCATCGTCCGCACGTTGATCAACAAGACACTCCTGTACTGGATGATTCCCCTACTCTTCTATGTGTTGGTGTATTTCCCCGTCATTATAGACAAAGGAGGAAAGAATGGCTGGGAAACATTACTGGACATGCATGGGTTAGTAGGTGCCTACATTAACAATGGTAGTATTCTTCCTTGTCTGGGTGCCTGTGTGTTGCTGATGGTGGTGGTATGGGTGAACCGTAAGATTCAATACCATCATATATATCAGGAGATTTCAAAGAATGAGAAGACCACCCTTCATCATGTTTCCCGTTTCACTTTCTTGGAGCATTTCGGTGAAATCGGGCAATACCTTCAGATTGAGATCAAGTCCTTGATTCGGAACAAGAATCCACGCAAGAGCTATATCTTCTCAACCGCCGCAATACTGGTCCTTACTGTCGTCATCATTTTCACCGATGTCTATGATAATGTTTACATGACCAACTTCTGGTGCATATACAACTATCTTATTTACGGCTCCATTATGCTCATCAAGATCATGAGCTATGAGGGCAACTATATTGACCTACTCATGACACACCATGAGAATATATTGAAGTTGCTCAGGGCCAAATACATCTTTTATTCCCTGATTCTCCTGTTCCCGTTCATTCTCATGCTACCGCTTGTGCTGTATGGGAAATGGTCGTTCTTTATGCTGATCTCCTATGGGGTATTCACCGCTGGCTTTCAGTATTTCGTGCTTTTCCAGATGGCAATATACAATAAGACGACATTGCCACTCAACGCGAAGCTGATGAGCAAGAACGGCATCGAAAACAACTATGTCCAGGTTGTGGCGCAGATGGGCACGATGTTCGTCCCCCTGTTCCTGGTCATTTTTATCGAGAGAACGCTGGGAAACACCGTCGCATACGCCATCATGTTTACGATTGGAATTTGCTTTATTGCTACCCACAAGCTGTGGCTCCGGAACATCTATCAGCGCATGATGAAACGGAAATACATTCTCATTGAAGGTTGGCACTCCACACGATAGAATCCTATCATCAAATTATATATATACATTATTATATTAATATGAAATACATTGCAATCATTCCCGCGCGTTATGCCTCGACACGTTTCCCTGGCAAGCCCCTCGCCATTCTTGGTGGAAAACCCGTTATTCAAAGAGTCTATGAGCAAGTGTCAAGTGTCATTCAGGATGTTTACGTTGCAACTGATGACCAGCGCATCTATGATGCTGTTGAAGCATTCGGCGGAAAAGTCATTATGACATCCCCGAATCACAAAAGCGGAACAGACCGTATTGAAGAGGCATATAACAAGATTCAGGGAGAATGGGATGTGATCATCAATGTCCAGGGAGACGAGCCTTTTATTCAACCATCACAAATCGCGTCTCTATGCCATTGCTTTGATTCGCCCGAAACTCAAATCGCCACTCTGGGAAAGCCTTTTGAAAACATGGAAGCCGTTGAGAATCCCAATTCGCCGAAGATTGTTACCGACAACAACGGTTTTGCCTTGTATTTCTCACGCAGCGTCATCCCCTATGTCCGAGGGAAAGAGTCATCAGAATGGTTGCAGCATTTCCCCTACCTCAAACATCTTGGGCTTTACGCCTACCGCACAGAGGTGCTTCACGAAGTGACCCAGCTCCCCCAGTCGTCCTTGGAAATAGCAGAGAGCCTCGAACAACTCCGTTGGCTACAAAATGGCTATCGCATTCGCGTCGGCCAAACAGATGTTGAGACGGTTGGCATAGACACTCCCGAGGATCTGGAACGGGCAGAAAGCTTCCTGAAAAAGAAATAAGGGAAGAGGGAGGAAATTTGGTAATTATAATTTTTTAACGCAAAAAAGTTAACTTAAAAGAACAACGTATCTATATTTTTCCTAAATTTGCACCGCTTTTTTAAAAGCTGTTGTTTATTGGGTTGATTTTCAACCAGTTATAGGAAAAGAGGTTTTTGATGAGACAACTAAAGATTCAGAAAAGTATTACAAATCGTTCCAGCGAGGCCCTGGACAAGTATCTTGTTGAGATTGGACGTGCACCTTTGATTTCCATCGATGAGGAAATAGAGTTAGCTCAAAAGATCAGGAAAGGAGGACCAGAGGGAGAACGAGCCAAAGACAAGTTGGTAACCGCCAATCTGCGCTTTGTAGTATCAGTAGCCAAACAATATCAGCATCAGGGTCTGACATTAACAGACCTTATTGATGAGGGAAACATCGGATTGATCAAGGCTGCCCAAAAGTTTGATGAGACACGCGGTTTTAAGTTTATCTCCTATGCTGTCTGGTGGATTCGTCAGAGCATTCTGCAAGCAATTGCGGAACAGAGTCGTATTGTAAGACTTCCCCTGAATCAGGTTGGTTCTTTGAATAAGATTAATCACGAAATCAACAGATTCGAGCAAGAGAATCAGCGTCATCCTTCTGTTTCAGAGCTTTCGGATGCCACGCATCTTGACGAAGAGAAGATCGGACAGAGCCTGATGGCCGATGGTCATCATGTCAGTATTGACGCCCCGTTTCAGGATGGCGAAGACAACTGCATGCTGGACGTGATGCCTTCTGGTGATGACAGCCGTACCGACCGTCAGGTTGACCATGAGTCGATGGCTTTGGAGCTCAACTCTGTGCTGAACAAGGTTTTGAAGGAGCGTGAGATTACCATCATTCGCGAATGCTTTGGTATTGGTTGTCATGAGAAGGGACTGGAGGAGATTGGCGACCAGTTGGGACTGACACGTGAGCGTGTGCGCCAGATTCGTGAGAAGAGCATTGCCAAGCTTCGTGACAGCGGTAACGCAAGCATCTTGAAGAAATATCTGGGATAAGGAGAGAAAGGGTGTCCCATAGGGAGAGTTCGTGTTTATCGTATGATGAACAAGGGAATGTGGAATATTTACGTTTCATTGCGACAATAGTCCTTGCGTTTGTCTCCCTGGTCGGAGCAAATGCAAAAGATCGGTGGGGCACGACGCAAGTGCTCGACCAAGTGAGGAACTACGCTTTGAGCGTGGACACCCTTCAGAACGTCCCTACTTTCTTCTACAGCTATCAGAAGAGCCTTATTACAACGGACAGACGAAACTTCACTTTGTTTGTCGTTCCCACCATGTACTCCATCGCACGAGACAAACAGAGAGCCTTTGTGATGGAGAACTATAATCTGTGTGACTACTCCGACCGCGAACATCCTCACGCCAAGAGGCTGCTGGACGTGAACACCATTCCCCATAAGCGCAAAGTGTTACGACCTGTTGCTAAGTACTTGTCTCCAACCGTCTATAGTGAGACGCTTATCGATGGTGTGATTCTTTCGCCGTTTCACATTCACAACCGCTATTTCTACAAATACAAGATTTCTTTCCGCAGCGACGATGTCGTAGTGCTGTCGTTCTCTCCGAGAAACAATAACACACAGCTGATCAAGGGTAAGGCAACCATTGATGCCACTACGGGACGAATCATTGACGTGGCCTATGACGGAGAGTTTGATATGGTTCGTTTTCATGCCTATCTGCTAATGGGTGAGAACGGGCAGCTGTCACTCTTCCCTCAGTATTGTGTTGTCAGATCTCAATTCAAGTTCATGGGAAACGTGTTGCGTGCTGTCAGCAGTATATATCTCGGACTCAGCAAGAAGCCTTCCAAGGAACCCACATCCATCTTTGAGGAGCAGAAACTTCTGGAGGAGGTGCGTCCCGTCAAGCTCGGCAAACAGGAAAAGGAGGTACTTCAGGCCTACTATGACCAATACCGGAAGGAAGAAGCCGTTAACGCTACGGATACACTACCCCAAAAGAAGTCAGTTTATAAACAGATTAAGGATGACGTGTGGGACACCGTCAACGAGAATATCTTTCAAAAAATCGACACCAACTTCGGCGACAACAACCGGGGATCGATACGCATCAGTCCCATCTTCAATCCGCTGTTCCTGAGATATAGCCGCGACAAGGGCATAACCTACAAGTTCGACGTCCGCAGCAGCTACATGCTGACGCCGAATAGTGATATCTCCGCCCGTGTCAAGTCGAGCTATTCCTTTAAGCAACGGCGACTCTACATGAACATCCCCCTTCGTTGGAACTACAACCTCAAGCGCAACGGCTTTTTTGGTATCGACATCAATACGGGCGACAGGACTTTTGACTCCAAGCTACTTGAAGATGTCATTCAGGAACAAGGTGACTCCGTTGACTGGGACAAAACAAAGATTGACTATTTCCGCGACATCAACCTCATCATCCACAACAGTCAGGACTTCTCGGAGAAGTGGACCTATGACGTAGGACTTTCCATACACTATCGCAAGGCTGTCAACTCGCCGGCATTCCACTATTCCGACTACGACGATTACTACCAGTCCTCGGCTCCCGTCCTGAGCTTGCAGTACAGACCCTCCGGATGGCAAGGCCCCGCCCTCACCTTCAAATACGAGCGGAGTTTCAAGGGTATTTTGCATTCCAATATGAACTATGAACGATGGGAGTTTGATTGTTCCTACAAGAAGAAACTGAAACGCTTGCGCACCTTCTCCACCCGTTTAGGAACAGGATTCTACACCTCCCGTGGCTCAGAGAAGTATTTCCTCGACTATACCAACTTCCGCGAGAACAACATCCCCAACGGCTGGGATGACGACTGGACGGGCGAATTTGAGCTGCTGAAGAGTGAGTGGTACAATGCCTCCCAATACTATGTGCGTTCCAACTTCACCTACGAGTCTCCCCTGCTTGTCGTCAGCAGGATTCCCCTTTTGGGAAGGTTCATCGAGATGGAGCGAATCTACCTGAGCGCCCTGTCCGTGAAAGCGCTTACACCCTACATGGAGATGGGCTATGGTGTCACGACCCGCGTGCTCTCTATGGCCGCTTTTGTTTCCAACACAAGGGGTAAGTTCGAGGGCTTTGGCTGTAAGTTTGAGTTTGAGCTGTTCCGCCGGTGGTAAAGCTGGCATCAACGAGAAATGAATTATGAGCAAACTGACGGTATATAAGGCAAGTGCCGGTTCGGGAAAGACTTTCCGCCTGGCGGTGGAATACATCAAACTGGTCATCACGAATCCTCATGCCTATCGCAACATACTGGCTGTCACCTTCACCAACAAGGCCACCGAGGAGATGAAAATGCGAATCCTCGGTCAGCTCTATGGTATCTGGAAACTTGATCCTGACTCCGAGAACTATATCAGGTGTGTTACGGAAGAACTCGAGGTCAGTCGGGAATATGCCTCAGAGCGTGCTCATCTGGCCCTGTCGAACCTCATCCATAACTACAATTACTTCCGTGTGGAGACTATCGACTCCTTCTTCCAAAGCGTGCTCCGCAACCTTGCGCGCGAGCTCGACCTGACCGCCAACCTGCATGTCGGCCTGAATGACAAGATGGTTGAGCAGCAGGCTGTAGATGAGCTGATAGAGAGCCTCGAGGCGACCAGCGTTGAACTGCAATGGATTCTGACCTACATCAGCGAGAACATCGACGAGGACAAGGGATGGAACGTCATCGGACAAATCAAGCACTTCGGCGAGAACATCTTCAAGGACATATACAAATCCTCCAGCAAACTTCTAAATGAGAAGCTAAGCCGGAAAGATTTCTTCACGACCTTCACCAGTCAGCTCCGCGAGATAAGGAGCAAGTCAAGCGGGGAGATGAAGGAAGTAGGCACCACTTTTTTCAAGATGCTGGATGAGCACGGCTATTCCGTTTCCGATTTTGCCAACGGCAGTACCGGCGTGTGTGGCTACTTCCTGAAACTGCAGAACGGGAAGTTTGACGATGCCGATTTGTTAGGGGCAAGGGTGAGGAATGCGCTGGAGGATGCCAGCGGCTGGCTGAAGAAAGCCGACCAGAACCCGTCCAACCCCTTGTATCGATTCGTTGATACCACCCTGCTGCCCCTTCTGCAGAAGTCGGAAGCCAAGCGTCCTACTCGTCTGAAGCTCTACAAATCCGCCGACATCACACTCCGCCACATGAACCAGCTGAGACTGCTCAACAGCATCGACGCGACGGTTCGCTCGTTGAACAAAGAAGCCAACCGCTTCCTGCTCTCCGACACCCAGTCGTTGCTGAACGCCTTGATGAAGGATACGGACAGCCCTTTCATCTTTGAAAAAATTGGCACACAACTGGAGCATATCATGATTGACGAGTTCCAAGACACCAGCACCATCCAATGGGCGAACTTCAAGGTGCTCCTGAAGGAATGCCTGAGTCACGGCGGTTCCCGCAGCCTGATTGTCGGCGATGTCAAGCAGAGCATCTATCGTTGGCGTTCAGGTGACTGGCGGTTGCTCAACGAGATAGAGGACGAGTTCCCGTCCAGCCAAATCGAGGTGCTGCCCATGCGTTGCAACAGACGTTCCGACGTGCGTGTGATTCAGTTCAATAACTCGTTTTTCACCCATGCGTCGGTACATGAATATGAGATGCTGCATGCCGAGAATCCCGAAGAGGCACCCCTCCTGCTCAAGGCCTACGACAAGCTGACACAAACGCCGCCCGAGGAGAAAGCTGCAGAGGAGAAAGGATATATCCATATCGAACTCCTTCCGCAAAAAGGCTATCAGCAGACAACGATGGACAAACTGGTTGAGACAGTCGATGGCCTGCTGTCGCGCGGCATTTCCGCCAGACACATAGCCATCATCGTACGCTCCAACCAGACCATTCAGGCCATCGCCGCCCACTTCATGCAGGAACGACCCGCCGTGAAGCTGGTGTCCGAAGAGGCCTTCCGTCTCGATTCCTCCCCCGCCGTAAACATCATCATCGATGCCCTGCAGCTACTCGTCCATCCCGATGAAGTCCTGACACGTGCCCATCTGGTCAAGGCCTACCAATGCCAGGTGATGGGCAACCAGGTTCCCGAGAGCCGTCTGCTACTGCGCGGCATCAACCTCGACGAGCTGTTGCCCCGCCCGTATGTCGAGCAGTTCGACACACTCGTTGCCCTTCCCGTCACAGACCTCGTCGAGAAGCTTTATTCCCTGTTTGACCTGAAGAACCTACACGGGCAAAGTGCCTACGTGTGTGCCTTCTTCGACCTTTTGCACACCTATATGGACGAGCATGTGGCTGACATCGGGGAGTTTCTCCTTGATTGGAACGAAAGCCTGCACGAGAACACCATCCAAAGCGACGAAGTGGACGGCATCCGCCTGATTACCATTCACAAGAGCAAGGGACTGGAGTTCCCGCACGTCATCATGCCCTTCTGCGACTGGACGCTGAACAAAGGCTCCCTGCTGTGGTGCAAGCCCGATGTGGATATGCCTGCCTTCAACGCACTTCCGCTCATCCCTGTGGATTATAATGCCAAGCAGATGAAAGGCAGCATCTACGAGGACGACTACCTGCACGAGCATCTGCAGAACACGGTCGATGACCTCAATCTCCTCTACGTTGCCTTCACCCGTGCCAAGCAGTCACTCACGGTCTTTGGCCGTCGAGGAGCCTCCGCTACCCGTTCCATGCTCATCGAACAGAGCCTTGAAGAGGTCTCCAACGATTTGGAGGGCAGCCGGTTGCAGGGAGTGGACGGTGACAAGGATACGCCCATCGTCTTTGAGTATGGCGTTGAGGGAGTTGGGAGAGTTCAAGAGTTTAAAGAGTTTAAGGAGTTTAAAGAGTTTAAGGAGTTTAAAGAGTTTAAAGAGTTTAAGGGGGAAAAGAAAGTTAAGGAAGTTTTTTCCAACGTTTTCACCGCTCCCGCAGAACCGCTCCCCATTGCCGTCGAGACCTTTGCCAAGCGTGTGGAGTTCAGGCAGAGCAACCAGAGCCGCAACTTTGTTGCCGCAGGCGACGGACAGGAACAGCACACATCCTACATGCAGATAGGCAGCATCCTGCACAACCTCTTCTCTACAATTCGCACGACAGAGGATATTCCCCAGGCCATCCGGCAACTGGAGAACGACGGTGTGCTCTACGACGAAGACATCTCCCGCGAGAAACTGATGGAGCTTCTGCAAAAGCGACTGACCCATCCGCGCGTGGCCGACTGGTTCTCCCATCGCTGGCAGCTCTTCAACGAATGCACCATCCTCTCCTGTGACCCCACGACGGGAAAAGTCGTGCAGCAGCGTCCCGACCGTGTGATGACCGACGGCAAGGAAATGGTGGTGGTCGATTTCAAGTTCGGCTCACCTCGTTCCGACCTGTTGGAGGACTACCACTCGCAAGTGCGCCACTACATGTCCCTACTGTCCGACATGGGCTACTCGTCCATCCGCGGATTCCTCTGGTTTGTCTATAGCAATCAAATAATACCTGTTGAAGCATGATGAACAGCACTTTCCTCGAAGTTGTCGCACAAGACATTCTCCGTAAGCACGGATACGACCTGAGCCGCATTGCCATCGTCTTCCCCAACAAGCGTGCCTCGCTCTTCATGAACGACAGTCTCGCGCGACTGGCCTCCCGCCCGATATGGAGCCCGTCCTACATCACCATCAGCGACCTCTTTCGCCAGCATAGCGAACTGGTCGTTGCCGACCCCATCAAGCAGGTGTGCGACCTGCACAAGGTGTTCGTCCATACAACTGGCATCAACGAGACGCTCGACCATTTCTACGGATGGGGACAGCTTCTGCTGAGCGACTTCGACGACATCGACAAGAACATGGCCGATGCCGACAAAGTGTTCGCCAACCTCCGCGACCTTCACGAGCTCGACGACATCTCCTATCTGACCGACGAGCAGAAAGACCTGCTGAGGAAGTTCTTCAGCAACTTTTCCGACGACCGAGAAAGCGAGTTGAAGCGCCGTTTCCTCCAGTTGTGGAGCCGTTTCAGCGACATCTACCACGCCTACAACCGCCGCCTGACCGAGCAGGGACTCGCCTACGAGGGAGCCCTCTACCGGCAAGTGGCCGAGGACGACACCCTCACATTCAGCCACGAGAAGTACATCTTCGTTGGCTTCAACCTCCTGCAACAAGTAGAGCAGACCCTCTTCCGCCGTCTCGCCAGCGAGGGACGCGCCTGTTTCTACTGGGATTTCGACCGCTACTACACCACCGACCACCCCAACAACGAGGCGGGACACTATATCCGCTCCTATCTACAGCTCTTCCCCAACGAGCTCGACAACCACTCCGACTCCATCTACAACAACCTCGACAAGCCCAAGAACATCACCTACATCAGCGCACCTACCAACAATGTACAGGCACGCTATGTCAGCCGCTGGCTGCGCGAGGAAGGCAGGATGGAAGATGGTCGCCAGACCGCCGTCGTGCTTTGCGACGAGAGCCTGCTGCAAACCGTCATCCATTGTCTGCCCCCCGAGGTCGGGAAGACCAACATCACAACGGGCTACCCCCTCTCGCAGACACCCTTCTCCTCGTTGCTTCACCTGCTCATCACGCTGCAGACCGCCGGCAAGGTGCCGGGAGCAGAGGGCAGGTATCGCCTGAAGCACGTGCTGCGCATCCTGCGCCACCCCTATGCCAGGTTCGTCTCCGACGAGGTTCCCCACATCGTCCGGCAGCTGACCGAACACAAGCAGTTCCATCCCTCACGCCATACGCTGGCAGCCGACGAGGGTCTGCAGCTCCTGTTCCAGGAACCCCTCTCCCTCACCTCCTACCTCCTGCAGGTGCTGCGACACATCGGCACCCGCTCACGCGACGAGGAAGACCCTCTCTACCAGGAGTCACTCTTCCGCACCTACACCCTCGTCAATCGCCTGAACACGCTGACGGAGAGTGGCGACCTCGACGTTGACCTCACCACCTTCAGGCGGCTGCTCACCCAGCTCGTCAACAGCACAACCATCCCCTTTCACGGCGAACCCGCGGAGGGCGTTCAGGTAATGGGCGTACTCGAGACGCGCAACCTTGACTTCCGACATGTCATTCTCCTCTCGTGCAACGAGGGCTGCATGCCCCGAGGGGTCAACGACGCCTCGTTCATTCCCTACTCCATCCGCAAGGCACACGGCCTCACCACCATCGACAACAAGGTTGCTGTCTATGCCTACTACTTCCACAGGCTCCTGCAACGAGCCGATGACATCACCCTGCTCTACAACAACGCCACGGAGAACGGACACACCGGCGAGATGAGTCGCTTCATGATGCAGCTTATGGTCGAGGGCAGACACACCGTCCGCAAAGCCGCCCTGCAGACACAGCTCTCCCTGCCGCCCATGCAGCGTCCCCCCATCGAGAAGGACGAACCCGTCATGCGCCTGCTCGGAGCCCTCAAATCGCTCTCGCCAACCGCCCTTAACCGCTACCTGCGCTGTCCCAAGCAGTTCTACTACAACATCCTTGCAGACCTCAAGGAACCCGACAACGCCGATGAGGACGAAGTGGATAGCCGCATCTTCGGAAACATCTTCCACCGCTCGGCAGAACTCATCTACGGGCAACTCATGGAGAAAGGAAGTGAAATCCAGCGCGACGACCTTGACCGAGTGCTCAAGCAACCGCAACACCTGGCCAGCGTGGTCGATCAGGCGTTCCGCGAACAGCTCTTCAAGGTGGAGCGCACAGACTTCACACCCGACTACAACGGCCTGCAACTCATCAACCGCGAAGTCATCATCCGCTATCTCCGACAACTGCTCCGCACAGATGCTCGCCAAGCACCCTTCACCATCCTCGCTATGGAGGAGCGCGTATATACCAACATGGGCGGACTCTCCATCGGCGGCATCATCGACCGCCTCGACATCGTGCGCAATCCGCAGGGACAACCCGTCATCCGCGTCGTTGACTACAAGACCGGGCGCCGCGCCACCATGAACGTCAGCGACATCCCCGACATCTTCACCGGCGTAGATATGGGCAAGAAGCATAGCGACTATTTCCTGCAGGCCATCCTATACTCCTGCATCGTGCGCCACTCACGGAAATACAACCCCCACGACCTTCCCGTGGTGCCAGCCCTGCTTTTCATCCAGCATGCTGCAGCTGAGGACTACGACCCTGTGCTCTGCTTGGGCAACGGAAAGGCCCACACACCCATCCAAGACGTGCGCGACGTTGAGCAGGAGTTCATGGAGCACCTCAGCCAGTTGCTGGCCGACCTTCTCGACCCCGCACAGCCTTTCCGTCCCACCGCCGACGAAACCCATTGCACCCGCTGTCCCTATCGGCGCATCTGCGGAACCAACGCACCTCGATAAAGAAGCCCTCGTAGCTATGTAACGACCACCTCAAAGCATTCTTTTGAGCTCCTGAAAGCACCGCTTTTGGACATTCAAAACACGCAAATCGGGTACAAAGTAGGCTGTTATGTTGCATGAATACCCCCGTTTGAGATCAAAATACCGAATTTCTACGACGCCAATATGTGCGCCAAATACAGGAAAATACATCAAAAAGAGGGGGTAATCATGTGTTTTTAGGCCTATTTAAGCAGGATTTTGATACATTCTGTACCTTTTCCCGGTTTGGGCATCGCCGGAGCGGTGTGGTTAAAAATGTTGTAACTCATTGTCTTCTAATAATTTAAGTTCATACTTGATAATGT
>CADCDK010000001.1:30022-287020 GCA_902800185.1 uncultured Prevotellaceae bacterium
TGTTTTAAAAGAGGGTTTCGAGTTGAATTGTGACTTTATTTGCAACTGAGACTGAGATTTGAGACTGTCTGTTGTTTCACTCTTTCCCTACGAGGCCCTTGCCTTTCATCAGCATAAAATTAACATTACGAGCCAAAATATTAATTTAATGCTATATTTGATTGCTATAATGAAGCGACATGCGGGAAAAAATTCGTAACTTTGTAGCCGTGACTACTACCTGACACGCTGCGAGAGTACTGCAAAGAATTGAAATACTAAATAGATAAGACAATGAAGAATTATCCTAAGATTGGCATCCGTCCGACCATCGATGGTCGTCAGGGCGGCGTCCGCGAGAGTTTGGAAGAGAAGACTATGTCCTTAGCTAAGGCTGTGGCCGAGTTGATAACCAAGAACCTGCGTAACGGAGACGGCTCGCCCGTGGAGTGCGTCATCGCCGATACAACGATAGGTCGCGTGGCAGAGAGTGCTGCTTGTGCTGAGAAGTTTGAGCGCGAGGGTGTAGGTAGTACTATCACCGTGACATCGTGCTGGTGCTACGGCTCAGAGACGATGGATATGAACCCGCACTACCCAAAAGCCGTGTGGGGCTTCAACGGCACAGAACGACCGGGCGCCGTGTATCTGGCAGCTGTGCTTGCGGCTCACGCCCAAAAGGGTTTGCCCGCATTCGGCATTTACGGCCACGATGTGCAGGATATCAACGATAACACCATCCCTGCTGACGTAGCAGAGAAAATTCTGCGCTTCGCCCGTGCTGCCCAGGCTGTGGCCACGATGAAGGGTAAGAGCTACCTGTCGATGGGCAACACCTGTATGGGAATCGCGGGTAGTATTGTCGATGCAGACTTCCTGCAGCACTATCTGGGAATGCGCACGGAATACGTTTCACTCGTGGAAATCCTGCGCCGTGTGGACTTCAATATCTTCGACCCCGAGGAGTTTAAGAAGGCGATGGCATGGGTGGAGAAATACTGTAAGCCGCAGGAGGGGCACGACTACAACGAGGAGCGTCCGCTTTTCCCTGGGATACCCATGACCACTTTCAACGGCAAGGGAAAGGGCAAAAACCGCGAAGAAAAAGATGCCGACTGGGAATTCACCGTGAAGACAATGATCATTATACGCGACTTGATGCACGGCAATCCACGTCTGTTGGAGATGGGCTACAAAGAAGAGGCGCTTGGACACAACGCTCTCTTCGGCGGCGTGCAGGGGCAGCGCCAATGGACCGACTACAAGCCCAACTTCGACTTCCCCGAGTCCATGCTCTGCACCAGCTTCGATTGGAACGGCGTACGTGAGGCTGACGTGCTCGCTACGGAGAACGACTTCCTCAATGGTCTGTCGATGCTCTTCGGGCACCTGCTGACTAACCGCGGCGTGATGTTCTCTGACATCCGAACTTACTGGAGCCCTGAAGCCGTGAAACGCGTCACCGGTACTGTACTGAGCGGTACGTCCGCCCAGGGTTTCATACATCTTATCAATAGCGGTGCCACTACTCTCGATGCTACGGGCGCAATGACGGCCGCCGACGGCCAGCCCACGATGAAGGAACCTTGGAACATCACCGATGCCGATGTGGAAGCCTGTCTGAAAGCGACCTCGTGGATGCCTGCCGATCGCGACTACTTCCGTGGCGGTGGCTACTCGTCGCACTTCGTCACCAAGGGCGGTATGCCGATGACCATGATGCGCGTGAACCGCGTGGCAGGTCTTGGTCCTGTGCTGCAATTGGCCGAGGGCTGGACGGTAGAACTCGACCCGAAGACCCACGACATCCTTGATAAGCGCACCGACCCCACTTGGCCCACCACGTGGTTCGTACCTCGCCTCGACCCCTCGAAGGACTGCTTCAAGGATGTCTATAGCGTGATGAACTGTTGGGGAGCCAATCACGGTGCCATCGCCTACGGACACATCGGTGCCGACCTCATCACACTCTGCTCCATTCTCCGCATCCCCGTATGTATGCATAATGTAGCTGATGCAGATATTTTCCGTCCCGCCGCATGGAACGCCTTCGGCATGGACAAGGAAGGTGCCGACTACCGCGCCTGCCAGAACTTCGGCCCCATCTACAAGTAATCTGTCACAGTACGGTCTCGGAAAAAAACAAAAGGATTTATTTTGTCCTGCCCCCGACTTTTCGTACCTTTGCACCATGATTGAGAAACATATCGTTCTGGAAGACATTGAACCCGTGGTGTTCTACGGCGTGGGCAACACGCACCTACAGATGGTAAAGTCGCTCTATCCGAAACTGCGCATCGTGGCGCGAGACAACGTGCTACGCGTACTCGGCGACGAGGAGGAGATGGCAAGGCTGCAGGAGAACGTGGAGCGCATGCGCCGACATATCGTGAAGTACAACACCATCAACGAGGAAGATATCCTCGACATCGTGAAGGGACGGCAAACAAAGGCCGACAGCGTAAAGGGAGTGGTGTGCTACAGCCTCTCGGGGCGACCCATCAAAAGCCGCTCAGAGAACCAGCAGCGGCTCATCGATGCCTTCGAGAAAGACGATATGGTCTTTGCCGTAGGACCCGCGGGAACGGGCAAGACCTACCTGAGCATCGCCCTCGCCGTGAAAGCCCTGAAGGAGAAAACTGCCAAGAAAATCATCCTCTCACGCCCCGCTGTGGAGGCCGGAGAGAAGCTGGGATTCCTGCCGGGCGATATGAAGGACAAGATTGACCCCTATCTGCAACCGCTCTACGATGCGCTGGAGGACATGATACCGCAAGCAAGGCTGCAGGACATGATGGAGAAGCACGTCATACAGATTGCTCCTCTCGCCTTCATGCGCGGTCGCACGCTGAGCGATGCCGTCGTCATCCTTGACGAGGCCCAGAACACCACGCCGCAGCAGATAAGGATGTTCCTCACCCGTATGGGCTGGAACACGAAGATGATCATTACGGGCGACATGACGCAGATTGACCTGCCACGACAGCAGCTCAGCGGATTGAAGGAGGCGCTGCGCATCCTCACGGGCATCGAGGGGATTGGCGTAGTGGAGCTTGGACAGAAAGACATCGTGAGACATAAGCTCGTCACACGCATCGTGAATGCATACGACGCATACGACAAGGAGGCAAACAATAAAAACATACCATATCACAATGAAAGCATTAACAAGGACTGACTTCCACTTTGAGGGACAGAAAAGCGTGTACCACGGAAAGGTGCGCGACGTGTATAACATCAACGACGACCTGATGGTCATGGTGGCAACCGACCGCATATCGGCTTTCGACGTGGTGCTGCCCAAGGGGATTCCCTTCAAGGGACAGGTGCTCAACCAAATTGCGGCCAAGTTTCTCGACCAGACGGCAGACATCTGCCCCAACTGGAAGCTGGCAACGCCAGACCCGATGGTGACCGTAGGACTGAAATGCGAGGGATTCCGCGTGGAGATGATCATCCGCAGCATCCTCACCGGCTCTGCCTGGCGCGAATACCAGAAGGGCTGCCGTGAGCTCTGCGGTGTGAAGCTCCCCGATGGCATGCGTGAGAACGAGCGTTTCCCGGAACCCATCATCACACCCACGACCAAGGCCGACGAAGGACACGACATGAACATCTCGAAGGAGGAAATCATCCGTCAGGGAATCGTCTCGGCTGAGGACTATGCCGTGATGGAGGACTACACACGCCGCATCTTCGCACGCGGACAGGAGATTGCCGCCAGTCACGGACTCATCCTCGTGGACACGAAGTACGAGTTCGGCAAACGTGACGGCAAGGTGATTCTCATCGACGAGATTCACACACCCGACAGCAGCCGCTACTTCTATGCCGACGGTTACGAGGAGAAGCTGGCCAAAGGGGAACCGCAGCGACAGCTCTCGAAGGAGTTCGTGCGCCAGTGGCTCATCGAACACAACTTCATGAACGAGCCAGGACAGGTGATGCCCGAGATTACAGACGACTATGCAGAGTCGGTCAGCGAGCGATATATCGAGCTCTACGAGCACATCACGGGCGAGAAGTTTGACAAGGCTGCCGAAAGTGCCGACATTGCCGCACGCATCGAGAAGAACGTGGCGCAATGGCTGGCATGCAGATGAGGAATGGAGTGTGGGAATGTATAGGCAGGAAAAGATAAAACCGTACAGCGGCGAGGGCGAGAAAGCGAAACAGGTGGAGGCGATGTTCGACAATATTGCGCCCACCTACGACACGCTGAACCACCGCCTGTCGTGGGACATCGACAAGGGCTGGAGGAAACGGGCCATCAGACAGCTTGCACCCTACCGACCGCAAAAAATGCTCGATGTGGCAACGGGAACAGGCGACTTTGCCATCCTCTCCGCACAGATGCTGCACCCGCAACAGCTGACGGGCATCGACATCTCGGAGGGGATGATGCGAATTGGCAGGGAGAAGGTGATGCGGGCTGGACTGCAAGACATCGTCTCCTTCCGAAAGGAGGACTGCCTGTCACTCTCCTTTGCCGACGAGACCTTCGACGCGGTGACCGCCGCCTTCGGTATCAGGAACTTCCAAGACCTGGATCGGGGACTTAGCGAGATGTGCCGCGTGCTGAAAAAAGGAGGACACCTGAGCATCGTGGAACTGACGCAGCCTGTCGGCTTCCCCATGCGACAACTCTTCAAGGTGTACTCTCACACGGTGCTCCCCATCTATGGCAGGCTCATCTCCAAAGACCGCAGCGCCTACGAGTATCTGACGGCAACCATAGAAGCCTTCCCGCAGGGGGAACGCATGGTGGAGATTCTCCATCGCGCCGGATTCACGGAAGCCTCCTTCCGCAGGCTCACCTTCGGCATCTGCACACTCTATACAGCGACGAAATAAGCATAATTGTGAACAAATACGGACTTATCGGCTATCCTTTGGGACATTCGTTCTCACGCGACTACCACAACCGGCGGTTCGCAGAGTGGGGCATCGACGCAAGATATGAGAACTTCGAGATTCCCTCGATAGAGGACTTCCCGGAAGTGCTTCGCGCAAACCCCGAGCTCAGGGGGCTGAACGTCACCATTCCCTACAAGGAGAAGGTCATCCCCTTCCTCGACCGGCTCAGCGACGAGGCACGCGCCATCGGAGCCGTCAACGTCATTCGCGTCAGACAGGAGAGCGACGGCATCCACCTCAAGGGATTCAACTCCGACGTCATCGGTTTTACCCGAAGTATCCGCCCGCTGCTGAAAGACTATCATCGGAAGGCTTTGGTACTGGGGACGGGCGGCGCATCGAAAGCCGTCACCTACGGACTGAGAACCCTCGGCATACTGCCGCTCTATGTCAGTCGCCAGAAAAGACCCGATACCATAACCTATCAGGACATCACGCGCGAAATGCTCCAAGAATACAACGTCATCGTGAACTGTACGCCCTTAGGCATGTACCCGAAGACCGACGACTGTCCACCCCTACCCTACGAGGTTCTCGACGAGCACCATATTCTGTATGACCTCGTTTACAACCCGCAAGAAACGCTCTTCCTAAAAAGAGGAACCGCGCGGGGCGCGCAGACAAAGAACGGACTGGAGATGCTACAGCTACAGGCTGATGCCTCATGGGAGTTCTGGGAAGGGAAAGAAGCATAAGACTCACAAACAGGAGAATTGAAAACGAAGAACAACATATCGGTGACGAAGATCATGCTGGGCACATTGGCCGGTATGGTCGGGGCTGGAATGGCTGTCTCGGCAGGAGCAAGTGCCGGTTCGACAGAGACTGCATGGACCCTGCTGACGATGCTGTGCGGCATCTTCATACCCACCTGTATTGGAACCGTTGTCGCCGACAGGCAAAAGAACAAGGAACTGCAAGGAAGGCAACTGACAAGGCTACACGAACTGACAAGGATTGCCAATAAATACAATTCGGCAACCGACATGCTCGTCAGTTCCTATAAGAGCGAGAAAAGGATGCTCGGATTGTTTGACAGCCTACGAAAAGAACAACTGCGAAGCCGCTACGAAGGGCTCTACTACCGGAACAAAGCCGAGTTCGAGGCGGAATGCAAGGCTTACAGCCAGTCGCATCAGATGGAGACACCCGAGGTCAGCCGCTTCAAGAAGATATGGAAGTACATCATCGGCGTGGGAATGATCCTACAACTGATGGCCTGCAGCTATACCTTCGGCATCATGATGGACGACGGAACGGAAACTGCCGTTGAAACCACAGCCGCCCCAACCTCGCAGGAGAGTATCGGATGGAATGCCGAAAACATCCCAATGCCCCACCTCACAGACGGCTCACGCTATGTGTCGAACCCCGACAAGGTGGTCTCCGCTAACACCGAGCAGCTGCTGAACCGCATGCTGAAACGGATGGACGACTCGCTGAAGATTGAATCGGCAATGGTCATCGTGAACCACGTGGAGAATGAAGATGTCTTTCGACTTGCGCAAGACCTCTTCGACAAATACAAAATCGGAAAGGATGACCGCGGAATGGTCATCGTGCTGGCATACCAAGACCACCAAGTGAGAACTCACACGGGACGCGCCCTGGAAGCCGACCTCACCGACATTGAATGTTCTCGGCTGCAACAGACCTATGCCGTCCCCTTCATGAAATCCGAACAGCCCGACAGCGGTATGCTCTACCTGACGGAAGCCATCTACAACCTGCTGCAGAAGAAGGAACTCCCCGTGACCTATTCGCAAAGGAAAGAGCAGCAAGCAGAAGAGGCCTCCTGCATCTTTGTCATCTATCTGATGCTCTTCGGAGGCTGGGCAGCCCTGATTGCCTACCTGAACCGTCGCTATAACGGCATAAGCGGCAGAAGTCTGCTACACGCCAATCCCTTTGCCAAAGCTCCCGTCGTAGTTGTTGGAGGCAACGGCAGCGGAGGTGGCTTCGGTGGCGGTGGTTTCAGCGGAGGAGGATTCAGCGGAGGAAGCTCGGGCGGTGGCGGTGCCACGTCGAGATGGTGAGAAGAAAGATGAAAGTTGAACAATAAAAACATAAAGATTATGAAACTCAGTAAAGGACTTATTGCAATCATCGTAGCCGTCGTCGCTATCGGCCTATGGGCTACAAGTGCTTACAACGGAATGATCGGTGTGGAGGAAGATGCCACTACCGCACTGGCCAATGTGCAGTCAACCTACCAGCGCAGGGCCGACCTCATCCCCAACCTCGTCGAGACCGTGAAAGGCTATGCCGCACATGAAAAAGAGACGTTGGAAGGCGTGGTCAGCGCACGTTCCAAAGCCACACAGGTAACACTTGACCCCGAGAACATGACTCCCGAGAAGCTGAAGGAATTCCAGCAGGCCCAGGGTGAGCTCTCAACAGCACTCGGAAAGCTCATCGCCATTCAGGAGAACTATCCCGACCTGAAAGCCAACGAGAACTTCCGTGACCTGCAGGTGCAGCTCGAAGGAACAGAGAACCGCATCAACGAGGCTCGAAACAAATACAACACAGCCGTACAAGCCTATAACGTGAAAATACGTCGCTTCCCCAACTCCCTGCTTGCCGGCATCTTCGGCTTTGACAAGATGACAAAGTTCGAAGCCGAGGCTGGAGCAGAAAAGGCACCGCAGGTAAAGTTTTAATTGACAACCGATAGAGATAATTAAAGATTCAATGGATAACCGCTATATGATGCGTGGCGTAAGTGCCGCCAAGGAAGACGTACACAACGCCATCAAGAATATTGACAAGGGAATCTTTCCGCAGGCTTTCTGCAAGATTATCCCCGACATCCTCGGAGGTGATCCCGAATATTGTAACATCATGCATGCCGACGGAGCAGGAACCAAGTCGTCGTTGGCATATATGTACTGGAAGGAAACCGGAGACCTCTCGGTATGGAAGGGCATCGCACAGGATGCCATCGTGATGAACACCGACGACCTGCTGTGCGTGGGTGCTGTAGATAACATCCTTGTCAGCTCCACCATCGGACGCAACAAGAATCTTGTTCCGGGGGAAGTCATCTCGGCCATCATCAACGGCACGGACGAGCTGTTGGCAGAACTGCGAGACATGGGAATCGGCATTTGGCCGACCGGCGGTGAGACAGCGGACGTGGGCGACCTTGTGCGCACCATCATCGTTGACTCTACGGTCACCTGTCGCATGAAGAGAAGTGATGTCATCAATAATACGAACATCCGCCCGGGCGACGTTATCGTAGGACTCTCCTCCACAGGACAAGCCACTTACGAGAAACGATACAACGGCGGTATGGGCAGCAACGGACTCACCTCCGCCCGACACGATGTATTCTCCAAGTACCTTGCCGGGAAATATCCCGAAAGCTATGACCACGCAGTTCCCGAGGAGCTCGTGTATAGCGGCAAGTACAAGCTGACGGATGTGGTCGATGGTTCCCCCGTCGATGCCGGTCAGCTCGTGCTCTCTCCCACCCGCACCTACGCTCCGGTCATCAAGAAGCTGCTTGACGAGATGCGTCCGGAGATTCATGGTATGGTGCATTGTACAGGCGGAGCCCAAACCAAGGTGCTACACTTCGTGAACGACAATTGTCGGGTGGTGAAAGACAACATGTTCCCCGTACCACCACTTTTCCGCACCATTCACGATTGCTCGGGAACGGATTGGAAAGAGATGTACCAAGTGTTCAACATGGGGCATCGCATGGAAATCTACGTGCGTCCGGAGACAGCAGAGCAAGTCATCGCTCTTTCAAAGAGCTTCAACATCGATGCACAGGTTGTCGGTCGTATCGAGGAAGGCAAGAAGAGCCTAACCATCAAGAGCGAGTTTGGAACATTTGACTATTAACCCCACATATTTTATATATAACCAAGAAGAAACATGGCAGATACGACAAACACGATATTACAAAAACTCGATGGGCTGGAGGCCCGCTTCGAGGAGGTATCGACCCTGATTACCGACCCCGACGTGATAGCCGACCAGAACCGATTTGTCAAACTGACGAAGGAATACAAGGATCTGGGCGACATCATGGATGCCCGCAAACGCTACATCGCCTGTCTGAACGGCATCAGGGAGGCCAAGGATATCCTTGCCAACGAGAGCGACCCGGAGATGAAGGAAATGGCACGCGAAGAACTCGCCGCCAACGAGGAGCTGCAACCCAAGCTGGAAGAGGAAATCAAGATTGCCCTCATTCCGAAAGACCCAGAGGATGCCAAGAACGTACAGATGGAGATTCGTGCCGGAACAGGCGGTGACGAAGCCTGTCTCTTTGCGGGCGACTTGTTCCAGATGTACAAGCGTTTCTGTGAGTCAAAAGGTTGGCAGCTCTCCATTACCGACTTCAACGAAGGGGCTGTGGGAGGCTACAAGGAAATCGACTTTGCCGTAAGCGGTACAGACGTATATGGAACGCTCAAGTATGAATCTGGCGTTCATCGCGTGCAGCGTGTCCCCGTGACAGAATCCAACGGTCGCATGCAGACTTCTGCCGCAACGGTTGCCGTACTGCCCGAGGCCGACAAATTCGAGGTACATGTCAACGAGGGTGAAATCAAATGGGACACCTTCCGCTCGTCAGGAGCCGGCGGGCAGAACGTGAACAAGGTGGAATCGGGTGTCCGTCTGCGCTACATGTGGAAGAACCCCAACACCGGGGAAACCGAGGAAATCCTGATAGAATGTACGGAGACCCGCGACCAGCCGAAGAACAAGGAGCGTGCCCTCTCCCGACTCTACACCTTTATATATGATAAGGAGCACCAGAAGTATGTAGATGACATCGCCAACCGCCGAAAAAGTCTTGTCTCGACCGGTGACCGCTCGGCAAAAATCCGCACCTACAACTTCCCGCAGGGACGTGTCACCGATCACCGCATCGGTTTTACCACGCATGACCTGAGCGGTTTCCTTGCCGGTAACATCCAAGACATGATTGACGCGCTGACCGTTGCCGAGAACGCAGAACGAATGAAAGAATCTGAACTATAAATCAATATGAACAGGAAAGAGCTGATACAACAAATCAAGGAGAAGAAGAGCTTCCTCTGTGTCGGACTTGATACCGACGAGAAGAAGATTCCTGCCCATCTGCTTGACAGGAAGAACCCTCTGTTTGAGTTCAATAAGGAAATCATCGATGCCACCGCCCCCTACTGCGTTGCCTATAAGCCAAACCTGGCATTCTACGAGGCACACGGACTAAAAGGAATGGAGGTCTTTGAACAGACTATCCAGTATCTCAAGGAGAACTACCCGCGGCATTTTGTCATTGCCGATGCCAAGCGCGGCGACATAGGCAACACGTCCAAGATGTATGCCCGCACGTTCTTCGAGGAGTATCAGGTGGATGCACTGACCGTCGCTCCCTACATGGGAGAAGACTCGGTAACGCCCTTCATGGAATACGAGGACAAATGGGTTATCCTGCTGGCTCTGACCAGTAACAAGGGCTCCTTCGACTTCCAGCTAACGAAGGACGAAAACGGCGAACAACTGTTTGAGAAAGTTATCAAGCGCTCGCAGCAATGGGGCAACGAGGATAACATGATGTATGTTGTCGGCGCCACAAGGGGAAAGATGTTTGAAGACATCCGCAGGATTGCCCCCGACCATTTCCTGTTGGTTCCTGGTGTAGGTGCTCAAGGCGGTTCGTTGGAGGAAGTGTGCAAATACGGAATGACCAAGGACTGCGGCCTGCTTGTCAATTCCTCAAGGGGAATCATCTATGCGTCGGCAGGCGAAGACTTCGACCAAGCTGCAGCCAAGGCAGCGCATGAACTCCAAAAGGAGATGGAGACGCTCCTGACAACAATGTGCGCTTTTTAGGACATGGATAAAATCATCAATGATCCGGTTTTTGGATTCATCAAAATCCCCCGGGGGTTGCTTTACGACATCGTCAAGCACCCTCTCATCCAACGCCTTACACGCATCAAACAGCTCGGCCTGGCATGTGTTGTTTACCCGGGAGCACAACACACACGCTTCCAGCATTCCCTCGGTGCCTTCCATCTGATGAGCGAAGCCGTACGCTCACTCTCACAGAAAGGAATCTTCATCTTCGACAGCGAAGCGGAAGCTGTGCAGGCAGCCATCCTCATGCACGACATTGGGCATGGACCGTTCTCACATGTCCTGGAGGACACCCTCATTTCAGGCATCTCCCACGAAGACATCTCCCTGCTCATGATGGAACAAATCAACAAGGAGATGAACGGAGCCCTGAATCTTGCCATCGCCATCTTCAAAGACCAGTATCACAAACGATTCCTGCACCAGCTCATCAGCAGTCAGCTGGATATGGACAGACTGGACTATCTCCGCAGGGACAGCTTCTTCACAGGAGTTACCGAAGGCAACATCGGCTCTGCCCGCATCATTAAAATGCTGAATGTCGTTGATGACCAACTGGTCGTTGAGCACAAGGGAATCTATTCCATAGAAAACTATCTGACCACAAGACGACTGATGTACTGGCAGGTGTATCTGCACAAGACGACGGTCGCATACGAGAAAATGCTGGTCAATATTCTCAGAAGAGCCAAGCAGCTGGCACGGGAAGGAAAGGACATCTTTGCAGCTCCTGCCCTGCGCTACTATCTTTATAATGACGTGGACGCAAAGTTCTTCAGCGAACACCAAGAAGCACTTCATAACTATGAACTGTTGGACGACAACGATATCTGGAGCTCGGTGAAGGTGTGGGCTGGAAGTGATGACAAAATCTTGTCATTACTGGCACATAATCTTCTCTACAGAAATATCTTCCGAGTAGAAATCAGGGAGGAACCGATACCCGAGGAGGAAATCGCTGAGAAGCAGCAGGAATTAGCTCTTCGGGCGGGTGTTGGTTTTGACGACGCAAGCTACCTGATGAGTGTGAATACCATTCAGAAGGACATGTACAACGTCAACGATGACAAAATCTCAATTCTTTACAAAGACAATACATGCAAAGACATTTCCGAAGCCTCGGAAATCCTGAACGTGGCACTTCTTTCAAAAAAAATTCGTAAATATTATCTTTGTTATCATCGTTTTTCATAAAAAAGTGTTATATTTGCGGATTAAATCAAATAAATTACAAGAAAATGGAATTCAAAGCTGGTCAAATAGCACAACTTATTGAAGGAAAAATCGAAGGTGATGAAAACGCCGTTGTCAATTCTTTTGCAAAAATCGAAGAGGGCAAACCTGGTGCCATCTCCTTCCTTTCCAACCCCAAATACACTCACTTTATTTACGACACAGAGTCTTCGGTAGTCTTGATTGACGAGAAAGTAGAACTGGAGAAGCCCGTCAAGGCAACCTTGATTCGTGTGAAGAATGCATACGAAAGCGTTGCCAAGCTCTTGCAGCTTTATGCATCGATGATGCCCAAGAAGACGGGCATCGATCCTCTGGCCTTTGTTTCTCCTTCTGCCAAGATTGGCAAGGACACCTATATCGCACCATTCGTTTATGTCGGTGATAACGTCGTCATTGGCGACAACTGTCAGATCAATCCCAATGTAACCATCTATCACGACTGCCGCATTGGTAACAATGTCATTATCCATGCGGGAAGCGTCATCGGTGCCGATGGCTTTGGATTTGCCCCGACTCCTGACGGCTACGACAAGATTCCTCAGCTCGGTATCGTGACAATTGAGGACAATGTGGAGATTGGTGCCAACACTTGTATCGACCGCTCCACCATGGGTAGCACCTATGTGCGGAAGGGTGTCAAGCTCGACAACCTTGTTCAAATTGCCCACAACACGGATATTGGCGAGAACACGGTGATGTCGGCACAAGTCGGCGTGGCAGGTTCAACCAAGGTCGGCCAGTGGTGTATGTTTGGCGGACAGGTTGGTATTGCCGGACATATCACGATTGGAAACAAAGTGATGCTTGGTGCCCAGTCGGGTGTTCCCAGCAGTTTGAAAGACAACCAGACGCTGATTGGCACCCCGCCTATGGAGAAGCTCCCCTACTTCAAGTCTCAGGCTTTGTTCCAGCGTCTGCCCGAACTTTACAAGCAGATTCAAGCTTTGCAAAAGGAAGTAGCATCGTTAAAAGAACAATTGAATCAAAACTAATACAAAATGGAGACGGTAAAACAAAAAACCTTGAAAGGCAGTTTCTCGCTGTTTGGTAAAGGCTTGCATACAGGTTTGAGCCTGACAATCACCTTCAACCCCGCCCCCGAGAACACAGGCTATCGGATTCAGCGTATTGACTTGCCGGGTGAACCCATCCTTGAGGCCGTAGCTGAAAAGGTGACCGACACGCAACGCGGAACCGTGATTGCCAATGGTGATGTTCGTGTGTCAACCATCGAGCATGGTATGGCAGCCTTGTACGCATTGGGCATCGACAACTGTCTGATTCAGGTGAACGGCCCCGAGTTCCCCATCCTTGACGGTTCTGCCGCCATGTATGTTGAAAAAATCAAGGAAATAGGCATCGTGGAGCAGAATGCCCCGAAAGACTATTACATCATCAGGCATAAAATTGAGGTGAAGGATGAATCGACAGGTTCCTGCATCACCATCCTTCCCGACGAGGACTTCAGCATCACCGCCATGTGCTCTTTCGAGTCGAAGTTCATCAACAGCCAGTTTGCCACCCTTGACAATATTGTAAAGTTCCCGAAGGAAATCGCTCCCGCCCGAACCTTTGTCTTCGTGCGCGACATCATGCCGCTGCTGGAAGCCAACCTAATCAAAGGAGGCGACATGGACAATGCCATCGTGATCTATGAGCGGGAGGTGAGTCAGGAGAAGCTCGACCACCTGGCAGACGTGTTGAACGTTCCTCGGATGGATGCCACCAAGATTGGCTACATTCAGAACAAGCCCCTGATGTGGGAAAATGAATGTACCCGCCACAAGTTGCTTGATATCATCGGCGATATGGCGCTCATCGGCAAGCCCATCAAGGGACGTATCGTTGCCACTCGCCCAGGGCATACCATCAACAACAAGTTTGCCCGACTGATGCGAAAAGAGATTAGGAAGCATGAGATACAGGCACCTATCTACGACCCCAATGAAGAGCCGATCATGGACAACATCCGCATTCGAGAGTTGCTTCCACATCGTTACCCTATGCAGTTGGTTGACAAGGTAATAGCTATGGGACCCAACAGTATTATTGGAGTCAAGAATGTCACAGCTAACGAGCCGTTCTTCGTTGGTCATTTCCCGCAAGAGCCCGTCATGCCTGGTGTCCTGCAGATCGAGGCCATTGCACAATGTGGCGGACTTCTTGTGCTGAACCAGATGGAGGAACCAGAACGTTGTTCAACATACTTCCTGAAGATTGACAACGTGAAGTTCCGTCAGAAAGTGGTTCCAGGCGACACACTTCTCTTCAAAGTCGAGATGATAACCCCCATTCGTCATGGTATCAGCACCATGCGCGGCTACGTGTTTGTGGGCGACCAAGTCGTATCGGAAGCCACATTTACCGCACAAATCGTTAAAAACAAGTAAGTATGAATCAGATAAGTCCTTTAGCCTACGTTCATCCCGAAGCCAAACTGGGTGACAATAATATCATTGGCCCCTTCTGCTTTATCGACCGAAACACGGTCATGGGTGACAACAACGTTCTGCAGAACAGCGTGACTATCAATTACGGTATGCGCATGGGTAGCAACAACGAAATCATGCCAGGTGCCAGTCTGTCAACCAAGCCGCAAGACCTGAAGTTCCAAGGCGAAGAATCCATCTGCGAGATTGGCGACAACAACAGCATCCGAGAGAACGTGACCATCTCAAGAGGTACGGCCTCCAAAGGAACGACCCGCATAGGCAATCACAACCTACTGATGGAAAACATGCACATCGGACATGACTGCGAGATTGGCAACGGATGTATCATTGGCAACTCCACCAAGTTAGCAGGCGAGGTGATTATCGACGACAACGCCATTCTCAGCGCAACGGTTCTGGCACACCAGTTCTGCCGCGTGGGTGGATATGTGATGATTCAGGGAGGATGCGGATTCAGTCAGGACATTCCACCCTACATCATCGCCGGCAAGCATCCCATTCGCTATGCAGGACTGAACTTGGTTGGCCTGCGCCGTCGTGGTTTCAGCAACGAACTGATTAATCATATACACGAAGCCTATCGGTTATTGTATGGCAAGGGCCTGATTGCCGAAGGTATCGAGGATATCAAGAAAAACCTGCAGATAACGCCAGAGATTCAATACATCATCGATTTTGTTACGTCTTCCAAGCGTGGCATTATTCGTTAATGAAATGAATACGCTGATCGTACTATTAGGTCCGACAGGTGTCGGCAAGACGGAGCTTTGTCTTCGTCTTGCCGATAGTTTTTCTATCCCCATCATCAATGCCGACTCCCGACAGATCTTCCGAGAGATTCCTATCGGCACAGCTGCTCCCACCAAGTCACAGCAGGAACGGGTGCGCCATTATTTCGTCGGCACCCATGCCCTTGAAGACTATTACAGCGCATCGATCTATGAACAGGAAGTCCTTCAGCTGCTTGAGAACCTTTTCAAGCAGTCGTCTGTTGCCCTCATAGCAGGTGGAAGCATGATGTACATCGATGCCGTGTGCAAAGGAATTGACGATATTCCTACGGTCGATGACGTCACACGGAGCCTGATGAAGAAACGGTTGGAGACGGAAGGGCTGGAGGTGTTGCTGAACGAACTGAAAGAGCTGGATCCCGAGCACTATGCGATTGTGGACCATCATAATCCCCGACGTGTGGTACATGCATTGGAAATCTGTCACATGACGGGAAGGACGTACACCTCCTACCGTACCAACTCTCAAAAGCAACGTCCGTTCAACATCCTCAAAATAGGATTAAACCGCCCTCGTGAGGAACTCTACGAGAGAATCAACCAACGTGTCCTCCAGATGATGGAACAGGGACTGCTTGAAGAGGCTCGCAGCGTCTATCCATTACGCGGTCTGAACTCCCTGAACACCGTTGGCTACAAGGAACTGTTCAACTATTTCGACGGGAAGATTCCCCTGGAAGAGGCCATCCGGCAGATTCAGTCAAACACACGCCGCTACATGCGCAAACAACTCACGTGGTTCAAGCGCGACGAAAGCATCCGCTGGTTCCATCCCGACAATATTGAAGAAATTATAAATTATATCAAGAGTTCTCTTTGAGAAGAGAATATTTTTGTATATTTGCAGTCACTATGGAGCAAGTAAAAAGAATCTTGGCATGGCTATGGCAGAAAGTTCTCCAGGCATGCAAATGGTATAAGAACCTTTACAAAGGTCGTCGGTGGTACACCAAGGCAACTGTTGTCGTCTTGTCCTGTGTAGTTGCCCTGTTTCTGTATTTGGGCATGGTTGACATCAATTTCCTCTGGCTTTTCGGCAAATCGCCCGGCTTCATCTCCGGATTGGAGCCTCAGATCAGTCAGGCATCAGAGATCTATAGTGCCGATGGCAAGATGATAGGCAAGTTCTTCAACGAAAACCGCACGCCTGTGAAGTACGAGGATGTCAACCCCACCTTCTGGAAGGTTCTGATTGACACCGAGGATGAGCGCTTCTACAGTCACTACGGCATAGATCCCCTTGCCATGTTCGGTGCCGCGAAGGATGCCCTGCTCCACCACGATGCCCGCGGAGCATCCACCATCACCCAGCAGCTTGCCAAGAACATGTTCAAGATGCGCTCCAAGTACTCCAACGGTCTGCTGGGCAACATCCCGGGGTTGAAGATGGTCATCATCAAGACCAAGGAGTGGATTATCGCCACGAAACTTGAGATGCTTTATTCCAAGCAGGACATACTCACAATGTATGCCAACACCGTTGACTTTGGCTCCAACTCATTTGGCATCAAGACGGCAGCCAAGACTTATTTCGGTACTACACCGAAGGAACTCACCACCGAACAGGCTGCCGTACTGGTGGGCATGCTGAAGGCAACGACCTATTACAACCCCATCTCACATCCCGAGAACTCCCTGAAGCGTAGGAACATCGTCCTGAGCAACATGATTCCTCATAAGGACCTGACACGCGCCGAGTTCGACTCGCTCTCACGCCTCCCCATCGAGATGAAGTACAGCGTCGAGAGCAACTACGACGGTCAGGCAACCTACTTCCGTAATGCCGTTGCCGAGAATCTGAAAGACTGGTGCCGTGAGAACGGTTACGACCTCTACAACAGCGGTCTGAAAATCTATACCACCATCGACACCCGCCTCCAGAAATATGCTGAGGAGGGAGCCATCAAGCAGATGAAGCAGATACAACGGAACTTCAACAGCCACTGGGGTAAAAACGATCCATGGATTGACGAGCGCCACAATGTGATTCCGGGCTTCATCGAGGGCATAGCCCGCCGGCAACCGGTCTATAAATACTTGCAAGCCAAGTACGACGGCAATACCGACTCCATCGACTACTATCTCAACCTCCCCCATACCGTCAAGCTCTTCGACTATGAGAAGGGAACAATAGAAATGGAGATGTCAACCATGGACAGCATTCGCTACATGGTACACTTCATGCATTGTGCCTTTGTTGCTATGGAACCCCAGACGGGACATGTCAAGGCATGGGTGGGCGACATTGATTTCAATTCGTGGAAGTATGACAAAGTGACCGCCATGCGTCAACCCGGCTCCACCTTCAAGCTCTTCGTTTACACGGAGGCCATGAATCAGGGACTGACCCCTTGCGACAAACGGCGCGATGAATATTTCGCCATGAAGATATATGATGCCAAAGCGAAGAAAGAAGTCACCTGGGCACCCACCAACGCCAACGGTTACTTCACCGGCGACTCCATGCCCCTGAAGGCTGCTTTCGCGCAGAGCATCAACAGCGTTGCCGTGAGGCTTGGACAGGAAATGGGCATCAAGCGCATTGCCGAGACCGCCCACCGCATGGGCATCAACAGCCCTCTTGACGAGACCCCCTCTCTCGCCCTCGGAGCCAGCGATGTCAATCTCTTGGAGCTGACGAATGCTTATTGCACGATTGCCAATGACGGTCTGCATCACGACCCGGTTCTTGTGACCCGCATTCTCGACAAAGACGGGAACGAGGTTTATACCGACCCCGACCACAGCGAACAGGCCGTTCCTTACAAGAGTGCCTTCCTCACGCAGCAGCTCCTTCTTGCCGGATTGCATGAGCCTGGTGCAACATCCATGAATCTCTGGGGATACATCCGCAACCACAACGACGTGGAGTTCGGTGGCAAGACCGGCACCTCCAACAACCATTCCGACGCCTGGTTCATGGCAGTCAGTCCCCGCTTGGTCGTTGGCGCATGGGTGGGCGGTGAATACCGTTGCATCCACTTCCGAACCGGAGCTCTTGGTCAAGGTTCACGCACGGCACTCCCCATTTGCGGCAACTTCATAGAGTCCGTGTTGAACGATCCCGCTTTCAAACAGTATCACGCCAAATTTGAGAAGCCCAAGGATGCCGACATCACCAACGGCATGTATAACTGCCAGAGCTACTATTCGTCAAGACGCGACACACTCGATGCCGACAGTCTCGGTGCCGAAGGCGACTTCATCCTTCACAACGACGACGCGCTCCCCCATGGAGAAAGCAGCGCCGATGGTGAAGAGAATATTGAAGTCTCCCTTTGATTGTCAGAACTCAAATTGTGCCACAAGCGGAAGGTGGTCGCTGAATCCTCCGATGTAGCGTGGTCCCAGATAGGTTCGGAAAGGTTTCTTTCCGCCGTACTGCTCATCGTTCTCCAGCAGGAAAGGCACATCGAGGATGAAGCACCTGCGGAGAAGCTGCTGCAGAGGAGGACTTGTGAGAACATGGTCGAGGCTGCGCCACTCTCCGCGATAACGGTAAGTACCCTTTGCACCATGCAGCCCTCGGGCATGTTCGGAAATGTCGCTGAGAGCACACTTCTGCAGACTGCGGATGCTCTTCTCCTTGGTGTAGGCATTAAAATCTCCTGCGACAAGGATGCGAGCAGAAGGATGCAGCTGTTGAATGGAGTCAACGGCGGCACAAATACATTGGGACACCCGCAAACGATATTTTTCCGATTCCCTTCTCCCTCCCAACCGACTGGGTGCATGCACCACGAAGACGTGCAACGTGTCGCCACCCTGCGTTTGCCCATAGGCATAGAGCACATCACGTGTGGGTGGCAGCTTTCCCCACGGCTGTATGCGGAAGGACGAACTGCCCAAGAGCCGGAACGTGAAGGGCGACCAGAGTAACGCCACGTTAATCCCTCGTCGGTCAGGCGAATGGGTCATCACATACTCATAGCGTGCAGAACGAAGCAATGAACGGCGGGTGAGGTCGAAGAGACAGGTGTCACTTTCCACTTCGCACAGGGCAATCAAGTCGGGCAATGTCCCCGACGCATCCTCACCGCCACACGCCGCGATGGTCTGTCCCACCCCGTTCAGCTTCTGCCAATAGCGGGTGCGAGTCCAGGCGTAGCTTCCTTCCGGAAGAAACTCCTCGTCGTGCTTCAGCGAGTCGTTGATGCAGTCGAACAGATTTTCACAGTTCAGCTCCACAAAAGTAAACAGCCCTGCAAGTAGCCAGGTAATCATTTTTTCCTTATCGTTAGCCCTGCAAAACTACAATTATTATCCGACAAAGACAAGGCCATAAGGACAAAAAATCCTCCGATTAAAAAAAAACAGGCGATTCAATGTTTATTCCATATTTTTTTATTATCTTTGCAACATTATATATTAACCCTTTTTAAATTAAAAGCAATATGACAATCAACGAATTCAACTTTGCCGGTAAGAAGGCAATCGTGCGCGTTGACTTCAACGTGCCCCTTGATGAGAATGGTAAGATTACTGACGACACCCGTATCCGCGGTGCCCTGCCCACACTGAAGAAGATTCTCAACGATGGTGGCGCGCTCATCATCATGAGCCACATGGGTAAGCCCAAAGGCAAGGTGAACCCCAAGTTCTCACTCGGACAGATCAAGGACGCAGTAGCCGCTGCCCTGGATGCTCCCGTTACATTCGCTCCCGACTGTGCAAAGGCTCAGGACGAAGCTGCTTCCCTGAAGGCCGGCGAAGTGCTCCTGCTGGAGAACCTCCGCTTCTATCCCGAGGAAGAAGGAAAGCCCGTTGGCGTGGAGAAAGGCACACCCGAGTACGACGAGGCTAAGAAAGCCATGAAGGAGAGCCAGAAGGAGTTTGCCAAGACATTGGCTTCCTATGCCGACTGCTACGTGATGGATGCCTTCGGAACCGCTCACCGCAAGCACGCCTCCACCGCCGTCATCGCCGACTACTTTGATGCCGACGAGAAGATGTTGGGTCTGCTCATGGAGAAAGAGGTGAATGCCGTTGACAATATCCTCTCCAACATCAAGCGTCCGTTCACAGCCATCATGGGCGGCTCGAAAGTCTCCACCAAGATTGGCATCATCGAGAACCTGCTCGGTAAGGTTGACAACCTCATCCTCTGCGGTGGTATGACCTACACTTTCGCCAAGGCTCAGGGCGGCGAGATTGGTAACTCCATCGTTGAGATGGACAAGCTCGACGTTGCGCTCGACGTGATCAAGAAGGCCAAGGAGAACGGTGTGAACCTCGTGCTCGGTACCGACTGCATCGCTGCTGACAAATTTGCCAACGATGCCAACACACAGGTATGCCCCGCCAACGCCATTCCCGAGGGATGGGAAGGCCTCGATGCAGGTCCCGAGACCCGCAAGGCTTTCGCTGCCGCCATCGAGAATGCCAAGACCATCCTGTGGAACGGTCCTGCCGGCGTATTTGAGTTCGACAACTTCATCGGCGGTTCCAAGGCCATTGCCGACGCTATCGCCAAGGCTACTGCCAACGGTGCCTTCTCACTCATTGGAGGCGGTGACTCCGTGGCTTGCATCAACAAGTTCGGCATGGCCGACCAGGTGAGCTACATCTCTACTGGTGGCGGTGCCCTGCTCGAGGCCATCGAGGGCAAGGTACTCCCAGGCGTAGCAGCCATCAAAGGAGCATAATCAAAATAGTGGACAGGGGAAGAATGAAAAGGCATAAGAGCCCTCATTCTTCCCTTTTCCCATTCATGAACAAACAGCATGTAGAAATATGGACTGGTTAATCAACCTGTTTACAAACTCAGAGTCCGTGGCGCATATCACATTGCTTTATGCACTTGTCATCGCCATCGGAGTACTGTTGGGCAAGGTGAAGATATTCGGCATCTCCTTAGGAGTGACCTTCGTTCTCTTCGCAGGAATCCTGGCTGGACATATAGGCTTCACGGGCCCCACCCCCATCCTCACCTTCGTGCAGGACTTCGGACTGATTCTTTTTGTCTTCTGCATCGGTCTGCAGGTCGGTCCCGGCTTCTTCGAGAGCTTCCGCAAAGGTGGAGTGACGCTCAACCTGCTCTCCACGTCAGCCATCCTGCTGAACATCGCGGTGATGTTTGCCTGCTATTATCTTTTCTTCGACACCACCAATGCCCATAACCTTCCCATGATGGTCGGCACACTCTACGGAGCCGTCACCAACACGCCCGGACTCGGTGCCGCCAACGAGGCGCTGACATCAGTCTTTGCCGCAGGCGACGTTCCGCAGATTGCCTCAGGCTATGCCTGTGCCTACCCCTTGGGCGTTGTCGGCATCATCGGAGCCACCATTGCCGTCCGCTACATCTGCGGTATCGACTTGGAGAATGAAGAGGAGAAACTGAACGAGGCAGAGGCCGAGAATCCGCATGCCAAACCCTATCAGCTCCACCTGAAGGTGACCAACGAGTTCATCACCGGGCGCACGCTGATGCAGATTTCCGAGTTCCTGAACCGCGACATCGTCTGCACGAGAATCCTCCACGAGGACGACATCCTCATTCCCAACCGCAACACGACGCTTAGCCTTGGCGACAAGATGCTCGTCGTCTGTGCCGAAGCCGACGCCGATGCCATCCAAGCATTCATCGGCCCGAAAATTGACGAGGATTGGGTCGTTGAGGACACCAAGCAGCCCATGATCTCCAAGCGCATCGTCGTGACGAATCCGAAGATGAACGGAAAGACTCTTGGCAAGATGCACTTCTCCAGCGTTTACGGTGTCAACGTGACCCGTATCACACGCCAGGGCATCGACCTCTTTGCTTCTCGCGACCACCACTTCCACGTGGGCGACAAGATCATGGTTGTAGGACCCGAGGAGAACGTCAACCGTGTTGCCGACCTCATGGGTAACTCCGTGAAGCGTCTCGACGCACCCAACATTGCCACCATCTTCATCGGCATCATCGTGGGAATACTCTTCGGAAGCCTGCCCATTGCCATTCCGGGCATGCCCGTTCCCCTGAAGCTCGGTATTGCAGGCGGACCGCTCATCATAGCCATCCTCATCGGACGCTTTGGCTACCGCATGAAGCTCGTCACCTACACCACGACGTCTGCCAACATGATGCTGCGCGAGATTGGTCTTGTGCTTTTCCTCGCCAGCGTGGGCATCAAGGCAGGAGCAGGGTTCTGGGACACCGTCGTTGCCGGAGACGGACTGAAGTACGTCGGCACGGGTTTCCTCATCACCATCATCCCAATTCTGATTGTGGGAACCATCGCGCGCCTGCGCTACAAGTTCAACTACTTCACCATCATGGGAACGCTTGCAGGAACCTATACCGACCCGCCAGCACTGGCCTACGCCAACGCTTCGTGCTCGAAGGAGGCTCCCGCCATCGGCTATTCCACAGTCTATCCCCTGAGCATGTTCCTGCGAATTTTCACGGCGCAGCTCATCGTTCTCTTCTGTTGCGGGTAGTGCGAGGCACTTCCAAGCATGCATTACGATGCAATTTAATCACAAAAAAATGGCAATCTCAGAACGGGATTGCCACTTTTTTTGCATCATTTTATGTCATTTTCCATCATTTTTTGCATTATTTTCCATCATTTTCTCCATCATTTTGTACCCAAAATTGGTAAATGGTAGGGGGTGAAAATGACAAAAGTAGGGACAAAAATGACAAAATTGGAGTTAAAAACGCCTAAAAATAGGGGTAAAATGTAAAAATGTCAATTTTGTCAATCGTCAATTTTGTCATTTTCGGGAGTCACGGGGGCCATTCTCATGCGCGGGGAATAAGTTAACTATATTAATTATATATATATTTATTTTATTATATATTATATATATAGGCGGAAATTTTTCTGCACGGCCAAAACGCCCCTGAATTGACAATTGACAAAATTGACAAAATTGACATTTACGTTTTTGTCCAGTAAAAAAAATGCCCATCATCCATCAGTTTCCGATGTTGGTTGGAAGGTAAGTAAACGACCATCACGGAAGCAGCTTCCGTCGGCCACCTTCCATCGAAATGCCCGCCACAGGGCAGGCTAACGACGGGCTCGGAACAGCCGTAACTCATTTGCATGTCGGTTTTTAGTTAACGTCCGTTAAATGAAAGATTTTGCGAGCGGAAAATTTTTCCCGTCCTGCTTTTGGGCGTAAATTTGCAGTAGAAAAAGCCTTTAATGCATGTTGGAATCAACGAAGATGAGGGGCATGAGATCTTTGACACTTTGAACACGATAAATACCTCGAGTACCGTAGAGGAGTACTTCCAGGGGGCGTTGATAGCGGTCTTCCATCTCAAGCATCACCTGCCGGCAGGCACCACACGGCGAGATGGGGTCGGGCATAAGACCGTTACTGTTCTTGGCGGCAATAGCGAGCATTGTGATGGCCTCATGGGGTTTCTGGGACTGTGCAGCGAAGATGGCGGAACGCTCGGCACAAAGTCCCGAGGGGAAGGCGGCATTCTCCTGATTGGCTCCAATGACGATGGAACCATCGGCAAGCCTCAAAGCGGCTCCCACGTGGAAATGGCTGTACTTGGCATAGGAATTGTCGGTAGCCTTGATAGCAGCCTCCACCAGTTCGCGCTCATCGACGGAAAGCTCCTCCATCGAACAGAACTGCATCTGTATTTCTATTCTGATATTCTTCATGATGGTTATGTATTTAGGATTTAAGTTCTCTATTCTTGAGGTTTGTATTCATACGCTCCGATGTCGGGTGTTTCCTTGCGGGTGATGCCGTTGCGGTCAACGGGGAAGGCTGTTGCGGGGTCAGCCTTGCCAATGGCAACGCTCAGGCTGTCGAGCCGGAAGTCGTATTGAAGGTTGTTAAGGTCAATCTTGGCGAAGTGGTTGTATCCGAGACCCAGGGTGTCTTGAGGGTCTTCGTAGATGACATGGGTGAAATGGACGCTATCAGCGGTCTCGATGCGCGGGGTGCGAATGACGCAATGGTCGAACTGATAGCTGTTGAGGGAGGTGGTATCCGCATAAATGAGGAAGACATCAGAGCCGTAGCCTGTAATCAGGGTGTTCGTACAGGTAAAGCGCTCCATGGGGAATCTCTCATCAGTACAGCTAAGGGCGACGGCCGATCCACCCAGAGGATAGAACTGGGCAATGGTGCAGGAGTTGATATCGACGATTCCACCCTCGAACTCAGCACAGAAGTACTCCGTATTGGTAATCTGGCTGTTGATGACGCGCATCTGGCAATGCTGCGCCAACAGTCCTCCCCCCTGACAGTTGTGGATGGTGGAGGAAAGCAGTTCCAACTTGAGCTTCTCGATGTCTGCCGAGTCAGCGACAATCCCGTCGAAAGCGGAATGAAGGTCGGTATAGAGCAGTTGGTTTCCGTAGGAAGACTCATGGAGGTGAATGCCTTGCCACTGTCCGCTCACGTTGTCGTAGGGCAGGTAATCGAACATGCGGTCGATGCGATCTCCACGAAGCACGACGTTGTCGGTTGCAGTTCCCTGACAGAACAGGCGCCCATAGACATCGATGCCGGCATCGTTATGAAAATAGAGGGTGGTTCCTGCTCCAATCGTCAGCGTGACAAGGCTGTCCACCTTGATGCCGCCATAGATGACGATGGGCTTCGACGAGGCTATCAGGGTGTCGGTGGTGATATGCACGTCGCGCAAGAGGGTCGCGTCCCACGAATAGGCGTTGAGGTTCACCTTCTGCTCCACTCCACTCTCCAACCGGAAGACGAGGTTGTCTTCAAGATATGACGGGGAATCGCCATGATTATAGGCCGACGTCAGCTCCACGAAGACGCGGATGCTATCGCCCTTGCGAATCTCGACATCGCTTGTCTGATAGCCAGCGGAGGAGCCTAAGTAGATGCCGTCCACATTGACGCGAAAGCCGCTTTGGTTGCCGTGCTCAAGCCGGATGTTGGAACAGCGGAGACCGTCGCCAGAATGATTATAGACCCAGAAGGAGCGCATGGCCGAGGGTACGTTGCTGAACACGGTGTCGAGCCTGACGGAATCGGTGGAAAAGGTCAGGAGCTTGTCGGGGGATGAGGAGAACGAATCGAAATCATCACTACACGAAGTGAAAAAAGACAGGCTCAACATGCCCGTCAGAAGCAACCATCCTCCAATATTCAGCAAGCGTTTCAACATACTCATTTTTTATATGAATAACGTGGAAAGTTCCGCATTATTATAATCATCCACCACTATATCTGCAAAGGGAGCAATGGCCTCGCAACTGTTTGTCGTGGCAAGTCCTACCACGAGCATGCCAGCCGAGCGCACCGAGCGCAAGCCGTTGAAGCTGTCTTCGAAACCCACGCACTCGCCGGGGCTGACGCCCAGTCTCTCCGCAGCCTTCAGATAGCAGTCGGGATGGGGTTTGCTCTGCGTGAAATCCTCTGAGGTCAGCACGGCGTCGAAGTACAAATCGAACTCGGGATGTTCGCGGCGCACGTTCTTCATCTTCTCCTGATTACTGCTCGTCACTACCGCCGTCAGGATTCCCTTTTCCTTCAGTCCTTTAATGAACAGCTCGAAGCCTCTCACATAGTCGAAGCTCATCTGCCGCTCGAAGTCATTCAGGCGCTGCGTGATCTTAGGTTGCTCATCCTGCAGGGATGCAAAGACCGACCCGTAGATCTGGGTAAGTGTCTGCCCCTTGATCTCATTCTCAAGCCCCGGACGCTCAGGGAAGTAGCGGCGACACTCACCACCCCAGAAGATGGAGTACTGGGGCTCGGTGTCGAAGATGACTCCATCGAGGTCGAACAGGGCTGCCCGTTTCTTTTGTCCGTCAATCATACGCTCACCTCCCTACTCTTTCTCCTCCTTCATCCGCATGTCAATCTCGGCAATGCCCTTCTCCGTGCAGAACCCCCGGATAAAGAGCAGGATGATGTTGCGGAAGATGTGTTTCAATTCGTAGTCATTATACATGCGCGACTCCATCACGTGGTTCATCGATGCCTCGCCGATGCGAGAAACAATCTCATAGTCCACGTCGGCACGGAAATAGCCGTCGGCAACCCCGCGCTGGAAGAAATCCCTCTTCTGTATGTCACGGAGCTTGCGGCACTCTCCAATATACTCCATCACGAGCGGATAGCGCTGAAGCTCCAACAGGAACTCCGGGATGATGTGGGAAAGCATGTCCATCTGCATGTGGTAGAACTCCATGAGAATATCTATCACATGATACTCCTTGCTTGCAGAGAACTCCATCATGTGGCGGTTGTTCTGCTCCTCCATGTAGCGGATGCTCTCCAAGAGCAGAACTTCCTTGTTGGAATACACCTCATAGAGGGTTCGTTTGGAGATTGTCAGATGATAGGCAATATCGTCCATCTTCACGGCTCGGATGCCTTTAGACATGAACTCGCGCATGGCGACCTGGAGAATCTTCCACCTCAGGCTTTCTCTGTAGGCTTCGGGATTGATGTTCTTAGCCATAATTCAACACATTGTTTTCGGCAAAGATACAAAAAAAGCAGGAAAACCGCTGTCAATTTAATGGTTTTTCTACTAACATTTCATGAAAAAAACCATTTTTCTTCACTTCTGTTTAACTATTTCGGGATTTTTGTGTAAATTTGCGCAAGACTTCACATAAACAAACATCATTATGGTAAAGATTACGAAAGATGCCGCCCTGGCATATCACCAGTCGGGCAGGCCTGGAAAGATTGAGGTTAAACCCACCAAACCCTATCGCACACAAACCGACTTAAGCCTGGCTTACTCACCTGGTGTGGCATACCCTTGTCTGGAGATTCAGGAGAACGCCGACAATGCCTACAAATACACCGACAAGGGAAACCTCGTGGCTGTCATCTCCAATGGAACAGCCGTGCTGGGACTTGGCGACATCGGTGCCGTCAGCGGCAAGCCCGTCATGGAAGGAAAAGGACTGCTCTTCAAAATATACGGCGGTATTGACGTTTTCGATATCGAGATAGACGAGAAAGACCCGGAGAAATTCTGTGAGGCGGTGGAACGCATCGCCCCCACTTTCGGAGGCATCAACCTCGAAGACATCAAGGCACCTGAATGCTTCTACATTGAGAACCGATTGAAGAACACGCTCGACATTCCCGTCATGCACGATGACCAACACGGTACCGCCATCATCTCCGCAGCAGGTCTGAAGAACGCCCTCGAAGTGGCTGGCAAGCGCATCGAGAACGTGCGCATCGTCGTGAACGGTGCCGGAGCAGCTGCCATCTCATGCACCAAGCTCTACATGGCATTGGGAGCACGGAAGGAGAACATCGTCATGCTCGACTCGAAGGGAGTCATCACCAGCGACCGCGAGAAGCTGACCGAACAGAAGCGTTTCTTTGCTACCGACCGATTAGACATTCATACATTGGAGGAAGCCATCAAGGATGCTGATGTCTTCGTAGGACTGTCAAAGGGAAACATCCTCACACAGGACATGATACGCTCAATGGCTCCCAAACCGATCGTCTTCGCGCTGGCCAATCCCGTCCCGGAGATTTCCTATGAGGATGCCATAGCCAGCCGCTCGGACGTACTGATGGCAACAGGCCGCTCCGACTATCCCAACCAAATCAATAACGTCATTGGATTCCCCTACATCTTCCGCGGGGCACTCGACGTGAACGCACGCGCCATCAACGAAGAAATGAAAATGGCAGCCGTGCTCGCTATTGCCGACCTTGCCAAGCAACCCGTTCCCGACGTAGTCAACGATGTCTATAAGGTGAACAACCTCACCTTTGGCCCCGACTACTTCATCCCGAAACCCGTCGATCCGAGACTCATCACCGAAGTCTCTGCAGCGGTGGCAAAAGCCGCCATCGACAGCGGAGTCGCACGCCGACAGATTGAGGACTGGGAAGCCTACAAAGACTCGCTCTCCGTCATGCTCGGGCAGGAGACGAAATTGACACAGAAACTTTATACCACAGCGGCAGCTCACCCACAACGGGTGGTCTTTGCCGAGGGTACCCATCCCACCATGCTGAAAGCAGCTGTGCAGGCAAAGTCGGAAGGAATCTGCCAACCCATCCTGCTGGGCAACGACGAAATTATCGCACACATGGCCGACGAGCTCGACCTCAGCCTTGAAGGAATCGAGGTGGTGAACCTGCGACACCCCTCTGAACAGGAGCGACGGGAACGCTACGCACAGATTCTCACCAACAAGCGCCAACGCGAGGGCTACACCTATCAGGAGGCCAACGACAAGATGTTCGAGCGCAACTACTTCGGCATGATGATGGTCGAGACAGGAGAAGCTGACGCATTCATCACTGGCCTCTATACAAAATACTCGAATACCATCAAGGTTATCAATGAAGTCATCGGTATAAGACCCGAATATAAACACTTCGGTACCATGCACATCATCAACTCACCACGCGGAACGCTCTACATCGCTGACACGCTGGTGAACGAGAACCCCGATACCGACACGCTTGTTGACATCACCAAACTCAGCTCCAACGCCGTGGAATTCTTCAATGAAAAGCCCGTCATCGCACTCATCAGCCACTCTAACTTCGGCAGCTCGTTCAGCGACGGAGCCTTGAAAGTGAAAAAGGCAGTCGAAAAGCTTCACAAGGAGGTTCCAGAACTGGTGGTCGATGGTGAAATCCAGATCGGCTTCGCACTCGACAAGGAGCTGCGCGACACCCAGTATCCGTTCACGAAACTTTTAGGCAAGGATGTCAACACGCTGGTGTTCCCGAACCTGACTTCCGCCCGCTCAAGCTACAAGATGCTGCAATCGCTGAATGCAGATGTGGAAATTATCGGTCCTATCCAGATGGGACTGAATAAAGCCATCCACTTCATCGACTTTGGCGCAAGTGTTCGCGATGTGGTTAACATCACGGCTGTGGCGGTCATCGATGCCTACGTTGGTAAGATAAAAGAAGCAAATAGTCAAAGAAAATAGATAAAAACAAACAGAGGGTTGTACCGATTCAAATCGACACAACCCTCTTCTTTTTTACCTCACAGGAATGTCAATTGTTGCTTTGAGCGCACGATGGGTCTTGTCTTTAACAAGCAGTCGAAGCTGACCAGGAGTCGTTGCTGCCTGAACAGTAACAACAAGCTTTCCACTGAAGAGACGCATGCGAGGCTCCGTGAAAGGTTCGAGAGAGGTGGCATCACCGTTACATGCTCCACGGTAATGCCCCGCCCCCGTGACCTGGAACTCAAACTGGTCTGTGGCATTAGGAATCTCATTACCCTGCTTGTCGGTAAGTGAGACGGTGATATACGCAAGGTCATCTCCATCGGCATGGAGCCACTCACGGTCACTCTCCAACTTCACACATGCGGGTTTGCCTGCCGTGCGTAATGTCTGTTCCCCAGCCTGATTTCCCTGAGCATCATAGACAACGACACGAATCTCCCCTGGTTCATACTTCACGTCGTTCCAACGAAGGCGGTAGCGGTCGAGCGACTGCTCGGAATTGAGCTTTGTAAGATTGGGATTCTTCGAGATACGCCCCTGGCTCTTGCCATTCACAAAAAGTTCTGCCGACGGGTAGTCGGTGTAGCAATAGACAGGAGTCGTCTGTCCCTCGCGACCAGGCCATGTCCAATGAGGCAACAGATGGATGGTGTGCTCTTGTTTGTTCCACACTGAGCGATAAAGATAGTAACGGTCTTTGGGGAGACCCGCAAGGTCGCAGATCCCAAAATAGGAACTGCGGGAAGGCCAGTAGCCGTCGTAGGGAGTGGGCTCACCAAGATAGTCAAAGCCCGTCCACACGAATTGGCCGATGGTCCACGGACGGTCATCCTGCAGAATGAAATCATCATCAGGAAGGTTGCTCCATGAGCAGTATTCCACATCGTAGCTGGAGCATTGTCCGTCTTCGTAGGTTTTATGGTTGGAATACTCCACAGGGAACTTATAGACACCACGAGAGCTGACAGTAGATGCCGTCTCGGAACCCAGCAAGAACCCCTGCGGAAGCAGAGGGAAGCCCGTATCATACTTGTGTATTCGATAGTTGAAACCTGGAACGTCCATCACCTGTGCGAAACCCGATGCAAGCGCGTTGTCAACACGGTCCATTCCCTGTGTGACTGTGCGCGAAGGGTCGAGACGATGGCAGATGTCTTGCAGACGCTTGGCATAATAGACTCCCTCCTGACTCCACTGCTCAGGAATCTCATTGCCGATAGACCACATGACAAGTGAGGGATGGTTGCGATGATTACGCACAAGGTTCTCCATGTCGCGGTCGCTCCACTCCTTGAAAAAACGAGCATATCCATTCTTGCATTTGGGATATATCCACATATCGAAACTCTCCGCCATCACCATCATTCCCAGCGAGTCATAAACCTCCATCTGCATGGTGGACGGCATATTATGAGAAGTACGGATGGCATCACATCCCATATCCTTGAGAATGCGTACCTGACGGATAAGGGCTGCCTTGTTGACGGCCGCTCCAAGGGGACCGAGATCGTGGTGCAGACACACGCCCTTCAGCTTCCGACTCTCACCATTGAGACGGAATCCGTGCTCGGCATCGACGCTCAATGTGCGAATGCCAACGTTCTGCACATAGTGATCAACGAGTGTATCTCCCTTATATAAGCGCATGTCCAAACGATAGAGCGCAGGATGCTCTGGTGACCACAGCTGGGGTTGTGCAATACGTGCAACAGCATTCACCACACCGCCCGCAACAGGCTGGGAATCGAAGACCTTGTGCTCACGGCCATCAGCATCGGTCAACATCACATTTAGACGAAAATCCTTGTCGCGGTCGATGCCACGGAGTGACGTCTCCAAAGAAACCCAAGCCTCTTTCTCATCGGCACTAAGCGTGCGGAAGTAGGTTGACCACGGATCTACCGAAGACTCTTGGGTCAACACCAACTTGACAGGACGATAGAGACCGCCACCTGGATACCATCGGCTGCTCTCCTCCACATTGTTCAGACGAACCTCAACCGTGTTGTCTCCTTTAATTAAATAAGGTGTTGCGTCTATACGAAATGCGTTATAGCCATACGCCCAATGTCCAGCCTCGTTTCCATTGACATAGACAACGGGTTCACTCATGGCACCATCAAACACAAGCTCGGCTCGGCCAAATGGTTCATCAACATGAATCGAGGTTTTGTAAAAGCCCTTGCCAATCCAAGGCAGAGAACCTGAACGACCGGATTTCTCCGATTTCTCCTTCTCTCCGTTCTGCACAATGGCAACAACCTGCAAGTCCCACTTCTTATCAAAAGGGCCGCTGATGGCCCAGTCATGAGGTACTTGCACAGATTCCCAACTGTGTTCGTCGTGAGAGAACTGCCAATCGCGAAGTGAAATCTCATGGCGTTGTTGTGCCAATGACACAGACGACCCCAATAACAATAGGGCAAATAACATCTGATTTTTCATCTCTTTTGAATTTTTGATTATGATGTATGTAGATTGCTTGAACGGGTTTTAAACCATTCTCGCATGCAAAGTTAACATAAAAAATCAAGAAAAAAGTGTGTGTTTGTGTTTTTTCTATACCCATCTGAAATTGTGCGGGCACACAAAAACTTTTTTACAAAAAACTTTCAAAAAAGCTTTGTTCATATTAAAAAATGACTTATCTTTGCAACGTTATCCTGAAAACAATCTTTTTACCTTAAAGAGGACTAATACCTATTGAAGATAAAAGCGATAGCCTGCGAAGGTCGTCGCTTTTTTCATTATGGTTAATCTAAGTTAAAAAATGAGGTTCTTTCATCTTACAACTCTCGTCTCTCAACAATATTTAGTAACTTTGTGCCCGATTTAGTCCGTACAGGCTCGGAAAAGCATGGACACGAAGCCCATCGCCTGGCGGAAAAAACCGTTTATATATTTAATAATGTACGCAATCGTAGAAATTAACGGTCAACAGTTCAAGGTTGAGCAGGGCATGAAGCTCTTCGTCAACCGCATCAAGGATGCCGAGGAAGGCAAGACTGTTGAGTTTGACAAAGTGCTGCTCGTTGATAACGAGGGTGCTGTCACAGTGGGCGCACCTACTGTAGAAGGTGCCAAGGTAGTAGTTGAAGTAGTGAACCCGCTCGTGAAGGGCGAGAAAGTCATCGTCTTCAAGATGAAGCGCCGCAAGGACTATCGCAAGAAGAACGGTCACCGCCAGCAGTTCACTCAGGTTGAAGTTAAACAAGTAATCGCTTAAGGAGGACACGGTATGGCACATAAAAAAGGTGTAGGTAGTTCTAAGAACGGACGCGAATCAGCTTCGCAAAGATTAGGCATCAAGATTTTCGGTGGTCAGAAAGTGATTGCCGGCAACATCATTGTTCGCCAGCGCGGCACTAAGCACAACCCAGGTAACAACGTTGGTATCGGCAAGGACGACACCCTGTTCGCTCTCGTTGACGGAACCGTCAACTTCCACAAGGGCTCACACAACAAGAGTGTTGTTTCAGTAATACCTGAAGCCGAGGCTTAAGCCCATTATAAAAACATCTTATTCCAAACAAACAATATGGGGATATGTCAGCCGACATATCCCCATACCTTTTTATTGACAAGTCCTACTTTTCCTCATACCAGCGGAAGTTCGGAATAGCAACGATGACGCTTCGCATAATATTGCCATAACAAAGAGAAGTCCTTTCGCTCGGGAACTCGCTTTACTACCCTACTCTTCTGAATACGCTCACGATCGGCTCTGAACTCTGATTTCCACTTGCAAAAAGCCTTACGAGCACGGTAGATGGCACAGAAGTCTCCCCAGTTTCTGTTCAATATCAGCGTCTGCCACGCCGCCAAATAATCCAAGAACCAACGCCAACGCATCACAGACCGCAATTCTTTGTCAGGCAAATTCTTGTATAGCATGGTCAGATTGTTGCGGAAATTGAGGAAAGTCTTCATGGGATTCCCCTTTGCTAAAGTTCCACCTCCAACATGGTAAACAACACTTTGAGGCAGACATAAAACAGAGCGTCCCATGAGACGTAAGCGCCAACACAGGTCAATCTCTTCGTTATGGGCAAAGAAACGTCCGTCAAGTGCCCCCACCTCCCAATAGTCCTTGCTACGGATAAACAGACAGGCACCCGTCGCCCACATCACTTCACACGGCTCGTCGTATTGTCCATTATCTGATTCCACGGTATCAAACAAACGACCGCGACAGAAGGGATAGCCCATGCGATCAATAAAACCGCCACAACCACCTGCATATTCAAAACTTTGACGGCTAAAAACGGAGAGCAACTTCGGCTGGCAAGCAGCAATACTCGGATGGGCATCCATATAAGAAACGAGAGGCGTAAGCCAATGTTCGGTGACTTCGACATCGCTATTAAGCAAAATGTAGTATTCAGCCTCCACCTGGCGCAAGGCTTGATTATACCCTTCCGCAAAACCATAGTTCTTATTGAGCACAATCACGCGCACCTGCGGAAAGTTCTCTTGCAAGTAGCTCACAGAGTCGTCGGTGGAATGATTGTCTGCCACCACGACCTCGGCCTCTTCAGCAGAATAATGCAACACAGTTGGAAGATACTGTTCAAGCATCTTCCTGCCGTTCCAATTAAGAATGACTATCGCCGTTTTTGTCATATACCTTATTTATATATAATGTCGTCATCTCAAAGGACCTCTGCCCTCAATGCAGTCTTGTCGTGATTGAACTCACCAAGTCGAACCTGCAACAGTTCGTTGTCATACTCCTCGCATGCCATCGACGGGGGAAGTTCCACACGGATATAATTGCGGGTAAAACCATGCATAGCCCTACCTCTTGGTGCACGCTCAAAAAGCACTTCCGCTTGCTGACCTATATGTCGCTGATAGAAAGCATGGGTCTTCTCGTCGGAAAGTTCCAGTAAACGTTTGGAGCGAAGCTTCTTTTCTTTGTCAGAAACGACATAGGGGATATTCAATGCCGCTGTTCCTGGACGCTCGCTGTATGGAAAGACATGCAGTTGGGTGACATCCAACGACCGTAGGAAATCATAGCAAGCCTCGAAATACTCCGGCAACTCACCACGCGTCCCAACCATTACATCAACACCAATAAAAGCATCGGGCATGAATGACTTGATGAGCTGTATCTTATGAGCAAAAAGAGAGGTGTCGTAACGACGATGCATCAACCTCAACACTTCATCGGAACCACTCTGCAGGGGGATGTGGAAATGAGGCATGAAAGCACGACTCTGGGCACAATACTCTATCAGCTCGTCCGACAACAGATTGGGCTCAAGACTGCTGATTCGATACCGCTTCACGCCTTCTATTTGATCAAGAGCCTTGATCAAGTCAAGAAAATGCTCACCGGTTGTTTGTCCGAAGTCTCCGATATTTACCCCCGTCAAAACAATCTCTTTACCTCCTTCGTCTGCCACTTGCTTTGCTTGCCGAACCAAAGAATCGATGGAAGGATTACGGGAGAATCCACGTGCATAGGGAATGGTGCAGTAGGTGCAGAAATAATTGCAACCGTCCTGAACTTTCAGGAAATAGCGGGTTCGGTTGCCACGTGAACATGAAGGAGCAAAAGAAGTAATATCTTTCGTCTTATCCACAGCATGATATTCATGTAAGGACAACGATTCACTCATAGCAGTTCGCCTTACCCACGCCTCAGAGAGAAATTGAATTAAACGAGCCTTTTCCTGAGCCCCCAGGACAAGGTCAACCCCATCAAAGCGACTCACTTTTTCAGCTTCAAGCTGAGCATAACATCCTGTCACAACAACCAAAGCCGTAGGATGCTGACGAACCATACGATGAATCATTTGACGGCATTTGTGATCGGCCGTCTCTGTAACAGAACAGGTATTGATTAAACATATATCCGCCTGCTCACCCTTTTCCACCGTGCGAACCCCCATCTGACGAAGCAACTCACCAAAGGTTGAAGTCTCAGAGAAATTCAGCTTACAACCCAACGTATAGTATGCCGCCTTTTTGCCTTGAAAGATTGAACTATCTATCATATAATCACAGATTCTGAGAAATCCGTCATATTGCGTTATACCTTATTATATTATATAAGCGGATGCAAAGGTACAAAAAAGTTAAGAAAAAACATTCGAAACACCATGAAAAAGACAAAGGCAAGAAAAGACCTATAAAACGCTTTATTTATATAAAATTCACCTCTCTGTGCGGGCGCACAAACTTATTGACAAAAATTAACAATTTGTAATTGTCTGATTTTTAGCGATTTGCAAAAAAGTTACAAAAAGAGACAAAAAAAGTTTAGAAAAAAAGAACAACGTATAAAAAAAATACTTACCTTTGCATCGTTTTAATAAACAAATGATTGTTTTACAGATTTAAAAAGCAAAGAAAATGAAGAAATTGGTTTTAATGTTCGTAGCTGTAGCAGCTATCTCATTCGCATCTTGTGGTAACAACGCTAAGCCCGCTGAGGCTGCTGATTCTACAGCTGTTGACACTCTCGTTGACACTGCTGCTGTTGATACCGCTGCTGTTGACACCGCTGCTGCTGAGTAATTCAAGCAACGAACAGAGAAAATGAGAAAATTCCGCTGAGTCTTGAAGACTCGGCGGTTTTTTATTGTCCCATACGCCATCTATTCCAGACACGATAAACGACATATACTGAGGATAAGATCAGAATATATGATAGCAACGTCTGAATCGGTGACAAACGACAGCAAACATCTGCATAGGGCCACGATGCTATCATGCGCAACATCTTATAGAATGCTGCGATGACATAAGAAAGAATCTCTGCGAAAAAAGTATGGCACAAACCGATAGACGAAAGGAAAAGTAACGCTATCGCCCCCATGATAATAAAGGCAGAGACAGTTATCGCAAAAAGGTTCGTCAAAAGGAAATAAACAGGAACACGCCCAAAATAATGCATAACAAGAGGCATGACCATGAGCTGAGCCACAAACGAAACAAGCAAAGCTGAACATAAATACTGAAAAATCCCTATTGAAGAAAACCTTATATTCAGACTACAGACCAAAAGAATTCCCAAGACCGAAATAAACGAAAGCTGGAAACCAACATCCCACAAACACAAAGGAAAGGTAATCAGTATCAAAAATGCCGATAACGCCAACACATTCAACGACACCTTATCTCGGTTGAGCAAGGAGACAAGACCATAAACAGTACACATAATGGCAGAACGTACCACGGAAAAGGGCATTCCAACAAAGAAGACATAACACCAGATGGCTGACAAAGCAATACTCTGTCCCACAATTCCATTCCGTCTGCCTCCAAAACATACCATAAGTAAACCATATAAAATACCAAGATGCATGCCTGATAAGGCAAGAAGATGCCCTACTCCAGCAATAGCAAACACGTTCTTTGTCTCTCGAGAAAGACCACTCCTATCACCCAGTGTCATCGCAGACAGAATAGGCAAAGCCTCCTCTGTAACACCTGCTTCCGAAAATTTCTCCTTCACGTGTTCCCTGAGTCTTAGTAGGCGAAGACGTGCACGCTCAAAACGAGAAACAGATGTCAAGGGAACCGAAACAGAACTCCAATTGTGGGAAGCGATAAAGGTTGTACCAGAAAGACCTTGTACATGCAGTCTTTGCAAATCCAAATACGACGAAACATCATCCATATCAACAGGTTCTTCCAATAAAGAAAACGCCTCTATTCCGTCACCGACCCTCAAAGACCGAGCCCTGCCTGATGTCGGATCATTTAACAACGATGCCTTTACAACGAAAGGGTGTTCTTTTGAAACAATTAGCAAATCGAAACGAAACACCTTACCATACATTTGAGGTTGAGAAGCGACGAAACCCTGATAATGAACAGGACGATTAGGAAAAGAGATTCGTAAATAATTTTCGCAATGATTCAGAAGCCATCCACCTAAAAAGAAAGTTGAAAGGAAAAGTGAAATCGTGGAAGTAATAGGCTTTTTATTACAAACAATAGAAGTACAGACGGTCACACAGATGCCGACAAGTAACAGCCACGTAGGAACATAGAATGGAACCTCACGACAAAATAAAACGCCCATTATCAACACACCGACTATTCGTATTAACGGATAGTTTTGTAAACAATTCATAAGGAGCAGGATTTCAATTAATTAAAATGAATATGAGAATCCCATTGACATATACTCCTTATACTGCCAGTAGCCATGATGATCGTCCCGTTTAGTGGAGTCATCGAAGCGAGGATACACAAAGATGTTGGTGGAAATATATTTATTGAATTGAAAGGTGAACGTGTTTTCTGAAGTAAACTCTGTCCGCTCGTAAGTTGTATATCCGTATATATGTGTCTTCCACTTCAAATTGTTCAAAATTTTCCATTCCAAATCAATCGTTACCAAAGAACCATAGTCGTTCTTCACCTTACGCCCCTCATCAATGCCATTTCGTGCTGCCAAATACTCACGATTGACATATTTCATGTTGTACGCCAGGGGACCCATGTGAACTGTTCCCGTCAGTCTTTTCTTGAACCACTCAATATTGTAATCCATACCGAGAGACATACTCAACGTTACAGGAGCAAAGAAATCAGCCGTAATAGTATGACTATTACTGTTATAATGCTTCATAAACTGAGTTGTCGCTATCGATTGGAAAGTATAATACCACCGGCGCGAAGCCTGTATGCCAAGCTTGCTCGTGTATCGAATCATGTCTTCTGAGGTTTTCACGCTATGAACCGTGTCGTCACGAGAGGTTTGCATACCCAGTTTCAGTTCCAGTTTATTATCCCACTTCACTTTCTGTTTATTGTTATAGTTAGCCTGAAGCGTCAAGCTGGACATCATCGAATAGTTGCTTTCACCGCCTTTGTACCAGTTGGTGGACACATAGTTCTGAAGCAGTTGGAAATACGTGTCAGCTGAGAATTTCCAGAAATTAGGTTTCTTCACAACAATATTTACAGGAGCCAGTTCCGGCTCCGCCACTTTCTGTACCTCTTTTTGTGAGATAATGGTTTCAAGCTGCGTATTCTCTCTTGCGACGGGAGCCTCTATCTGATTAACCGACTCAAGCTGCGTTTCAGTCATCGTTACGAGGTCAGGACGGTTCAGATACGTATTAAGCAGGGCATTGTCAAGCTCTCTTTCCACCAGTGAACTGCCCTTGCTCTGCAAGCTGAATTGATTATGAGATATACCTTTGTAGAAAGTCAAGGGAACAAAGAGCTTATAGAGACGGGAGTCCATACGGGCCTCTAACTGTGAATTCGCCCTTTCCATGCTATCCAACATTGCTTTATACACAAGCAATGAATCCTGATATTGTCTAACGAGCTCGGGCACCGTGTCAACTGGAGCCTGAGCATTGCCTCTGCTCTTGCGCGACTGGGAAAAGCTTGCTGTCCAAACAAAGAGTAACACTATGATAAAAACAAATCTGAGTCTCATATATCATATTTTGGGGCAAAGTTACTAAATTTTTCCGAGACAATCATATCTAAGCATTAAATAACATACATTTTAGCGAGTTTAACAAACCATTTATTTGCTCAATTCGGGAAAAAGCAGTAACTTTGCACTAATTTTAAGGAAAACAGACAATTAAAATTTCATCATTGTGGCTGAAACAAAGTATATCTTCGTGACAGGCGGTGTGGTTTCCTCACTCGGAAAAGGCATCATCTCGTCATCTATCGGTAAACTCTTGCTAGCAAGAGGTTACAACATTACCATCCAGAAATTCGACCCGTACATCAACATCGACCCAGGTACGCTGAACCCTTACGAGCACGGCGAATGCTACGTAACCGTGGACGGCATGGAAACCGATCTTGACTTAGGACACTATGAGCGTTTTACGGGCATCCAGACAACCAAGGCGAACTCGTTAACGACGGGCCGAATCTACAAAGCCGTCATTGACAAAGAGAGGCGCGGCGACTATTTGGGCAAGACCATTCAGGTCGTTCCCCATATCACCGATGAGATCAAACGCAACGTAAAACTGCTCGGCAAGAAATACGGCTACGACTTCGTCATCACCGAGATTGGTGGAACCATCGGCGACATCGAGAGCGCACCATTCATGGAAGCCATCCGTCAGCTTCGCTGGGAGATGGGTCACAATGCTATCAACGTGCATCTGACCTACGTACCCTATCTAAGAGCCGCAGGCGAACTAAAGACCAAACCCACGCAGCACTCCGTAAAGGAACTGCAGAGCGTAGGAATACAACCCGACGTGCTCGTGCTGCGCACGGAAAAGCATCTTAATGATGATATTCTCAGGAAAGTGGCTTCATTCTGTAACGTTGACCACGACTGCGTCATCCAGAGCGAGGATATGCCAAGCATTTACGAAGTTCCCGTCAACATGCAAAATCAAGGGTTGGATGCTGCCATCCTCAAGAAATTAGGGATGCCCGTGGGTGAAAAGCCTGCCTTGGGACCTTGGCGCAGTTTCCTTGACCGCATGGGCAAGGCAAAAAAAGAGGTGCACATCGGACTTGTTGGTAAATACGATTTGCAGGATGCATATAAGAGCATTCGCGAGGGACTTATGCAGGCAGGTGTATATAATGACTACAAAACCATCCTAAAGTTTGTGAACTCAGAAAACCTGACAGAGGAAAACGTTGCAGAGAAGTTACAGGGACTTGACGGAGTGATGATCTGTCCAGGATTTGGGCAGCGTGGCATCGAAGGCAAGATTGTGGCTGCTCACTATACCCGCACCCACGACATTCCAACTTTCGGAATATGTCTCGGAATGCAAATGATGGTCATCGAGTTTGCCCGTAACGTCCTTGGCTATACCGATGCCAACAGCCGTGAGATGGACGAGAAGACACCCCATAACGTCATCGACATCATGGAGGAGCAAAAGAACATCACCAATATGGGTGGCACCATGCGACTCGGAGCCTATGAGTGCGTGCTCCGCCAAGGCTCTCGCGTCCTCGACATCTACAAAGAAAGTATTGTTCATGAGCGTCATCGCCATCGTTACGAATACAACAACAAATACCAACAAGAGTTCGAGCGCGCTGGTATGCAATGCGTAGGGCGCAATCCCGAAAGCGACCTCATCGAGATTGTGGAGATTCCCGGTTTGAAATGGTACATCGGAACCCAATTCCACCCAGAATATCAATCGACCGTATTAAAACCCCATCCACTTTTCGTGGATTTTATTAAAACAGCAATAGAAAACAAAAAGAAGTAATGGATAAGAATACTATCACAGGATTTGTGCTCATCGCACTCGTTCTCATCGGATTCAGCTGGTGGTCGAGTCCATCAGAAGAAGAACAGCGTGCGGCTTTTGTCAAAGACTCTATTGAGCAGGTTGCCCGCGAGAAAGCCGAAGCACAAAAGACATTGGCACTGGAGAAAAAGGCAGAAGCCAACAAACAGAAAGCATTAGCAGACACTACAGCCCTCTTCCACAATGCCTTTGAAGGAACGGAACAGAAAGTTACCTTGCGTAACTCGAAGCTCGAGCTTACGCTAAACTCAAAAGGAGCCGCTGTAGAGAAAGTCGTCATCAAAGGTTTCAAGGACCGAGACGGCAACCCCGATCTCACCCTTTTCGACAAGGAAGACCAAAGCATCAGTTATATGTTGTCTGCCAAGGAAAGCAACATCATCACGAGCGACCTCTATTTCGAGCCGTCTCAGGTGACCGACTCCACTGTTGTTTTCACAGCACAGGCTGGCGAAGGCAAGGATGTAACAATGACCTATCGCTTAGGCCAAGACTACATGCTTCACATGCAGCTGCAAGTCAACGGTATGGATGGACTTTTTGCTCCCAATACCAACACGATGGATGTTAACTGGAGAGACATGTGTCGCCAACAGGAGAAAGGGTTTACCTTTGAAAACCGCTATGCTTCGCTCACGTGGCACAAGGTGGAGGGCGGAACCGATTATCTGCGCGAAACCAGCGAGTACAAGGACGAGCCCATCGAGGAAGATTTTGACTGGGTTGCCTATAAGAACCAGTTCTTCTCTGCTGTGATGATTACCAAGAACGACTTCAAGTCAGGCGCCCTCGCCACATCAGTTCCCCAAAAGAAGGGAAGCGGCTACCTGAAAGAATACGACATCCAGATGAAGACCTTTTTCGACCCCACAGGCAAGCAGGCTTCCGAGTTTGAATTCTACTATGGCCCCAACGATTTCCACCTGCTGAAGACCGTAGAGGAACAGAGCACCTTCGGCAAGGACCTGGAGATGCAAGATCTTGTTTATTTGGGATGGACAATTTTCCGCTTCATCAACCGATGGTTCACGCTGCCGCTTTTTGAAATGATTGCCGGTTTTGGCATCAATATGGCTATTGTGCTTATCCTTATCACGTTTATCCTCAAAGGCATCACCTATCCTTTGGTCAAGAAGAGCTACATGAGCTCTGCGAAGATGCGTGTGCTAAAGCCCAAACTCGAAGAGGCAACCAAACAATTCAACAAGCCCGAGGATGCCATGCAGAAACAGCAGGCTATGATGGCAGAATATTCAAAGTATGGTGTAAGTCCGCTGAGCGGTTGCCTGCCCATGCTTATCCAAATGCCAATCTGGATTGCTATGTTCCAGTTCGTACCTAACTCCATCCAACTGCGTGGACAGGGTTTCCTCTGGATTGACGACCTCTCTACCTACGACCCCATCATCGAGTGGGGCACTAATCTCTGGCTCATCGGCGACCACCTGTCACTGACGTGCATCCTCTTCTGCGCAGGACAGCTACTCTATTCTTGGATGATGGCCCGTCAGCAGCGCGACCAGATGGTCGGCGCACAGGCTGAGCAAATGAAAATGATGCAATGGATGATGTACATCATGCCGCTCATGTTCTTCTTCATGTTCAATGATTACAGCTCTGGTTTGAACTTCTACTATTTCGTTTCGCTCTTTATGAGTGCCGCCATCATGTTCGTGCTCCGCAAGACCACCAACGATGAGAAGCTGCTGAAGATTCTTGAAGCCCGCTATCAGGAGAACAAGAACAATCCCCAAAAGTTAAGTGGACTTGCCGCACGTCTGCAAGCCATGCAGGAACAGCAGAAAGAGATGCAGAGAAAACGCGAGGAACTGGAACGCAAGAAACGCGACCTTGGGAAGAAAGGGGTTTAAGAGTTTAAGAGTTTAAGAGCTTAAGAGTTTAAGAGTTTAAGAGTTTAAGAGCTTAAGGAGAATAAAAGGAGAATTGAGAACATGAACCATTCATTCAAAACAATAGTAGTGGCTGCTCTGCTCATTATGAGTGGAGTGAGCGCTTCCGCACAGACGATGATTCAGAGAAACAACATCAAGCTCACGAGTGACAGGATGACACCCGAGGCTCTATGGGCGATGGGCCGCATCGGGGGTTATGCCGCTTCGCCCGACGGCAAACACATTGTTTACAACGTCGCATACTATAGTGTCAAGGAGAACAAGAGTCATCACATATTATATATGATGGATGCCGATGGCAAAAACCAGAAGAAGCTGACCACCTCCACCAAGAGCGAAACCGATGCTGCATGGCTCTCCAATGAGCGTATTGCCTTTATCGTCGATGGCGAGGTATGGAGCATGAACTCCGATGGCAGCAACCGCCACCAGCTCTCCAAGACCAACGGCAAAGTGGAGGGATTTCTCTTTTCGCCTGACCAAAAGCACATTGTGCTCATCAAGTCCATCCCCTACCACGAAAGCATACAAGAGAATCCGAGCGACCTGCCCAAGGCTACGGGTCGGTTGGTCACCGACCTGAACTACCGCCACTGGGATCATTATGTGGAAAGCATTCCTCACCCGTTCCTTGCCCCTGTTGCCGACGATGGCACCATTGGCGAGGCGAAAGACATCTTAGAGGGAATGCCCTACGAGTGCCCGATGGCTCCGTTTGGTGGCATTGAGCAGTTGGCATGGAGTCCCGACTCCAAGAAGATTGCCTACACCTGCCGTATGAAGAAGGGTGTGGAGTATGCCATCTCCACCGACTCCGACATCTTCCTCTATGATTTGGAAGCCGAGGAGGGAATGGTTGATAAGAATCGCAATCTGTGCAAAGAAGGTGTTGACCTTCCCAACAACCCTTTTGCCAAGCAATCGGAAAATCGCGTTGATCCCACCAAGTCGATGAAGAATCAGCACATCAACAGCATTGGCAAGGAGAATGGATTTGATTACAATGTCGGTTACGACCAGAATCCCAAGTTCTCGCCCGACGGTCGCTATGTGGCCTGGCTTTCGATGGAACGTGACGGCTATGAGAGCGACCGCAACCGTCTGTTGGTCTTCGACCTGAAGGAATGGAAGAAAACATACGTTACGGAAAGCTTTGACTCCAATGTGGACGACTTCTGCTGGTCGCCCGATTCCAAGACTCTCTATTTCATCGGCGTATGGCATGCAACAGAGAACATGTATCAGACGAATCTGAAAGGCGAGGTTACGCAGCTGACCAACGACTGGGCGGACTTCGGTTCCCTTCAGATGCTCAATGACAAGCAGATTCTCGCTGAACGTCACGACTATTTCAACGCAGCAGACCTCTATGTCGTCACACCCAACGCCAAAAAGCCTGAGAAGACAGAGGTGAAGCAGATAACCGAGGAAAACAAGCATATCTTCGACCAGTTGGCAAAGGGCAAGGTGCAGCAGCGCTGGGTGAAGACCACAGATGGCAAGGACATGCTCTACTGGGTCATCTTGCCTCCCGACTTCGACGAGAGCAAGAAGTACCCCACCCTGCTTTTCTGCGAGGGAGGTCCGCAAAGTCCTGTCAGCCAGTTCTGGAGCTACCGATGGAATTTCATGATCATGGCCTCACAGGGCTATATCGTCATCGCGCCCAACCGTCACGGGCTTCCTGGCTTCGGAAGTGAGTGGTGCGAGGAAATCTCCGGCGACTGGACAGGTCAGTGTATGGATGACTACCTGACGGCCATCGACGATGCTGCCGCCAACCTCCCCTATGTTGACAAAGACCATCTGGGTGCCGTCGGTGCCTCTTTCGGGGGCTTCTCCGTCTATTACCTGGCAGGTCATCACAACAAACGTTTCAAGTGCTTCATCGCTCACGACGGAGCCTTCAACCTTGAATCCATGTACACCGACACCGAGGAGGTATGGTTCTCCAACTGGGAATATGAGGATGCCTATTGGAACAAGGACCTCAGCGAGAACGCACGCAAGACTTACGAGAACTCCCCTCACAAGTTTGTTGATCAGTGGGACACCCCCATCCTCTGCATCCATGGCGAGAAAGACTATCGCATCAATGCCAATCAGGGAATGGGAGCGTTCAACGCTGCCCGTCTGCGTGGTATCGAGGCCCAACTGCTCATCTTCCCCGACGAGAACCACTGGGTGCTGAAGCCACAGAACGGTATCCTTTGGCAGCGCACTTTTTTCAACTGGCTCAACAAATGGCTGAAGAACGAATAGTAAAATCGGAAATCGTGAAATAGTGAAATAGTGAAATCGTAAAATCGTAAAATAAAATGACACAAGCAATCCAAAAGACGCTGCGCGACTCGGCAGCCATGAGATGGACAGCACTCTTGCTGCTGGCACTCGCCATGTTCTGTTCATACATCTTTATGGACATTCTCTCCCCTATCAAGGACCTGATGCAAGAAACGCGCGGATGGGACTCCACCGCATTCGGTACCATGCAAGGTTCCGAGGTATTCCTCAACGTCTTCGTCTTCTTCCTCATCTTTGCGGGAATCATCCTTGACAAGATGGGCGTACGTTTCACCGCTGTTCTCTCTGCGGCAGTCATGCTGGTCGGTGCGCTTATCAAGTGGTATGCCATCAGCGAGGCCTTCATGGGGAGCGGACTGGAGACCTGGTTTACCAACAACCTGAACTACATCCCTGTTTTCGACGAGTTAGGAGTTTCCCCCTTCTATGCCGGAATGCCTGCCTCCGCTAAGTTTGCCGCCTGTGGCTTCATGATTTTTGGTTGCGGCTGCGAGATGGCGGGTATCACCGTAAGCCGTGGAATCGTGAAGTGGTTCAAGGGTCGTGAGATGGCACTGGCCATGGGTTCTGAGATGGCGCTGGCCCGTCTGGGTGTCGCCACCTGCATGATTTTCTCCCCCTTCTTTGCCAAGTTGGGCGGCGAGGTGAGCGTCAGCCGTTCCGTTGCCTTCGGTGTGGTGTTGCTCTGCATTGCCCTCATCATGTGCATCGTCTATTTCTTCATGGACAAGAAACTGGATTCCCAGACAGGTGAGGCCGAGGAGAAGGACGATCCCTTTAAAATCAGCGACCTGGGACAGATTCTCACTTCAAGCGGCTTCTGGCTAGTTGCCTTGCTTTGTGTGCTCTACTACTCGGCCATCTTCCCCTTCCAGAAGTATGCCGTCAACATGCTTCAGTGCAACCTCACGCTTGTCGAGCCTTCCAGCGATTCCTTCTGGGCAAGTTCGTCCGTAACGATTGTCCAGTACATTATCATGCTCCTTGTGGCAGCAGCCGGCTTTGCCAGCAACTTTCAGAAAGCCAAGAGCCGCCAGTATGCCATGCTCGGTGTCTCCATCATCGCCTTAGTGACCTACTGCTACATGGGCTACATGCGCCAGTCAGCCGAGAGCATCTTCGCCGTATTCCCCCTGTTGGCGGTACTTATCACCCCCATTCTCGGCAGCTACGTTGACCACAAGGGCAAGGCCGCGTCAATGCTCGTACTCGGTTCCCTGTTGCTGATTGCCTGCCATCTGACCTTTGCCTTCATCCTGCCCCTGTTCAAGGACAGCGCTGTCGGAGGCATTGTCATTGCCTATGCCACCATCCTTGTGCTCGGCTCCTCCTTCTCGCTTGTTCCCGCCTCTCTGTGGCCCAGCGTACCCAAGCTCGTAGATGCGAAAGTCATTGGTTCTGCCTACGCCCTCATCTTCTGGATTCAGAACATCGGGCTCTGGCTGTTCCCCCTGCTCATCGGCAAAGTCCTCGATGCCACCAATCCCGACGTGACCGACCCCACCCAGTTCGACTACACCGCCCCCCTGGTGATGCTGGCAAGCCTCGGCGTGGCAGCCCTCATCCTCGGCTTCATCCTCAAGGCTGTTGACAAGAAAAAAGGACTCGGCCTCGAAGCCCCAAACATCAAAGCATAGCATAGCTCACCACCACTCCACCGACCTTCAGGGTCGGTGGAATTACTTCTTAGAAACCTAAACTTTATCTATCACGACATGCGAAACTTAAGATTCCTATTCCTATTGACATGTCTGCTGCCCCTGAGCCTGTTTGCGGCAGACAACGAGAAACATTTCAACAAGGGTCATTTCACCCTCTATCCCTCCCTTCAGGTGAACGGGAACGAGGGCGTTGCCGCAGCCTTTGCCGGCAGAAGCGACCACTTCGTCATTGTGGCCGGAGGCTGCAACTTCCCCGAGACCCCTGCGGCCGAAGGCGGGCAGAAAAAGTTCTACGACGATATCTGGGTACTCGAGCTCGACAAGGACAGAGGATACTACATCAAAAGAGCCTATGCGAACTGGAAAAAAGTCGGCTCCCTCCCCCGTCCCATCGCCTACGGAGCCAGCGTGAGTGTTGCTGATGGCGTGGTATGCTTGGGCGGTACGTCCGACGGTCAGACCTCCCTGAACGAGGTCTGCCTCCTTTCCTTCAAGAACGGCAAACTCGCCATCAAGCCCCTGCCACCCCTTCCCGTAGGTCTTGACCAAATGGCAGCAGCCTATGGCAACGGCAACATCTACGTACTGGGCGGACAGAGCAACGGCAAGCCTAACACCCACGTATATTCCCTGGCATACGATGAAAACGCCACGGCATGGACGGAGATTGACGTGCCCGCCGAAACAGCCAATACACTGGCCGCCCTCCAGCCCTGTGCCATCGTACAGAACGGCTCCGTCGGCATGGAGCTCTACTTCTTCGGCGGCTACTATCCCGATAGGAAAGTTGCCAACACCACCGCCTGCTCCTACACCCCCAACAGGCGCGAGCCGTGGCAGCAACTGAAGCCCACCGACTTCGCCCTTGTCGGAGCAAGCGCCGTCACCTGCGGAGCCTCCAACATTCTCTTCTTCGGAGGCGTCAACAGACAGGTCTTCGAGGCTGCCATCCAGCACCCACGCCCCGACTATCTCACCCACCCCGCCGAGTGGTACCAGTTCCGCGACTCCATCCTCGTCTATAACACCGTCACCCATGCTTGGTCCACACACTTCCCCAGCAAGCGCATCGCCCGTGCCGGCGCATCTGTTGTCCCAGGCGTCACCAACAACTCTTGGATTGTTATCGACGGCGAGGAGAAGCCCGGCATCCGCTCTGCCGACGTCACCTCCGTGGAAATCAGCTACACCGCCCACTTTGGCTGGATCAACTGGACCGTACTCGTGCTCTACCTGATTGGCATGCTCTGGCTCGGCTACTACTTCATGAAACAAGAAGGCAACGCCGACGACTTCTTTAAGGGCGGCAACCGCATCCCCTGGTGGGCGGCCGGCATCAGCATCTTCGCCACCATGCTCTCCGCCATCACCTACATGTCCATCCCTGCCAAGGCGTTCATGACCGACTGGACCTACTACCCCATGCAGGTATGCATCCTCCTTGTGTCGTTCCCCGTCATCAAGTACTTCCTCCCCTTCTTCCGCCGCCTGAACATCACCACCGCCTACGAGTATCTTGAGCACCGCTTCAACTATCCCATCCGCCTCATGGCGAGCATCCTCTTCATCGTCTTCATGGTGGCGCGCATGGCACTGGTGCTCTTCCTCCCCTCGCTCGCCATGACCGCCGTTACCGGCATCAATATCTACCTCTGCATCGTCATCATGGCCATTGTCACCATCATCTACTGCACCATGGGTGGCGTGGAGGCCGTTGTCTGGGGCGATGTCGTCCAGGGCATCATCCTTGTGGGCGGTGCCATCCTCGCTGCCGCCTATCTCATGACGAACACTGGCAACGGAGCCTCCGACTTCTTCCAGATTGCCTGGGACAACGACAAGTTCCGCCTATTCGACTGGTCCTTCGACTATCGCACCGCTACCTTCTGGGTTGTCATCCTCGGCGGCATTGCCAACAACCTCATTAGCTACACCAGCGACCAGACCGTCATCCAGCGCTACCTCACCACCAAGGACGAGCAGAGCGCCGCCCGAAGCATCATGACCAACGGTCTGATGAGCGTCTTCGTTACCATCGCCTTCTTCACCATCGGCACCGGTCTCTACACCTTCTACCAGACCCACCCCGTGGCCATGGACCTCACCATGCAGAAGAACGACGCCATCTTCCCCTTCTTCATGATGAGCCAACTGCCCACCGGCTTGGCAGGCCTGCTCATTGCCGCCGTCTTCGCGGCAACCATGTCCACCATCTCCTCCAACATCAACAGCATCTCCACCGCCTTCACCGTTGACATCTACAAGAAAGCGCGCCCACACGTCAGCGACAGGGGCACTCTCCTCACCGCCCGCGTCACGGGCATCATCTCCGGACTTATAGGCATGTTCATCGCCATCCTCATGGCAACGGTCAACATCCAGTCGCTGCTCGACTACTTCAACACCATTCTCGGGCTCCTTTCCGGTGGCATCGGCGGTCTGTTCATCATGGGAATCTTCTTCAGCCATATCAGTTCGCGCGCTGCCTTCGCCGGCTTCCTTGTCGGCACGGCAACCGTATTCTGGATGAACTTCTGCACGCCCGCCAACTTCCTGCTCTTCGGTTTCGTCAGCATGGCCGTCTCCGTCATCGTCGCCCTGCTCTGCTCCCTCGTCTGGAAGGAGCGCCGTCCCCTGAAGGGCTTCACCTGGAAGACGTTAGGCAGGCCAGCACAGTCAAAGCAAGGCTGAACGCTCGGAACGCCAAGAGAGGAGAGAGCCGAGGGGGAAGCGGACAAAACGCCCCGCAATTAACAATTAACAAAAATAACATTTTTAACAGGAAAGAGGGAGTTGACACCATGCTTGTGTGCTAACTCCCTCTTTTTCAGTTGCTTAGATTGAGCCATCTGTTGTTCCAACTGCTATTACGGTGAGCAGCTAACCGATGATTTTTGGTATTTGCTGGCAGTTAACTTGCACGTTTTTCAGTGTTTTTCCTCCTTAAACGGGCTATTTGATGACAAATTCGTAGCCGTAATGGTTCTTTTGCGGGCTTGGGCACATCGGATTCCCCCTCTTAGTGACCGTACGAAAATGGGGGGTGCATGCAGAAAACGTGGTTAAGAAATGTGAAAATGTTATTTTTGTTAATTGTTATTTTTGTTATTTTGGGGGTCATGGGGGCAATTCTCATGCGCGGGGGGTTAGTTAAATATATTAATATATATATATTTATTTTATTATATTATATATATATTTAGGCGGCGATTTTTCTGCACGGAAACGCCCCGCAATTAACAAATAACAAAATTAACATTTTTGATGCGGATACTGTGTGGCACCCTTCATCCTGTCAGAAAAACTTGACGGTGGGCAGCGCAGCCCATCGACACCCACAGGCTCCGCGCGCGCAGGCGGCGGTGCTCCCCATCCGTTGCGATGGCGTTTCCCCACGCCCTGCCCGGAAGCCGCTTCTGTCAGCCACAGGGCAGCGCAACGTCTGCCACAAGTCAGGTTTCCGTCAGGTTCACAATGGGCGTAAGTCATTTGCAGGGCGGTTTTTAGTTAACGTCCGTTAAATGAAAGATTTTGCGGTAAAAATATTTCCACCATCCTGCTTTTGGGCGTAAATTTGCAGTGGAATTCGTTCCAAGAGAATCATTTTTCGGCAAATCAAATAAAAGGAGGAATCAAATTATGGAAGTTTTGAATTACAGTACGAATTACAAGGGAACATTCCCGCTGGCCATGCTCAGGGAACTGGCTGAATGGGTGGCAAGAGAAATCCAAGAAAAAAGTAGATATCTGAAAAAGAGGAGGCTAGCACAAAAGTTAGGTGCCAGCTCCCTCTTTCCTGTTGAAATGTTATTTTTGTTAATTGTTAATTGCGGGGCGTTTTTGACAGGATGTAGTTCACAATCCAGGCACCGACTTCCTTGGTTCCGTACTTGGCACCGCCCTCGACCTGTATCTCGGGCGTGCGGACGTTGTGGGCAAGGCTGGCATCAACGGCCTCGCGGATTAGGGAGCCCTCGTCGTTCAGGCCAAAGTGCTCCAATAGCATGGCGGCGGAGAGGATCTGGGCTACAGGGTTGGCAATGTTCTGTCCTGCCGCCTGCGGCCAGGAACCGTGGACGGGCTCGAACAGAGGGGTGTGCTCACCCAATGAGGAGGAGGGTTGCAGCCCCATGGAGCCGGTGATGCAGGAAGTCTCGTCCGTCAGGATGTCGCCAAAAGTGTTCTCCGTGACGATGACATCGAAGAAGGTGGGCTCGGTCAGGACGCGCATGGAGGCGTTGTCGATGAACATGTAGTCGGTGTGGACATCGGGATACTGGGGTTCCATCTCCTTGGCAATCTGGCGCCAGAGACGGCTGCTGGCCAAGACGTTGGCCTTATCAACGACGGTGAGGTGCTTCTTGCGCTTCTGGGCGCAGGTAAAGGCGACTTTCAGAATGCGCTCGATCTCGTGACGGTAGTAGATGTCAGTGTCGTAGGCTTTGTCGTTGTCCTGATACTTCTCGCCGAAGTACATGCCGCCGGTCAGTTCGCGGATGACGATGAAGTCGGCACCGCGCAGCAGCTCGTCCTTCAGGGGACTTTTGTGCAGGAGGCAGTCGAAGGTGGCCACGGGGCGGATGTTGGCAAACAGTCCGAGCTTCTTCCTCATAGCCAGGAGTCCTTGCTCGGGGCGCACCTTGGCCGTGGGGTCGTTGTCGAACCGCAGGTCGCCCACGGAGGCAAAGAGCACAGCATCCGCACGCATGCAAGCGTCATGGGTGGCCTCGGGATAGGGGTCGCCGACGGCATCAATCGCATGGGCTCCGCAAAGGGCTTCTTCATACTCAAACTCGTGATGGAACTTTTGGGCAATGGCATCGAGCACGGCCACGCCCTGAACCATGATCTCCGGTCCGATACCGTCACCGGGGAGGATTGCTATTCTTAGTTTCATGTTCTATGGTTTTTGGGATTCGTCTTCGTATATGTTCAGCATCTTGAAAGTTGCCTTGATAGCGGCTTCCGTCTGGTCGGCATCGAGGCCTCTGGTCTTGACAATCCTGTCGCCGAAATGCCAGGTGATGATGGTCTGCACGAGTGCGTCGGTACGCCCGCCGGGGGGAATGGACACAGCATAGTTGGCAAGGACAGGGAAGGTGCGGCCAAGGTATTTCTTGTAAATATAGCGCAGGGCCTTGACGAAGGCATCGTACTGTCCATCGCCAGTGGCACCGGCCTCGTACTGACGGCCGTTGATCTCAACCTTGATGTTTGCACCGGGCTTGAGGCCATAGGATGTTGACACAACATAGCTGATTAGCTTGACTCGGTTCTCGGGGGTGCTGTGCTTCAACACGTCACTGACGATGTAGGGCAGGTCTTCCTGCGTCACTAATTCCTTCTTGTCACCAAGCTCGGTGATGCGTGCCGTCACCTTACGCGTCTGTTCCGGGGTGAGCTCCAGGCCGAGTTCCTCAAGGTTCTTGGCGATATTGGCGCGGCCGGAGTTCTTGCCAAGGGCATATTCGCGCTTGCGTCCGAAGCGCTCGGGTACGAGTTCGTTGTAGTAGAGCTTGTCCTTCGTGTCGCCGTCAGCATGGACGCCCGCCACCTGTGTGAACACGTTCTCGCCCACGATGGGCATGTTGGGTGCGATGGCAATGCCGCTGTAGCCCTCGACAAGACGGCTGATGTCGTTAAGCTTGTTCTCGTGTATGCCCGTCCGGGCGTTATAATGGTCTTTGAGGATGACCTGCACGCTCGACAGGGGGGCGTTTCCGCAACGTTCCCCAAGTCCATTCACCGTGGTATGGAGTCCCTTGCAGCCACTCAGCACGGCCGCTAAGGAGTTGGAGACCGCCAGGTCGTAGTCATTGTGGGCATGGAAGTCGAAATGTTTGTCGGGGTATCTCCTGACCATCTTGCGGATGTACTCCACGCATTGCAGGGGATGCATGATGCCCAACGTGTCAGGCAACATGAAGCGCCTGATGTCCATCTGGCTCAGGGCATCCATCAAGGTGTAAACATAGTCGGAGGAATCTCGCATGCCGGAACTCCAGTCCTCAAGATATACATTCACCTGCATGCCCAAGGAGACTGCATATTCTACGCTTCGGCGAATATCAGCGATGTGCTCACAGGGTTGTTTGCCCAGTTGCTGGACACAATGTTTCAGCGAGCCTTTTGCCAACAGGTTAACAACCTTACCGCCACACGCCCGGATCCAGTCGATGGAAACGCCGTCGTCAACAAACCCGAGCACCTCTACCCTGTCGAGCTTGTCAATGCTCTGGGCATAACGGCATATCATGCTCACTGCATCCCGCTCTCCATCTGAGACACGTGCCGAGGCCACCTCAATGCGGTCGATGTTCACCTCGCTCAACAGCTTGCGGGCTATCATCAGCTTCTCATGGGGAAGGAAGGAAACGCCGCTGGTCTGTTCACCGTCGCGAAGCGTGCAGTCCATGATCTCAACGTAGGGCTGCTGCAGCTGCGCATTCATGATTTGTTCTGCTGTTCCCATGCCTCGGTTTTGTCCTGATTCTGAACAAGATAGTCTATATCATCGAGTCCATTCATCAGACAATGCTTCTTGTATCCATTGATATCGAAGTGCTCACTCCTGCCCGTCGCCTTATTGGTGACCATCTGACGGGGCAAGTCCACTTCCACCTCTGTCTGGTGGTTGGCGGCAATGCTTTGGAAAAGCTCCTGTAGGAAGGGTTCGCTGACGACAACGGGAAGCACGAAGTTGTTCAGCTCGTTGTTCTTGTGAATATCCGCAAAGAACGAACTGATGACCACCCTGAAGCCATAACCGGCGATGGCCCATGCCGCATGCTCACGGCTCGAACCGCAGCCGAAGTTCTTACCCGCAACGAGTATAACCCCAGAGTATGACGAATCGTTCAGCACGAAGTCCTGCCTGGGGGTGCCGTCGGCATGGAACCTCCAGTCACGAAACAGGTTCTCTCCCATCCCGGCCTTGTCCGTTGCCTTCAGGAAACGAGCAGGGATAATCTGGTCTGTATCGACATTCTCCAACGGAAGGGGAATGCACGTGCTTGTTATGACATTGAATTTCTGTTTCATAGCTTTCTATTTCATCAATTCACGAGGATCTGTAATGACTCCGGTAACGGCTGCTGCCGCTGCTACCAACGGACTGGCGAGAATGGTTCTCGAGCCGGGACCTTGTCTTCCTTCAAAATTACGGTTGCTTGTCGATACACAGAGCTTGCCCGCCGGAACCTTATCGTCATTCATGGCAAGACAGGCAGAGCAACCCGGCTGACGGATTTCAAAGCCTGCCTCCTGAAGAATCTGATCCAGCCCCTCTTCTACAGCCTGTCTATATACAGCCCATGAACCGGGCACAAGCCACGCCGTGATGCTGGCAGCCTTCTGGCGACCTTGAACGATGGAGGCAAAGGCGCGGAAGTCTTCTATCCTGCCATTCGTGCAGGCTCCCAAGAAGACATAATCGACAGGCTTTCCTATCAAGGACTCGACCGGGGTGAAACCCATGTAACCGAGACTCTTCAGGAAGGAAGCCTGACCGACCTCGGGAATGGACTCCAGCGCGGGAATCTTCTCGTTAATGCCGATGCCCATACCAGGATTTGTTCCGTATGTGATGCGCGGCTCAATGTCAGCGGCATCAAAAGTGAGCTCCTTGTCAAAGACAGCATCTTCGTCACTCTTGAGAGTCTTCCAGTAAGCAACAGCCTTGTCCCACTCTTCACCCTTCGGAGCATATTCACGCCCCCTCAGATAGGAGAATGTCGTCTCGTCGGGAGCAACAAAGCCGCCACGGGCACCCATCTCTATTGAGAGATTGCACAACGTAAGACGGCCCTCCATCGACAGCTCTCGAACTGCGTTGCCGGCATATTCGACAAAATATCCAGTCGCTCCGGAAGTTGTCAGCTTTGCCATCAGATACAAGGCTATGTCCTTGGCTGTAACGCCTTTCTTCAGAGAGCCATTGATGCTGATGCGCATGGACTTGGGCTTCTGTTGCAGGATGCACTGGGAAGCCATCACCATCTCAACCTCGCTCGTTCCGATACCAAAGGCTACGGCTCCGACAGCACCATGAGTTGACGTGTGGGAGTCACCACAGACAATCGTCATACCAGGAAGCGTAAGTCCCTTTTCCGGCCCGACAACATGGATGATACCATTATCCTTCGTGTTCATCGCAAAATGAGTCAATCCGAACTCTTGGCAGTTCTTAGCCAGCGTATCAACTTGATGCTTGGAAACGGGATCCTCAATCGGTTTATCCTGATCGTGTGTGGGAGTATTATGGTCTGGCATGCAGAAAATCTGATTCGGTCGGAAACATTTTAAACCGCGCTCCCTGATTCCCGCAAAGGCCTGAGGCGAAGTCACCTCGTGACAATACAAACGATCTATGTATAACTGGGTTGGCCCATCGTCAACAATCTGAACGACGTGCTTGTCCCATATCTTGTCAAATAATGTATTCATGTTGTCTCTTCCAAAATGTGTTTTAAACCTTCTTGAACTTGTTGATACAATCAATGTAGGCTTCAACAGAGGCGGTAACAATGTCCGTATTGGCTCCAAAGCCATAATACAGCTGACCATCGTATTCGACTTGCATGTGTACCTTACCTACATCGTCCGAGCCCTTAGAGATGGCCTGAATGGTAAACTCCTTCAGGGTCATCTGTTTCAGGATAATCTTCTTCAGGGCCTTGATAGCGGCATCAACAGGACCGTTACCCGTAGAAGCTGCCTCAAACTTCTGGCCACTAATATCCAAGCCAATACTGGCAACGCTCTTGACACCCATGCCTGTTGTCACCTGCAGGAAGTCGAGCTTGATAGCACGCGACTCGGCCGTATCAGCTCCTGCCAGTACCAGGATATCCGCATCCGTGATTTCCTTCTTCTGGTCGGCAAGCTTCAGGAACTTCTGGTAAAGTTTGTCGAGCTTCTCCTCGTCATCAATCTCCAAGCCATTCACATGTAACCGATACTTCAACGCCGCACGTCCGCTGCGAGCCGTAAGAACGATGGAGTTATCATCGAGTCCGATGTCTTTCGGGTCGATAATCTCGTAGGTCTGCACATTCTTAAGGACACCATCCTGATGGATGCCACTTGAATGCGCGAAAGCATTGCGTCCGACGATAGCCTTGTTCGGCTGGACAGGCATGTTCATCAAACTCGAGACCATACGGCTTGTCGGATAAATCTTCGTTGTGTTGATATTCGTGTCAATATTCAGATGCTTGTGACACTTCAAGATCATGGCTATTTCTTCCATAGACGTGTTTCCGGCACGCTCGCCAATACCATTAACGGTAACCTCAACCTGTCGGGCACCATTAATGACACCGCTAAATGTGTTGGCGGTAGCCATACCCAAGTCATTGTGACAATGCGTGGAGATAATCGCATTCTGGATTCCATCTACATGTTCAACAAGATACTTGATCTTCTCTCCATACTCAGCGGGCAGACAATATCCCGTCGTGTCAGGGATGTTGACAACAGTTGCGCCAGCCTTGATGACAGCCTCCACGACACGTGCCAGATATTCATTATCCGTACGTCCGGCATCTTCTGCGTAGAACTCCACATCTTCTACATAGCGTTTCGCATACTTGACGGCTGCCACGGCACGCTCAATAATCTCCTCCCTGTTAGAGTTGAATTTATATTTGATGTGAGAGTCGCTCGTGCCAATACCTGTGTGAATACGCTTATGCTTGGCATATTGCAAGGACTCTGCCGCAACGTCAATGTCCTTCTGAACCGCACGTGTCAACGCACAAATCGTTGGCCACGTAACAGCCTTGGAAATCTCAATGACAGAATTAAAGTCACCAGGACTTGAAATAGGGAAACCTGCTTCAATTATATCTACGCCAAGCTGTTCCAACTGACGCGCTACCTGAATCTTCTCTATCGTGTTCAATTGGCAACCAGGAACTTGTTCACCATCACGAAGAGTTGTGTCGAAAATAAACAATCTTTCACTCATATCTATTCAAAATAAATGCAAAGGTACTACTTTTTATGAACACGGACAAATAATTTGATACTATTTTCTTCTTTATTCTACCAAATTGACACGAAACCAGTAAAAGAGATAAGAAATTGATGTCCGTCTTCTTACATGATGTCAGATATCAGCAGGTTCTCCTATAGGAGGCCCAAACGGATCTTCATCGTTATTGATGCGACTCCCGATGATTTCTCCTTCATTCGTATCTGCTGTGTCGCCGTCCTCTGGGTTTTGGAAACGTGTGAATTCGCCTCGGAATGTCAGGAGGACATCACCTGTCGCACCCTTACGATGCTTGGCAATAATAATCTGGGCTTTCCCGTGTAGGTCGTTTCCCTTTTCATCCTTAAAAATTCTGTAGTATTCCGGTCGATGAACAAACAACACCATATCGGCATCCTGCTCGATGGCTCCAGACTCACGCAAGTCGCTCAACTGAGGACGCTTACCCTCAATTCCTTCACGATTTTCCACATTACGACTCAATTGCGAGAGGGCCAAGATGGGAATATCCAACTCTTTTGCGAGTCCCTTCAATGAACGTGAAATGGTTGACACCTCCTCTTGTCGATTGCCGAATCTCATTCCATTGGCATTCATCAACTGCAGGTAGTCAATCATGATAACCTTCACCCCTTTCTCACGGACAAGTCGGCGGGCCTTCGTACGCAATTCGAAGATCGACAATCCAGGCGTGTCATCTATATAAATAGGAGCACCCTGAAGATTGCGGAGTCGTTTGTCAAAACGTTCCCATTCGTCATCAGTAAGCTGTCCGTTAAGAATCTTGGTGCCTGGAATCTCGCACGTGTTTGATATCAGACGTTGTACCAACTGTACATTATTCATTTCCAACGAAAAGAATGCTATCGGTTGTCTGTAGTCCACGGCAATGTTCTTGGCCAAGCTAAGCGCAAACGAAGTCTTACCCATCGCAGGACGACCGGCAATGATAACCAAGTCACTCGGTTGCCAGCCAGATGTGTAGTCGTCAAGTTTGGTATATCCCGTAGGAATGCCTGTCAGTCCATCCGTGTTGGCTGATGCCTTTTGCAGAATCTCAACAGCCTTCTCAATAACAGGGTCTATCTGTGTGTAATCCTGCTTCATGTTCTTCTGTGATATCTCGAAAAGACTGCCTTCTGCCTCCTGCATCAGTTCATCTACGTCCACAGTCTCATCAAAAGCTTTTGTCTCGATAACGCTGGCAAACGATATCAGCTGGCGGGCCAGGAACTTCTGAGCCAAAATGTGAGCATGATACTCGATATGTGCAGAAGATGCAACGTGTGAGCTTAGTTCAACAATATATGCAACACCTCCAACATCTTCTATTGTTCCGTCTCTCTTCAACTGTTCGGCAACAGTCATAATGTCAACAGGCTTCTCTTCCATATTGAGTGTCTGGATAGCCCGATAGATTTTCTGATGGCGGGGCTCGTAGAAGCTTTCCGGGCGTATAATCTCCGATATCATTGAGAAGGCATCACTATCAATCATCAATGCTCCCAACAACACGCGCTCTATGTCCAAGGCCTGCGGCTGTAGGTGTCCATAGGAAGAGTCTATGGTTATTTGTTGTTTTTTAGATGTACTTTGTGGCATAGTTTTACATTTTGAGATGCAAAAATACAAAAAAATAAATAGAAACCTTAAGATTTTCATTTGAAAATCGTATTTTTGCATGGGATTAATAATAAAGCTTATGATAAACTTTCCATGTGCTAAAATCAATTTGGGACTGAATGTTGTTTCTAAAAGAAACGACGGGTACCACAATTTGGAAACCGTCTTCTACCCCATTCCATTGACAGATGCCTTAGAGATTAAGTTGATGGACGAAGGTTTTCCCTCTCCTGTGGCCTGTGATTTGAAAGTAACAGGAAATGAGATTCTCGGCAACGAACAGGACAACCTTGTAGTCAAGGCATATCATCTAATTGCTGAAGACTTTCAGATTCCACGCATCCATGCTCATCTATACAAGCGCATTCCCTCTCAGGCTGGTTTGGGAGGCGGCTCGAGTGATGCCGCTTTCATGATAAGGCTCTTGGACGAAAGATTCAGATTAAATATCGGCATAGCGGAAATGGAACGCTATGCTGCAAAAATTGGTGCCGACTGTGCCTTCTTCATCACAGCAGAACCATCCTACGCGACAGGGATAGGTGATATTCTCGCTCCTGTTGACGGACCGAAAGGAAATCTGAACAAATACTATATCACAATCGTCAAGCCCAACGTTGCCATCCCAACCAAAGAAGCATACCAGATGATAACACCCAAGCAGACCACCAAATCATGTCAGGATATTGTCAAGCAACCCATAGAAACTTGGCGGGACGAATTGACAAACGACTTTGAGGAACCTGCATTTGCCCAGCATCCAGTCCTGAAGGAAATCAAAGAGCATCTTTATGCCTCTGGTGCGCTCTATGCACAAATGAGCGGAAGCGGAAGCGCCATGTTCGGAATCTTCAGGGAGAATCCTCAAGGAATTGAGAAGCTTTTCAACAACATGTTTGTTACAACCCTCAAGCTGTAAAGAAAATACAATTAAGAAAGAAAGCTTAAGCATATAATAAAAGAAGGCGGATCTAAATCTTAGATCCGCCCTCTCTATGATATATAATTTGAATCAATTAGTTCTTGAAGAAATCTTTTACTGCTTCGTTGGGAACCATCTGCTCATCAAAAATATAAGCACCAGTCTTGGGGCTCTTCACCATTTTGATAACTTTTGTATATGCGCGACCATCCTTTGAGCCTTCGTGGAGGGTAGCAACGGTTTTCTTTGCCATATCTCTTTCTTAGTTTTGAATATTAAAGAAATATTACTTAATCTCTTTGTGAACAGTCATGCGCTTCAGGATGGGGTTGTACTTCTTCAACTCCATACGCTCGGGAGTGTTCTTGCGGTTTTTAGTCGTTACATAACGGCTTGTACCGGGAAGACCACTATTCTTCATCTCTGTGCATTCGAGGATAACCTGAACTCTATTTCCTTTTGCTTTCTTAGATGCCATAATGATTATTCTCCTATAACTTTAATGTCCTTCCAGTTTACGAATCCCTTCGAAACGGCCTGCTTCAAGGCTGCGTCAAGACCTACTTTATTGATGAGACGAAGACCAGCGGCGCTGATCTTAAGGCTTATCCAGCATTGTTCTTCTACATAGTAGAATTTCTTGCTGAACAGATTAACATCAAAGCTTCTCTTCGTGCGATGCTTTGAGTGAGACACATTATTGCCTATTTGTGCCTTCTTTCCCGTAATCTGACAAATTTTCGACATTGCTATCTAAAAATTTTTAATTCGTTTTTTGATACTTATTCCAAACAGGGTGCAAAATTACAAATATTTCTTGAACAAACAAAATAATTCCAAAAAGAATATTCGGAATTAAGGATTTTTTTGTTTTTCTCAGTCATCTTGTTGCGAATCTTGCTCTTTCAGGTACTCAAGAAAGAGTCTCAATGCCTTGTTTGTTGCGTTCATGAGATTCACATCCCTACCCTCGTCTTCGGTCAGCTTATACGTCTTGATATTGTCTTTGCTTCCATAGGCAAGCCAGATAGTACCAACAGGAATCTCAGAGGTTCCTCCTCCAGGACCTGCTATGCCCGTAACGGCGATGGCATAATTTACATTCAAAACCTCACATGCACCCATAACCATCTGGATGGCGACCTCTTCGCTGACAGCTGTCTTCTCTTGCAGCGTCTCATGAGATACATGAAGAACGTTCTCCTTGATTTCATCTGTATATGAGATAATTCCTCCCTTGAAATAGTTAGAGGAACCAGGCACCGCGATGATGGCCTCCGCAATACGTCCGCCTGTACAACTTTCTGCCGTACCAAGAGTCATACCGTTATCGTAAAGAATCTGTTGGATTTCCTTACTTAAAATCTTACTTTCTAATCCCATATTACAATCTATTTTAGTTGTTAATGTTTCTATTTGGATTTACTTAAACGTCACTTTTGAGAAAGCCGGTTTTTCTATCGGACAGAAATCATTGTCCAGATATTTATAGTAACCGGTTATACCAATCATAGCCGCATTATCCGTAGTGTAGCTGAACTTGGGTATATAGATTGTCCAACCATACCTTCTTGCGTGATCACGGAATGCGTTGCGAAGTCCGTTGTTGGCGGAGACTCCTCCAGCCACTGCCACATGCTTTATGCCAGTTTCCTTGGCTGCTATCCGCAGCTTTTTCATGAGAATATCCACGATGGTGAACTCAAGGCTTGCTGCTAAGTCTTCTTTGTGATGCTCAATAAAATCAGGGTCATCCTGAATCCACTTTCTCAGATTATACAAGAAAGAAGTCTTCAAACCCGAGAAGCTGTAGTTCATGCCCGGGATATGTGGCTCCGCAAATTGAAAAGCCTTGGGGTTACCCTGACGGGCAAGCCTGTCGATGATGGGACCGCCAGGATAGCCCAACCCCATCACCTTGGAACATTTGTCGATGGCTTCGCCTGCCGCATCGTCTATCGTCTGTCCGAGAACCTCCATGTCATTATAGGCATTCACCTTGACAATCTGCGAGTTTCCACCACTTACCAGCAAGCAGAGGAACGGAAACGGAGGTGCCGAATGGTCATCTTCATTCTCCTTGATGAAATGTGCCATGACATGTCCTTGCAGATGGTTCACGTCTATCAGGGGGATGGATAATGAACGCGCAAAGCCTTTGGCAAAGCTCACACCGACCAACAAGGAGCCCATCAGCCCCGGACCTCTTGTGAATGCAACTGCCGAGAGGTCGTTCTTGGTAATACCCGCTTGTTTCATGGCTTGATCAACAACAGGAACGACGTTCTGCTGGTGTGCCCTTGAAGCCAACTCGGGAACGACTCCGCCGTATGCCTCATGAACAGCCTGTGAAGCCGTTACGTTACTCAACAAGACCCCATTGCGCAGCACAGCTGCCGAAGTGTCGTCACAGCTGCTTTCTATACCTAATATATATATATCCTTTTCCATTGGCGTTTAATATGTCAATATCTCCACCCCATGTTCCGTCATCAACAGCGTATGTTCCCATTGGGCACTTGGGAGCTCATCCTCGGAAATGACTTCCCATCCGTATGGGTCATCCCCATCGATAAACACCCTCCAAGTTCCCATGTTGATCATGGGTTCTATTGTGAACACCATACCCGGTACCAGCAGCATACCAGTACCCCTATGACCATAATGGCAAACCTCCGGTTCTTCGTGGAATTTCAATCCCACACCGTGACCACACAAGTCTCTGACAACTCCATAGTGATATTTTTTACAATGCTTTTCAATAGCATGACCTATATCTCCAACGAAGGCATATGGCTTTGCCGCTTCCATTCCAATCTCAAGACACTCTTTGGCAACCCTGACAAGCTGTTCCTTTTCAGGAGTTGTCTTTCCGATGATGAACATACGCGAGGCATCAGCATAATAGCCGTCCAATATCGTTGTGAAATCCACATTGATGATATCACCTTCCTCCAGCACGTCTTCTGCCTTCGGGATTCCATGGCACACAACCTCGTTGATACTCGTACAGACACTCTTGGGGAAGCCCTCATAATTGAGACATGCGGGGGTGGCGTTTCGCTCTTTGCAATAGTTCATGCAAATCTCGTCGATTTCAAGCGTTGACATTCCCGCACGGATATGCTTGGCAACTTCGTCAAGTACGCCGGTATTGACAACACCCGATCTCCTGATTCCTTCTATCTGTTCGGGTGTCTTGATCAAGTCTCGTGTCGGCACAAGCTTTCCTTTGTTTTCCCAGAACATCACCTGTTTGTCCATATCGGTAAGCGGCTGACCAGGAATCGCATGCCATCTTTTCTTTTTTAGCTTCATTACTTCTCTTTCTCTATTTCAGATATTCATATATGTCTTTCGTCCAGTCAGCCCCATTCTCCGGACAATACGTGCGGAAACCTATCTGACTGGCAGCTGCCACGTTGCGAGGGCCGTCGTCCACAAACAACGTTTCGTGCGGGAACAGACGTTCTTGCGACAAAACGTGTCTAAAGAACATATCAGCGGGCTTCATCAGCTTCACCTCGTAGCTTCGGTAGATGGCATCGAAATAATCTCTCACGCCATGTCCTTCGCCGTCGAACTCAGGACTTTCCGCCCAGCTTTGCATAAACTCGTTGGTGTTGGAGAGCATGATAATCCGATAACCCTCAGCCCTGAGCTTACGAAGAGCCACAAGATTCCGTCGGGGCAGTTCACCGCAATAGCCCAGCCAGGCATATCGACATTCCTCATACGACACGTCCCTGTTAACAAGACGGCTCAGCTCCTGGCGAAACTCCTCACCAGAAATCTTTCCCAGTTCCAAATCTCCGAAGATGCCTTGTTGCGTATAGGGGTCGAGCCGTTCTTCCGCATCAGCAAGTCCGAGTTGCTTGAAGCGTTCTATGGCTTGCTGCTGGTTCAACGTGATAACAACACCACCGAAGTCAAAAACAATATTTTTAATCATACGTTATTTGAATAATTCAAGTTTACTATTGCGTGCTTCCTCTATCGACAGGAGTTTTTGTTGCTCTGTCTGGAAACTTGTGCGAAGCTCCTGATATTTCTCTGTCAGCTCACGTTTGTATTCTTCCTTCTCTACAGGATTCAAAATTCTGGATAGCGAGACGACATTCTGCGCAGCATCCTTCATCCAGAGGACAGGCCCCCCATACACGGGTGCAATCTTCAACGCCACATGCATCTGGCTCGTTGTCGCGCCACCTATCAGGATAGGAATCTGCAATCCCGCATGCTCCATCTCTACGGCGACGTTGACCATTTCCTCCAGCGACGGTGTTATCAGACCGCTCAATCCGATAGCATCAGCATGCTCTTCCTGGGCTTTTCTGACAATCTCCTCTGCGGGCACCATCACGCCCAAGTCTATCACTTCATAGTTATTGCAAGCCATCACGACTCCAACGATATTCTTGCCGATGTCGTGAACATCACCCTTCACGGTAGCCAGTACTACCCTGCCCGCCTTTGCCGAACCTTCCTTCCGCTCTTTCTCTATGAATGGCTGAAGTACGGCGACAGCCATCTTCATGGTACGGGCAGCCTTGACAACCTGCGGCAGAAACATCTTTCCCTGACCGAAGAGTTCGCCCACCTCATTCATCCCACTCATCAGCGGTCCTTCAATGATATCCACGGCATGCGGATAGACCGCCAACGCCTCCCGAATATCTTCTTCTATATGGTCTCCGATTCCTTTCCTGAGTGCATAGGCGAGGCGTGCGTCCAAGGGAAGTCCACGCCATTCCTCCTGTTTCTGAACCGTTTCCACCGTTCCTGCATTTTGCAGCTCTTTCTCATGGAGTTCATTTGCCAACGCAATCAATCGGTCTGCCGCATCTGAAGAGCGATTCAGGATAACGTCCTCTATGACCTCAAGCTGGTCGGCAGGAATATCCGAATATGCCACCTTGGTGGCAGGGTTGACAATGCCCATATCCATACCTGCCTTGATGGCATGATAGAGGAACACCGCATGCATGGCCTCGCGGATATAGTTGTTTCCACGGAACGAGAAGGAAAGGTTGCTCACTCCGCCACTCACATGAGCATGAGGCAGATGCTGCCGAATCCAAGCCGTTGCCCTGATGAAGTCCAGCGCATAGCTGTTGTGTTCCTCCATTCCCGTCGCGACAGCAAGGATATTGGGATCAAAGATGATATTTTCCGGCCGCATACCCACGACATCGGTCAGGATGCAATAGGAGCGTTCTGCTATCTGTATGCGTCGTTCATACGTCGTGGCCTGGCCCTCTTCGTCGAAGCACATCACCACCACAGCGGCACCCAATCGTTTTACCTCGCTGGCGTGGCGAATGAAGACCTCCTCACCCTCCTTCAGCGAGATGCTGTTGACAACCGACTTGCCCTGAAGACATTTCAACCCAGTCATCACAACTTCCCAGTCTGAGGAGTCAATCATGACGGGAACCTTCGAAATCTCTGGCTCCGATGCTATCAGGCGGAGGAACTTCTCCATCTCGCTCCTTGCGTCGAGAAGTCCGTCGTCCATGTTGACATCAATTACCATCGCCCCGCTCCCCACCTGCTTGCGGGCTATGCTGAGCGCCTCGTCGTATTGCTTTTCCTTGATGAGGCGCAGAAATTTTCTTGAACCCGCCACGTTGCAGCGTTCTCCGACATTGACAAACACCTCGGACGTAGTCTTCATGACATCAATACCCGACAGCAGCAGAGAAACGTCACGTGACAGCGGTTGATGAGGAGACACGCCCTCCGCCATTTCTGCATAGCGGCGAATGAACTCGTCGTCGGTGCCACAACACCCGCCAATAACGTTGACCAGTCCCTCATGGATATACTCCGCTATCTGTGGAGCCATCGAGTCGGCAGTCTCATCATACTCACCCAGGGAGTTGGGGAGCCCGGCATTGGGATAGGCACTAATATAATAAGGTGAGCACTGGGCAAGCTGCTTGATGTAGGGTTTCATCTGTGCAGCACCAAACGAGCAGTTCAGTCCCACCGAGAAGATGTCATAGCCGCTGATACTGGCAAGGAAAGCCTCCATGGTCTGTCCGCTTAGTGTTCTTCCTGCCAAGTCGCTCAATGTGACGCTGAGCATGATAGGCAGTTGTATGCCATGTTTCGCCATCACCTGTGTAGAAGCATCAATGGCTGCTTTGGCATTCAACGTGTCGAAGATGGTCTCGATGAGAATAGCGTCCACCCCACCCTCTATCAGGCCGTCTACCTGTTCAGCGTAAGCATCGTAGAGCTCGTCATAGGTAATATCACGATAGGCGGGGTCACTCACGTCGGGACTCATGGAAGCTGTCTTGTTAGTGGGACCTACCGATCCGCACACAAAGCGCGGCTTCTCTTTGGTGGCATATTCGTCAGCAGCCTGTCGTGCCAGTCGGGCGCCAGCCAAAGCCATCTCTCTGGCATAGTCTCCCAACAGGTAGTCGGCTTGCGAGATGCGCTGCGAGGAGAACGTGTTGGTCTCTATCAGGTCGGCACCTGCTGCCAGATACCTGCGGTGAATATCGAGGATTACATCGGGGCGGGTCAGGTTCAGCACGTCGTTGTTGCCTTTCAGCTGTATGTCGCTGTCCTTTAGTCGGGAGCCACGGAAGTCACCTTCAGAAAGTCCATATTTCTGAATCATCGTCCCCATTGCTCCGTCGAGAATGAGAATCTTCCATTTCACCAGTTCCTTCATCCCCATCAAATTATTCCTCTCTCCACACTCCACGTTCCACACTCAATACCTCTTGATGGCACGATCCATCTCCCTGCGATCCTCTTTCTCCTTCATGGTCTGTCGCTTGTCATACTGCTTCTTGCCTCGACAAAGGGCAATGTCCACTTTGGCACGTCCGTGTTCGTCGATGAAGACAAGTGTGGGTACAATGGTGTAGCCGGGTTGTTTGGTTGCTTCGTCCAGTTTGTTGATTTCGCGCTTGGTAAGCAGCAGCTTTCTTTCGCGCTTGGCTTCGTGGTTGGCATACGAGCCGTAGAAGTAGGGCGAGATATTCATCCCTTTCACCCACATCTCACCACGGTCTATATAGCAATAGGTGTCCACGAGCGATGCCTTGCCCGCGCGTATGGACTTGATTTCCGTACCCGTGAGCACAATACCGGCCGTCAGCTCGTCAACGAAGAAATACTCAAACGAGGCCTTCTTGTTCTTTATCTGTACAGGACTCTTCTTCCGAAGTTCCTCTTGCTGCTTGTTCATACTATATTTGCAAAGTTTTCAATATGCTCGTCCACATAGTGGGCAAGCTGTGCCGTCCATTCCTCCTCGTTCTCTACGAACTCATCGTCGAGCTCGTCAAACTGCGGGAACTGTTCGAAAAGAGCCATGAACTCCTCCTCGGAGCAGTCTCTCTCCAGCTGTTCTCGGCTTGCTCCATAGAGCTTATGAGCCCTGTTCATCAGCCGGTAGAGGTCGCGAAGCCCCATCTCCCTCATGGCCTTGGCGAATGGGTTGCGGAAGAAGAATGGACCGTAGCCGTTATGAATCAGTTGAACGAAACCGCCGTCCATCACCTCATCCCTGAGTATATGATAAGCCAGAAGGGAGATTTGACTGGCGTTCAGCTGCGTCATCGCCTCTGCCGTCAGCTCACCACCAACAGCCTCATAAATGGCATCCACAAACACCTGAAGGAACTCGTCCATTCCTTCACGACTTGCCCGCTCAAGAGCCTGGTTCGTTACTTTTACCTCAGTCATTTTTCTTCTTTCTTCCCGTTGTTATTTAGAGAACCTATCGCTACGCATAGAAGTTATACTCTCCGACCGAAAATCAGGGTTCCTACCCTAACCATCGTCGAGCGGCATTCGAGGGCAATGGGATAATCGTCGCTCATGCCCCATGAACGCTCGCAGAAGTAGTCGGCATCGGCAAACCACCGCTCTTTCACCTCATCGAAGAAATCGGCGGCAGTCATCATCTCACGGCGAATCTGGGAATCGTCGTCCACATTCGATGCCATCATCATCAGGCCACAGATGCGCACGTTCCTCAGCTCGCGCCATTCGCCTTCGTCGAGCATCTGTCGGCAGGCATCCAACGTAAATCCATACTTGCTGGCCTCCTGTGCAATGTGAAGCTCCAACAGCACGTCGATGACACGTTCATGACGGGCAGCCTGCTTATTGATCTCACGAAGCAGTTTCAACGAGTCCACCGCCTCAATCATCGTAATATACGGAGCGATGAACCTCACCTTGTTTGTTTGCAGATGACCGATGAAGTGCCAGCGAATATCCTTGGGCAGGACCTGCACCTTGCGCGAGAGTTCCTGCTCATGACTTTCACCGAAGATGCGCTGACCGGCCTCATAAGCCTCCATCAGCTCCTCCTCGGGATGGAACTTGCTCACCGCCACGAGCCTGACGCCCTTAGGCAAACTCTGGCTTACTCTCTGCAGATTTTGGCTGATGCTCATAGACATCCATGATTTTGGTTTCGGCAATGTTGGCAATCACGTAGTCAATCATCGTGCCACTCATCACCTCTTCAATATTCTTGACAGCCGCATTGAAAGTCGATGCCTGCACAAGGTAGGTCACCGTCGAGCGTTTCTCCTTCTCCGTTTTCTCGTCAATAGTGATGAACGAGAGCTTGGTCTTGTACCAACGGTCATCATTGTCATTCTCGCTGAAGAATATCTCGCCGTATGCGGCAGGTGTGATGTTGCGTACCTCAAACTCACCGCTGACGTATGCCGACATCTCTGCCGTAATCTTCTCTTCGGCCTCTCCAAACGAGAGTGCGTCCACCACATACGTCTCGGAAACCTTCTTGGTCATTCCGTCTTCCATCTGGCGCTCATACCTCACCAGACACTCATACCAGTTTGCTGTTCTGCTTCTCATATTATTTATTGTTTTTCTCTATCGTCTTTATAAATTCCTTACGACGATTTACCAATATTTGATTGCAAAGGTATCAAAAATCTTTCAAACATAGACATTTAAAATCTCAAATCTCAAATCTCAGTTAAAAAAAATGTCACTTTCCTCTCAAAAGCCTGCTTTGAGATGCTAAAAGCATTGTTTTGAGGAGCTAAAAGCATTGTTTTGAGGTGCTAAAAGCACTGTTTTGAGCTTCTGAAAGCACCGCTCTTAGGCATTCGAAACATATGAGAGCCCTACGAGGTTATTGACGAAGCAACAAGTAAACAATGCTTTGAGGAGCTTGGAACATTGCTTTGACAAGACAGAAAAAAAACAATCCGAACCGCCGGAGCGATTCGGACTGCTTGGTTTATCCTTGAAGTAACGCTTTAGAAGAACAGGTAGCGGTTGTCTTTCACATTCGCCTTGATGTAGAGCTCTTGCAGAGAGAGGCGACGTGTGTAGGACTGACGCAGACGGGCCTCAATAGCCTTGTCGTCGAACTTGGCATTGGCACGCTGTGCCTTGTCAACAACCTGGAAGAGGAACACACCGCCCTCACCCTTCACGGGAGCTGCCGAGAATTGTCCCTTTGCGGTTGCTGCTACGGCTCCGCTAAGTGCAGACTCGCCAGTAGAGGTAAGGGGAACAAAGACGGGAGCGGAGAAGGTTACCTGTGCAACGCTATCAACAATAACGGCACCCTTGGCCTTCGCAGCATCGATGCTGTTGACACCCTTTACCTTTGCCATCAGCTGCTCGGCCTTCTTGTCCTTCACAACCTCGGCCTTCAGCATCTCAGCCACGATAGGATCGTCAGCTGAACGATAGCCAATGGGGTGAATCTTGTCGAGAATCACTACAAGCAGGTGATTGTTGTCACCACACTCATACATGGGAGAGATGGTTCCTTCCTTAGCATCGAAGATCCACTTCAGGGCCTCGCGGGTTCCACGAATGTTGGCAAGATAGTGGAGGGCTGTAGTGAGATCCTTGGCATCCTGTACCTTGTAGCCACTCTTCTCGGCATTCTTAACCATATCCTCAGCCTTCTGGTTTGCACTTACGAAAGAGCTGAACTTATTGTAGGCTGCTGAATAGGTGTCCTTAGAGAAGTCGATGGTCTTCTTCACGACGGCTGCGGTGTACTTGGTCTTCACATCGCGGCGATCCAGTACCTGAAGCACGATGTTGCCCTGTGTGAGAGTGATGTTCTTAATCGTACCTGCGGGAAGGGTGAAGAGGTCGTTGATGTAGCCCTTGGTATCCTTGTCCATAGAAGGAGCATTCTGATACTGACGGGTGGTAATCCATGTCTTCTCGCCCTGCTGACCATATTTCTTGGCAATCTGCTCGAAGTCGGCACCTGCCATCAGCGCTGTATAGATGGAGTCGGCAGTCTTGTGAGCAGCCTCAGCTGTCTCGCCGCCAACCTGAATCTGACGATACTGGATAGAATCGGGAAGCTGCTGCTTGTCAACAAGCTTGACGAGATTGAGCGTGTTGTCGGCCTTTGTCTCGAAGGGACCGGTAACACTTCCTACAGCCATTGAGTCGAGCTGCTGGGCAATATCGTGGGGGAAGGCTTCTTTCAGCACGGGCAGACCGAGATAAGAAACCAGCGAGGTGCTCTTGCGCACGACCTCATCGGGATTCTCGGCGGTTGCAAGCTGAGCAGAATAGTCGGCAAAGAGCTTGTTGAGCTCGGTACGGTCGGCGACAGATGCTTCAACAACGATGTCAACATACTTGACATCACGGGTCTCCATGGTCTGTCTGATACCAGTACGTCCGTTGTAAAGGGTCTCCTTAAGCTCATCGTACTTGGCCTGAAGCTCACTCTGAGAGGGTTCTACACTTGCGTCGGCAACGGTAGAGTAAGGCAACACAGCAAGACGAAGGGTGCTCTCCTCCGACTCCTCGTCAAAGGCACGCTTGGCCTCTACGGGGTTAGAGAGAATGCAATGAGAGAGAAGGCTCTCATACTTCTGAGAGAGCGTCTGCAGACGAAGGGTCTTCTCAATATAGTTCCAATAGCGGTAGATAGCCTCATACTGCTGTGCCACCTGCGGATTTGCCTGCGATTTGTAGTCGGCAAGGAACTTCTGCAGGGCATTCACGTCGAAGCGACCTGTCTGCTGGTTGTAGAAAGGAGTCTGCATCAGCATGGGGTTGGTGCCCTGACGAAGAATGTTCTGGAGCTCTTCGTCGGTAACAGTCAGGCCCAGAGCCTTTGCCTCTTTCTCGTAGATGCGTCCCTGAACATACACGTTCCATACGTTGTCCTTAACCCAGTTGAGCTGGTCCTCGTTCAGGTTGTCTGTGTTCTGCTGGAGTTTGATCACCTCGCTGAACTCGTCAACGAGTTTCTGGAACTCCTGAACGTTGATTTTCTCTCCATACACTTCACCGACTTGCTGCCGCTGGTCATTACGAGAAGACTCGCATGAACGGAACAACTCTTCGGCAATAAATGCAAACAGGGCCAACGCGATTACTCCTACGAGAATGGGGCCCCAACTTCTGATTTTTCCAATTGCTGCCATTTTTCTTTTTTTGTTTTTTATTTTATTGTTTTTTTTGCTAATGAAATGTTTTGTCTGCTTGGTTTATTCAGAAAAAGCGCACAAAGTTACAAAAAAGTTATTAAACAAGGGAACAAATTAGGGCAAAAAATGCTTTTTAGTCCTTTTCTCTGCCCTTTATGTGCGGATTTTGAGCCTGACAAGCTCGATTTTCGTCATTGTGTTTTTGATTATCTTAAATTCGAACTTGCCGATTTTTACGATTTCATTCAGCTTGGGGAAGCTCTGATACTTGTCAAGAATGAGTCCGCCAACCGTCATGTAGTCATCGCTTTCGGGCAGTTGCAAGTCGAACAGCTCGTTCACCTTGTCAATCTCCAATCGTGCCGAGAGGATGTATTCGCCGTCATCGGTCTTTTTCGCGATATACTTCGTACTGTCGTGCTCGTCCTCAATATCACCAAAGATTTCTTCAACGATGTCCTCAAGGGAGACGATTCCGCTGGTTCCACCGAACTCATCGACCACCACAGCTATCGATTTCTTGTGCTGCAGGAATGTCTGCATCAGTTTCTGGGCAGCCATCGTTTCAGGGACAAACGGCATGGTCCGCACATTGGCATGCCAGTCGGCAGAGCGACGGAACAGCTCGGAAGAATGGACATAACCGATGATGTGGTCGATATCTTCCTTATAGACAATAATCTTGGAGTGTCCGCTCTCGATGAATTTCTGCTGCAAGTCCTCGACAGTACTATTCTCCTCAACGGCATTGATCTCCGTGCGGGGCACCATGCAATCACGAACCTTCAGGTCGGCGAAGTCGAGGGCATTCTGGAAAATCTTCACCTCGTCTTCAATCTCATCATCACTTCGGGCATTATCGATGCTCGACTGCACCAGATAGTCGAGATCGACTTTCGTAAACTCCTCCTCTTCCTGCTGATGAGGCATCTGAATACCATACATACGCAGCAGCCCTTTAGCTATGAGTGTGGAAAAGCGAGAGATGGGCCAAAGCAACACATAGCAAGCATAGGCCGGTATGGAGAAAATGGTCAGATACTTGTTGGGATTGCTCTTGAACAAGGTCTTGGGCAGGAACTCTCCCGTAAAAAGGACGATGATAGTCGAAAGAATGGTGTCGGCAGGAACGGTGAAGCCGGCATCAAATCCTGCAAAGATGGTATTGTCAAACAGCCGGGCAATCAAGATGCCATAGGTGACCAGCGCAATATTGTTGCCGACAAGCATCGTACTGACAAAGCCATTGGGATGGGCATAAAACGTGGAGATGATTCGTTGCGTGATCCTGTTCTTTTCCTTCTCCATCTCCGCCAACATGCGGTTACTGGAAACAAAGGCTATTTCCATTCCCGAGAAGAATCCCGAGAACAGCATAGAAATCAATATGCCTAAAAGAAGTGATATATCTATTGGACCTTCCATTTTCTATTATATGATTGATGCGATGGGGTGTTTACGGGGTGGAGGGTGTTGAACGTCGCTGGGGCTGTGCCTGCAAGCGTGGAGGAATCTGCTGGGCAGAGTCTTTCTGTTCCTTGACATCTGAGGATTCCGCTGCTTCATCATCACTACCGTCAAGATCACTTCTGACAAATGAGCCCTTGGTGTTGGACACATAGTAATTTGTCATCTGCTCATCGCTCCGGAAATAGGCACCTTGAAGGGTTCGCTCAGGTGTAATGAGTCGGGAAAACACGTTGGAATAGAACTCGTGGCGAGCCTCGTCCCAATACAGCTGTTCGCTGAAAAACTTCAATCCGTCTTTGGTCAAGATGCGTACCCGCCCACGAAGTTCCCACAGCTTCTGCTTGTCGTAGTGATAGGCGGTATCAGCCTGAATGTAGGACTGCACATGGAACTTCTCGTCGAACTGGGTCATGAAGACACCCTTGTTCATAATCCAACGCGAAGGGTTCACATTCTCATTCACTTCCCAGCGCTCGGCAACAATACGGTACTTGATAACGCCTGAGTCGGAGATGAGCGTGTTGACACCGTAGCTTGTCATCATTGCCACAGAGTCGCGCTCATGAATAGCCGGTGCTGTATGTTCCTTCTGTTCTTCGCAGGAAACAAACAACAGTCCCCCACCCGCCAAGAACACAACGGCAGAGAGCAGACGCTGGAGAGTGCGCGAGATTATTTGAACTTCCACTTCTGAAACCAAAGTTCGTTAAAGGTGAGGCCGATGTTCAACCTGAATGTATTCTCTGTAATGAAGCTCGATGCATCCTGGCGCACCCATTGGCCGCTAATGTTCAGAATAGAGCGGTTGTTCCATCCATTGACGATGGGAATACCCAAGCCCACACTTGCACTATACTCACGTGGTCCGTTCTTCCCATTTATTTTTAAATAAGGTGTAGCGTATGAGATACCAGCACGGTATTTCATTCGGGAGAAGAATTTACGTCCATACTCCGAAGGACAATATTCTGTACCCACCGTAACCTTGTGACGGTCGGAGAATTGTCCTTTCTCAAGGGTATAGCTCATCGCGTCGTCCGTGATACTGGCTACAGGGAACCTGACACTTCCCCATCGCTGGAGAGAATAGTCGATACCCGTCTTCCACTTCTTGTGAGATGTCCATACAACACCTACGCCAATCTTCATCGGAATCTCGAGCTGCATGTCATTTCCACCCAGCTTTGTCGTATCGGTAACGTTTGTCTGAACATTGTTTGTCACAACAGCACACTCGGGATGTCCGCCTATTTTGTGGCCGAGCTCAAACGTTGCACCAATGGTTATCTGGTTATCATTATCTAACTGTCGGTAATACTGTACGCCCAGATCAATCATATAGCTACGTACTTCCGCAGAATAGCATTTGTACAGATTGTTTGCGTAAGTCTCACTATAGGTGTTCAACATCGCACGCGAATAATCACCCCAAAGATAGGAAACATTGGCACCAACCGAGAGTCCCCAGTCGCGTTCATTCTTCGTCTTGCCTGATAAAAGCTGATAACCGGCACCCACGTAGATTTGGCGCAAGCCACCGGTACCTTCATAGGAGTTCGTGTAAGAAGCCGTACGCGAATTGCCTATATAGCCTGTCGTTGAATATTGGTAGCCAACTCTGCTGTAGGGAAGAATACCAAAGCTGAAACCAAGATTCTTTCCCAAGCGGAACGCTCCTACAGCATATTCAAAGTTGGAGTTGTTGGCATTCAAGCGCTTGCCTCCCTCCTTGAAGTTGGTCTTATCCATAGAAAAACCTGCATCGAACAGAAACGTCAACGAATCGACATTCGAATAAGACGCTGGGTTCAGGTAGTTGACTTGGTTATGCTCACGGAAGCCCAAGGCAAGTCCATTCATACCGCGGTTAAAACCACCTGACTGGTCGGATAAAACACCCAAACCAAACTGGCTGTAAGGCGAATTAGTACCACTTTGAGCAAATGCTGTAGCCGAAAAAACAAACAGCAGCAAGACTGTGAATATCTTCTTCATTCGTTATATTTTCCAAATTTGGATGCAAAATTATCGAATAATTTCGAGATAAACGCACGATAAGTGCAAAAAATAAAGTATTTTTGCATCGTGAAACGTTTTAAATACTTTTTAAGAAGTCTATTTGTCCTATTTTTAACATTGTCACAGTCGCCCGCCTGTGCCAATGAGATAGATTCCATCTGTGCCCGTGGAACGGATTCAGTCCGTATCAGCCTACTGACGTGCGGCCCAGGCAACGAAGTCTATTCCTACTATGGGCACACCGCCATCAGGGTACGCGGGAAAAGCTTTTATTTCTATAACAGAAGGGGCGACTTCGATGAAATCCGGGACGTTGTCATCAACTATGGATGCTTCTCGTTTCAACAGAAGTTCTTCATACTGAGGTTTGTCTTCGGACTAACAGACTACCAAGTAGGCATTTCAACCTATGACAGATTTATCGCAGAATACACGCTTGACAATAGATGGGTCAAGGAACAAGTACTGCAGCTGACAGAAAAAGAGGCGAATGCCATTTATGACGCGATCCAAATCAACCTGCAGAAAGAAAACAGGACATACAGATACAACTATTTCTATGATAACTGTACAACCCGGGCCCGTGACATCCTGATAAAACACATCAATGGCACGGTTAATTACAATTTTAACGTTGGTGAAGAGAAAACATACCGGGACATGGTACACAGCTTCTGCACTCATCACCGCTGGAGTGCATTCGGCAACGACCTCCTATTAGGCGTCGGCGCAGACAGACCCATCTCCGCTACGGAGCAACAATTCCTTCCCATTCCCCTTTATGACGACTTCGAGCGCGCAACCATTACAGCAGCAGATGGTTCCAAGAAACCGCTGGTCATCGAAAGAAACGACTTGATAATTGCTGAGCAACCCCATTACAACGACACGGAAAAGACATCCATCCCTTCGCCCTCCGTATTGCTTGGCGGATTGTCACTATTGCTTTTCATACTCACATGCTATGAGATAAAGAAAAGAAAGCTGTTATGGCCCATTGATGCGATAGTGATGGGTGGCACGGGACTTTTGGGCATTGTTCTACTTGCCATGATTTTCTCTCAACACCCCACGGTCAGCTGTAACTTCCAGATACTCCTGCTGAATCCGCTTCATCTTGTTTTTCTATATCCGGCCATCAAACAGATTCGGCAGAAGAAACTGCATTTCTGGTATAGAATATGGGCTGTCATGCTTTGTCTGTTCATGGCAATAGGTCTGTTAGGAATTCAACATTATGCTGAAGGCATGTTATTGTTGGCATGCCCTTTGCTAATCAGACAATGTTGGATATTATATATTTTCAGCAAACATACAAAAACCAAAGGAAAGAATGAATAAGTATCTCGTACTCATCATAGCAGCTTTGTCGGGCGCAGAGCTACAGGCTCAGACCTTGGCTCCCGCACCGCGCCTGGTGGTCAATATCACTATTGACCAGTTACGCACGGACTATATTGAATATTTTGCACCAAAATATTCTGACGATGGCCTGCGCCGGCTGTTCGACAATGGAAGAGTTTACCAGGCAGCCTCTTACCCTTTCACTCCCGTTGATCATGCTTCTGCTATAGCCACGATTTCCACAGGTACCACACCTTATTATAATGGGATTCTCTCAACACGATGGCTGGACAGAAATACCCTGAGACCCGTGTTCTGTGTTGACGACTCAAAGCACTACACATCACCCTGGCGACTTGCTACATCCACCATTGGCGACGAACTGAAAGTCAGCTCGCATGGAGCAGCTATCGTTTGGAGTGTTGCCAAGAATAGAGAATCTGCCGTTTTGTCTGCAGGCCACGCTGCCAATGGAGCTATCTGGTATGATGATATTACCAAAGACTGGCGCAGCTCTACATATTACACACCCAAAGAGGTAGAGTGGTTCAACTCTTACAAAAGGATTTTAGAGAAAATCGATGATAGTAAGTACGTTACAAACGACGACGTTTCCAAATTAGCGCTTCAGGCTATGACCACTACCGCTATGGGAAAAGACGAAGTAAGCGATTTGCTTTCCGTAACATTCACCGCAGCTTCCACAACCAACGATGTGTCAAATTGGCAGATTGAGATGGAAGGTGTTTACATGAAATTAGACAAGACCCTTGCCCATTTCATATCTGAAGTAGAGAAAGCTGTCGGTAAGGATCATGTTCTCTTTGTCGTAACAAGTACCGGATACGTTGAGCAGACAGACGGAGACCTCTCGAGATATAACATTCCAACAGGTACATTCTACATCAACCGCACAGCCAATCTGCTGAACATGTATCTGAGCGCCATCTATGGCCAAGGGCGTTTCGTAGAGACCTGCTTCCATAACCAGATGTATCTGAACCACAAGCTTATTGAGCAGAAACGTCTGGGAATTTCCGAAGTATTGAGCCGCTGTCAAGAGTTTCTGGTACAGAATTCCGGCGTTGGTGATGTATATACGTCTGAGCGTTTGCTGGAAGGCAACAATGACATTCTTAAGCTCCGTAACGGTTTCAACCCCATGTTAAGCGGAGACATCATCATAGCCGTGACACCCGGATGGAAACTGGTCAACGAGGAGACACAGGAGATTTACTCCCCTCGAGCCTCTTTCGTTCCCTTCCCCATCATCTTCTTTGGTGCAGGCGTAGTAGCAGAACATATCAACACGGCTGTTACAACGGACCGTATTGCACCAACCATCACAAAAGCCATTCATATCAGGGCTCCAAATGCTTGCTCTTCCGAACCCTTATTTTAAGGGAAAGAAGTGTAAAACTCAAATAAATTTTGCATTGCACTCGTTTTTTTGTAACTTTGCACCCCGATTATAATAAATAGGTGGTAAATCTTACCACAGATTATCTGAGAAAATAAAAACAACATAGAAAATGAATTTCAACAAATTTTTAAAATCACTTTTTGGAGACAAGTCAACACGTGACATGAAGCTCATACAACCACTTGTTGAGAGCGTAAAGGCTGAGTATCCCAAAATCAAGAAGCTCAGAAACGATGAGTTACGTGCTAAAACCAAAGAAATACAGAAATACGTTCAAGATTCTGCAAAAAAACAGAAAGCAGAAATAGAGGAGCTGAAAGCAAAGATTGAGGACACACCGCTCGATGAACGCGAAACCATCTTCAACCAGATTGACAAACTGGAAAAAGAAGCTCTTGAGATATACGAGAAAGCTCTCAACGAGGTAATGCCTACGGCATTCTGTATCGTCAAGGATACTGCCCGCCGTTTTGCTGAGAACGAGGAAGTAAGGGTGACAGCCACAGACTTCGACCGCGAACTGGCTGCAGACCCCAAGAAAGACTTCATTACCATCGAAGGGAATGAGGCCGTTTACCATAACCACTGGACAGCCGGAGGAAACGACCTGAAATGGGAAATGGTTCATTACGACGTGCAGCTCTTTGGTGGTATCGCTTTGCATCAGGGTAAGATTGCTGAGATGGCAACCGGTGAGGGAAAGACCCTCGTGGCTACTCTTCCCGTCTTCCTGAATGCCTTGACTGGCAACGGCGTACATGTGGTTACCGTAAACGACTATCTTGCCAAGCGTGACTCGGAATGGATGGGACCTCTCTACATGTTCAACGGTTTAAGCGTTGACTGTATCGACAAGCATCGCCCCAACTCTCCAGAGCGTCGCAAAGCTTACCAGGCAGACATTACGTTTGGTACGAATAACGAGTTCGGCTTCGATTACCTGCGCGACAATATGGCCATCTCGCCTGCCGACTTGGTACAACGTCAGCACAACTACGCCATCGTGGACGAGGTTGACTCGGTGCTGATTGACGATGCCCGTACTCCTCTCATCATCTCAGGTCCCGTTCCCAAAGGCGACGACCAGATGTTTGAGGAATATCAGCCGCTTGTAGAGAGACTTGTAGATGTGCAGCGTCGTCTTGCAACACAATACCTGGCTGATGCGAAGCAACTCATTGGTGAGGGTATGGCCAACAAAGACGACAAGAAACTGGAAGAGGGTTTCCTCGCATTATATCGTTCCCACAAAGCCCTGCCCAAGAACAAGCCTCTTATCAAATATCTTTCAGAAGAGGGTATCAAGGCTGGAATGCTGAAAACCGAGGAATACTACATGGCCAACAACAACAGGGAAATGCCTAAAGCCGTTGAGCCTCTCTATTTTGTTGTTGACGAGAAATTGAACTCCTGCGACCTCACGGACAAGGGTACTGCCTGGTTAGCCAACCAAGTCAACGATGCCCAGCTCTTTGTATTGCCTGACATTACAAGCCAGCTTTCTGCTTTGGAACTGGAAAAAGACTTGTCCGAGGAGGAGCGAATCAACAAGAAGGATGATCTGCTGAACCACTATGCCGTGCAGAGTGAGCGTGTACATACGCTACAACAGCTCCTGAAAGCATACTGCATGTTCAACAAAGACGATGAGTATGTTGTCATCGATGGCGAAGTAAAGATTGTGGATGAGCAGACAGGGCGTATCATGGAAGGCCGTCGCTGGAGTGATGGGCTCCATCAGGCTGTTGAGGCCAAGGAGCATGTAAAAGTGGAAGCTGCCACGCAGACCTTCGCTACCATTACCCTGCAGAACTACTTCCGCATGTACCACAAGCTGGCTGGTATGACCGGTACCGCCTCTACAGAAGCAGGAGAGTTCTGGGATATATACAAACTTGATGTTGTAGAGATTCCCACAAACAAGCCTGTGGCCCGTCATGACCTTAACGACAGGGTTTACAAGACTGCCCGCGAGAAGTATCGTGCAGTCATCGAAGAGATTGTCGAGATGCGCGAGCAAGGTCGTCCCTGTCTGGTGGGAACAACCTCGGTTGAAATATCCGAGCTGCTGAGCAAGATGCTGAAGATGCGCAACATTCCTCATAACGTGCTCAACGCAAAGCTTCATCAAAAAGAGGCAGACATCGTTGCCGAGGCAGGTCGTTCCGTCAACGGGCTGGGTGCCGTAACCATTGCCACCAACATGGCCGGTCGTGGTACAGATATCAAACTGACTCCCGAAGTGAAGGAAGCGGGCGGCTTAGCCATCATCGGTACAGAGCGCCATGAAAGCCGACGTGTGGATCGTCAGCTGCGAGGTCGTGCCGGCCGTCAAGGTGACCCTGGTTCCAGCGTGTTCTATGTTTCACTTGAGGACAAGCTCATGCGCTTGTTCGCTTCCGAGCGTATTGCCAGCGTCATGGATCGTCTTGGATTCAAGGAAGGTGAGCGCATAGAGGCTCCCATCATTTCTCGCAGCATCGAGCGGGCACAGAAGAAGGTTGAGGAGAACCACTTCGGAATACGTAAGCACCTGCTTGAGTACGATGACGTAATGAACAAGCAACGTACTGTTATTTACGAGAAGCGTCGCCATGCTCTGATTGGAGAACGCATTGGCATGGATATCGCCAATATCATCTGGGATCGTGTTATCAACATCATTGAGAACAACGACTACATTGGCTGTCGTGAGGAATTCCTGAAGATTCTGGCCATGGAATGTCCGTTCTCAGAGCACGATTTCATCACAGAAAAGAAGGAGACCCTCTTTGAGAAATCTTTCCAGGAGGCCATGAAGAATTTCACCCGCCGCACCGAGCGCATCCAGAGTGTCGCCTGGCCTATCATCAAACAAGTGCAGGAAACTCAGGGTTCCATGTATGAACGCATTATGGTTCCTGTGACAGATGGTAAACGTGTCTATAACATTCCCTGCAACCTGCTTGAGGCATACGAAAGCGAGGCTAAGTCGGTTGTCAAGCAGTTTGAAAAAGTCATCCTGCTTCATATCATTGACGACTGTTGGAAAGAAAATCTCCGTCAGCTCGACGAGCTGAAGCATAGTGTTCAGAACGCCAGCTACGAGCAGAAAGACCCGCTCCTTATCTTTAAGTTGGAGAGTGCCAAGCTTTTTGACGAGATGGTGAACGACATGAACAATCGCATTGCTTCTATCCTTACCCGTGGTCAGATACCCGAGGTGCAGCAAGTACAGGAGGCAGCTCCCGAGGAAAGGAGCCAACGCTATCATGAGCAGAAAGGAGAAGACCTTGTTGACAAGAACCAGCAAGCAGCCGCCCAGCGCGACACAAGAGAGGGGCAACAACGCGTAAGCCAGCAACCGATTGTCCGCGAAAAACTGCCGGGACGCAACGACCCCTGCCCTTGTGGAAGCGGAAAGAAATTCAAGAATTGTCATGGGCGAGGAATAGCCTGAAAACGATAAGGGTAGAACTATGATCCAAATCCATCAGCTCATCAAAAGATTCGGGGATAAGACTGCGGTCAATATCCCCGAATTCATCATCGAAGACGGAGACATCCTGGGTATTGTCGGCAACAACGGTGCTGGAAAGTCAACCCTATTCCGCCTCATGTTGGACCTTCTGAAGGCAGATGAGGGGAACGTGCTGCTTCACGGCATCGACCCATCTCAGGAGGAGACATGGAAGCAATCTACTGGTGCCTATCTTGAAGAAGGATTCCTCATAGACTTCCTGACACCGGAAGAATATTTTGACTTTATAGCCAGCGTCAGCAACATTTCCCAAGAAGAACTTCATGCCCGTCTGGAGAATTTCCATTCGTTCATGAATGGAGAAATCATGGGGCAGAAGAAACTGATTCGAGACTTTAGTGCAGGCAACAAGCAAAAAATCGGCATCATCGGTGCCTTGCTGACGAAGCCCTCATTGGTCATCCTGGACGAACCCTTCAATTTCCTCGATCCGTCGAGCCAGAACACATTGAAGCGAATCATCACCGACTATCATTCCCAGACAGGAGCTACCATACTGATTTCCAGCCACAACCTTCAGCACACGATAGACCTTTCCACCCACATTGCCCTTCTGGAGCATGGGGCCATCATCAAGTATCTGCCCAACATCGACAAAAGTGCAGAGCCAGAGCTGGAAGCCTATTTCTCGAATTGAAAGCATGAGCAGTCAGATTGAAATCAAGGGTGCACGGGTTAACAACCTCAAGAACATCCATGTCAAGATACCCCGCGACAAGTTTATTGTCGTCACGGGAGTAAGCGGCTCGGGCAAATCGTCGTTAGCATTCGACACCCTCTATGCAGAGGGGCAACGCCGATACGTGGAGTCCTTGTCCTCCTATGCACGCCAGTTTCTTGGACGTATGAGCAAACCTGACTGCGATTTCATCAAGGGGCTGCCTCCCGCCATTGCCATCGAGCAGAAGACCATTGCCCGCAATCCCCGCTCCACGGTCGGCACATCAACCGAGATTTACGAGTATCTGCGCCTGCTCTTCGCCCGCATAGGCAGGACCTATTCCCCTGTTTCCGGCTCCGAGGTCAAGAAACACACCACCGACGACATTCTCTCTTGTATCCATCAATATGGGGAGGGAACCAAGTTCCTAATACTGGCCCCGCTTCATGTTCCGCAGGGGCGCACGCTCAAACGCCAGCTGGAGATGGAGATTCAGCAGGGCTACGTCCGCCTTTGGTATAAGCATGAGTTTATCCACATCGAGGATTATATTAAGAAAGGTTTAGCAGATACACATGCCGACTGCACGGACGAGCAGCTCTGGCTACTCATCGATCGCCTTTCCGTAGATTACTCCAAGGATGCCGTCTCTCGAATAACAGACTCTGCTGAGACCGCCATGTATGAAGGCGACGGCTCCTGTCGGCTTGTCTTTCTGCCTTCCAACATTAGCTACGACTTCTCCAACCGTTTCGAGGCTGACGGTATGAAGTTCGAGGAGCCGTCCGACAACCTCTTCTCCTTCAACTCCCCGTTAGGGGCATGTCCAGAGTGCGAGGGTTTCGGGCGCGTCATTGGCATCGACGAGAAACTTGTCATTCCCAACTCTGCCCTGAGCGTTTACGACGGTTGCGTACAATGTTGGCATGGCGAGAAGATGGGTATGTGGAAGACAGAATTCTGCCGCCGTGCCGCCGACCAGTTCCCCATCTTCAAGCCCTACTACGAACTCACCCGCGAAGAAAAGGACATGCTCTGGCATGGACTTCCCTCCGAGCAATCCATCGATGCCCACGACAAAGTCTGTATCGACTCGTTCTTCCTGATGCTGAAGGAGAACCAATACAAGATACAATACCGTGTCATGCTCAGTCGCTATCGTGGAAAAACCGTCTGCCCCGTCTGTCATGGCACACGCCTGAAAGAAGAAGCCTCGTGGGTAAAAATTGGAGGGAAGAGCATCTGCGACCTGGTCGAGATGCCCATTGTAAACCTGAAGCAATGGTTCGGACAATTGCAGCTCACCGAGCACGAGCAAAGAATAGGCCATCGCCTGTTGCTTGAAATCAACAGCCGTCTCCAGTTCCTGCTCGATGTGGGCTTAGACTATCTTACCCTAAACCGCCCGTCGAACACCCTCTCCGGAGGTGAAAGCCAACGCATCAACCTCGCCACTTCGCTGGGCAGCCCCCTTGTCGGCTCACTCTATATTCTCGATGAGCCCAGCATAGGCCTGCACAGCCGCGACACGAAGCGTCTCATTCATGTGCTTCGCCAGTTACAGTCATTGGGCAATACCGTACTGGTCGTTGAACACGACGAGGAAATTATGCGGGCAGCCGACCATATCATCCACATCGGTCCCCAGGCCGGGCGTCTGGGTGGTGAAATCATGTATGAGGGAGATACCAAGGGCTACCTCTCCTCATCACCAGCCCCCCGCACTTCGCGCCATCGTCCGTGGAACATGGCCATTCAGCTGCGAGGCTGTCGCATGAACAACCTCAAGGGCATCGACGTGGTCTTTCCCTTGAACGTCCTCACCGTCGTCACCGGAGTCTCAGGCTCAGGTAAGTCATCCCTCGTCAAGGGCATCCTATACCCCGCCCTGAAGCGCCATCTCAACGAAGTGGCCGACACTCCTGGCGACTATTCGACATTAGAGGGCGACTGGCAACAGGTGTGCCACGTAGAGCTCGTCGATCAGAACCCCATAGGCAAGAGCACGCGCTCCAACCCCGCTACCTACGTGAAAGCCTACGACAGCATCCGACAGCTGTTTGCTGAGCAAGCCCTGTCAAAGCAGATGAACTTCACCCCCCAGTACTTCTCCTTCAACGCCGACGGCGGGCGCTGCGAGGAGTGCAAGGGCGCGGGTGTCATCCACGTGGAGATGCAGTTCATGGCTGACCTCGTCCTCACCTGCGAATCCTGCCACGGCCAGCGCTTCAAATCCGACATCCTCGAAGTCAGATATCACGACCGCAACGTCAACGACATTCTCGACATGACCGTCGCCGAAGCCATACAGTTCTTCACTGAGACCGATGGCACCTCGTCGCTCAACCGTCAGATCGTCAGTCGCCTGCAACCGCTGCAGGACGTCGGACTCGGTTATATCAAGCTGGGGCAAAGCTCCTCCACCCTCTCGGGTGGTGAGAACCAGCGCGTCAAGCTCGCCTATTTTATCGGGCAGGAGCGGCAAGAGCCCACACTCTTCATCTTTGATGAACCCACCACCGGGCTCCATCACCAAGACATCCAGCAACTGCTCGATGTCTTCGATGCCCTAATCGGGCGCGGGCACACCATTTTGGTCATCGAGCACAACCTGGACGTTATCCGCTGCGCCGACCACGTCATCGACCTTGGCCCCGACGGTGGCGAGCGGGGAGGCTACCTTGTAGCAAGCGGCAGCCCCGAGACAATAGCCCAGAACCCCAAGAGTGCAACAGGACACGCATTGAACGATGAAACAACAACTCTCCATACTCATTCCCACCTATAACAACCCATGCGTGGCACTCGTGCGGCAACTCCTACAACAAGCCGAGGCCATCGATGAGCTGTCATACGAAATCATCGTTGCCGACGACGCGTCAACCGATGCCAACGTTGTCAGCCAGAATCAGGCGCTACGCACCTTGCCCCATACCGTGTACATAGAGTTCGGGCACAACGTCGGTCGTGCCGCCATCCGCAACCGCCTCGTCCAGGCCGCCACTCATCCGTGGCTTCTCTTCATTGACAGCGGCATGGGCATCACCCCCCACCTCCTTCGCCGCTACCTCAATACCCCTGGCGACCTCATCTGTGGCGGTTATCGGGTAGAAGGCGATGCCCGCCAATTACACAGCAACCTCCGCTACCTCTACGAGAAACACGCCGAGCCACGCCAGGTCGCCCGCCGCCGCCAGCAGCACCCCTATTGGGATTTCCACGCTTGCAACTTCCTCGTTAGCCGCCCTATCATGCTGCGCCACCCCTTCAACGAACAATTCCGCCACTACGGCTACGAGGACGTGTTCTTGGGCAGGCAGCTTGAGAGCGCCCATATCCCCATCACCCACATCGACAACCCCGTTCTCTTCAACGAGTTCGAGCCCAACCACCTCTTCCTTGCCAAGACCGAAGAAGGGCTGCGCACCCTCCATGCCTTCCGCCGTGAGCTTCAGGGGCACTCGCGCCTGCTCGCACTCACCGCCCTACTCCGCCGCTCCCATCTCATGACTCCCCTGCTGTCCTTCTACGCACACAAAAAAGACGGATGGAAGCACCGATTGATCGGCTCCCATCCGTCGCTATACATTTTTGCCCTCTATAAGACAGGCTATCTACTCCAACTCGAAAATCTCTGAGGGCGTGGTGCGCTTCAACACATCCAGATCAAAATCCTTGCCCGCCACAATACCATACGAGCGCAACACTTGCTCCACTGTCTTGCGCGCCAGCTCCGGATGATTGTTCTCCTCACTCAGATGGCACAGCCACACATGTCTCAGGCGTTCCGTCGCATTCTCGGCAATCGCCACTCCGCACACCCTGTTCGACATGTGCCCCAGCGGTCCCGCGATACGCGTCTTCAGATGCTCTGGATAAGGACCCGCCGTCAGCATCTCCTCGTCGTAGTTGGCCTCAATCACCAAATAGTCCGTCCCTCCAATCACCTCCTTCATCCGCTGTGTCACGTGTCCCACGTCGGTCATCACACTGAACACCACCCCCTCTGCCTCAATCCTGTAGCCCACGTTGTCCGCGCTGTCGTGCGGCACGCTGAAGGGCGTCACCTTGAAGCTTCCCACCTCGAAACACATCTCCCTTTCCACAAGTCTCATGCGATCCGGGGCGATCTTATGCCTCACACAGTAGTTACGGTCGATGCCCGCATGCACCTCGCGCGTCGTATATACAGGGAGCAGGTAATCCTTGCTGACCGTTCCCACTGACTTCACGTGATCCGCATGGTCGTGCGTCACCAACACGGCTGTCACCCTGTCCATCGAAAGCCCGTACTCACGAAGCCGCCTTTTCAGCATCCTCGTGCCCACGCCAATGTCAATGAGCAGCGCATCACTATCCGTGTACAGCAAGTAGCAGTTTCCGCTGCTCCCGCTGCCTAAAGAGAGAAACCTCAGCATTCCCGTATCAAATTTCTGCAAAATTACGAAAAGTCGAGAGCAAAAACAAAGAAACTCGTTTCTTTTTTTGCCACAACTCTCAACTTTTTACTATCTTTGTCGAAAATTAAGCATTCATCGCATGAAGACCCTAACTCGCTTGTGCCTCTGTGCACTCCTGTTCGCCATTCTGCTCGCCGGCTGTGCGGAGGCCGACTCTACCCGTCAAGTCCGCTCGGCGGCCGAAAGCTTCTCGTCCTCCTACTTCAGCTGCCGCTACGTGCAGGCCGCCACCCTTGTCACCCCCGCCTGCCTGCCTCGTCTCCGCTTCGTCGCCTCCCAGCTCACGGAAGAGGACATTCACTGCATCCGCACCCAGACCGAGCCCCTCGAACTCGACGTACAATCCGCCAGTCTGCTCAGCGACTCCACCGCCGAGGTCCTTGTCGAAGCGCGAAACTTCATGCAACCGGACACCCTCGGACGCCCATGCCGCCTTGTGCGCACTGCACGCTTCACTCTCCTCCTTCGCAGGCAGGCCGACGGGCAATGGCTCGTGGACGCATTCTGAGCTGCCAAACTACCCGAGCTTACCCCCGATGGCTGGAGCGTTTTTACCCGCCCCAGCCATCGGGGCTTCATTTTGCAGCGCTTTTGTTCCTTTCCGATGAGTCAAGGAATGAGGAGGGAAGAGTCGCCATAACTGAGGAAGCGGAAGTCGTGGTCGAGAGCATAGCGGTAGATGCGTTGCCAATCTCCGCGGACAAAGGCACTGACGAGGAGAAGCAGAGTGCTCTGGGGCTGATGGAAATTGGTGACGAGCATGTTGACAATCTTGTATGGGTAGCCAGGGGCAATGATGATCTGGGTGCTAGAGTGCAGGGCCGTCAGCTGGTTGCGGTCGAGCCAATCCAGAAGGTTCTGGATGGCCCTCTGGGGAGAGAGGGGATGCGCAGCACGAACTTCGTCGTAGGGCTCCCATTGGCTGACGTGGAGCTGTTGCTCCGTAAGCAGGGGGTTGTCCTGCAACTTCACGCCCATGTAATAGAGGCTTTCGAGGGTACGCACGCTGGTGGTGCCGACGGCTATGGCGCGGCAATTGTGGTGGAGAAGCTTCTGAAGGGTTTCACGCCTCACGCAAATATACTCGGTGTGCATCTCGTGGCCGGCCATCTCGGGACTCTTGACGGGCTTGAAGGTGCCGGCGCCGACATGGAGAGTGACTTCCTCGCGGTCGATTCCGTGCTCGTCGAGGGAGCGGAGGACTTGGCGGGTGAAGTGGAGGCCGGCGGTGGGGGCAGCTACGCTGCCCTTGATCTTGGAATAGACGGTTTGGTAGGTGGTCTTGTCACTCTCCTGCGTCGCACGGTTGAGGTATGGGGGGATGGGGAGCTCACCCACGGTCTCAAGGATGTCGGCAAAGGTGATGTTATCCGCATGCCACTCGAAGCGCACAAGCTGGCTGGTGCCCTGCTGCCCAAGGCGGGTGGCAGTCAGCTGAATAGAGTCGGAGGCAGTTTCGACAGTCCTGTGCAGCATTCCTTCCTTCCACTTCTTGGCATTACCAATGAGACAGAGCCACTCACAGCGTGAACGTGTCTGGAACATCTGCTCGTAGTCGGCAGGCAGGGAGGGCTCCAACAGGAACACTTCGATGAGGGCACCCGTCGGTTTGCGGAAGTAGAGGCGTGCCTGGATAACCTTAGTATTGTTGAAAACCATCAGGGCTCCCTGGGGGAGGTAGTGAGGAAGGTGAAGGAAGAGGTCGTCGGAGAGTTGCCCGTGGTTATAGACAAGGAGCTTGGAGTGGTCGCGCTGGGCAAGGGGATACTTGGCAATGCGATCATCGGAAAGGGGATAGTTGTAGTCTTCTATTCTGAGATGCCTGGGATTCATTGTGCTCTAAACTCTTAACTATTTTACTATTTTACCATTTGAATCTTTCATTATTTGACTATGTAACACTAACCGCTAAACTCTGAACTATCAAATAGCAGGTGGTGAGGAGGAAGACGACGACAGGGATGCCGGCAGAGGCTCTTGTGTATCTCCTAACGGGCGTATGGAAGTGGTACTCGAGGGTTTTGCGGTAGACGTAGTAAGCGGTGGAACCGGATGCCGCACCCCAGACCAGTCCGACAAGAATGTCGCTGGGATAGTGGAAGCCGAGATAGAGACGTGTCCAGCAGTTGATCAGGGACCACGTGACGAGAACCACCATCAGGGATCGGCGGCGCACAAGGAAACTGAAGAATAGGGCAAGAGAGAATGTGTTGGAGGCATGTGCGGAGAAGAACCCGTAGGGTGTGTTGCGCTGTCCGCCAACCAGATGGACGAGTCCGCGAAGTGCGGGATCATGGCTGGGACGCAGACGGGCGACGAGTGGTTTGACTATGCCGTCGGGGAGTCCGTCAGAGAGGAGCAGGCATAGTGCCACGCATGCCAAGGTGAGGAGGAGCTGTCTTCTCGTAGTGCTATTTCTGATGACGATATAGAGCAGGGAAAGATAGAGTAAAACCCATGTGAACGCAGACGTGAAGTGGATGGCCAGGTGGTCAAGGAATGGGGTGTAGCCGCCATTGAACCAGAGGAGAAGGGATTGGTCTATGTTCATTCTATATTTCCTCCAATTCCTGTTCCTGAACCCATCCTTCCCTGCCATCGGCCATGCGAATGGCACGCCAAAGGTCTATGGTCTTGTCGGTGATATCGACACGTGTCCCCTCATGAATAACAAACTCGTCGGTGCTACCCTTAGCAGGGGTTTTCTTAACATTGACGGTGGGGGCAACGATAATGGCACCGGTGCGGTTGACACGCTGCCGGCGCTGCTGGTAGGCAAAGAGGTTGCTTGCCAGAAAGAGGAGGAGCATGGCAAAAGCTCCATAGAAAGCAATCTTACGCAATGCTATACGAGGAGCGAAAAGATAGACGAGCAGGAGCAGGAGAACGCAGATGATGGAAACGAGTGCGGTGTAGGCCCAGTGGTCGATGCTGGTGAGATTGACCAAAGAACGATACCACGTTACAAAGAACATCTCGCTCTCAGGGGTGATCTTGTCGATGGTCTTACTACGTGCAAGCTCAAGGTTGTAGCGGATGTCCTTGTCGCCTGGGTTGGACAAGCGGGCACGCTCATAGGCGAGCATGGCCTGCGTGATGTTGTCGGTACGGAAGTAGGCGTTGCCAAGATTGTAATAGATGGCGGATGAATAGCCGTTCTGGAGGAGGGTCTCATAGTCTTTGATGGCCTGCTGGTAGTTTCCTTTCTTGTAGGCTTCGTCGGCCTGTTGCTTGGTGACGGCTTGCGCTGGATGGGGCAGCAGGGTGATCAGGGTAAGGAGCAACAAGGCGCATGCAAAGCGTGCCGAGCGTTTCGAACTGCGTTTCATCGTCTTTTCAATTTCCATAATGGCTGTCATAGCTGATGTATATGTCTTGTTCATGTTGCCTTCAGCATCGCCCGGAGCATAGCGCTCGAACTCGCACTCATCGAGCGCGGAGATGAAGAGGCCGATGGTTGTCTCATCGACATTATGCAGGGAGAGTTTTTCGGAGATGTTGTCGCGCGAGAGTTGCTCGACGGGCATGTTCAGTTTGTCGCCGACATAGCCCCAGAGGGCACGGAGCACCTCGTCGTAGAATGCTCCCTGTTCGTTGCGCTGCAGGAGCTGGCTGGCCTTGCGCAGTCGTTTGTTGGCGACTTTGCTGGCTTTCTTACCACGCATCTTCCCGAGGTCGGCATTGTCGATGGCTCGCTTGCGGAAGATGACGAGCAGGAGGATGAAGGCCAAGAGGGGGATGAGCATGGAGATCCAGTAGGTGGAGCTGCCAAAGAAATAGCTATCGGCATCGCTCAGCTTCACGTCGCCCGTCTTGATGGGACGGATGTCCTTGCTACGCTGCTGCGAATAATCGACCATGTCGCCAGTCTTGCCGTCGCCCTTGGTAACGGTGATGCTGAGAGGTGTGGTCTTGATAGTCTTATAGCTCTTGGCGCTCGTGTCGTAGTAGGTGAGCTCGATGGGCGGAAGGGTGTAGCTGCCTTGATTGCGGGGTACGGCAAGGATGTCATAGAGGATATTACCCTCAAGTCCATTTGTGGTAAGCTTGGTCTTGTCGGTGACCTTTGCATCGTAGGTGTCGAAGTCCTTGGGGAAGTTGACGACAGGTTGCTTGATGAGTTTGAGGTTGCCCACTCCACCAACCACAACGCGCAGTTTCAAGGGATCGCCAGCCTTCACGGTGTTGTTTTCCAGCTGGGCGGAGATGGTGAACTTACCCACTGCTCCAGAGAAGTTGGCCGGACGTGTGGGAAGAGGTTGCACATCAATGGTGACGCTGGGTGCCTTGATCTCACGCTTCACTTCCACATAGCCTGCTCCGCCATTGAAGAAGGCCTCGAAAGGATCGACATTGCGATTGCGCTGCACGACAATGCCTTTGAACGTGATGCTGGGAATCTGAAGCTTGCCAGTCATCTGAGGATACATCACGTACTGGCTCCATGTGACGCAACGATAGGACTTGCCATTGACGTTCTCTATGTGAAAGCTCTTCTGCTGCGGAAGAGGTATCTCCTGAGTGTGGAAGCCTGTCAGGTCGGGCATCTTGCCCTCCAACTGGGTGAGTTCGACGAGTGTATAGACTTTATAGGTGAGAAGGATGGGCTCCTGCTCATAGACACGCTGTTTGTTGGCGCTGACCTTGATGAAGAGATCAGAACTGGAGATGGCAGTTCCCGCCTGTCGAGCCTGTCCCTCGGCACTATCGTCGCCATGCATCTGGGGAGCACCGTTGGGACGTGTCTTGGCCGTTCCGGACACGATGATCCTGCCCGGTGTAGAAGTGATGGTCTTCCCACCGGCCTGCGCCGTGGCAGCCGGAATGGTGAACGTGCCACTCTTCACGGCATAAAGTGTATAGGTGTAAGTGACGGACGACGAGGATGTAGTGTGGCCATTCACCATCTGAAAACTCGACTGGGTAGAGGTATAGGGGCCTGCCACGACTTCGATGACATCCGTCGAATGAATTCCTGAACGAAAGTTGCTGACATCTTGCGTGTTGACCTTGTAGGCTATGCGGAAGTTCTCACCCGCTGCCACCTGGGAGGGAGCAGATACGGTGATTTGCTGTGCCTGAAGTGTAAATGACAAAAGCAAAAAAATGCTGAATATAATGCTGAACTTGATCTTCATCCTTCTTTTTCTTTCTAATTACAAAAAAACGTCTAATAACGACAGCCTACCAGTTCTTATCAAGCTTACGACGACTCTGCCGACGCTGCGCCTCTTTCATGCGCTGCTGTGTTTGCTTCTCCTCCTGCATGGCAGCATTCAGCAGTTGTTCGGCATTCTCCTTGCTCATCTGCTCCTGGGGCTGAGACTGTTGCTGCTGATTCTTCTGTTGGTCTTTATTGTCTTGCTGCTGGTTTTGTTGTTGTTGCTGTTGTTGCTGCTTGTTCTGATTATCCTTGTTGTTCTGCCCGCCACCATTCTGCTGGTTTTTCTGCTGTCGTTTGCAGAGTGCCAGATTATAACGGGTCTCATTGTCATCGGGGTTGTTGCGCAAGCTCTCCTTGTAAGCCTCTATAGCCTCGCCAAACATTTGATGTTTCTGACAAATCCACCCGATGTTGTGATAGATCATGGCCTTGCGTCTTGAACTGGTCTCCATCTTGCCAGCGTTCTCAAACTGTACGATGGCAGCAGAGTCCTTTTGTTGCGACATAAGGGCACACCCCAAGTTGTACATTGCCTGCGGGTTGCGGGGATTTGCTGCCAACGCCTTGCGATAGTCAACCTCAGCCTTGTCATAGACCTGCTGACGGTAATGCTTATTGCCGGTGCGGATGGACTGTCGGTCGGTCTGAGCCTGTGACATGAGGGGCAAAAAGATGAACAATGTGACGGACACGACTACCCTATCTTTGCGACGGAACAGAGAGATGTTCTTCAGCAATGGATTGCGGGCTTCGAGAATGCAAACCTCTATAATCAGCAGCAACAGGACAATAATGCCGAATGCCTGGAACTGTTCGTCGTATTCGCTGTAGATGACGGCATTGGTCTCTCCCTTTTGCAAACGAGTCAACTCGTCATTGAGCTTCTCCTGTGCAGACCTAGTGTTGTCAACATGGATGTATGTGCCACTGCCAGCCTGAGCCACTTGACGGCACATGTCCTCATTAAGTGCCGTCATAACTGTCCGACCGGACGCATCGGTCAGATAGTCACCATTGCCCAGCGGAATGGGGGCTCCCTTGAGATCACCAATGCCCAGAATAAACACGTTAATACCTTTCTTATTGGCAGCCTTAGCCGCCTCAAGCGCCCCACCCTCGTGGTCTTCTCCATCGGTGATGAGAATGATGGCACGTCCTATTTTCTCCTGCTGCGTGAAACTATTCATGGAGAGATTGATGGCATGGGCAATGTCGGTACCCTGAACAGCTATCATCGATGGATTGATACTATGAAGGAACATCTTGGCAGAAACGTAATCACTTGTTATCGGCAATTGCACAAAAGCATCACCTGCAAAAACAATGAGCCCAATCTTGTCGTTGGTAAAATGGTCAACCAGATTCTCAACAAGCAGCTTGCTCTTTTCCAAACGCGAAGGTGTCACGTCCTCAGCAAGCATAGAGTTGCTGATGTCAAGGCAGATAATGGTCTCTATGCCATTGCGTTTCTCATTCGTGATCTTTGACCCCATCTGCGGACGAGCCAACAACAGTACCAACAGGGAGTAGGCAAGCGTCATCAAACAAAATTTCGCTGTCGGACGATACTTGGAAACATCGGGCATGAGCTGACAAAGCAAGGCCATGTCACCAAACTTCTTAAACTTGCGCCGACGCTGCCGATAACCTATGAAACGAGTGAACATCAGCAGTGGTACGGCCAACAACAGCCAAAGGTATATAGGGTCTTCGAATCTGAACACAATAGCTTGATTTTACGATTAAACAAATTATGGAATGCGCCGCAATACAGTTGTGCGCAACAGGATTTCGAGTAAGAGAAGTAACAATGCAGACATGGCAAGCGGTTGATATGCCTCGTAACGTTTGGAAAACTTCGTGACATTCATCTTCGTCTTCTCCAGCTTGTCAATATCTTTGTATATCTGTTTCAGCTCACGGTTGTTTGTAGCACGATAGAAGTTTCCATCGGTCACGGCGGCAATGTCACTAAGTGTTTTCGTGTCAATCTCAACGGGGATGTTGACATACTGGACACCACCTGCAACAGGCATTGGATAAGGAGCGACCTTGTTCGTGCCGACACCAATGGTATAGACACGTATGCCGAGACTTCTGGCTATTTGAGCACTAGTCATCGGAGAAATGTCACCCATATTGTTTGAGCCGTCAGTAAGTAGGATGACCACCTTGCTCTTAGCCTTCGACTCCTTGAGGCGCGAAACAGCATTGGCAAGTCCCATGCCGACTGCCGTTCCGTCACTAATCAGCCCACGAGTAACGATGTCAGTGCGAACCCCCTGCATAATGTTGAGCAGACTGGTGTGGTCAGTTGTCATAGGACACTGGGTAAAGGCCTCACCCGCAAAGATGGTCAAACCAATATTGTCATTGGAACGGTCGGCAATGAACTCCGAGGCAACGCTCTTGGCTGCCTCCATGCGATTAGGTTTGAGATCCTCGGCCAGCATACTTGTCGAAACGTCCATGGCCAACATGATGTCTATACCCTCTGTGGTTCGGCTGTCCCATGAGTTCATGGTTTGAGGACGCGCCATGATCACAACCACCAAGGCAAAAACGACACAACGTAGCAACATCGGGATATGCAACAACCGCATGCGCCAACTTTTATGCGCAAACTGATAAGCATAGGTATCTCCCATGCGAAGGGTCGGCTCGCTTTTCTTGCGGAACATGAAATACCATAACACATAAGGTACAAGCAGGAGCAGAAGCAGGAAATATTCTTTATTTGCGAATTCCAATTGTTCTATGTATTTATAAAAGGTTCAACATGATTACCATAGTTCAACGATAACGTAAACTATATATCCGAGCAATGACAGTACCACCGCCAACAAGAGAAGGAGGAGCGACTTAATGGTAAGACGGTTCTTGCGAGTCTTCTTATCGCTATCGCTCAGTTTCGGAACGATTCGCTCCTCAGTAGGCTGATTTTCCAGCTTTGTCTGATCAATGAAGTTCACAGCGTTCACAAGGTTCAAGTCATTCTCACCAAGCAACGTAGAGTACTTCGCAAACTTCACCAGGTCGGCCGTTTGGAACAACTCACGCAACTCGCCAATCATCTGAGAGTCGCCAGCAGACTGTAGATGCTCAATAATCTCTGAGCTCGTCATTTCCATTGCGCTGAAGCCGAAGCGCTCTTCTATATACTGGCGAAGCGTATCGGTCAAGCGCGTATAGTAAGCTTTCTGATTCTCAGAGGTCTGCATGTGTTCCGCCTTAATTTTATCAATGGCCGACAATGCTTTCTGATGAGGAAGCACACGCTTGACTATGCGAATGCGGGTGACAATGGGCTTATTCTCCTTGAGTCGGATTAACAAATAAACCATCAACAGCAATAAGAGAACAGCAAACAAACTCACCCCGAAAACGCCCTTCCACTCGCTCCATGAAAAAGGATTATCCTGAACATCCTTGGGAGAAAAAAATTGATTGGGATGGAGCGTGTCAACATCCATCGTTATCACCTTCAGAGCCAGTTTTCCTCCTGCATATTCACGACCGTCAACTTTCACTTTCATAGGCGGAATGGAGTAAAGGGCCTCATCGAAAGAGGTAATGGTAAAAATGCGGGTAATCTTCTGTTGACCATCATCCACATCTGCCGTGTCACCACACCATGAAAGAACTTCGACCCCAGGAACAAGGCTTTTAGGCAGCTTCACAAAATCCGGGAACTGTACGTGGGCTCCTTTTCGAGCAGTCACAGACACGGACAAATGAGCCTGCTGACCTATAAGGATTCCAATGGAGTCTATCTTCTGCTCTACAAGTACCTGAGCCGGAACGACGAGCGGAATCAATGACAGCAATATGATTTGGAATATTCTTTTCATCAATCAATTATTTATTCTACATACTATGCACGCCGGGCAAATAGCAACATGAGAGACTTGGCAAAGTCCTCATTAGTGGCTATAGATGTCCAGTCAACACTACTCTTTGCAAAGACATGCTGCAATTGTTCCTGACGCTGAATGAAATAGCGGGCATGAATCTGGCGTAGTTTCTTGGAGCTGGTATCCACTACCATCTCATGACCCGTCTCAGCATCACGGACCGTCAGCAATCCTACATCGGGTAATTGTTTTGCAAGAGGGTCGAAAACCTGAATTGCCACAAGGTCGTGTTTGCGATTAGCAATCTGAAGTTGGTGCTCAAAACCATCGTTAATCTTACGGTCATAAAAGTCACTGATGAGGAAAGCTGTACAACGCCTCTTCATCACACGAGTTAAATACTCTACCGCCATCCCCACATCCGTACGAGAACTCTCAGCATGAAAATCAAGCATCTCACGGATAATGTACAGGATATGCTTTCTACCCTTCTTAGGAGGAATATATTTCTCTATGCGGTCAGAGAAAAAGATAACGCCAATCTTGTCATTGTTCTGAATAGCACTGAATGCCAAAGTAGCAGCTATCTCGGCAAGCATGTCGCGCTTCATCTGCTTCCGCGTACCGAAATCGAGAGAGCCGCTCACGTCAATCAAAAGCATGACAGTCAATTCACGTTCCTCTTCAAACACCTTCACATAAGGGCGATGGAAACGCGCCGTAACATTCCAGTCAATATCGCGAACATCGTCGCCAAACTGATACTCACGAACCTCAGAAAAGGCCATACCCCTACCCTTGAAAGCTGAATGGTATTGTCCAGCAAAAATGTTCTGACTCAAGCCACGAGACTTGATCTCAATCTTTCGAACCTTCTTTATGATTTCACTTGTTTCCAATGTGATTCACTTACATTTTTAGAAAACCGAAAATCAAGGTACCTCCACCTTGTTAACAATCTTTGAAACAATCTCCTCTGCCGTAATATTCGCGGCCTCAGCCTCGTAACTCAAGCCAATTCGATGGCGTAGCACATCATGAGCAACAGCTCTGACATCTTCAGGAACGACATAACCGCGGCGTTTAATAAAAGCATAGGCACGAGAGGCTTTTGCCAAATTAATGCTGGCACGAGGGGAACCACCAAAAGTTATCATCTCCTTCAGTTCAGACAAACCGTAACGGTCTGGGAAACGGGTTGCAAAGACAATATCGGAGATATATTGTTCTATCTTCTCATCCAAATAAACCTCGTTCACCACCTCACGAGCTTTCAATATCTCCTCAGCCGTTGTTACGGGTGAAACTTTGGGAAGGCCACCACCTTGGATATTACTGCGGATAATCTTCTTTTCCTCTTCCTGAGTGGGATAGTCAATGATAACTTTCAACATAAAGCGGTCAACCTGTGCTTCTGGAAGTTGGTATGTTCCCTCTTGTTCTATCGGGTTCTGAGTAGCCATTACCAAGAAAGGATTGGGCAAAGCAAATGTTTTCTCACCAATCGTGACTTGATGCTCCTGCATAGCCTCGAGAAGTGCACTCTGAACCTTTGCCGGAGCACGGTTGATTTCGTCGGCAAGTACAAAGTTCGCAAACACTGGACCTTTCTTCACTTGGAAATTCTCTTCTTTCTGGGAATAAATCATAGTACCGATGACATCCGCTGGAAGCAAATCGGGGGTAAACTGAATGCGAGAATAGTCTGCATCTATTAATTGAGACAAAGTCTTGATGGCTAAAGTCTTTGCAAGTCCAGGAACACCTTCGAGCAAGATATGTCCATCACTAAGTAATCCGATGAGTAAGGAATCAACCAAATGCTTTTGACCCACGATTACACGATCCATACCCGCAACAAGGTTAGTCACGAAACCACTCTGTTGCTCAATTCGCATATTCAGTTCACGAATGTCTATTGATTCTGCCATATTACAATTTGTTTTTGATAATATTCTACTTTTAACAACTCCGAGAGCCGTTAACGTCTGGAGTTTTTTCAAGCTGCAAAATTACTACAAATAGAAGACCAAAGCGAATAAAGCTACCTAATAAATATTAAAAAAGTTTCCTAAACCTTACGATTTAAGAAACTTTCAGTATCAATAGTCATCAGATGAATGCTGACTCCTGATTAAGAAGAAGAGCCTTTCCTTAAAGATTTCTTGGTCTTCAGTTCTGGAATCTTCAGTTTCTGACCAACTTTAACGCTCTTGATTCCTCCGTTAACAGCCTCAAGATAGCATTCCATTCCCGGTCCCAAATAAGCCTTACTAAGACCTTCGAGTGTCTGTCCCTGCTGGACAGTAATTGTTTGACTTACACCAGTAATGACATAAGCACCATATTTCACTCGAGAGTCTTTGTCATACTCACTCTCCTTGATTTCAACTTTCCTTGTCTCCTGTGGTTTAGGAGAAGTCTGTTTTACCTCCAGCTCTTTCTTGGTAGAAAGCTCTGCTACTGCCGGTTTGGTTTCAACGGGTTGGGGAGACTCTTCTTTTGTTTGAGGTCGCGATGGGAGCGGTGTATGCAGTGAGGCTTTCGCTTCTGTCAACTCTAACGTTAACTGTTCAATCCGATTATTCAAATGATTATAGAAGCAATATGCCCCAACTCCACATGCAATCAACAACGAAATACACACCGCAGAAAGAATTCTCATCCATAAAATATTCTCCTTGTATTGTTGTTTCCTATCATCGAAAGAATCACCGAAAGGAGTCTCCGTCTTTTCAGCAACGACATCTTGTGCTTCGGCATCTTTTATTACTTCTATCTTCTTGACTGCTTCCGCTTCCTTGGTCTTATCCATTTCCTTAGTCATTTCTATCTCCTTAGCTTCTTCAATCTCATTAACCTCATTAACTACTTCAACCTCCTTAGGCTCATCTGGCTCTTTTTCTTCATCGACTGGAAGCACATCATCCTCAAACGCTTCATACTTTTTGTCAATGTCAGAGAAATCGACACCATCATTGAGCACCACCGTTTCAAATTGGGCAAAAGGTTTATTCACCAAATCTCTCATGGTAGTATCAGGAGTAAAAGTGATTTTGGCACGGCCTTCAATTGTAATTCGCTCTCCCGTATTGACATCTATACTTTCCCGCGCGCTTACATTCGTAAGTTTAAACGTACCTAGCCCTCTGATTTTTACTTGTTTATCAATGCGGAGAGCTTCATTGATCACATCAACCATATTCGACAAAAAAGTTTCTGCCTCTTTGCGTGAAATATGGAAACTCTGCTCTATTACTGATACTAAATCTGAATTTTTAACCATTACTTTTTTCTCCTTTCTCATCATTTCCGAGAACTAACTGTTGTGATTTAAGAATCTCCTTAATTGCAGCAACAGGTTTAAAGTTTAACACCAGTTTGGGAGGGACAAGCATCGTCTGTCCCGTTGAAGGATTTACCATTGTCCGCTCTATACGCTTCTTTACCTCAAACGTTCCGAACCCAGACCATGCTACAGCATTTCCTTCTTCAAACGCGTCACCCATTGCACCAATCACTTTTCTCATGATATTCTGCGTCATCTCTTGGGTATAACCGCATCGCAGACTCAATTCTTTTATAAAATCCTTGTTGTTCATATTCGTTTAAATTATTATATTAAACAACCTCTCCAAAAAGATCAAATTCGTTTGAATCGGTAATCTTAACATGATAAAAGCAACCTATACGAAGTGCTTTCCCATGTGTATTAATAAGAATCTCAGGATCTACTTCGGGCGACGAGAACTCGCTTCTTCCAATGTAGAAATCCCCTTCTTTGCGATCCACAATCACAACCATCTCTTTCCCAACCTTGGCAGCCGCAATCTCCTCGCTAATAGATTGCTGTAGTGCCATCAGACGGTTCAGTCTGTCTTGTTTCACTTCATCAGAAACATCGTCTTTATAATGCTGAGCACTATAGGTTCCTTCTTCCTCTGAATAAGCAAAAGCCCCCATGCGCTCAAAACGCGCCCAACGCACGAACTCCATTAATTCTTCAAAATCCTCTTCCGTCTCTCCAGGAAATCCTACAAGCATGGTCGTTCTAAGATGAATGCCGGGTACTTCCTTACGGAGTCGCTCAATAAATGCAATTGTCTCTGCTTTGGTGACATGACGAAGCATTCTGTTCAGCATGTGGTCTGAGATGTGTTGTAATGCAACATCTAAATAGCTACATACGTTCTTCTTCTCACGCATGACATCAAGCAGTTCCCACGGGAATTGGTTTGGATAAGCATAATGCAGGCGTATCCATTTGACTCCACGAGTGTCCGCCATCTGACTGATAAGTTCCGCTATATGATGTTTCCCGTCAATGTCAAGCCCATAGTAGGTAAGGTCTTGCGCAATTACCTGAAACTCTTTCACGCCTTGTGCGGCAAGCTGTGTAACCTCCTCAAGAATCTCATTGATGGGACGACTGACATACTTACCAGTGATAAGTGGAATGGCACAATAAGCACATCGGCGGTCACAACCCTCGCTGATTTTCAAGTACGCATAGTGCTGAGGGGTGGTAAGGCACCGGCCCGATTTATTCTTGGACATTCTCCACACTGGTGGTCTCCCCTTTTTCAGTTCCTCAACCAACTGGAAATAATCGAACTTCCCATAATACTTATCTACCTGGGGAATCTCTTTTTCCAGTTCCTCCTTGTATCGTTGTGAAAGACAACCCATTACATAGAGTTGCTTAATGCGTCCCTCTTCCTTTGCCTGCGCCATCTCAAGAATCATGTTTATACTCTCCTGCTTGGCATCGGCGATAAATCCACAAGTATTGATAACCACGATCTCTCCTTGCGGATCTTTGGGGTCGTGAAGGCATTTCAAGCCCAATTCTTGGAACATGTGCATCAAGCGCTCGCTGTCCACAAGATTTTTGGAGCACCCCATCGTTATGACATCAACCTCGTTCTTGTGCATGGTATCAATTGAAGAGTGAGTCAACAAACTGACGCTTATTAAAAAGCTGCAAATCTTCCATACCTTCTCCAAGACCGATGTATTTCACAGGAACTTTCAGCTGATCGCTAATACCTATGACAACACCCCCCTTAGCCGTTCCGTCAAGCTTTGTAATGGCGAGCGAAGTAATTTGAGTAACGGCAGCAAATTGTTTAGCTTGCTCAAAGGCGTTTTGTCCTGTTGAACCGTCAAGAACAAGCATGACTTCATCTGGAGCTTCTGGAAGAACTTTTTTCATCACATCCTTGATTTTCTTCAACTCGTTCATCAATCCAACTTTATTATGTAGTCGTCCGGCTGTATCAACAATAACCACATCGGCATCATTGGCCTTAGCAGACGATAGTGTGTCAAATGCTACGCTAGCCGGGTCACTTCCCATCTGTTGCTTGACAACAGGGACTCCCACTCGTTCACCCCATATACAAATCTGCTCAACAGCTGCTGCACGGAAAGTATCGGCAGCACCAAGATAGACTTTCTTTCCAGCTTTCTTAAACTGATAGGCCAACTTGCCAATCGTTGTTGTTTTCCCTACACCGTTAACACCAACGACAAGTATGACATAGGGACGATGATCGGAAGGAAGTTCCCATCCTTCCAAATCCGTAGTATTATTCTCTGCCAACAATGCGGCAATTTCATCACGCAAGATTCCATTCAGTTCCGAGGTGGAAACATATTTATCGTGTTCCACCCGTTCCTCAATGCGGCGAATAATCTTCAGCGTTGTGTCAACACCCACGTCACTCGTTATCAGTACTTCTTCAAGATTGTCCAGTACATCGTCATCCACCTTCGATTTTCCCGCAATGGCGCGTGTCAGCTTTGTAAAGACACTCTGCTTTGTTTTCTCAAGCCCCTTATCAAGTGTTTCTTTTTTTTCTTTATTAAAAAAACCGAATATACCCATACATTCCTAATTTTTGTGCAAAGGTACGAAATAATTCATAATTCATAATTCATAATACGTAATTATTTTATTTTTTTCAATGCTTATCATAATAGGTATGTAGGAATCGAAATATAAACAAAAAAGAGAAGAACCAAGTCCTTCTCTTTTGTACACCCTTAGGGGCTCGAACCCTAGACCCACTGATTAAGAGTCAGTTGCTCTACCAACTGAGCTAAGGGTGCTCGTGATAATTATTCATCAGAAAGGTGATTTCTGATTTGCGAGTGCAAAGGTACCGTCTTTTTTTGAAACAGCCAAACTTTTTCAGAACTTTTTTGTGTTTTTCTTCAAAATTCGTCAAAATAAGGATAAAAATAGAAATCCTTTTGCTTTTCTCTCGTTTTTTATGTACATTTGCACCCGTTTTTCATGACATTAAATATAAAATAGGTATATATGCTGACATTGAAACTTATCTGTGAGGAAACAGAAAGAGTAATTAAAGGCTTGGAAAAGAAGCACTTTAAAGGTGCTCGTGAAGCCATTGAGAATGTATTGGCTGTTGACAAGCGTCGCCGTGAAGCCCAGCAACAGCTGGACAACAATAAAATGGAAGCCAACAAGCTTTCAAAGCTGATTGGCGCTCTCATGAAAGACGGGAAACGGGACGAGGCTAACAACATCAAGAATCAGGTTGCAGAGTTGAAAGTAAAAGAAAAGGAATTGAAGGATGTGATGGAGCAAGCAGAAATAGAGCGTGAAACTCTGCTATGCCAGATTCCCAACATCCCCTACGAAGAGGTACCCGAGGGGGCTGCTGCAGCGGATAACCGTGTAGTCAAATCGAACCTGAAAGAATGTACTCCAGATGACACGGTAGGCAATTGGAACGTCAATCCACAATTGAATTTCGACAATCCTCTTCCCCACTGGGAGCTTGCAAAGAAATACAATCTCATCGACTTCGACCTCGGCGTAAAGATCACAGGTGCAGGGTTTCCTGTTTACATTGGCAAGGGGGCCCGCCTGCAACGTGCGCTTATCAACTTCTTCCTTGACGAGGCTCGCAAGAGCGGATACACGGAAATCATGCCACCCACGGTCGTGAACTCTGCCTCTGGCTACGGTACTGGCCAGCTACCCGACAAGGAAGGACAGATGTATCATTGCGAGGTTGATGATTTTTACCTCATCCCCACCGCCGAAGTTCCCGTGACCAACATCTATCGCGATGTGATTCTTGACGAGTCTCAGCTACCCATCAAGAATTGTGCCTATACGGAGTGCTTCCGCCGCGAAGCTGGTTCATATGGCAAGGACGTGCGCGGTTTGAACCGCCTACACGAGTTCTCGAAGATTGAAATTGTTCGCATCGACAAGCCTGGACACTCGAAAGAAAGCCACCGAGAGATGTTGGAACACGTGGAAGGACTGTTGAAGAAACTTGAGCTTCCCTACCGCATCCTACTACTCTGCGGGGGCGACCAGAGCTTCACTTCTGCCATCTGTTACGACTTTGAAGTCTACTCTGAAGCACAAAAGCGATGGCTTGAAGTATCCTCTGTGTCCAACTTCGATACCTACCAAGCCAACCGATTGAAGTGCCGCTACCGTAACGTCGAGACAAAGAAAACCGAACTCTGCCATACACTCAACGGCTCGGCTCTCGCATTGCCTCGCATCGTTGCCGCCATTCTGGAGAACAACCAAACGGAAGAAGGCATACGTATCCCGAAGGCACTCGTACCCTACACGGGATTTGATCTGATTGACTGATAAGACAAGCCGGTGAAGAAACATTTGAAAACACTTTGAAACATAGAGAAATAGGATATGAATAAAATTGTCAGGAAAGAACAGTTTTCAGAGAAAGTATTCTTGCTTGAGGTAGAAGCTCCGCTGATAGCCAAGAGCCGCAAGGCAGGAAACTTTGTTATTGTACGTGTTGACCAACAAGGCGAGCGCATGCCGCTGACCATCGCAGAGGCAGATACCAAAAAAGGAACCATCACACTCGTCGTTCAGGAAGTGGGTCTGTCATCCACAAAGCTGTGCGAACTAAACGCAGGTGATTTTGTAGCCGACGTTGTGGGACCTCTGGGCACGCCTACCCACATAGAGAATTTTGGAACCGTAGTCTGCGCTGGCGGCGGAGTTGGCGTGGCTCCCATGCTCCCCATCATTCAGGCACTCAAGGCTGCTGGCAACCGTGTGCTCTCCGTCATGGCCGGTCGCTCAAAAGACCTGATAATATTGGAAGACAAAGTACGCGAGTCATCCGATGAAGTCATCATTATGACCGACGACGGTTCTTATGGCGAGAAAGGAGTTGTAACCATCGGTATAGAGAAGTTTGTCCAACAAGAACATGTCGATAAAATTTTTGCCATCGGCCCTCCCATTATGATGAAGTTCTCCAATCTTACCGCACAGAAACACAGCATTCCCTGTGAAGTGTCACTCAACACCATCATGGTTGATGGAACGGGTATGTGCGGGGCATGCCGGCTGACCATTGGCGGCAAGACCAAGTTCGTCTGCATCGACGGGCCCGAATTTGACGGAGCTTTGGTCGATTGGGACGAGATGTTCAAGCGTATGGGAACTTTCAAGAAGGCAGAACAGGAAGAGATGGAACACTTTGAGGAACACCTTCACTCCGTCAATACAGCTTACAACACATCCTGCGCTGCAGAGCCGTCCAAGCCAGCCAACACAGATCAGCTACACGTTAACGATCCCATCGAGACACTCATCGACCGCAACGCACCCTGGCGCGATGAGCTTCGCAAGAGCATGAAACCAAAAGAACGCACCCAGATAGCCCGCGTAGTGATGCCCGAACTCGACCCCATCTATCGCGCAACCACTCGCACGGAAGAAGTGAATATCGGTTTGACGCCAGAGATGGCACTCATAGAAGCTAAGCGTTGTCTTGATTGTGGTAAGCCCACCTGCGTAGAAGGCTGTCCCGTGAATATCAACATCCCGTCATTCATCAAAAATATCGAGCGCGGAGAGTTCTTGGCTGCAGCCAAGGTGCTGAAACAAACCTCAGCCTTACCCGCCGTTTGCGGTCGTGTCTGCCCGCAGGAGAAGCAATGCGAAAGCCGTTGCATACACCTGAAGATGAACGAGCCCGCCGTGGCCATCGGCTATCTGGAGCGCTTTGCCGCCGACTATGAGCGTGAGAGCGGCTCAATCTCTTTGCCAGAGATTGAGCCTGCCAACGGCATGAAGATTGCCGTCGTCGGTTCTGGACCTGCCGGACTTTCTTTCGCTGGCGATATGGTGAAGCGTGGCTACGACGTATATGTCTATGAGGCTTTGCATGAGATTGGCGGAGTGCTGAAGTATGGCATTCCCGAGTTCCGTCTGCCCAACAAGATTGTGGACGTGGAGATTGACAACCTGCGTAAGATGGGCGTACACTTTGAAACAGATATCATCGTTGGCAAAACCATCAGTGTACAAGAACTAGAGAAGCAAGGGTTCAAGGGAATCTTTGTCGGTAGCGGTGCAGGTCTGCCGAATTTCATGAATATACCCGGCGAGAACTATCTGAACGTAATGTCTTCGAACGAGTATCTAACCCGTGTAAACCTGATGGATGCTGCCAATCCCAAAACCGACACCCCCATCAACCTTGGTAAGCGCGTGCTGGTCGTAGGTGGAGGTAACACGGCGATGGACTCTTGTCGCACAGCCAAGCGACTGGGTGCAGAAGTCACCATCGTTTACAGACGTTCTGAAGCAGAGATGCCTGCTCGTCTGGAAGAAGTCAAGCACGCCAAAGAAGAGGGCATCAACTTCCTCACGTTGCACAACCCTATTGAATACCTTGCTGATGAGAACGGTGCCGTGCGCGCCGCCGTGCTGCAAGTGATGGAACTTGGCGAACCTGATGTCAGCGGACGTCGCTCTCCCGTTCCTGTTGAAGGAAAAACCGTAACTATCGATGTCGATCAAGTTATCGTTGCTATCGGTGTGTCTCCCAATCCTCTTGTTCCGAAGAGCATTGAAGGTCTGGAACTGGGACGTAAGAACACTATTGCCGTCAATGAAGAGATGCAATCCTCTCGTCCGACCATCTTTGCCGGTGGCGATATCGTGCGCGGTGGCGCAACGGTCATACTCGCCATGGGCGATGGTCGCCGTGCTGCTCTGAACATGGACAAGAAACTTCGCGAAGGACTGAAGGGATAAAGAGACAACTATGAACGGACTTTATACCATCATTCTCTTGCTGTTGAGCAATGTCTTCATGACATTGGCCTGGTACGGGCACCTCCGACTGCAACAGTCGGGCGTATCCAACAACTGGCCTTTGCTTGGAGTCATTGCCTTCTCATGGGGAATCGCATTCTTTGAATATTGTTGTCAAGTTCCAGCCAACCGGCTGGGATTTGTCGATAATGGAGGTCCTTTCAACCTCGTTCAGCTGAAAGTCATCCAAGAGTGCATCTCATTGGCGGTGTTTGCCGTCATTGCCAACATCATGTTCCAAGGCACTCATCTTCATTGGAACCACATTCTGGCGTTCCTGCTGATTATCAGTGCCGTTTACCTTGTGTTTATGGAATAACTCTTACCATTAGGAATAGAAAACGTAATAAACCAAAGCTAAGCCAACTGCCAACAAGAACAAGACGATGGTCTTGATCAGGCAGCTGGCTATTTTTTTGACGATGACAACACCCACCACAAAGGCGATGATCAGAAAAATATAATATGAAAAGCTGGTATCCATTTGCACGTTATTTGAAGAGATGACGGAAGGATGTGGGAATAAGCGTCTCGAACTCCATCCGCTCACGAGTTATCGGATGCCAGAAGCACAAGACATAGGCATGGAGACAGAGTCGATGGATGGGGTCGTCACCATTTCCATACTTCACGTCGCCACAGACGGGATGTCCCATGTCTGCCGAGTGTACACGAATCTGGTTCTTTCGTCCCGTTTCCAGTTTGTACTCCACCAGCGAGTGCTCCGTGGTACGGTTGAGTACGCGGAAATGCGTAACGGCATACTTGCCTCCATTATCCACGGGTGACGAATAGGTGATGTATGCCGCATTGTCCTTGAGCCAACTGGATATCGTTCCTTCATCCTCCTCCATTTCGCCACTCACCACGGCGATATACCTGCGGTCATAGACAATCTCGTGCCAGTTATGCTCCAGAATCTGCTCCGTCTCAATGTCCTTGGCATAAACTAAAAGTCCACTCGTGTCACGGTCGAGCCGATGGACAACGTGTGCGCTACACTTCTGCCCAGACTTCCTGAGATAGTCGTCGAGCACACGCTTCACATTCAGCGACGAATGACCGGCTGCCATCGAGAGAATGCCAACGGCCTTCTCCACGACAATCAAATAGCGGTCTTCATACACAATCTTAACATAGCGGCTCTTAAAGAAGTCGTTCCTCTTTGATTTGCTCACACTAATCTTCATTCCCGCCTTTAGGGGGAAGTCAAACTGCGTGACGGTCTTGCCATCAACCTTGATGCCACGTCCCTGTAGTGTGGACTTGATTTTCGACTTGCTACCCTTCAGATTAGCAAGCAACCACTCCAACAAAGGGGCCTCACTATTAACCACATAGTGGCTGTAGTCGTTCTGTAAATTATTGGTATATATCATTTTCAAGTATTCTTTTCGGCTGCGAAGATACAAAAAAAAATCGAGAGCTCCAAAAAGCTATGCTTTAAGGTGCTAAAAGCTATGCTTTGAGGTGCTAAGAACAGTGCTTTGAGGGTCTAAAAGCATAGCTTTGACAACCTAAGAGCAATGCTTTGGCAGGTGTGCAGGAGTGATAGAAAAGTCAAAGCAGCACCCTGTGACAAGAATGCTGCTTTGAATAGTTTGTAGATATGTGTTGAACAAGGCTGACTTACGCCACCTTCTCCAGACGCTTCATCATCAGGAACATGAAGAGGGCTGCCAACAAGCAAAGGCCGATGAAGATGCTCCATGTAGCCCAGAGGGGAATCGGTCCCCAGAAGAATCCGCCCACCATGACAAGCTGATTACCGATGGCGGTAGAAACGAACCATCCACCCATCATCATACCCTTGTACTTGGGAGGTGCCACCTTCGAGACAAACGAGATGCCCATCGGCGAGAGGAACAGCTCAGCAAAGGTCAGGATGAGGTATGTACCGATGAGCAGGTTGGGGGTTACATCCGCCATGTGCATGGCAACTTGTTCACCATTAACAATCTCCGTCTGCGGCATGGGGAGCCCAAATGAGCCCATCGCCATTACACAATAAGCCAAAGCTGCAATCAACATTCCGTATGCAATCTTACGAGGAGCTGTAGGTTCCTTACCACGCTTGGCCAATGCACCAAAGATAGCCATAGAGAACGGTGTGAGTGCAACAACATAGAAAGGATTGAACTGTTGAAAGATAGGAGCAGTAACAGCCGTGGATTCTGGCAGATTGCTATATTGCCATCCCAAGAAAATAGCAGAAACAGCAACGAGCAGAGCTGTCTGAATCTTCACTTTCTGTGTCTTGGCCTGGAAGAAGCCGAACAATCCATAGACAATGAAGATGATGGCCACAAGATTCCAGACATTGAAAGCCATACTCTGAACACCGCTTGACGACTGAGCCGTGAACTCATCAGCAAAGAATGTCAGCGTGAGACCGTTCTGATGGAATGCCATCCAGAAGAAGATAACTACAGCGAAGACCATAATCAGAGCCGTAATGCGCTGCTTGGTTTCCTCGGCAGATATTTCCTCCACGGGTTGTGCGGTATTGTTTCCTGCAACCGACTTACCGCCCTCAGTATGGCGGAAGGTAGAACGGAAAGCGTAGTAGATGGCAATTGAGAGAATGAGCGAAGCGCACGCCACAGCAAAGGCAAAATGATAGGCATCGTTTCCGCTATACCCCCACTCGGTCTCGGCATATTCCTTGATACGCACGGCTGCCGTGGGAGCGAAGAGTGCACCGATGTTAATCGCCATATAGAAAAGCGAGAAACCGGAGTCACGTTTATCGGCAAACTTCGGCTCATCATAGAGGTTACCCACCATCACCTGCAAGTTGCCTTTAAACAAGCCCGTTCCAAAGCCGATGAGAACAAGGGCACCAATCATAACAACAAATGCCAACGTGTCGCCACCAAGAGGTACCGACAGAAGCAGATAGCCAGCAAACATGATGATGATGCCGATGGTGACCATCTTGCCAAAGCCAAACTTATCCGCAAGGATACCACCGACAAGCGGCAAAAAGTAAACCAGCATAAGGAATGAGCTGTAGATAGTACCGGCTACAGCAGGTGAGAGCCCGTAGTTGGCACGTAGAAATAATGCAAAAACAGCGAGCATCGTGTAGTAGCCGAATCGCTCGCCCGTGTTGGCAAGTGCAAGGGCATATAGCCCTTTTGGTTGATTTTCGAACATAATAATTATAATTTTAAGTTTATCAATCGCGTTTGGTTTTCACCACATCAAACAGATAGGTCAGCTTGATGATAATGCTCTGGTGGTTGGACTTCGAGAAATAGTCACGCTTGGAATCCCCATAGATGTTGCCAAGTCCATAGTAGTAACGACCTTCTAACTGGAAGTGTCCCATCTTTCTATGTGAAAACTCAATTCCTCCACCTAAGGCAATACCATAGTCGAAGCGTTTTTCCACCTTCATGGTGTCCTGAGCTATCACTTTGTTCACACGGTCTTCCAGATTGATGTGCGCCATATCGAAGTTCTTCTTGGTACTTTCGCTCAGACAGAAACCCACCTGTGGACCAGCCTGCACGAAGAAGTTAAAACCTTTCTGCTCCCTACCCCACGCCAAGTGGGCAAAAAGAGGAACTTGCAAGTAGTTTATCGTGCGCTCATATTTCTCTTCCTGTCCGGTCACAGGGTTGATAACCGCCCCGTTGTCCTGATCCTTGACCTTTTCCTTCCAACCAATCTGTGAAAAATTCACCTCTGCCTGTACCGAGCAAATCGTATTGAAATACTTCTCGCAGACATAACGCAGGGAGAGACCTCCCGTAAATCCTGTATGATAGTCTTGTGAGACGGTAGGAGTGAACTCCACCGTACTCATCACATAACCTCCATTCACACCAACGGAAAAGTCATTACGATGTTCACCTATCTGTGCCTGCGCACAGAGCGGGAAGAACAAGAGTATATAGAAAAGTGCTTTCTTCATTAATAATTGACAGCTTCAATCGACAGATTGGGTTTGTAATGAATCAACATAAAGACGGAGTTCTGCATACCACCTCCCACATCACCTACAGGCTTGAACTTAAGTGGTGTCTGAAGGGGAATATAGGTACTTTCGCCCTTGGTCCCCTTGAAAGAAGCTCCATGCTGGTGCATGCCACGAAGGAAAAACTGAGCATGGTCGTAACCCGTAATGGCAAAACGAGGAATGGCAAGCTGCATATCCGTCTTGAACCATCGGTGGAAGTTCTGCTCTAGGCTCTGTACGCTCTTTGAATGAGCATTATAATAAGAAGTGGTGGGTATGTATGTGTCGTATTTATGGAACAACTCGGTATAAACCTTTGTGTACATCAGCCACTCGGTATAGCCATATAATGATATTATTACATTGGGATTTGTTGCTTTCATCGTATTCAGCCTTGCAAATACCGAGTTGAGCTCAGGCGAACGTCCTGTGTTCAAGATAACCACATTTGGTTCTTTACGACTGAAAGCTTTGGCAAAGGTTTCATCAGATACGTTCAGGTTGGTGATATTATACTTCACCCCTTTGGCATCAAGACGCTGACGGAGTCCCAAGGTGAAAAGCCCCTTAGTACTTGTGCTGTCGTTACAGTCAATGATAACCGGATGATAACCAGGGAAGCGTTCCATAAATGCCTTCAGCGAGGCTTCGTTCTGAGCTGTCGGCGACTGGTACACTTGGAAGATGGTTGGATAATAAGCCACATCGTCACCATTAATGGAGAACGGTATAACCATTTTTATTTGATAAATCTTACAGAACTCCGCCAAAGTCTTTACCTGCTTGGTATAGAGCGGTCCAAAGATAATATCGCATTCGCTGGCACCTTTCTCCAGCAACGTCTGACGAATGTCGGCATCAATACCCACATTCCATGCGTGTATATCTACCGAAATGCCTTGAAGCTTCAAACTGTCGCAAGCCATTAGAATCCCTCTGTAATACTCAACCATGCGTCTTCCGTCGCCATCGACATTATGTAACGGAAGCATCACACCTACCCGGATTGTACGCTGACGCACATCACTTCGACTGGGAACAAGATTCGTAGTTCCCGCGTTCTGAGCAGAAGTAAGCTCTTTCGGTTTCTCAAACGGTATGAACACATAATCACCCTTCTTCAGCATATATCCCTCTTTCTTCATGTCAGGATTAGCATCCATCAACTCGGGAATACTGATACTATACGTGTTGGCAATACCATAGATGGTATCCTTTTTCTTCACCTTATGAATGGCGCGCCACTGATTGGCTTGTGCAAACGCAGTTGAAACACTGATAGTCAACGCCATCAATAAGAGAAAAACACATCTTCCAAATGCTTTCATTGACTCTTACTTTTAGTTTACGAATGCAAAGATAGCAAAAAGTTAAGAGATGAGAGATGAGAGTTGAGAGTTTTTTTGTAATTTTGCATCGAATAACTGGTTTTTGAGTATGAGACAGAAACAATTAATAACACTTGTGGCCGTATTGCTCTTCGTCGGGTATACTTATGCAGACGACGACACCCCGTCCATCAACCCAACGGCAACGTTCTTCGATTCGGACGGTAAAGAGGTAAAAGAGAATCACCACACAGGCTCCGCACCACTCGCAGCACGCTTTGAAGCCAATCCCTCCAAAGACTCCGGCTGGCAAGCGTACTACGAATGGCAATTCTACGAGGAGGGAAAGGAAGATTCCCCCTACCTCATCCGCTACGAACAAGACACGGAATATACATTCTTAAGTGCTGGGACTCACAATATTTCCCTGCATGCCATCTTCACCCGTGGTAACGAAAAGATTGAATATATTAAGGATAAGCTTCGAATCTGGTATGGAGATGAATACGAAGAAGAACCAAGTGATGTAGAAATCATAACAGCTTCAATCTCAGAGAGTAAACTTGAGATGCCTAACGCTTTTTCTCCAAATGGAGATGGTATCAATGAAATCTATGGAGTGAAAAACCGAGACAAAGGCGGTTTCCAATCAATCATCAGTTTCCATGCTGTCATTATCAACCGTTGGGGACAAAAGCTCTATGAGTGGGACGACCCTATGGGTGGATGGGACGGAACCTATAAAGGCTCGCCTGTCAAACAAGGAGTGTACTATGTAATTGTCAATGCCAAAGGAGCCGATGGTCGCGTCTTCAACATAAGACGCGACGTAAACCTGCTCAGAGGGAAAAACGACGAGACAAGCACCACCAGCGGGGGAGGAGAATAAACCGATGGCAAAAGAAGACGAGAAAATAAAAGTATGGGGCGCGCGGGTTCACAATCTGAAAAACATTGATGTGGAAATTCCGCGCAACTCGCTGACAGTCATCACAGGACTTTCCGGCTCAGGGAAATCTTCGTTGGCTTTCGATACCATTTTTGCCGAAGGACAGCGGCGTTATATTGAGACATTCTCAGCATATGCCCGCAATTTTCTCGGAAACATGCAACGCCCCGATGTGGATAAAATCACGGGACTCTCTCCCGTCATCAGTATCGAACAGAAAACCACCAACAAGAACCCGCGTTCTACCGTGGGTACCACGACAGAGATTTACGACTACCTACGCTTGCTTTATGCCCGTGCAGGAACAGCCTACAGTTATCTATCGGGTGAGAAGATGGTGAAATATACCGAAGAGCAAGTGCTCAATATGATACTTCATGAGTATGCGGAGAAGCGCATTTTCATCCTTGCCCCGCTGGTACGTCAGCGCAAAGGGCACTATCGTGAGCTCTTCGAGAGCATGCGACGCAAAGGCTATCTCTACATGCGTATAGACGGGGAAATTCAGGAGATAGTTAGGGGGATGAAAGTTGATCGCTACAAGAATCATAACATTGAGGTGGTCATTGACAAGCTACAAGTACATGACAAAGATGACGAGCGACTGAAGGACAGCGTAAAGACTGCTATGAAACAGGGGGATGGCGTACTGATGGTCATGGACAAGGACACCGGTGCCATCCGCAACTTCTCGAAGCGACTGATGGATCCTGTCACAGGAATGTCTTATGGCGAACCAGCTCCCAACATCTTCTCATTCAACTCGCCAGAAGGTGCCTGTCCAAAGTGCAAGGGACTGGGATTTGTCAACGAGATTGACTTGAAGAAAGTAATCCCCGATGACAAACTTAGCATATACGAAGGTGCCATCGTTCCCTTAGGAAAATACAAGAACCAGATGATTTTTTGGCAGGTTGACGCCCTGCTCAATAAATATGAATATCACCTGAAGACACCTGTTAAGGAGATTCCTTCTGACGTGATGGACGAAGTTCTCTATGGTTCTTTGGAGAATGTCAAAATCGAGAAAGAACTTGTTCACACAACCAGCGACTACTTTACACCGTATGAAGGAATCATCAAGTATCTCCATCAAGTCATGGACAATGATGACTCCGTTGCTGGTCAGAAATGGGCCGACCAGTTTCTCGCCACCTGTGAATGTCCTGAATGTCACGGACAGAGGCTCAAGCGCGAATCGTTGGCATATAAAATTTGGGACAAAAACATCTCCGAGGTTGCCAACCTCGATCTCAATGATCTCAAAGACTGGTTGGATCATGTTGAGGAACACATGGAGCCTATACAACGGAAAATTGCAACAGAGATACTTAAAGAGATTCGTACCAGGGTCAAGTTCCTTCTGGAGGTTGGGTTAGAGTATTTATCTTTAAACCGACAGTCGGCATCGCTCTCTGGCGGAGAAAGCCAGCGCATCCGACTGGCGACGCAGATTGGTTCGCAACTGGTCAATGTACTATATATCCTTGATGAGCCTTCCATTGGTTTGCACCAACGGGACAATGACAAGCTCATCGCTTCACTTAAGCAACTTCGTGACATCGGCAATACCGTTATTGTCGTCGAACACGACAAAGACATGATGTTGGCTGCCGACTATATTATTGACATAGGACCTAAAGCGGGACGCAAGGGAGGTGAAGTTGTCTTCCAAGGTTCTCCCCAGCATATGAAAGCTGTACTTCCTCCTGAGAATGATGCCACATACGACCGACAAATCACCGCCCAGTACCTGTTTGGAAAAAAATGCATAGCACTCCCCGAAAAGCGCAGGAAAGGAAATGGCAAAAGCATCCGTATTCGAGGCGTAAAGGGCAACAACCTGAAGAATGTCGATGTGGAGTTTCCTTTGGGTAAGCTGATTGTTGTAACTGGTGTCAGCGGATCTGGCAAGTCAACCCTCATTAACGAAACTTTACAACCCATTCTGAGTCAACACTTCTATCGCTCGTTGAAACGTCCGATGCCGTATGAGGCGATTGAAGGTATTGATTATATTGACAAAGTGGTGAATGTTGACCAAAGCCCACTTGGTAGGACACCTCGCAGCAATCCTGCGACCTATACCGGCGTGTTTTCCGATATCAGAAGCTTGTTTGTCAGCCTGCCTGAAGCCAAGATAAGAGGATATAAACCTGGCCGATTTTCATTTAATGTAAAAGGTGGACGTTGCGAGGCATGCGACGGGAATGGATATAAGACTATCGAAATGAATTTCCTTCCTGATGTTATGGTGCCCTGTGAAGTGTGTCGTGGCAAACGATACAACCGGGAAACACTAGAAGTCAGATACAAAGGAAAATCAATTGCCGATGTGCTGGACATGACTATCAATCAAGCTGTTGAGTTCTTTGAGACGATTCCTAACATCTTACAGAAAATAAAGACGATACAAGACGTAGGACTGGGATATATCAAGTTGGGGCAACCATCCACCACTCTATCAGGCGGAGAGAGTCAAAGAGTAAAGCTTGCCACAGAGCTTTCAAAGAGGGACACTGGTAAAACGCTATACATCCTTGACGAGCCAACCACAGGATTGCATTTCGAGGATATCCGTATCTTGATGAGTGTGCTCCAACGGCTTGTGAACAAGGGGAACACCGTTATCATCATTGAACACAACATTGACGTGATTAAGTTGGCTGACCATATCATAGATTTGGGGCCAGAAGGAGGTGTTAACGGCGGCGAGATTGTTGTGACGGGTACGCCCGAAGAAGTTGTGAACAGCAAACGGGGATATACCGCCAAGTTCCTGCATAAAGAACTAAGCAATGCCATGATAGGCAAGGAGAAATAAAAAGAATACATAATTGAAAGCCCGCCTCACGACGAGCTTTCATTTTTATAGTGCTCCTTTGGTTGATGGAAGCTCATAATGGTATATGTCACGCTTAACAGCCATCTTCAACGCACGTGCAAGTGCTTTGAAGATTCCTTCTATCTTGTGATGCTCATTTTTACCTTCTGCCTTGATGTTCAAATTCATCTTGGCCGCATCACTTAGGCTTTTGAAGAAATGCAAGAACATTTCTGTGGGCATCTCTCCAATACGCTCTCTTTGGAACTCCGCATCCCATACCAGCCAAGGACGTCCACCAAAGTCAAGTGCCACGTTACACAGGCAGTCATCCATCGGCAGACAATACCCGTAGCGTTCAATTCCTCGTTTGTCTCCTAAAGCTTTTAACAGGCATTCGCCCAAGGCCAGGGCTGTATCTTCGATAGTGTGATGTTCGTCCACATGAAGGTCACCTTTCGTATGAATTGTCAGGTCCATCATCCCATGTTTGCCAATCTGTTCCAGCATGTGATCAAAGAAACCCAGGCCAGTTTGAATATCACACTTACCCGTCCCATCAAGAGCAACCTTAATATATATATCCGTTTCCTTGGTCTTGCGCACAACTTCAGCCATACGTTCACCGGCAAAAAGGATTTCGGCAATCTTATCCCATGTCATACCATCCTTTCCAAGAATAAGCGATTTGCAACCAAGATTAGCAGCCAGCTGCCGGTCGGTCTCTCGATCACCGATAACATAACTACCAGCCAAATCGTAGTCAGCATTGTTCATATAGTGGGTGAGCATGCCAATTCCGGGTTTACGCATGGGAGAATTGTCTTCTGGGAAGTGGCGGTCGATGAGTTGCTCATCAAACTCTATACCCTCACCTTTCAGCGTCTGAAGAATAAAATTGTGAACGGGCCAGAAGGTTTCTTCCGGAAACGAGTCGGTGCCAAGTCCGTCTTGATTGCTCACCATGACAAAGCGAAAGTCAAGATGTTGTCTGATAAAAGACAAGTTACGGAACACACCTTCTGTAAACTTCAGCTTCTCAAAAGCATCAATCTGTTCGTCTGCGGGCTCTTCAATCAGCGTCCCGTCACGATCTATAAATAAGATTTTCTGTTTCATTATTTGTTCATTTTAGTTTTTAACCTCTCCCGCTCACTTTGTTCTATACTACCATAGACATAGTAGTTTAAAAGAGTCTCCCAAAGAATGAAGAAGGCCACAAATAATCCGAAGATAAAAGAAGCTCCGCCCATCATCAAGCTAAAACAGCTGGGCAAGGTCGTCACATCGCCCATACTCGTTCCTTCTATTGAAGCCACTTGTGCATGTATCAGCACATATTGGGGCATTCCGAAAACAAACGCTAGTACACTAAACAGGATGAAAGCTATCAGCATCGCAGCAAAAAGAAGCCCTACATGGCGCATGCCCATGCGATACCACTTCTTAAAAGAAGCAAATAGCCGTCCACCTTCCATAAAATATTTCATGGAAACGAAATTCAATGGCAAGAGAAAAAACACCAATAAGCACAGAAATGCAACAACAACGATTCCTGTCACCATCATGATGACTGTAGAAGCATTCAACAGCTTCGATAAAGCCAGGTAGCCAACGATGCCTACCCCTGCAAAGAGTATCGAACAAACAACGGCAATACACAGAATAAAACCAATAAGGACAAAGCCTCTACGAAGGTTCTGTTTCAATCCAAAAGAATTAAGCCGGTTCATCAACGCGCTGACATTCCACGCAACAGAACAGAGCAGCAACAGGTTGAGAAACAGATTACCGCACCACAGTCCAATAAACATTCCGAGATTCTGTTGTAACTCATCCACGTGTAACAACAAATACAAACGGGTATTTGACATCAGTACGTAAACAACCGAGAATGCCAATATCGGCATCCATAAACGGCATGCTATCTTTGTTAGATTTGTTATAAACAGGTTATAAGCAGCTCCTACGCAGGATGACACATTACGAGTTTTATAAAGTTCTTGGTTCATTCTTCTTAATAATTATGATTGATTCAAATTCCTCCGTCTGAATTCAGCACAGACGACAGCAGTTGCCACCGCTACGTTCAAGCTATCGGTGCTCTTACACCCTATAGGGTAATTGGGAATTAGCAATCTACTGTTAACATGATGCGCCACGGCAGGCGATATACCATTTCCTTCATTGCCCATAACAATGATACCCTCATTCTGCAATGGCTGGTTATATATATCGTCACCATTGAGCAATGTTCCATAGACAGGGAAGTCTTTCGGAAGAGAACTCAAAAGCGACACCAAATCAACATAGCCGACAGAGACACGGGCAATACTTCCCATCGTTGCCTGTACAACTTTCGGATTGTACACATCAGCAGTATCTATGCTGCAAAGAATGTGGCGAATACCAAACCAGTCGGCGATGCGGATGATGGTTCCAAGATTGCCAGGATCCTGCACACCGTCAAGAGCTAGCAACAACTCCCCTTCAGGCACGACAGCCTTTTCTGTCTCCCATTGGTCAAACACAGCCAACACATCTTGAGGATGTTGTAAGAAGCTCAGTTTGCGAAGCGTTTCTTCATCCACTTCGATGAATTCGTCACACGCAAAGCCACGTTCCTTATTACATCGTATCCATTCCTTCGTTGCTACAAGCATACGAGCCGGATGCTCTGCGAGAATATCACCCACAACCTTTGGGCCCTCAGCAACGAAGACACCCTCCTGCCGACGATATTTCTTTTGTTCCAAGGAACGTATGTATTTAACCTTAGCTTTGCTTATCATGCTGCAAAGATACGAATAATTCATATTTCAAAGTTCATAGTTCATAGTTTTTTTATGGATAGTTCATCGTTTAGAACTATTTTTTGTATTTTTGCAACATGAATGGTAACATGAAGGGCATCCTTCTCAGCCTGCTCACAAGCATTCTGCTGATGCTGACAAGCTGCTCGGCCACAAAATTTGTGCCCGAGGGGGAGCACATTCTCTCGAAGGTAGAGATAACAACCGATGACAAATCCCTTGACATAAGCACACTTGAACCCTATATTCGACAGAAAGGCAACTCCAAATGGTTCTCACTTTTCAAGATTCCGCTGGCAACCTACTCTTTAGCAGGACGTGACACATCGAAGTGGGTGAACCGCACATTACAGAGAATCGGAGAAGAACCCGTTCTCTTCGATACCCTACAAGCACGGCTTTCATGCGAAGACCTGCGTACAGCCATGCAGAACTTAGGATATATAAAAGCCCGTGTAGATCTGACAACGAAGACTCGAGGAAAGAAATTGCAGGTCCGCTACAAACTACACCCAGGAAGCCCCTACACCATTGCCAGCATAGCCTATGACATTCAAGATCCCCAGGTGGAAAGATTCCTTGAGGAAAATGACTTCTGGAGCAATGGATTGAAAGCGGGGATTCCCTTCACCATCAATCAGCTTGACACCGAGCGAAAACGAATCACGACGTTCCTGATGAATAACGGTTATTACCGTTTCCATAAAGACTATATTCAATATACAGCTGACTCCACCCTTACCAACCAACAAATAGCCTTGACTCTGCATCTACTGAAATACAAAGCCAACAGCCAAGGGGAAGAAACGCTGCACCCGACCTACTCCATTCGCAAGGTCAACTGGCGAAGCAACAACGATGAGCGGGTACATCTCAGGAAGAAAGTCCTGGCCTTCAACACTGCAATCGAAGAGAACAAGCTTTTTAGTAGTGCCGACCTGCAGAAAACCTACAACAACTTTGCACGCCTGCAAGCCGTCAAGTACACCAACATCCGCTTTCAGGAAGTTCCCGACTCACAGTTGCTCGACTGTAACATACAAATCAGCACCAACAAGCCTTCTACCATCTCCTTCCAACCCGAGGGAACCAACACCGCAGGAAATCTTGGTGCTGCCGCTTCGCTCACCTATGAGAACCGCAATCTCTTTCACGGCTCCGAGGTGTTGAGCATACAATTACGTGGTGCCTTTGAAGCCATCACAGGACTTGATGGCTATCAGAATGAGGACTATGAAGAATACAGCATGGAAACAAAGCTCATGTTCCCTCGCTTCGTTGCACCGCTGCTTTCACGCTCGTTCAGAAAAAGAAGTACCGCAACGAGCGAACTGGCAATCAGCTATAATCTGCAGAACCGACCTGAGTTCCACCGTCGCATCTTCTCTACCGCCTGGCGATACCGTTGGAGTGAACTCCACCAACGGCTCAGCTATAGGTTCGACCTACTCGACCTCAACTACGTTTACATGCCATGGATCAGCGAAACATTCAAAAAAGAATACCTTGACAACGAAAACAGTCGAAACGCCATCCTGCGCTATAACTATGAGGACCTGTTCATCGTCAAGATAGGATTCGCTGTTGCCTATAACGACGGCCGGAATGCTCTCAGAGCCAACATCGAAACTGCTGGTAATACACTCAAAGGCCTTTCCAAGACATTCAATTTCGGCAAGAACAGTTACGGACAACACACTCTCTTTAATATTGCCTATGCACAATATGCCAAGTTCGACTTTGAATACACCCGTTTGGTAAGACTCGATGCCGACAATCAGATAGCCCTTCATGCCGATATGGGCATTGCCTATCCCTACGGAAACAGTAAGATTCTGCCTTTCGAGAAACGCTACTTTTCCGGCGGTGCCAACTCTGTACGCGGATGGAGCGTGCGTGGACTTGGACCCGGTAAATTCAAGGGAACCGACGGACGCATTGACTTCATCAACCAAACCGGTGACATGAAGCTCGACCTCAATATTGAATACCGCACAGTCCTCTTTTGGAAATTCAACGGAGCCGCATTCATCGACGCAGGAAACATCTGGACCATGCGTGAATATGCCGAACAGCCTGGTGGAGAATTTCGCATCAACAAGTTCTACCAGCAGCTGGCCGCTGCATATGGTCTTGGCTTGCGACTAAACTTCGACTATTTCGTCATCCGATTCGATGCCGGCATGAAAGCCATCGACCCCGCCTATAGCACTCAACAAGAACACTACGCTTTCCTACACCATAAGTTCAGTCGCGATTTCACTTTCCACTTTGCCGTAGGACTGCCATTCTAAAAACATAAGACAGAGTATCATGCCCATCATAGAGATAACAAGCTTGTCGAGCCCAGGCGTAGAAGTATTCGCCACACTCACCGAAGCACAACTTCGCAACAAACTGGAGCCTTCGCAAGGTATCTTCATTGCCGAGAGCCCAAAAGTTATCAACGTAGCTCTCAATGCTGGCTACGAGCCTGTGTCGTTGCTATGCGAACAGCGTCACATCGAGAGAGACGCGAAGGAGATTATTGCGCGTTGTGGCGACATCCCCATCTATACCGGCAAGCGTACATTGCTCGCCGAACTGACCGGTTACACCCTCACCCGGGGAGTGCTCTGCGCCATGCGTCGCCCCACTCTTTCCACTGTCGCCGAACTTTGCCGACAAGCCCACCGCATCGCAGTCATTCACGGCGTTGTTGACACCACCAACATCGGAGCCATCTTCCGCTCTGCCGCCGCATTAGGAATCGATGCCGTACTGCTCACACGCAACTCCTGCGACCCACTCAACCGTCGTTCCATTCGTGTCTCCATGGGTTCCGTTTTTCTCGTCCCTTGGACTTGGCTCGATTCGCCTCTTCCGTCTGAGCTACACCAATACGCCTTTAAGACGGCAGCGATGGCACTCACCGACCAGTCGATACCCATCGACCATCCCCAGCTGAAAAAAGAAGAACACCTTGCCCTCGTCTTGGGAACAGAAGGCGATGGACTACCCGATGACATCATCGCTGATGCCGACTACGTCGTGCGCATCCCTATGTCACACCAGGTGGACTCGCTCAATGTTGCCGCTGCTGCCGCTGTTGCCTTTTGGGAAGTGAGAGACAGAAGTCCCTTTCTAGATTTTTGAATTTTGAATTATGATTTTTTTATTCTTAAACTATAAACGATGAAGTATGAAGCTATCGCCGCCATCCTTTTCTGCGGCATCACAATCACCTCCTGCTCCTCTGACAGGAAGACGGATGCAACGCCTGCCACAACAGACGACACAAGCCAATTTGTAACACTGACCGATGCCGTACCAGATGCCATTCTGGAGATACGCTATTTCGGGACATACAACTTTGTGGGCACACGCATTGACGGTTATGAGGAACCCACAGCCCTGCTCACCCGCCAAGCTGCCGACAGTCTCCGTGCCGTCAGCGACGACGTAAAAGCCCAGGGCTATCGCCTGAAGATTTACGATGCCTACCGTCCACAGAAGGGCGTTGACCACTTCGTGCGCTGGGCTGCCAACATCCCCGACACCCTGATGAAGCGCTATTTCTATCCCGACCTCCAAAAGAGTGTGCTCTTCGAACAAGAGTACATCTACGAAAAGAGCGGACATACACGTGGTAGCACCGTTGACCTTACACTCTTCGATATGACAACAGAGAAGGAAGTTGATATGGGTGGAACCTTCGACTGGTTTGGACCCGAGAGCCACCCTGACTTCTGCGGCAATCCCGAGACGGGCGAATATACTGGAGACAATACTCCGTCGCCTGCAGGTCGCTCCATCACCGCCCAACAATTTGCCAACCGCATGATTCTACGCCAGGCAATGCTCCGCCACGGTTTCAAAGCCATCGATAGCGAATGGTGGCATTTCACCCTTCGCGACGAGCCCTTCCCCGACACCTACTTCAATTTCCCTGTCAGGCAACTCCACTAAATGGGTTCCTGACACCATCCACATGTGACTCTATCCAAAGAAAAAGCGTCTGACTCCTTCCGTGAAAGATGGTCAGACGCTTATTGTATAGGCAGAACCGAAGACGGAAGTGCCCGTGTTATATCAACTTACATGCCGGCGGCTGCACTCAGCCAGCCATAGACGCAGGAGCATACGCCGAAGAGGACGATACCCACCGTGCAGACAGCAAGCGCAAAGCGCGTGTTGCAGTCGCTCTGGAACGTCGGCAATGGAGTCTCCGTCTTCTTGATGTACATAGCCTTCACGATAAGCAGGTAGTAGTAGAGTGACACTACGGTGTTGATCAAGGCAATGAAAACGACAAAATATGCAGCAAAGGAGCCTTGTTCGGCAGCTGCCATGAAGACGAAGAACTTAGAAAACATGCCTGCGAAGGGCGGAATGCCGGCAAGTGAGAAGAGCGCAAGCGTCATGAGGAACGACAGGCGTGGATTTGTCTGATAGAAACCGTTGTAGCTGTCCATCTCCGTTGTGCCTCCATTATTGTGCTCCACAACGCTGATGACAATGAAGACTGCCAGGTTGGCTGCTACATAGACAAGCGTATAGTACATCAGCGCGGTGACACCCATTGCGGAGTTGCCCACCACAGCAAGCATGATATAGCCTGCCTGCGAGATGGAGCTGAACGCCATGAATCGCTTGAGCTCGCTCTGGCGGATGGCGAAGAGGTTGGCAATTGTGATAGAAAGCACGATGGTGATGTAGAGCAGATATTCCCAGTACATAGTCAACGGGGCAAATACCTTCATCAGGATGACGCACAGCGTGAAGGCGGCGGCACCCTTGGAGATAACACTCAGGTAGGCAGTGACCGACGTGGGAGCTCCCTGATAGGTATCGGCAGTCCAGAAGTGGAAGGGAACGAGTGAGAGCTTGAAGCCCAATCCACTAAAGAAGAAGACAAGTCCGACGATGAGCATCACGGGGGTGTAGTATGCCCGGTCAACAATCAGCGAGAGCTTGGTGGCAGCATCATCGAAATAGAGCGTGCCCATCGCAGCATAGAGCAGCGAGATGCCGAAGAGCATGACACCGCTTGAGAACGTGGCGGTGAGGATAAACTTCGCACCAGCCTCTGCAGAGAGTTTCTTCCATTTGTCCATGGCAACGAGGCATGCAACAGGTACACTCGCCATCTCGAGACCGAGGAAGAACAATAAGAAGTGACCCGAAGACATCATGACATACATGCCGAGTAACGTAGAGATGATGAGCATGTAGAACTCACCCTCATAGCGACTCTTCGAAAGCCATGACTGTGCCATGATGCACACCACCAGGGTTCCGGCTGTGAGCACTACCTTCATAGCGGCTACAGCGGTTGTGGTGACATAAAGTCCGGCAAAAGCCTGGGCGGGGTCGGAAGCCAACGCGCAGACGGCAGTCTGTGCGAGGAGCAACAGGCATGTCAAAGACGAGAGCGTAGAATGCTTCTTCTCACTCTTCATCAAAGCAAAGTCTGCTAAGAAGACGATGATCAAGGCGGCGACAAGCGTTGCCTCGGGAATCATATTTAGAAATTGTCCGTAATTCATATTCTTATTTGACGATTTGACGATTTCAATATTTCACTATTTGACTATTTCACTATTTGCGATTTCATTATGAATCGATTTCACCTATTATTTTCTTACCCTCTGCCCTTTAAAGGATGTTCCCAAGGATGGGGACCAAGGCATTGTCGATGATGGGTTTGAAGAAGAAGGGGGTGAGTCCGAGTCCTGCCACACAGAAGATGAGGCAGGCAACGGCAACACGCTCGTCCCAGGTAGCATCGGTGAGTAGTTCGTAGTGAGGGTCGGCAACCTTGCCCATCAGTATCTTACCGGCAACACGCAGGATATAAACCGCTGTCACAACGATAGAGGTACAAGCGATGATGGTGCAAACGCGGCGGAAGGTATCGGCATTCTCGAAGGAACCCACGAAGATGGTCATCTCTGCGGTGAAGCCCGAGAAGCCCGGCAAGCCGAGGTTGGCAAGACCTGCAATCAGATAGCCAACGGCCAGGAAGGGCATGATTTTCATGAGTCCGCCCAGCTTACGTACGTCACGTGTGTGGGTGCGTCCGTAAATCATACCGATAAGTGCAAAGAAGAGGGCTGTCATCAAACCGTGTGAAAGCATCTGCAGGATAGCTCCTGAGCAGGCGTTCTGAGTGGTCATCAGCAGAGCAAAGAGTACAAGTCCGCAGTGGCTCACCGACGAATAGGCGTTGATGTACTTCAGGTCGGTTTGCACGCAGGCACTCAAGGCTCCATACACGACGGAGATGGTGGTCAGGATCAGGAATATCCAAGCCAGTTGGTTGGCAGCCTCGGGCAACAGGTACATTGCAACACGGAAACAGCCATAGCCTCCAAGCTTCATCAGCACACCAGCATGAAGCATCGACACAGCTGTAGGTGCGGAAGCATGACCGTCAGGAGACCATGTGTGGAACGGGAACATCGCACCCAGGACACCGAAACCGATGAAGATGAACGGGAAGAACACCTTCTGCACGGCGACGGGGATGAGATGAGATGTCAGCGCAATCTCGTTGACGTTCATCGTATAGACACCACTGAACTGTCCGTTGAAGAAGTAGATGCCAAGGATACCGATAATGAGAAGTGCAGAACCTCCCATCAGCATCAGCGTCAGCTTCATGGCAGAATACTCCTTGGCACCACTACCCCACACTCCAATAAGGAGATACATAGGGATTAGCGCCACTTCATAGAACATGAACATGGTGAAGAGGTCTATCGAGATGAAGAAGCCATAGACACCCGTGCTCAGCAGGGTGAACCAGAGGAAGTATTCCTTGGTGAGCGGCTTGAGCTGCCATGAGGCAAAGGTACCCGTGAAGACGATGATGCTCGAGAGAAGCAGCATGACAACAGAGATACCATCGACACCAATGGCGTAGCAGATGTTAAGCGGAGCAAACCAAGAGATGCTGTCTTGCAGCAACATGACATCGGTATTGCCTGCCGCACGCTCCTGTACGAAATAGACGGTCAGCCAGATGGACAAAGCCAGCAGACACGAGGCACCGGCCACCATCACGCCCCGCACCTGATTCAGGCTGCGTGAGAGCCAAAGCCCCAGCAGCATCAGAGCGGGTATCAGTACGAATAATGTTAGTATATTCATAATCGTTTATTATTCTTAAGTTATAAGACTTATAAGACTCATAGGACTTATAAGACCTACAGGGCCAATAGGATTAACGTTAATGCGACAGTACCGGTGAGGAACCATACGGCATACTGGCGTACATCGCCGCTCTGCCACGGGCGGATGCTCTCTCCTGCCTCACTGGTGCCCCATGCCAGGAAGTTGAATGTTCCGTCGATGACGCGGCGGTCGAACCATGCGATGGGCATGGAAACGCAACGGAAGATTATCTTGTGAGTAACGAACTGCCAGATCTCGTCCTGATAGAAACGCTTGTAAGCCGCACGGTGCAGCTTCGGGAACGTCTTGTACAGGCGGTCGGCGATGGGCTGGCTCTCTCCTTTATAGATATAGGTAGCCAGACAGATGCTCACGATGGCAATAATCGTACTGGTAGCGGCAATCTGTGTGTTGAAATGGATGGTGTAGTCGGTACCGTCGGCAGAAACAAACGAACCAAACGAACCACCCCAACCGAGGAATCCACCGAGCGTGGTATAGACACCGACGCCAACTGTAATGAGGCAAAGCACGATGAGAGGAATAGTCATCGTCAGCGGTGCCTCATGCGGTGTGTGATGTTCATGAGCCTCAACATTCTCTGTGCCCCAGAAGATACCGTAGTACAGACGGAACATATAGAAAGCTGTCATTGCAGCGACACCTGTCATAATCCAACCTACTACATCGCTATACTCGAAGCAGGCGGTGATAATCTCATCCTTTGAGCTGAAGCCCGAGAAGAAGGGGATACCGGCGATGGCCAGACAAGAGATGAGGAACGTGATGTGAGTGACTGGCATATACTTGCGCAGACCGCCCATCAGAGCCATCTCGTTGGAGTGTACGGCATGGATGATGCAACCGGCACCGAGGAAGAGACAAGCCTTGAACATGGCGTGTGTGAACAGGTGGAACATACCAGCCATGTAGCCCAACTGCGCATGGTTGTCGAAGACGGTTTCGTGGCCCGGCAGACAAACGCCGAGTGCTACCATCATAAAGGCAATCTGAGAGATGGTCGAGAAGGCAAGCACACGCTTGATGTCAGTCTGGGCACAAGCTACGGCAGCCGCATAGAAAGCGGTGAAGACGCCAACCCACACGATAATGCTCATTGCCTCGGGAGCATACTGAATCCACAGGGGGAACATACGTGCAATCTGGAACACACCAGCAACAACCATCGTAGCAGCATGAATCAGAGCCGACACAGGTGTCGGGCCCTCCATGGCATCAGGCAGCCAGATGTGCAACGGGAACATGGCACTCTTACCGGCACCACCGATGAACATCAGCACCAGAGCCGTAGGCAGGATGAATCCGCCGGCAGCCAGAGCCTTTGCAGCACTACCCGTTACGAAAGGAGTAGCACCGGCAGCCAGCTGGATATCGCCGGCAAAGGAGAAGCTGAACGAATCGGTGTAGTAACCGAAGATCAGGATACCGATCAGGAAGAACATATCAGCGAAGCGTGTCACGATGAATGCCTTCTTGGATGCTGCGACAGCTGCGTGCAAGGGATAGTAGAATCCGATGAGCAGGTAGGAGCTTACGCCCACAAGCTCCCAGAACATATACATCTGGAAGATGTTGGTGGCAAGCACCAGACCGAGCATGGACATGGTGAAGAGCGAAAGGAAGGCGTAGTAGCGCTGGAATCCCTTCTCTCCGTGCATGTAGCCGAAAGAATAGATATGTACCATGAGTGACACCGTTGAAATGACAATCAGCATGACGACGCTGATGGGATCCAGCAGGATTCCGAGGTCGAAGTGCAGGTTGCCCAACGGCAGCCACGTGAAGTTATAAGGCACAAACGTCTGGAAGACACCATTCACGCGGTCGGCTGTGAAGTACTCAAATGCCGTGGCGTAGCTCAGGATGGTGACCAGCCCCAGGGAGCAAGTTCCAATCAGGCCCGATGTCCTGTGAGACATTTTCATTCCCGCAAGTCCCAGCACGAGGAACGAGAGCAACGGGAGAAGAAGTATCAAAAATGAATATTCGTACATAGTCCTAAGTATTTACCATTTCATGTTTTCAATACTGTTCACCTGGTCACTATGGAAGTTGCGGTAAACGTTGATGATAATCGCGATAGCGACAGCACTCTCGGCAGCACTCACACCGATGGAGAAAAGGGTGAAGAAGAATCCTTCGAACTGTCCGGGGAAGAGGAAGCGGTTGAACACGGCGAAGTTCAAATCCACCGCATTCAGCACGAGCTCAACAGAGATAAGCATCGCAATCAAGTTGCGACGAGTCACAAAGCCGAAGAAGCCAATGAAGAACAACATGGCACTCAGCACAAAATAACACTCTACGGGAATCATTGCTTATCCTCCTTTCTTGCAATCATAATACCGCCGATGATACATGCCAGCAGGAAGACGGAGATGAACTCAAAGGGGAGCACATACTGATACTTCTCCGAGCCGAGCAGGGCGTTGCCGATAACATCCATCGGGACTTCGGGCGACTCCGTCATCGTGGCAAGACGGTCAAACAACTGGTTCTTGAAAAATACGACTATCACGGTGGCGAAGCCGAGCAGGGCTGCCAGAGCGCCAGCGACGACGCGGCTACCTTTGACGTGCTCCTCCAGTCCCTGAAGGGTACGCTTGCTCACCAGCTGGATGGCGAAGATATACATCATTGTGATACCTCCGGCATAGATGCTGATCTGAGCCGCGCCAAGGAACGTGTAGTCGAGCAGGAAGTAGATTCCCGCCACACCAAAGAGAACAAAGAGCAGGAATGTAGCAGCTCGCATAATCCTCTTGGTCGTTACGCACATGATGGCAGAGCCGAGAATGACTACAGCCAAGATGCAAAACATTACTAAATTTGCCATATTCCTTTTTACTTTGTTTTTGTATTAAACTTGCCGATGGTCAGCTCTGCCCCACCCTCAATCAGGCCAGGCAGCGAACCTCCATCATAGACTTCCTTGTCCAGATGCAACACAAGCGACTCGCGGTCAAAGGTTGCATTCTCGAAATCGTTGGTAAATTCAATGGCGTCGAAGTTGCAGGCATTGGTGCAAAGCTGGCAGAACATGCAGTCGCCCAAGTCGTACTGGTAGTCGTCGAGCACCTTTTTCTTCTTGCCCGTCTCAGGGTCCTCCGCCATGTGTGCGGCAATCTTGATGGTACCGTTGGGACAAGCCTTCTCGCACAACGTACAGGCAGTACACTTGTAGCTGCCGTCGTCATTGCGCTTGAAGACCAGGCGCCCACGATGACGCTTTGCCACGTGCAGGGTTGTCTTGCGGTTCTCGGGATATTGCTCCGTTGACTTCGCGGTGAAGTACTCCTTCAGAGTGACCTTCATACCCGTAGCGAGCGTCTTCACGCCATCCACGATTTCACCGAAATATGATTTGTTTTGTTCCATTGCTATTATACCTTATTTAATATATAGACCCAGTGCTACCACTACAGTCATCAGCACGAGGTTGATGAGTGCCAGCGGCATCAGATATTTCCACTCGAGTTTCAGGATCTGGTCGATACGCAGACGGGGGAACGTCCATTTCACCCACATGAGGAGCCAAACGACGGCGAAGGTCTTGCCTAAGAACCAGACGATGCCGGGAATGTAGTTCATCACCTCATCGAAGGCCTCGACACCCACGTTGACCGGTGCCCAACCGCCTAGGAAGACGGTGGTGGCGATACCGGCAATGATGAAGAGATTGAGGAACTCAGCCAGATAGAAGAATCCGAAGCCCATACCCGAATACTCGGTATGATGGCCGGCGGTAAGCTCACTCTCAGCCTCAGCCATATCGAAGGGGCCGCGGTTGGCCTCGGCATTACCCGCAATGAGGAACACCACGAAGGCGATGATGGCGGGGATGTGTCCCTTCACTATCAGCCAGTTCCAGGGACCCGTCTGATAGTCCACGATGCTGCTCACCTGCATCGAGCCAGTCAGGATGACGGCGGTGATGAGGCAGAGGCAAAGCGACATCTCGTAGGAAATCATCTGTACGGCGGCACGCATGGCCGACACGACAGAATACTTGTTGTTACTACTCCATCCGGCAAGGAACACACCAAGCACTCCAATGGAGGAGATGGCGGTGATGAGGAACAGGCCGACGTTGAAGTCGAGCACATGCGCCCCCTTGTTCCAGGGAAGGAACGAGAAGGTTCCCACCGAACCGGCGATGACGAGGAACGGAGCCAGCGCATAGAGGAACTTGTCGGCCCTGTCAACGAAGAAGATCTCCTTGATGAGCATCTTCAGCACATCGGCAAACACCTGGAAGATTCCCCAAGGTCCTACACGCATCGGGCCAAGACGGCACTGGAAGTAGGCGCAGACCTTACGCTCCATGAATATCAGCGCGATAGCGAGCAGGGCATATCCCGTGAGGATGAGGGCACCCACCAGCACGCACTCAATCAGTATCGACCAGAAATCTCCCAGACCGAGCGTGTCGCGGAGAAGACCGTCGAACCATTGTGTTACTATTGAAAAGTCGAATATCATATTTCAATTATCATTATCAATTATACTAACGGTCTATATCGGGGATAACGACGTCGATGGCTGCACAGGTGGCAATGAGGTCGGCAATCTTCTGCCCACGAAGCATGGGGTCGAAGGCACCGACGAGCGAGAGACCCATCGGGCGCATCTTCATGCGGTAGGGACTCTTGTCGCCCTTCGAATCGAGATAGACACCGAACTCGCCTGCCACACCCTCTACAGAGTAGTACCATTGTCCCTCGGGCACCTTGATGATGGGCTTCTGCTTCACGTAGAAGTCGCCCTCGGGAATGTTGTCGATGAGCTGTTCGATGATGTTCAGACTCTGGTACATCTCGTTGATGTGGACGAGGTAGCGGTCCATAGAGTCGCAGCCGGTAAGCGTACACTGCTCCCACTCCACCTGTCCGTACATGTCGTAGGGGTGGTTCTTGCGCACGTCGTTCTTCCATCCGGCAGCACGTCCGGCAGGGCCTGTCACGGCGTAGTTGATGCAGTCCTCGAGGCTCATCGGACCACACTGTTCGAGACGGTTGTGCGTGATGACGTTGTTGCCGAACACATCCATATATTCCTGAATCATCGGACGCAGGTATTTCACCAGGTCCTTGCAGTTCTTCACGAAGTTCGGGTCGATATCGTCCTGCAGGCCGCCGATGCGGTAGTAGTTCTGGATGAGTCGTCCGCCGGTGGTCTCCTCCATCACGTTGAGCACGTGCTCACGATCACGCATGCCATAGAGCATAGCAGTGAGCGCTCCTAAGTCCTGAGCCACACACGAGGTGTAGAGCAGGTGCGAGTCGAGACGCTGTAGCTCGTCCATGATGGTACGGATATACTTGATGCGGTCGGTGAGCTCCACGCCGAGACCTTCCTCGATGACACCCACCAGGGCGTGACGGTGCTGCATGGCACCGAGATAGTTCAGTCGGTCGGTCAGCGCGAGTGTCTGCGGGTAGGACATCGTCTCCCACATCTTCTCGATGGCGCGGTGTATGTATCCCAGATGGGGATAGATGCGCTTCACGGTCTCACCGTCGAGCACCGTCTGCAGGCGCAACACGCCGTGAGTGGCGGGATGCTGCGGGCCGATGTTGATGACATAGTCGTCCTCGTCGAAGAGAGGATTCTTCTTGGCGACAAGCCGTCCGCTCCTATCGAGCTCATACTGCATGCCGAAGTCGGGTTCCACGTCTTCCTCCAGCGAGTACTTGTCATCGCCCTTCCAGTCCTTGCGGAAAGGATGGCCCTTGAAGTCGCTACGCAGGAAAAGCCTGCGCATGTCGGGATGGCCGAGGAAGAGGATGCCGTAGAAGTCGAACACCTCACGCTCCAGCAGGTTCGCCACACGCCAGATGTTGATGACCGAGGGAATGACACTCTTTCCGTCCACCACACGTGCCAGCATTTTCACCGAGCAACGCTCGTGGCTCTCGGTATTCTCAAGGATATAGACACACCCCAGACCTTCCTCGCCGAAGTCCTCGCCGACGATGGTCACAAGATAGTCGTAGTGCTCCTTGTCCTTCAGGTTTGCCATTTCCGAGGCAAACTTGTCGAAATCAAATACAAGATTATTCAGTTTCATTTCGTAGCCTCCTCTCCTTTTTGCATAAACTCCTCGGGCACGCTGTCCACCACAATGGGTTTCTTGCCATAGATAAGCTCCTCGTTGGAAACACCCAGTTCGCGCTCCTCCTTGGTCTGCTTGTGGTTCACGCCGCCAAAGAACTTCTCAATCTTCACCTTGCGCTGCAGCTGCATCATGCCGTACATGATAGCCTCCGGGCGCGGCGGACAGCCAGGGATGAAGACGTCCACGGGGACAATCTCCTCGATGCCCTTCACCACGTGATAGCTCGACTTGAACGGACCACCCGAGATGGCACAGCCACCCACGGCAATCACATACTTCGGCTCAGCCATCTCGTCGTAAAGACGCTTCAGCGCGGGTGCCATCTTGTGAGTGATGGTGCCGGCGCACATGATGAGGTCAGCCTGACGGGGAGAGTTACGAGTCACCTCGAAGCCGAATCGGGCAAAGTCATAGCGGGCACAGCCAACGGCCATGAACTCGATACCACAGCACGACGTGGCGAAGGTTAGCGACCAAAGCGAGTTCGAGCGGCCCCAGTTAATGATCTGGTCGAGCGAACCCACCATTACATTCACGCCACCCTCGTGGAGCTCGTCAACAAGCTTCTCCAATGCGGCGTTATCCTTAAACTCGTCATAAGGAATACTCTTGATGTGCGGTTTTCTTACTTCCATTCCAAAGCTCCTTTCCGCCAAGCATACGCAAGGCCAAATACAAGTACCAACAGGAAGAAGCCGATGCTGACGAGTGCCATCGGACCAAACTGCTTGACGACGACTGCCCACGGATAGAGGAACACGGTCTCAATGTCGAACATCAGGAAAAGGATGGCGAAGAGGTAGAAACCCACCGACACAGGCAACCACGAGCTGCCGCGTGTGGGGATACCACTCTCATAGGGTTCACCCTTTACCGGATTGTACGAGCGCGGACCGATGAGCTTGGCAACGACGTATGCGCCGAGCACCAAGACCACAGCCGTCAGTAAAACGGTAATGAATAAAGTTGAATACATAAAGGTTTTATAACGTTATATTAATTCGATTCGCTCCAAAAAGCTTTCAACCTGCAAAGGTAATATTTTTTTTCGAAACGGACGAAAGAAAACGGCTCTTTTTCTCACACGCTGCCGTGATGAGGGCACCGAAGCTATGTAACGTCTGTCCCGAAGCAGGCTTTTGAGCTCTTGAAAGCACCGCCCTTGGACATCCGAAACACCCGCCTCGCCTGCGCAGAAGTGTTCCCTCAACCACACTACAAAGATACGAAAATTCCTTGAACCATCAAATATTATTGGATTTATTTTCAAGAAATTATTCACCTACCCCGTATGAATAGGAACTTATTCAAGTTATAACTTATTCACTTTGGACATCTGTATTCTGGAAAAACTTGAAACAGAAATTTTATATTATATATTATTAATAATATATAATATAAGCTATAATTTTAAATCAATTACCTCCCTACCCTGTCCTATCATCCATCCACCATCTCCTCCATCCCATTCGGATTTGAAAAACCTAAATGTCCAAAGTGAATAAGTGAATAAGTTGAATAAGTTATCGCGAACATAAATAAAGAAAATCAAGCTATTCTTTTGCTTTTTCTCTCGACTTTTCGTAACTTTGCACCGTTTTTATAAAAAGGACAACAAAAAACATGGAATTAGCAAGCAAGTACGACCCGAAAGAGGTCGAGGCCAAATGGTACCAATATTGGCTTGACAACAAGCTCTTCAGTAGCAAACCCGATGAACGTGAGCCCTACACCATCGTCATTCCGCCACCCAACGTGACGGGTGTGCTCCACATGGGCCACATGCTCAACAATACGATACAGGACATCCTCGTGCGACGCGCTCGCATGAAGGGTAAGAACGCATGCTGGGTTCCCGGCACCGACCATGCCTCCATCGCAACCGAGGCGAAAGTGGTGAAGAAGCTCGCTGCCGAGGGCATCAAGAAGCATGACCTCTCGCGCGACGAGTTCCTGAAACATGCCTGGGCATGGACAGACGAGCACGGAGGCATCATCCTGAAGCAGCTGCGCAAGCTCGGTGCCTCCTGCGACTGGGATCGCACGGCATTCACGATGGACGAGACACGCAGCAAGAGCGTCATCAAGGTCTTCGTGGACCTCTATAATAAGGGACTCATCTACCGCGGCCTGCGTATGGTGAACTGGGACCCCAAGGCTCTCACCGCCCTCTCCACCGAGGAGGTGGTATATAAAGAGGAACAGAGCCACCTGTTCCACCTTAAATATTATGTAGCCGATCCTGAGAACCTGGTCATCCCCGAGAATGCCGAGGAGGAAGGTAACGTCATCCACAAGGACGAGCGCGGCTACTATGCCGTCGTTGCCACAACCCGTCCGGAGACCATCATGGGCGACACCGCTATGTGCATCAACCCCAAAGATCCCAAGAACCAGTGGCTCAAGGGTCGTAAGGTCATCGTGCCCTTAGTGAACCGCGTGATTCCCGTCATCGAAGACCGCTACGTGGACATTGAGTTCGGAACGGGCTGTCTGAAGGTTACACCCGCACACGACACCAACGACTACATGCTGGGCAAGACACACAACCTGAAGAGCATCGACATCTTCAATGCCGACGGCACCATCTCCGAGGAGTCACCCCTATATGTGGGAATGGACCGTTTCGACTGCCGCAAGCAGATTGCCAAGGACCTGCAGGAAGCTGGCCTGATGGAGAAGGTAGAGGACTACGTAAACAAGGTGGGCTACTCCGAGCGCAATCCCGACACCGCCATCGAGCCGAGACTCTCCATGCAATGGTTCCTCTCCATGCAGCACTTTGCCGACATCGCGCTGCCTCCCGTCATGAACGGCGAGATGAAATTCTATCCAGAAAAATACAAGAACACCTATAAGAACTGGTTGGAGAACATACAGGACTGGTGCATCTCACGCCAGCTGTGGTGGGGACACCGCATTCCTGCATACTACTTCCCCACAGGAACCGAAGAGGCAGGGGAAACCGAGCACTTCGTCGTAGCCGAGACACGTAAAGAAGCACTCGCCTTGGCCCGGAAGCAGAACCCCGCCGTGACGGATGCCGACCTCCGACAGGACGAGGATGCCCTCGACACCTGGTTCTCCTCATGGCTATGGCCCATCTCGCTCTTCGACGGCATCAACAACCCGGGCAACGAGGAAATCAGCTACTACTACCCCACCAGCGACCTCGTGACCGCACCCGACATCATCTTCTTCTGGGTGGCACGCATGATCATGGCTGGCGAGGAATACATGGGCACGTTCCCCTTCAAGAACGTCTATTTCACAGGCATCGTGCGCGACAAGCTCGGACGCAAGATGTCGAAGTCACTCGGCAACTCACCCGACCCGCTGGAACTCATCGAGAAGTTCGGCGCCGATGGCGTGCGCATGGGAATGATGCTCTCCGCACCTGCCGGCAACGACATCCTCTTTGACGAGAGTCTCTGCGAACAGGGACGCAACTTCAACAACAAGATATGGAATGCCTTCCGACTCGTGAAAGGATGGAAGGTTGACGAGAAAGCCAAGCCAAGCCTCCTGCAGCTGAAGGCCGTAACAGCCTTCGAGAGCTATCTGCGCAAGGCCAACGAGGAGCTCAATGACCTCTTCTCGAAATACCGCATCTCCGAGGCGCTGATGGTTGTCTATAAGCTCTTCTGGGACGAGTTCTCCAGCTGGTATCTGGAGGCGGTGAAACCTGCCTTCAAGGACGGCGTTCAGGAAAGCATCGACAGCAACACCTACGGAAAGACACTCGAATTCTTCGACATCCTCCTGAAGATGCTACACCCTTTCATGCCCTTCATCACCGAAGAGCTGTGGCAGGCCCTCTACGAGCGCAAGGACGGCGAAAGTATCATGTCGCAGACGCTCGAACTGGCACAGGTAAGCAAGTTCAGCACCCAGCAGATCCTGGATATGGAATACGCCAAGCAGGTCATCTCGCAAGTACGTGCCATCCGCAGCCAGAAGAACATCGCACCCAAACAGACGCTGAAGGTCATCGACTGCACAGGGCACGCCACCGACAAGGAAATTATCGAGAAGCTTGCCAATGCCGAGCTCACACAAGGCGAGAAGCCCTCGGATGCCACAGCCTTCATGGTTGGAACCGACGAGTTTGCCGTACCCCTCGGCGACCTCATCGACGTCAAGGCGGAGCTGGAAAAGGCAGAAGCACAACTGCAACACCTGGAAGGATTCCTTGCCGGCGTGATGAAGAAACTCTCCAACGAGCGTTTCGTTGCCAACGCCCCCGAAGCCGTTGTCGCCATGGAGCGCAAGAAGCAGGCAGACTCCGAGGAGAAGATTGCCTCGCTGAAGCAAATGATCGAAGAACTGAAGAAGAAATAACGCCAAGGATATCATTCTCTTGGCGGTTCTTTCAAACCTGCATAAAACCTGCAACTAAAACGAATTTGGTTGCAGGCTTTCTTATCTTTAATTGTTTTTAACACACCCTGCCTGCTATTTTTCATGTTTTAATTTGTCATTATCGTTTTTTTTCACTTACTTTGCAACAAAGTATAGTAACTAAAAACGTAACGTTATGACAAACACAACGGAAACAGTGAACCTCTGTGGCCTGAAACGCGAAGACTTTCAGACCACTATCAACGGTAAGAAAACGGATCTCTACATCCTGAGAAACAGCGTAGGAAACGAAGTAGCCATCACCAACTACGGCGGTGCGCTCGTGGCTATCATGGTGCCCGACAAGAACGGCAAGCATGCCAATGTCATCCAGGGACACGACAACATCCAGGACGTCATCAACTCTCCCGAGCCCTATCTCTCCACCCTGATTGGAAGATACGGCAACCGCATCTGCAAGGGACGCTTCCAGCTCAACGGAAAACAGTATGAGCTGTTCGTCAACAACGGCCCCAACTCCCTCCACGGAGGCAAGACGGGCTGGAATGCCAAGGTATGGGAAGCCCTCCAGATGAACGACCGCTCGGTGGTTCTCAAGTATGTGAGCCCCTACGGTGAGGAAGGCTACACGGGCGAAGTGAGAGTAACCGTCATCTACACCTTTACCGACGAGAACGAGCTGGTCATTGAATACATGGCCACCACGAATAAGAAGACCATCCTGAACCTCACAAGTCACGGATTCTTCTCCCTGCAGGGAATTGCCGCCCCCACTCCGACCATCGACAACCAGATTTGCGAAATCAACGCCGACTACTATCTCCCCATCGACGAGACGAGCATCCCCACTGGCGAAATCCGCTTCGTGGCAGGCACGCCGTTTGACTTCCGCACCCCGAAACCCGTCGGACAGGATATCGACGACCCCAACGACGAGCAGATCAAGAACGGTGCCGGATACGACCATTGCTACGTGCTCAACAAGAAGGAAGAGGGCGAGCTGAGCTTCGCCGCCAAGATTGTCGAGCCCGTGAGTGGCAGAACGATGGAAGTCTATACCACAGAGCCGGGTGTACAGCTCTACTCCGACAACTGGGCTGATGGCTATGCCGGACAGCAAGGAGCCACATTCCCCCGTCGCTCGGGCATCTGCTTCGAGTGCCAGCACTTCCCCGACACGCCTAACCACCCCTACTTCCCCTCTGTCGTTCTTCGCCCAGGTGAGGAATACAAACAGAAGACCATCTACAAGTTCGGTGTGGAGAAATAATAGAAAAGAAACCTTTGAATTATAATCAAACAAATTACTAACAAATTAAAATCATACAATTATGGACATTGAATTCGTAAGAAGTCGTTTCATCAAGCACTTTGATGGCAAAACAGGAAACATCTACGCCTCTCCAGGTCGTATCAACCTCATCGGCGAACACACCGACTATAACGGTGGCTTCGTATTCCCCGGTGCTGTTGACAAGGGTATCATGGCAGAAATGCGCCCCAACGGAACGGATAGCACAATCCGCGCCTACTCTATCGACCTGAAGGATCGCGTCGATTTCGACTTCCACGATGGTCAGGGACCACGTGCAAGCTGGGCTCGCTACATCTATGGTATCGCTCTGGAAATGGAGAAGCTGGGCGTTCCTGTCAAGGGCTTCAACATCGCTTTTGCCGGTGATGTGCCCCTCGGTGCCGGTATGTCTTCTTCTGCAGCAATGGAGAGCTGTTTCGCCTGTGGCTTGAACGACCTGTTCGGCGACAACAAGGTCTCCAAGTGGGATATGGTTCTGGCTGGTCAGGCAACAGAGCACAACTATTGCGGTGTGAACTGCGGTATCATGGACCAGTTCGCAAGTGTATTCGGACAGGCAGGTAAGCTGATGCGTCTCGACTGCCGTAGCCGCGAGTTCGAGTACTTCCCCTTCGACCCGAAGGGCTATAAGCTCGTTCTGCTCAACTCTTGCGTAAAGCACGAACTCGCCGGTTCTCCCTACAACGACCGCCGCAACTCTTGCGAGAACGTTGTGAAGCACATCGCCGCCAAGCATCCGGAGGGAACATTCGAGACCCTGCGCGACTGCACATGGGAACAGTTGGAGGAAGTACGTGCTGAGGTAGGCGAAGAAGACTACAAGCGCGCACACTTCGTACTCGGTGAGAAAGACCGCGTGCTGGCCGTTTGCGATGCCCTCGTTGCTGGTGACTACGAAACCGTAGGTAAGAAAATGTATGAGACTCACAATGGCCTGAGCAAAGAGTATGAAGTATCTTGCGAAGAGCTTGACTTCCTGAACGACATCGCCAAGGAGAACGGCGTAACAGGTAGTCGTATCATGGGTGGCGGCTTCGGTGGTTGCACCATCAACCTCGTGAAGGACGAACTCTACGATTCATTCATTGCAGATGCCAAGGCTAAATACGCTGCCAAGTATGGCAAGGAGCCGAAAGTTTATGATGTCATCATCAGCGACGGTTCACGTAAAATCTGCTAATCATTAATTAAAACGAGGTCTGCAATAAGCTGTAAACCAGCGCATTGCAGACCTTTATTTAAACAAAACAATTATAAAATAAAAGACAAATGAGTCAAGAAAAGAAACAATGGCCGGCCATCATCGTCATGATAGCCCTTTTCGCAATGATTGCCTTCGTGACCAACCTGTGCTCGCCTATGGGTGTTATTGTGAAGAACCAGTTTGGAACGACCAACTTCATGGCCATGATTGGTAACTATGGCAACTTTGGTGCCTACCTGCTGATGGGATTCCCCTCTGGCTTGATGATTCAGAAATGGGGCTACAAGCGTACTGCTCTGATTGGTCTGTTGGTAGGTATCACCGGCATCCTCATACAATGGCTTTCCGGTTGGGGCGGTATGGCCGTCTATCTCATTGGAGCCCTCATTTCCGGTGGTTGCATGTGTATCCTGAATACCGTTGTGAACCCCATGCTGAACCTGCTCGGTGGTGGTGGTAACAAGGGTAACCAACTCATCCAGACCGGTGGTGTGTTCAACTCTTCGGCTGCCGTTGCCGTATATATCATCATGGGTGCCCTCATCGGCGATGCTGCCAAGGCAAAGATTTCCGATGCAACTCCCGCCCTGATGATTGCACTTGCCATCTTCGTCATCGCCTTTGTTGTGATCCTCTTCACCAAGATTGAGGAGCCCTATCAGGCCAAGAAAGAAAGCACAGGCAAGAAAGACCCGCACAGCGCATTCTCTTTCCGCCACTTCAACCTCGGCATCCTTGCCATCGGTCTCTATGGTGGTGTGGAGATGGGTATTCCCGGATTCATCCTGCAGTATCTTACAGCCGCTCCCGACGCAGCAACTCCTGGTCTCGCAATGGATGCAGGCTATGCCGGAACCTTGGGTTCCATCTACTTCCTATTGATGCTCGTTGGCCGTTTCATCGGCGCCAGCGTGGGTGGCAAGGTGAGCACCAAAGCCATGATGACCTTTGTGGCAGGCCTCGCCGTCATCCTGCTCCTGCTGGGTATCTACCTGCCCACCTCAACGGCTGTCAGCGTGCCTGGTATCGACTACACCAACATGGCTATCCTCTGGGGTGACGTACCTGTTGGCATCTTCTGCTTCCTGCTCGTTGGCCTCTGCGCCAGCGTGATGTGGGGTGGTATCTTCAACCTCGCTACAGAGGGCCTCGGCAAGTACACCGCTATCGCCTCTGGCGCATTCATGACAATGGTTGTCGGCTTCGCTATCATGGTAGCCGTACAGGGTCTTGTAGCCGACATCACCGGCAGCTATCTCACCTCTTACTGGGTACCGCTGCTCTGTGCCGCCTACATCCTCTACTATGCGCTCATCGGCTCGAAGAACGTCAATACCGACATTCCCGTTGATTAAACGAAAACCAAAGTTCCCTTTCCTGCCCAAAAAGCAGCAAAGGACGTTATCTATAGGGCTTGCATCGAAAGGTGCAAGCCTTTTCTTTTTGCATTTTAATATATAATAACACTTGTTCTTTTAAAAAAGTTGGAAAAAGTTGATGCCCTTTAAATAAAAAGTAGTAATTTTACACCAAAATTTTAGTACTAATTTAATGAATTCATTATGAGACATCTCAAAAGCATCATTTTGGGAGCAGGTATGACCGCTCTCCTACTGTCTTCTTGCGCCAATGGCAACGAGACACAACTGACGGTATCTGGACTGAATCCTGCCGCCTTCGACACAACCATCAACGAGAAGCCCGTCAAGCTTTACACGCTGAAGAATGCCAACGGCATGGAGGTTTGCATCACCAACTATGGTGGTCGCGTCGTATCACTCGTCGTACCCGATAAGGATGGCAAAGCCACCGATGTCGTGTTGGGCTTCGACAACATCCAGCAGTATGCCGACACACTGAACACGCCTACCGACTACGGTTCAAGCGTAGGCCGCTATGCCAACCGCATCTGCGACGGCAAGTTCACCCTGAATGGCGAGACCTATCAGCTCCGCCAGAACGATCCTCATGACGGAGACACTCGCATTCACTGTCTGCATGGCGGAGGCGCTACGGGCTGGATGAATCAGGTGTACGATGTTCTTGAGGCTAACGACTCTGTCTTGAAGTTGCAGATCAGGGCTGCCGACGGCGAGAACGGATTCCCTGGCAACGTGGTAGCTACAACAACCTACAAGGTGACTGCCGACAATGTGCTCGATATCGTCTGGGAGGCAACTACCGACAAACCAACCATCATCAACCAGACCAACCACAACTACTACAACCTGAGTGGAGATTTGGAGAATGCTGCCTATGACCAGATTCTCTATGTCAATGCCGACAACTTCACTGAGGCTGACTTCAGCTATATGCCCACAGGCAAGATTCTGCCCGTAGAAGGCACTCCGATGGATTTCCGCACACCGCATGCCGTTGGCGACAGCATCAAGTCGGAATACTATCAGACAAAGAATGCTCACGGCTACGACCACAACTGGTGCCTGAACACCTATAAGGACGGCAAAGGCGACGACACACAAGTTTGCGCTTCCCTCTACAGCCCCAGGACGGGCATCTTCATGGAGATGTTTACCAACGAGCCGGGCGTACAGGTATATAGCGGAAACTTCCAGGGTGTAGGTGGAGAAGAGAACGTTGTTCGCAAGCTGGGTAAGAAGTATCCACAACACGTAAGCGTATGCCTCGAGAGCCAAAAGTATCCTGACTCGCCCAACCATCCTGAGTGGGCAAGTCCCGTGGTGACTCCCGAGAATCCTTACTATAGCCACGCTGCCTATAAGTTCTCCATCAAATAATCATTGACTATTGATCATGATGGCTAACACAGAAAACGGAAACAGAGGTTACCTGATAGGCATTGTGATGGTAGCTGTGTTGGGCGGACTCTTGTTCGGATACGACACAGCTGTCATCTCGGGTGCAGAAAAGGGACTACAAGCCTTTTTCATGAATTCCGATGACTTCCAGTACAATGACGTCTGGCATGGATTCACATCCGCCAGCGCATTGATTGGCTGCATCATCGGCTCCGCCCTCTCCGGTTTCCTCGCCACTAACTTGGGACGCAAACGCTCGCTTATTATTGCCGGCTTGCTTTTCTTCGTGTCGGCATTGGGCTCGATGACGCCTGAGTTCCTGTTTTTCGAATACGGGAAGCCAACCTTCTCACTACTGATGATGTTTAACTTTTACCGCATCATCGGCGGCATCGGCGTAGGCTTGGCTTCTGCCATCTGCCCGATGTACATCGGTGAGGTCGCTCCCTCCAACATCCGGGGAATGCTTGTCAGCTGGAATCAGTTTGCGATTATCTTCGGCCAGTTGGTGGTGTACTTCGTCAACTTCTTTATCTTGGGAGAACACATCCAGCCGCTTGTGGAAGAGATGGGGAAAGGCATAGCCGCTATCAATCCCGCTGCACAATGGACGGTAACGACAGGCTGGCGATACATGTTCGGCTCAGAGGCAATTCCGGCAGGACTCTTCGCCCTGCTCATCTGCTTGGTGCCCGAAACACCACGCTATCTTGTCAGCATAGGTCGTGATGATGTAGCAGAGCGCATCCTGGCGAAAATCAATGGTTCGACAAAAGCCGCCCGCATTCTACAGGACATCAAGGACACGATGGTGGTGAAAACCGAGAAACTAATGACCTATGGCTTTATGTGCATTTTTGTGGGCATTATGCTCTCAGTGTTCCAGCAGGCCGTAGGAATCAACGCCGTTCTCTACTATGCTCCCCGTACCTTTGGTGACATGGGCATGCAAGACCCCATGATGATTACTGTTATCATGGGCTTCATCAACATCATGTTTACTCTGGTAGCCATTTTCACAGTAGAGAAGTGGGGACGCAAGCCCCTTCTCATCACTGGCTCCATCGGTATGGCTGTAGGCGCTATGGGCGTTGCAGCCACCTTCGGACATGCCGGACTGGAAGCCGTCACCTGCCTCAGCCTCATGCTCTATGCCGCCTCGTTCATGTTCTCGTGGGGGCCCATCACCTGGGTTCTCATCGCCGAGATCTTCCCGAACACCATCCGTGGCGGAGCTGTAGCGATAGCCGTTGCCTTCCAATGGATATTCAACTTCATCGTCAGCTCCTCATTCGTGCCGATGTTCAACATGCACCTTACCGAGGGCGATGACTTTGGCCATTGGTTCACCTACGGACTCTACGGCATCATCTGCCTGCTGGCAGCACTCTTCGTATGGAAGCTTGTTCCCGAGACCAAGGGAAAGACGCTGGAAGACATGACTGCCATGTGGAAAAGGAGAAAGTAACAAGCAAATCAACAATTAAAAACATTAATCATTAATAAACAGTAAAATTAAGCTATGAATTGGAATTCACATGAATTTATTTGGCTTGACTGGACGATTCTCGCAGTCGGTCTGATTGGCGTTCTTGCCGCCACATATTATGTGATATGGAAAGACAAGAAAGCCCAGCAGGGTGAAGACTCTTCAGCCTATCTTTTCGGCAAGGGCGAACCCTGGTATGTCATTGGTATGGCCATCTTTGCAGCCAACATCGGTTCGGAGCACCTCGTGGGTCTCGCAGGTACTGGTGCCAAGGACGGCGTGGGAATGGCCCACTGGGAGATGCAGGGCTGGATGATTCTCATCCTCGGCTGGCTGTTCGTTCCCTTCTACCAGCTACTCATCACAAAGATGGGTAAGATTATCACGATGCCCGACTTCCTAAAGTTCCGCTACACCCAGCGCACAGGTTCGTGGCTGTCTATTATTACCCTCGTGGCTTATGTGCTGACCAAGGTCAGCGTGACCGCCTTCACGGGTGGTATCTTCTTTGAATATCTGCTCGGTCTGAACTTCTGGGTAGGTGCCATTGGACTGATTGCCGTCACAGCAGTCTTCACCGTTGTTGGTGGCATGAAGGGTGTGATGTGCCTCAGTTCCATCCAGACGCCAATTCTTATTGTCGGTTCGTTCCTCGTTCTCTTCCTCGGTCTTGCTACCCTCGGCGGCGGAAGCATTGTTGAAGGCTGGGGCACGATGATGGAGACAGCACGCGCCATGCACGACGGCTACGGCATCAACCACATGTTCCACACCAATCCCAACGACCCCATGTATGCTGAGTATCCTGGCTATGTGGTGTTCCTTGGTGCCTGCATCATCGGCTTCTGGTACTGGTGTACTGATCAGCACATCGTTCAGCGTGTACTCGGTCAGGTTCCCGGAGAGAACAATGCTGACGTGATGGCCCGTGCTCGTCGTGGTACCATCGCAGCCGGCTTCTTCAAGATTCTCCCCTGCTTTATGTTCCTCATCCCCGGTATGATTGCCGCAGCCTTAGCACAGCGTGGTATCAACGGCTTTGTGATGGACGACACCGACGCAGCCTTCGCCTTGATGGTGAAGAACATTCTGCCTGCCGGTATCAAGGGTATTGTCACCATCGGTTTCGTTTGCGCTCTTGTAGCATCTCTCGCAGCCTTCTTCAACAGCTGTGCAACACTCTTCACAGAGGACTTCTACAAACCGATGAAGAAAGGTAAGAGCGAGGCACACTACGTATTTGTCGGCCGTACCGCTACGGTGGTTGTCGTTCTGCTCGGATTGATCTGGATGCCTGTGATGATGAGCCTCGGCTCTCTCTATAGTTATCTGCAGGGCATCCAGTCTTTGCTGGCTCCTGCTATGGTGGCTGTGTTCACCTTAGGTATCTTCTCTAAAAAAATTACTCCGAAGGCTGGTGAGTGGGGTCTTATCGGTGGCTTCCTTGTAGGTATGCTTCGCTTGGTGACTAATGTCATCACCGATACAGGCAAGGCCACGATGGACGGTGCATTCTGGGAGAACACAGCATGGTTCTGGCAGACCAACTGGCTCGTCTTCGAGTGCTGGCTGCTCGTATTCATCATCGCTCTGATGGTAGCTGTCAGCTTCTTCACACCCGCTCCTTCCAAGGAACAGGTTGAAGCCATTACCTTCACGTCCGACTTCAAGAAGAGCATCCGCGAAAGCTGGGGCATCTGGGACATCGCCGGCACATTGGTTGTCATCGGCCTGTGCGCCTGCTTCTATGCATATTTCTGGTAATGCATATTTCTATACATATATATATATTAAATAAGTATTATGACATATTATAGTGAACACTCTAAAGTTTGGGTCTCCGTTGACTGTATTGTCTTCGGATTTGAAAACGGCAAGCTGAAACTACTCATTGGTAAGCGCCAAATGGATCCTGGGCGTGGTGAGTGGTCACTCTACGGTGGCTTTGTGAGGGCCAACGAAAGTCTGGAGGACGCGGCCAACCGTGTCCTCTACGACCTCACCGGTTTGAAAAAAGTATATATGAAACAGGTGGGAGCCTTTGGTGCCATCGACCGTGATCCGGGCGACCGAGTCATCTCTGTTGCCTACTGCGCTCTGATAAACGTAAAAGACTATGACGAAAAGATTCGCATAGAGCATGGACTGGAATGGGTGACTCGTCAGAACCTCCCCAAACTCTATTCCGACCATGAAATCATGATACACAAAGCAATTACCCTGCTTCGCCGTCGTATCAACACGGAGCCGCTGAGCTTCAATTTGCTCCCCGACTTGTTCACATTGACTCAACTGCAAAAAGTGTACGAAGCCATTCTTGGAGAAGAAATCGACAAGCGTAATTTCCGCAAACGCATCAAGAGTATCGACTTCATTGAGAAGACAGACCTCATCGACAAATTGTCTTCCAAGCGCGGTGCTGCCCTTTATCGATTCAACAAGAAAATGTACGCAGACGATCCGACATTCAAATTGTAATTGATAACCGTCAACTGATTATTGACAACAAAAACATTGAATTATGTTAGAAGAACTGAAAGAAAAAGTATTCAAAGCCAATCTTGACCTCGTCAAGCAGGGGCTCGTGATATTTACATGGGGCAACGTCTCGGGCATCGACCGCGAGAAAGGACTTGTTGTCATCAAACCTTCGGGCGTAAGCTATGACGACATGAAAGCTTCCGACATGGTGGTTGTCGATCTGGAAACGGGTAAGGTTGTCGAAGGCGACCTCAATCCCTCCAGCGACACACCGACACACCTTGTCCTCTACAAGGCATTCCCCAACATCCAGGGTGTTGTACACACGCATTCCACCTATGCTACGGCATTTGCCCAGGCAGGCCGCGACATTCCCAACATCGGCACCACGCATGCCGACTATTTCTACAAGGACATCCCCTGCACGCGGGATATGACCAAGGAAGAGGTGGAAGGCCAGTACGAACTGGAAACTGGCAACGTCATCGTTGATGAGATCCTGAACATCCGCAAGATCAATCCCGACCACACGCCTGCCGTTCTGGTGAAGAATCACGGTCCTTTCTCGTGGGGCACGTCTCCCGACAATGCCGTTTACAACGCCAAGGTCATGGAGCAATGCGCCAAGATGGCATTCGTGGCATTCTCTGTCAATCCCGCCCTGACGATGAACCCGCTACTTGTGGAGAAGCACTACAACCGCAAGCATGGTCCCAACGCCTACTACGGACAGAAGGGACAGAAGCACTAAACAAACATCACGAATCCAGACATCTTATGGATGAGAAATGGAATAATCACGACTTAGTGCTCGTTGCCGAGAAAAAACGTGTGGGCGAGTCAACCATCACAAAAGAGGATTGGTCACGCCACATCAAAGACTTGAAGGATGGCGAAGAGATCAAATGGGCTGTCCGCCACGGATTCTACAAAACTCCCTACGGTGGTGACCATGCCTTCAAGTTCACGCTCCTTGAAGCCGGTAATAGCATTCGCATCAAGGCTGTAAAGGATGCTGAACAAGTCATCATTCTCGGAGCAAACAACAGATGGTCGTCGGGCTGGTATGAAGCTGACGGATGGAGCTATAGGGTGACCATCACCATTGAAACAAGCATCTATTCTGTAAGCGAACTGCCACCAGGCATACGCACCATGCAGCAGATAGACCACGATGCGTGGGAGTATGCAGTAGAACATGGCCTGATATGATTATCATAAACTATTTAATGAAATAACATTTAATCAATTTAAAACTTAAAAAAACAATCATTATGAAAGCATTTGAGAATTATGAAATTTGGTGGGTAACTGGTGCTCAGTTGCTCTACGGAGGTGACGCAGTCGTAGCAGTTGACGGTCACTCGAAGGAAATGGTCGAGGGTTTGAACGCCAGCGGCAACATTCCTGTCAAGGTGGTATATAAAGGAACAGCCAACTCTTCCAAGGAAGTGGAAGCCGTCATGAAGGCTGCCAACAACGAGGAGAAGTGTATCGGTATCATCACATGGATGCACACATTCTCTCCCGCCAAAATGTGGATCAAGGGTCTCCAGGCTTTGCAGAAGCCCCTACTCCACTTCCACACCCAGTATAACGCCGAGATTCCCTGGGAGACGATGGACATGGACTTCATGAACCTGAATCAGAGTGCCCACGGCGATATCGAGTTTGGTCACATCTGCACACGCATGCGTGTTGCCCGCAAGGTGGTTTGCGGCTACTGGAAGGACGAGGCTGCTCAGAAGCAGATTGCCGTTTGGGCACGCGTAGCAGCTGGTGTTGCCGATGCTCACAACGTACGCTGCCTCATGTTCGGTATGAACATGAACAACGTGGCTGTTACCGATGGCGACCGTGTTGAGTTCGAACAGCGTCTCGGCTACCACGTTGACTATTATCCTGTCAGCTCCCTCATGGAGTACTTCAAGAAGGTGACCGATGCTGAGGCTGATGCTCTGGTCGAAGAGTATAAGAAACTCTACACCATCAAGATCGACGAGAGCGGAGAAGCAGTTTACTGGGAGAAGGTGAAGAATGCTGCCAAGGCCGAGATTGCCCTGCGCCGTGTGCTGAAGGACGAAGGTGCAACAGCATTCACCACGAACTTCGATGACCTGGGCGATGCCGACATCGACGATCCGAACTTCGTTGGCTTCGACCAGATTCCTGGACTTGCTTCCCAGCGTCTCATGGAAGAAGGTATCGGTTTCGGTGCCGAGGGCGACTGGAAGACGGCCTGTCTCTATCGCACACTCTGGGTCATCCAGCAGGGCATGCCCACAGGTTGCTCGTTCCTTGAGGACTATACCCTCAACTTCGCCGGCGACCGCAGCTCATGCCTGCAGAGCCACATGCTCGAGGTTTGTCCGCTTATCGCCGTTGATAAACCGAAGCTCGAGGTACACTTCCTCGGTATCGGCATCCGCAAGCAGCAGACCGCCCGTCTGGTGTTCACCTCAAAGGTAGGTCGTGGTATCAAGGCTACCGTTGTTGACCTTGGCAACCGCTTCCGTCTTATTTCACAGGAGGTGGAGTGCATCGAGCCGAAGCCCATGCCCAACCTGCCCGTGGCTTCTGCCCTCTGGGTTCCGCAGCCGACCTTCGAGATTGGTGCCGGTGCATGGATTCTCGCCGGTGGTACCCACCACAGCGCCTTCTCCTACGACATCACCGAGGAGTACTGGGAAGACTTCGCCGAGATGGTTGGTATCGAGTATGTTAAGATCAACAAGGACACGAAGACCTACGAGTTCAAGCAGTTGCTGCAAAACAACGAGATGTACTTCATGTTAAGCAAGGCTTTAAAATAAGTAGGATATGATGACAGCCAAACAAGTGATTGAAAGCGGTAAAGCCATTCTCGGAATCGAGTTTGGCTCTACCCGCATCAAGGCCGTTCTCATCGATGAAGAGAACAAGCCCATAGCACAAGGCTCGCACGAGTGGGAGAACCAGCTCGTCGATGGACTGTGGACCTATAGCACCGAAGCCATCTGGTACGGACTTCAAGACTGCTACGCCGACTTGCGCAAGGACGTTCTCAAGCAGTACGATTGCGAAATCGAAACCCTTGCCGCCATAGGCTTCTCTGCCATGATGCACGGCTACATGGCTTTCAACAAGGAGCAGCAGATTCTTGTGCCCTTCCGCACCTGGCGCAACACCAACACAGGCAAGGCTGCAGCCGAGCTCTCTGAGCTCTTCAACTACAACATTCCCCTGCGTTGGAGCATCAGTCATCTCTACCAATGCATCCTCGACAACGAGGAGCATGTTGCCGACATCAAATATCTCACCACTCTTGCCGGATACGTTCATTGGCAGGTGACTGGCCAGTTCGTGCTTGGCGTGGGCGATGCTTCGGGTATGATTCCCGTTGACCCCGCTACCAAGACTTATGATGCCGCTATGGTGGAGAAGTTCGACAAGCTCGTCAGCATGAAGCAGTATCCTTGGAAGTTGCTTGACATCCTGCCCAAGTCGCTCTCCGCAGGCGAGAGCGCAGGCTTCCTCACTCCCGAGGGTGCCAACCGCCTCGATGTTTCAGGACACCTGAAAGCAGGCATCCCCGTATGTCCGCCCGAAGGCGATGCCGGTACCGGTATGGTTGCCACCAATGCCGTTAAGCAGCGCACGGGTAACGTCTCTGCCGGCACATCCTCGTTCTCGATGATAGTGCTGGAGAAGCCCCTGAGCAAGCCTTACGAGATGATTGACATGGTGACCACCCCCGATGGAAGCCTCGTTGCCATGGTTCATTGCAACAACTGCACCAGCGACATCAACGCCTGGGTAGGCCTTTTCAAGGAGTACCAGCAGCTGCTCGGTGTGCCCGTGGACATGAACGAGCTCTATGGTAAGCTGTTCAACAAGGCACTCGAGGGCGACGCCGACTGCGGAGGTCTCATCTCCTTCAACTACGTCAGCGGCGAACCCGTCACCGGTCTTGCCGACGGCCGTCCGCTGTTCGTGCGCTCTGCCAACGACAAGTTCAACCTTTCCAACTTCATGCGTGCCCACCTCTACGGAGCCATCGGCGTGTTGAAGATTGGCAACGACATTCTCTTCAAGGAAGAGAACATCGAGGTTGACCGCATCACGGGGCACGGCGGCTACTTCAAGACAGCCGGCGTAGGCCAGCGCATGCTTGCTGCCGCACTCAACTCCCCCATCTCCGTCATGGAGACCGCAGGTGAAGGAGGTGCATGGGGTATCGCCCTGCTTGCAGGCTACGTGGTTAACAACGCAAAGAAGCTTTCGCTCGCCGACTATCTGGAAGAGGTTGTCTTCGCCGGCAACACTGGTGTGGAGATCGCCCCCACCAAGGAAGACGTGGCAGGATTCAATGCATACATCGAGAACTACAAGCGCTGCCTGCCTATCGAGCAGAGTGCCGTTCAGAGCAAGTAACAACAACTGAAAATCTTGGAAGAAATGGAAGTCATTCAGAGTTTCACCATCGACCACACCCGTCTGAAGCCAGGCATCTATGTCTCGCGCCAAGACAGGCTGTTCACCACATTCGACCTTCGCATTACCGAACCCAATCGCGAACCCGCTGTGGCACCATCCGCCATGCATAGCATAGAGCATCTCATGGCCACTTGGTTTCGCAATTCCGAGGTCAAGGACGATGTGGTGTACGTTGGTCCCATGGGTTGTCTCACAGGCATGTATATCGTTATGACAGGCTCACACAGCGTCGAGGACATGCGGCGGCTCACCATTGACTGTCTCCGCTGGATTCTACAGCAGACGGAGGTTCCCGCCACCACACCCGAGACCTGCGGCAACTACCTGCTCCACGACCTTCCCATGTGCCAATGGGAATGTGCCCGCTATCTTGACAGACTCGAACATTGCTTCCATAGCGAATACACCAAGCTTCAGATTACACTCGATGACGGTCGGGTCTTTGCCGATGCATAGACCCGCCTCCATCGGAAAATCCCTAAAAAAGAATTCGGGAGCACCCCCTCAAAAGGATGCTCCCGAATTTTCGTTAACTAAGTTTGCATTAGTTCACTTTCTGCAACGTCAACGTACATGAACACTTGTCATCCAGTGTTCCGTCCATCCTGACCGAGAGAGTCATTCCATTTTGAGACAAAAGCGTGTAAACAAACATTGGTTCATTCGTTCTTGCATAAAAAGTCTTGACGCGACCATCCTCTATCTTGTATGCGTCCTCCATCGAGAACCATCCCTTACAAGTGCCGTCAGCTTTGAACTCTGCTTCGCTTCCAATACCAAAGCTATCGCTATGTTCGTTATTGCCTGAAATGTTGGTTATCTTCCACTTACCAACAATCATCTCTTCGTAAACGACAAAGAAGGCTCGTTATCATCACTACTACAAGCCGTAAAACCAACACTTACTAAAGCAATCATCAAGACTGCCATCAGATATATTAACTTCTTTGTAATCATAACGTTTAAACTCAAATTCTTGTCCATATTGCTTTGGTTTCATTATTTCTTTCTATTGGCAGGCATTAACTTCATGGCATAAAGAAAGCGCAATCATAAGCCTGCTTTGAGGTGCTGATAACTATGCTTTGAGGAGCTGATATCAATGCTTTGAGATGCTTAGAACAATGCTTTGAGAAATTAAGAAGATGCACTCTCCTATTCTGTCTGCATCTGTTTCTTCAACCATTGTGCCGCATGCTCTCCCATAGCCTTGTAGCCTTGACTATTGAGGTGAAGCCAGTCGCTCTGCCACCCGACCAAGAGCTGGGTTGGAGTGAGTGGGTCACGCACCAGTTCGTCAAAGTCAATCACACCATCGAACTCTCCGCTGTTGCGTATCCATTCGTTCACAGCCTGACGCGTTGCTTCGTGGACGGACGACTCATAGAAACTTTGGCCGATGGGCGTGAGTGTGGCACCATAGACTTTCTTTCCGTGTTCATGTCCTTTTCGGATGAATTGGCGATAGGCAGCTATCAGGTCTGCAACGGTCTGGTCTGCCGTAGAACTTCCACCCACGTCGTTGATTCCTTCGAAAACGATGACGCGTGTAACCCCCGACTGCGAAAGGATGTCTCGGTCGAAACGCTTCACGGCGGGTTCACTCAGTCCACCTCGGACCACGCAGTTGCCTCCGATGCCGAGATTGAGCACTCCCATCTCACCGTTCAGGGCTTCTGCCAGACGGTCGGTCCAGCGGTCTTGTGCATCGGTGGTGCTACCTCTTCCGTCGGTGAGGGAGTTACCCAGCACGGCGATAGCCTCACCCGTGGAGAGAACGTCGATTGCAGCGATGTTATACCAATGTGCCACCTGCTCTGAAACAGTAAAAGGAGTCTGAGGCTCCGACATGCCCTGCATAATATAGGAGGTGGTGCGCGAGCCACGATGAGAGGTTGCATGTTCGGGTGCCTTGCCATAACAGATGGTGACGGAAAGCCGCTGCAGCGGTTTCAACAAATAGCTGAGCGGATCACAGACAACGGTCTTGCCTGCCTCGATAGTGACGGAACGATTACCATTGAAAGCAAGATAACGGGCTGTAGGCACGTCAATGCCTACCCCATCGGTGGCATCGGCAATATAAACCGCCTTGATTTCCACAGGCTCGCTACTGAACTCATTCGACAGTTTCAGTCGCAACGTCTCACCTCCCAAGGAGACATGAACAATCTGTCGGAGCGAACAGTCGGTGAGGTTGGTAGTCTGGGGCATGTCTTCCTTACCCGTAAACTCAGCTGCCGCAGCCCAGGTTCCCACCCAGGAACCTGCCGTTGGTTTCGCATTGGCAGTAAGTGCCAACAGGCAAGTCAGGATTAGCAATGGCTTTTTCATAACTTTCTTTTTACGTCTTTCAGGGCACAAAGTTAGATATAAACTCCATAACAAAAGAAATAATTTGTTTCACAAATGTTCAAAAACGTTTCATCTATTGTGAAAAAAGTGTACCTTTGCATTATGAAGAGAATCATCAAGACCATCATCGTGTGCCTCTGCCTGTTCACCGCAATGGAGACAATGGCAACAGAAGCACGATTCTATACATCAGCCCAATTGTCGAGCAGTAGTGTTCGCGATGTTTGCCAAGACCGTTATGGATTCATCTGGATTGGCACCGAGCTTGGGCTGAACCGCTTTGACGGCTATCACTTCGTCAACTACTTCCACAACCGACGCGACACCACCTCCATTACGGACAATCAGGTCAACAGTTTCCTTGCTGACCGCAAAGGAAGGCTCTGGATTGGTTTCGGAAAGGGAGCGGCACGCTATGACTATGGTACGGAGCGGTTCATCCGATGCAAGTTCCCGCGTGACATTGAACCACGCGTCAACGCCATTGTCGAGAACGGTCAGGGCGACATCTTTTTCGGAACGGCTGGATACGGGCTCTACATGCTGCCACATGGACAACAGGATGGGAGGCTCCTGACCTTACAGGGTGAGGGGATACCGGCGTTCATCACGCATCTGTTCATCGATGGCAACGGACACCTTTTCTGCTCCACTCCCGACACAGGTTTCGACATCTTCAGCGTGAGAGGCGGAAAACTGACATCACACCAACACATGGAAACCTCCTGCGGCATGCCCGTTACCTTTGTTAAACGTGATGCGCAGTCGCTACTGGTGGTCTGTCAACGAGGCATCATGAGCTACGACAGCAAGTCGGGCTCCATCAGCAAGGCTTCCTATTGGCTGCCCATCGAAGGGGAGGTGCTGTTGAATAGTGCTATGATCAGTCGTAGCGGTGCGCTGCTCTTAGGCACGTCGGGACACGGACTCATCCGCATAGACAAGGGGGCTACCATGGGCAAGCAGGAAACGCTCATGGCGGGTTCGCTGTCGTTTTCAACGGCTTCAATAGCCAGTATCCTCGAAGACAAAGATTGCAACCTTTGGCTCAGTTGCGCCAACAAGGGTGTGTTGCTCACCACGCAACAGAAGTCACTCTTTGAAAGCTGGAACTTCTCGCAACAAGGCATGCACCTTGCCAAGCGCATCGCATCGATAACCGATGACGGCGCAGGAGGAGCCTGGTGCGCAGTCTGGCAAGACAACGTGTACCACTTCAACGCCGACGGACACATCAGCCCTACCCCTCGCTCTCAGTCCGTCGCCCCCTCATATCTCTACCGAGATCCGTCCGGACAATACTGGATGGGGGCCGGCAATACGCTTTTCCGCTACTTTCCACAAACCGGAAAGGTGGAGTACGAAAAGACATTCGAAGGAGCAGAGATCGGATATATCACCAGCGGTGCCAACGGGCTGCTCTATGTGTCAGTATTTGGTAATGGCTTCTACGAGTACGACACACGCACTCGTCAAGCACGCCCCTTTGACATGGACATGGAGAGTCCGACAGGAAGACTCTGCAACAACTGGGTAAGCTGCATGCTGGTTGACAGGAAAGGAATGCTTTGGCTCTCCACCTCCTACGGGCTTTCGTGCATGGACACCCGTACCCATCACTTCAACGCATTAGGGTTCGACATGCTCATGAGAGGCATCACCTGCGGACCACTCTGCGAAATGCCCAACGGCGACATTGTCGTGGGAAGCAACGACGGTCTCTACCGCTATGACCGCAAGAAGAACCAGATGGCTCCCTTCCCCGGTGCGGAAGTCCTGGACGACAAGGCGTTCTGTGCCATTGTCTGCGATAGTGAGGGTGATTTATGGATCAGCACCTCTCATGGTATCTGGCACTACAAGAACAAAGAAAAGACTTTTATCAGCCATATCAACGGCAACGGACTCGTCACAGGCGAATATACCGACAAGGCCGTGATACACTATGCCGACGGGCGCATTGCTTTCGGACACGGTGACGGGATTACTCTTTTCCACCCCGCCAAGGTGAAGACCGCCGACAGACCTTTGCCACGCGTTCACCTTACACGCTTCCGCACAGCCTCGAGCCTCTCCTCATTCGCTCCAAACCCCACAAACGGCGAACAGAAGACAACAGACATCAGCCTTCCTTACGATGAGAACACGTTTACGATGGAGTTCTCTCTCCTCAACTATCGGAATGCCGACCACATCAACTTCCAATACCGAATCAACGACGGCAAATGGGTTTCAACGGGTGAAGGGGTCAACACCATCACCTTCAACAAGATGAAGCCCGGCACTTACCACATGGAAGTGAGGGCTGAGGAAAACGGCAACTACTCAACAGAAAGCTACACGCTGACGGTATGCATCCATGCGCCCTGGTATCTCAGCACATGGGCATACCTGATCTACGCATTGTTGGCCATCGCAACTGCCGTGTTCATCTTCCGCAGCTATTCAAGACGGAAAAAAGCGGAACTGGATGAAGAGAAAATGAGATTCCTCATGAATGCCACACACGACATCCGTTCACCGTTGACTCTCATCATGGCCCCGCTACAGAAGCTGAAAAGCGGGAAGACAGAGGAGTTCCAACCAGCCATCGAAACTATTGACCGAAATGCACAAAGACTGATGCAACTCGTCAATCAGATTCTTGACGAGCGCAAGATTGACAAGAACCTCATGCAGTTGCATTGCAAAGAGACGAATCTTGCAGACTTCATCAACGGGGTTTGCAAGTTGTATCAATATAATGCCCAACAGCGCAACATTACCCTCACTTGTGAGCATGGGGAGGAGCCCGTCATGGCATGGATAGACCGTACCCAATTCGACAAGGTCATCTCCAACCTCCTCTCCAACGCCTTCAAGTACACGTCTGATGGAGGAAATGTAACTATCAGGTTATCAGGAACTTTGCAATACATAACCATATCTGTTTCAGATACAGGTGTAGGTTTCAAAGACGAGAAGCCAGACCGTCTTTTCGAGCGATTCTATCAAGGCAAGGCAAGCGAGAAACTGGGCATACAGGGTACTGGCATCGGACTGAACCTGGCACGTTCCATCGTTCAGTTACACGGTGGAAAAATAATAGCCGCCAACCGCAAGGACGGTCAACAAGGCGCAGAGTTCATCATCACCTTGCCCACAGGCAACAAGCACCTGAAACCAGAGCAGATAGCGGAGCAAACGACACACACCACCGCACCCTCTAACTCTCATACCCCCACACCCTCGAACCCACGAACCTCTGCACCCTCGCATCCTCGGATCATGGTGGTCGATGATGACAAGGACCTCGCCGACTATCTCATAGCAGAGCTGTCTCCTTGGTACAAGTTCGACTATCAGCCCAATGGAAAGGAAGCCCTGAAAGCCCTTCTCACCCAACCGGAACATTTCATCTTGGTCATCAGCGATGTGATGATGCCGGAGATGGATGGTATTACCCTGCTCAAACGTATCAAACAGAATCCCAACGTCAGCGAGCTGCCCGTCATCCTGCTCACCTCGAAGTCGGAAATAGAGAACAGGCTCGAAGGCCTGCGCTATGGTGCTGATGCCTATATCCCCAAGCCTTTCAACCTGGAAGAAGTTCACATACAGATTGACAACCTTATTGATAATGTGCGCCGCATGCGTGGCAAGTTCAGCGGTGCCCAGCAACAAGAGAGTAAGGTAGAGCAAGTGGAGGTAAAGAGTAATGACGAAGCCCTCATGGAACGAATCATGAATTCGCTCAACAAGAACATGGGGAATGCCGACTTCAGCGTTGACCAGCTGGCCAAAGATGTGGGTATCAGCCGTGCCCAACTACACCGCAAGATGAAGGAGATAACGGGACTCTCGACGGGTAAGTTCATTCGAAACATCCGAATGGAACAAGCCGCCAAACTCATCAAGCAGGGACACGTTAACATTGCACAAGTAGCATACAGCGTGGGCTTTAACGAACAGGCACACTTCTCCACGGTTTTCAAGACATACTATGGTATGACACCCACGGAATATGCTGAGAAGCATCAGGAAGAATAGCCTTTCATAGCCCCATTCTACGGGGTTGAGACGTTTTTCAAGTCTTATGAAACGTTTTTATAAAGTATGTATTATAGAAAAGAAGTAAATTTGCAGCGTCATTCAAAACGCTGTTTCTATGAAATGTATTAAAAGAACCACACTGGTAATGGTCTTGGCAATCTTCTCAATTGCCAAACTGAGTGCAACAACAGATCCGAACTTCTACATCTACCTCTGCTTCGGCCAGTCGAACATGGAAGGTGCCGCAAAGCCCGAAGCGCAAGACTTGGAGGGAATCAACGACCGATTCCTGATGATGGCTGCCGTAGATGACGCACAACGCAACCGCAAGATGGGCGAATGGTACAAAGCCACGCCCCCACTCTGCCGCGAAAACACAGGATTAACCCCCGTTGACTATTTTGGACGAACCATGACAAAGACCCTGCCCGACAGCATCCGAGTGGGAGTCATCGTTGTCGCCATCGGTGGCATCCATATTGAAGGATTCATGCCCGACAGCATACGCAACTACGTGGAAAAAGCACCATCATGGATGAAGCCCATGCTCAAAGCCTACAACGACAACCCCTATGAGCGTCTGCTTTCACTTGCGCGCAAGGCTCAGCAGAACGGTGTCATCAAAGGAGTGCTGATACACCAAGGGGAATCGAACACCGGCGATCCCAAATGGGCGGAGAAAGTGCAGAATGTGTACGACCGCTTGCTGGGCGACCTTCAGTTGAAGCCCGAGGAGACTCCCCTACTGGCAGGCGAGGTGGTACGTGCTGAAGGAAAGGGACTTTGCCTTGCCATGAACAAGCAGATAGACGAACTTCCGCAAACCATTCATACGGCACATGTGGTATCATCCGAGGGCTGCACCAATGGTCCCGACAACCTGCATTTCGATGCTGCAGGCTATCGTGAGTTAGGAAGCCGATACGGAGAGAAGATGCTCTCGCTGCTGAACTACGAGGTCAGGAAACCAATAGTGATTCCCGCTGATGCTGTTACGGCAGAGACGACCATCCCGGGCAACGAGTTTCCCAAAGTCGATTCAGAACGGAGAGCCTACGTCCGCCTTTTTGCGCCACAAGCCAAGCGTGTGGAATTGGACATCTGCGGCAAGACCTATGATATGCAACGCGATGAAAAAGGCGTTTGGACAGGAGTCAGCGACCCTTTGGTCGTAGGCTTCCATTACTATTTCCTAAAAGTCGATGGTGTGTCTGTCGTAGATCCGGCAACTGAGACCTTCTTCGGATGCTGCCGTCAGTCTGGTGGCATCGAGATTCCCGAAGGAACGGAAGGCGACTACTATCGCCCACATCTGGGGGTTGCCCACGGGCAGGTACGCAGCATCTACTACTATGCCAAGGCAACGGGCGAATGGCGCCACGCCATGGTATATACCCCCGCTCTCTATGAGACCAAAGTCAAGCAACGCTTCCCCGTGCTCTACCTGCAACACGGCATGGGAGAAGACGAGACAAGCTGGAGCAAGCAGGGACACATGCAGCATATCATGGACAACCTGATTGCCCAAGGCGAAGCCGTACCGATGATAGTGGTCATGGAAAGCGGTGATGTGAAAGCTCCTTTCCGTGGTGGCGACAACCGCGCTGGCCGCAGTCAATATGGTGCTACGTTCTACCGCATCATGACCGAAGACCTCATTCCCTATATCGACACCAACTTCCGTACGCTCAGCGATCGTGAGCACCGTGCTATGGCAGGACTCTCATGGGGCGGTCATCAAACCTTTGACTTGGTCATGGCCAACATGGACAAGTTTGCATGGATGGGCGGATTCAGCGGGGCCATCTTCGGCTTTGATATTGACAAGACCTACGACGGCGCATTCAAGAATGCCGACGAGTTCAACAAGAAAATCCACTACCTTTTCCTGAGTTGCGGCTCTGAGGAGAATTTCGGAACAGGAAACCTGGTGAACACGCTGCGTGATGCAGGCATCAATGTGGATTACTATGTATCACCGGGCACTCACCACGAATGGCTCACCTGGAGACGTTCACTTCGTCAATTCGTTCCCCACCTGTTTCAGAAGCACTAAAATTCAGCACCTATAACATCAATCCCGCACATCATCATGAAAAGTATTTCAAATATCATTCTTGGGCTGCTACTGTCACTAACGGCTTCTGCCACCTCTATTGTCAATCCAATGACATGGGCAGACTGTCCTGACCCCGATGTCATCCGAGTGGGCGACACCTTCTATATGGTAACGACAACCATGCACCTGATGCCGGGTGCTCCGGTGATGCGATCCAAGGACTTGGTCCATTGGGAAACCGTCAGCTATGTGTTCGACCGACTGACAGACTCCCCCAGATACGACTTGCAAGGGGGCACCGTCTATGGACGGGGACAATGGGCAACAGCCTTGAAGTACCACAAGGGGAAATTCTACGCCCTCTTCTCACCCAATGAGGGAGGTCCCATGGGCAACACATACATCTATTCCACCGATGACCCCACAGGCAAGTGGACCCTGGTGTCACGGTTGCGTCACTTCCATGACTGCGCCCTGTTCTTCGATGATGACGACCGTGTATATGTCATCTATGGAACAGGAGAGATGATGGAACTCAAGCAAGACCTTTCTGACGTTATCGAAGGCTCGCACAGGCAGCTCTTTAACAGGGAAGCCGACGAGACGGGACTGTTGGAGGGTTCACGCATGATCAAGCACGATGGACACTATTACCTGTTAATGATTTCGCACGTGTATGCGCCCGGCCGACATCGCCGTGAAGTATGCTATCGTGCCGACGACATCCAAGGACCTTATGAGAAACAGGTTATCCTGGAAGCAGACTATGGAGGCTTTCCCTACATTGGGCAAGGAACGATTGTCGATGATGCCGAGGGTAACTGGTATGGTGTTATCTTCCAGGATCGCGGAGCCGTGGGACGGGTGCTCACACTCGAACCCTGCCATTGGCGAAACGGCTGGCCCATGCTGGGCGACGAGAACGGGAGGATTCCCACCGACATAGACGCTTCCTGGCTGAAACCGCTGAAAGGACATGAGGACGAGGTCTGTGAGCTTGTGGAAAGCGATGACTTCACGTCACCCCGATTGAAATTCTGTTGGCAGTGGAACCACAACCCTGTTGATAATGCATGGTCGCTTTCTGAACGGAAAGGCTGGCTGCGGCTCAAGACCAGCCGGGTGGTTAACAACCTCTTTGCTGCCCCCAACACCCTCTCGCAACGAATGGAAGGACCACAAAGCTCCGCCACCATCAGCCTTGACCTCAAGAAGATGCGCGATGGAGACCGTGCGGGCTTTGCCGCATTCAACGGACATTCGGCCCAGCTCATTGTCGAGCAGGAAAACGGCAAGAAGACCCTCTCCATGCAGACAGCAACCGTGAACCTCTCTGACCGCGAGAAAGTCATCACCGGTGTTGACACAGAGACACTTGCTTCCGTACCTTTGAAACAGAATCGCCTATGGCTTCGTATTGATACCGACTTTCGAGTGGGCCAGGACATGGCAACATTCTTCTATAGTCTCGACGGGAAACAATGGCTGCCGCTTGGAACACCTTTCAAGATGCGATATGACTACCGCCGCCTTTTCATGGGTTCGCGTTTTGCCATCTTCAACTACGCCACACGTCAGACAGGAGGCTACATTGATGTGGATGAATTTGCCTATACCCGAACCGTCGAACAGCCCGTCATGGTTCAGACACCTATGTCACCCAATAAGCATCTGTCAATCAAACAGAATGGAAACAATGGCTACATGGTATGCTACGATGAAAGGCAAGTCATCGGAATACCGGCATTCGGCATGGGTGAGGTTACCAGTCAGCCCAAGGATTGGAGATTCATCAGACACATCAGGGAAGACTACCGGATGCTCTCCGGAAAGCGTCACCATTGCACCAATGAGGCCCACGAGTATGCCATGCAGCTGAGCGACAACGTCCGTTTAATCATGCGTCTATACAACGATGGCATGGCTTTCCGCTATGAGGTGTCGGGATTGACGGGACAGCCCATCCCTCAAGAACAGACCGCCTTCCTCATTCCCGAGGGGAAGCGTCGTTGGATGCAGACCTGGTCTGAGGGATACGAGGGGTTCTTCCCCCTCTCCACGACCGCCGGTGACAAGGGACGCTGGGGCTACCCTTCCTTGATAGAGGCTCAGGACAGTCTGTTTGCCCTCATCAGCGAGGCCGACATCCAGCGACAGCAGAGTGCCTCGAGTCTGTATAGCCAAGGTGATTTGTTCCGCGTGGTTCCTGATGCCAACGAGACCATCCTTTCCGACTACTGGCACACGCCCTGGCGAGTCGTGATTGTCGGAACCTTATCAGACGTTGTCGAGTCCACGCTCGTCACAGATGTTTGTCCCCCCAGCCGGATTGATGACACCCGATGGATTCAGCCGGGCGTGGTATCGTGGATTTACTGGGCCTACAACCATGGTTCCAATGACTACAATATCATCAAGAAATACGTGGATATGGCTGTCACCCTACATCTGCCCTACGTGCTCATCGATGCCGAGTGGGACGAGATGGACAAGGTGCCGTCCAACGGAGGCAAGACCATTGAGGATGCCATCCGCTACGCCAGGGAAAAAGGAGTGAAACCCCTGATATGGTACAACTCATCAGTTGGCTGGATAAACGGTGCCCCTGGACCTAAATTCCGCTTGAACAAGGCTGAGGATCGTGAGCGTGAGTTTGCATGGTGTGAACGTTTAGGCGTGGCCGGCGTGAAGATCGACTTCTTCTCTGGCGACAACCTGCTGAACATGGAATATTGCCAGGACTTGTTAGAGAGTGCCGCCCGCCATCATCTGCTCGTCAACTTCCACGGGGCAACCATTCCTCGTGGGTGGCAGCGCACCTATCCCAACCTGCTTTCAACAGAAGGAGTCTATGGTGCGGAGTGGTACAACAACGTTCCTACATTCACCGACCGTGCGGCCCGCCACAACGCAACACTTCCTTTCACACGCAACGTGATTGGTCCGATGGACTACACTCCCTGTGCGTTCTCCGATTCTCAGCACCCTCACATCACCACCCATGCCCACGAGCTGGCATTGACAGTATTGTTTGAGAGTGCTCTGCAGCATATCGCCGACCGCCCGGAGAGCCTGCTTGCCCAGCCTGAAGAAGTCAGACAGTTCTTCGGCAAGCTTCCCACAACGTGGGATGAAACCCGACTTCTCTCCGGCTATCCTGGCGAGTTTGTCGTGATGGCACGTCGTTATGGTACGACCTGGTACATCGCCGGCATCAACGGTACCGACACCTCCCAAGAAATCAGCCTTGATCTTGATGCACTTGGGTTACACCTCAATTCAGCGACCCTCTTCCTCGACAGCAAGGACGCAACGCATCCCTGGGACATCCGCACCCTCGCGCCCTGCCCCTCGCACCTAACCCTTGCACCCCGTGGAGGGTTTGTAGTAGTCATCTAACTCCTTAACTCCTTTAATTCACAGAAAAAATATGAACAATAAAACATTAGCCCAAGTGCTCCTGCCCCTCGCCTCATGCCTCCTGTCCCTGAACGGCCTGGCACAGAACCCCATTGTACAGACATGGTTTACAACAGACCCCGCGCCTATGGTTCACGATGGAACCATGTATGTCTATACGGGTCACGATGAAGACGGAGCCGATTTCTTCTGGATGCAGGAGTGGCGCGTCTATTCCTCACAAGACATGGTCAACTGGACCGACCACGGTTCTCCTCTGGCACTGGAGTCCTTCTCCTGGGCTGACGACCGAGCCTGGGCCAGCCAGACCATTGAACGCAACGGAAAATTCTACTGGTACATCTGCGCTCATTCAAAAATCACGAATGGAATGGCTATCGGTGTGGCAGTCAGCGACTCGCCGACAGGTCCTTTCCACGATGCCATCGGGAAGCCTCTCTACGAAGACGGCAAATGGGACCATATAGACCCGACCGTCATGATTGACGATGACGGACAGGCATGGCTCATGTGGGGAAACCCACGTGTGTACTATCTGAAACTCAATCCCGACATGATTTCGTATGATGGTCAGGTGGGTACCCTCCCCATGACTGAAGAGTCCTTTGGCTCGCCTGCCATGAGCGAAAGAGAAAAGGGAAAGAAATACAAAGACTCATATGTTGAGGGTCCGTGGCTGATGAAAGCACCACGTTCCACATCCCATACTTCACAAAACAAATACTACCTTCTCTATGCCGCAGGCGGAGTACCTGAGCACATTGCATACAGTAGCGCACCCACGCCAACAGGTCCCTGGACCTATGTCGGCGAGATTATGCCGCTCTGCAATACGAATTCCTTCACCAACCATTGTGGTGTCGCTGATTTCAAGGGACACTCCTACTTTTTCTATCACACAGGCAAACTCCCCAAAGGAGGGGGCTTCGGCAGAAGCATGGCCGTAGAGGAATTCCAATACAATCCCGATGGAACTTTCCCGACCATCATGCCGACAGATCAAGGGGTTAAACCCATCGGAACCTTGAACCCCTACACACGTATTCAGGCTGAGACAATGGCTTTTTCCCGTGGCATCAAGACAGAGCAGAACGATGCCGTTGGCGTATATGTAACCGAGATTCATCATGGAGACTATATCAAATTACAGGCTGTGGACTTCGGTCAAAAAACTCCGCGCACACTGTCCGCACGTGTGGCAAGCGGACTGCGCGGCGGACAAATCGAACTGCATGCCGACAGTCTGAACGGTACCCTCCTCGCACGCATCGAAGTGCCTGCCACAGGAGGCTGGGAAAACTGGCAAACCTTGACCGCAGAACTGAACTCCGTTCCCACAGGTATTCACGATATCTATTTCGCCTTTACCGGGCGGAAAGGACCCAAGCTGTTCAACTTCGACTGGTGGGAGATGAAGGAATAGAGACAATCAAGCGAAGCGATCACTACAAAATTGTCAAAGACAAACATTCAATAATTAGACAATGAAGAAAAGATTTTTCATTACGGCAATAGCAGTATGCACTACTTTGCTGACGTGGGGACAGGGTGTCAAGCCTTTACCCACACTGCACACAGAGGGACGATGGTTGGTTGACAGTCATGGCAACCGCGTGGTTCTGCATGGCGTTATGGACACACCGAGCATGTATTTTAACGGATGGCGATGGGGTTCGCCCTGGACAGGTGTGAACTACGATTACTCCGGAGCACAGAAATGTCTCTCCTACTTTGAGAAGCTATTCGCAGGCATGGAGCAGTCCAAGTGTACCGTCTTCCGCCTGCATATGGATCCGGCTTGGACAAACGACCCCAGCGAGACCTACATCTATGCCGGTTCAGAGGGACAAGATCCCGAGGCATCAGGCGAAGCCGACATCAAAAAGTTCAATCCAAACCGCCTGAAGACCTACCTGCGAACAGTCTATTTCCCTTTGGCCAAGAAAGCCATGAATCATGGAATGTACGTCGTGGTACGCCCCCCTGGAGTATGCCCAGGTTCACTTCAAGTAGGCGATTACTACCAGAAGTACTTGATGACCGTATGGGATCTCTTCACCCAGAACGACTCTGTCAAAAAGTATGCGGGACAAATTAGCATTGAACTTGCCAACGAGCCTGTTTCACTGAAGAACGCTCAAGGAGAAGAGGATGCCGCCGCTCTGCACGACTATTTCCAACCTATTGTTGACAAGATTCGTGCCAATGGCTTCACGGGTATCATCTGGGCACCAGGTACCGGCTGGCAGGCCAACTACACCAGCTATGCCTCTCATCCCATTGAAGGCTATAACATCGGCTATGCCGTACACGACTATTGCGGTTGGTACGGATGCAGCGATGCCACGCCGAGCCCTGCCAACAAAATCCAACAGTTCCATAACCAGGTACCCGTCGTTGACACTGCCCCCATCATCATCACAGAGGTTGACTGGAGCCCAGAGAATCCAGAAGCCGAGGGTCACTACAACGAGCATGGTGACTGGGTCGTACCCAACTATGGTACATGGGCCACAGGTTCCACATCCAAGTGGGGAAAGGCATTCAAGGCACTCCTCGACCATTATGAGAACATTTCGATGACCCTCTCCAGCACAGGATGTCTCTTCGATATTGACACTTTGCTGAACAAGAAAAAGGTTGTACCCGCCTTCAACGGATTGGAGGAAGCCTGTGGCAAGGCTTGTATGGACTGGTATGCCGATTACTATAAAGTTGACTGGGCACATGCCGACTTCAAGAACAACAGCGTCAGCGACCTGGGCAACGGCAAATACAAGAATCCGATTATCTCTGCCGACTTCCCCGATCCCGATGTGATTCGCGTGGACGATACTTACTACATGGTGACGACGACCATGCACCTCTTCCCTGGCGCAACCATCGTGAAGTCGAAAGACCTTGTCAACTGGGAATACTGTGCCCAACCTCTGAGTCAACTCTCCACTTCTGACCGCTACAGCTTGCTCAACGACAAGAATGCCTATGCCGCCGGCATGTGGGCATGCTCCATGAAGTACCACAACGGCAAATTCTACATCCTCATCAATGGCAATGACACCGGCGGTTGGGTCCTGACGGCAGAAGACCCCGAGGGAAAGTGGGACATGAAACCCCTCTCCCGAATCTACTATGACCCAGGCATGCTCTTCGACAACGGCAAGATCTACATTGCCTGTGGTATCGGCAACATCCAGATGTGTGAGCTGGACGAGAACTTCAACTTCATTCAGGAGAAGAATGTCATCCAAGACAAGGATGGCTTGGAGGGATGCCACCTCTATAAGATTGGAGAATACTATTACATCTATGCCACCTATGGCGGATGGCCCTCTGGACAGGCTGTATTCCGCTCGAAGAACATCTTCGGTCCCTACGAAGAAAAGATGCTTGTTGAGAAGATAATCAACAACACTCCCAACACTGTACACCAAGGTGCCCTCATCGACACACCCGACGGAGAGTGGTGGACTATCTTACAGCAAGACCTCGGCTGTCTCGGACGTATGCCCAACCTACAGCCTGTTAAATGGGAAGAGGATTGGCCCGTCGTGGGTAACGCTGGCGTTCCCTATACCACTTATACCAAGCCCAACGTGGGCTCTGCCTATCCACGCACACCACTTCCCACCAACGACAATTTCCGCAACTACCCGCTGGGCATGCAGTGGGAGTGGAACCACAATCCCGACAATGGCGCATGGACCCTGTTTGAGCGTCCAGGATGGCTACGCCTGAAAGCCTCTGGAACCGCAAGCACTCTGACACAGACTCGTAACATCCTGACGCAGCGCATCAATGCCTTCACGGATAAGCCTTCTCTCGGTACCGTCCGTCTCGACGTAAGCAATCTGAAGGAAGGCAATCAAGCAGGAATTTGCGTCCTGCAAGATCCCTATGCCTACATTGCCGTACGCGTCAAAGACGGACAGAAACAGATTGTATGGAGACAAGACCAGCTGACAGAGAACAATGACTTCACGCCACGTGAGGTTTCACAGTCCATTGACACTGACGATGTCATCTACCTGCGCGCCTCTGTTGACTACAGCACCAGCAAAACCCAGTTCTACTACTCCACAGACAACACCACCTACACCCCGATAGGTGATCAGACCAAACTCGGTTTCAACCTCACAGTATTCGTTGGTGCCCGCTTTGGTCTTTTCTGCCAAGCTACGGAAGAAGGAGATGAGGGTTATGCAGACTTTGACTGGTTCAGCACCGAGAATCAATTTGAGGAAACGACTTATTATCCTGAAGATTTCGAAGGTTACAGCGCAGAGATGCTCACTGCCACATCACTCACCATCGAAACCAACGAAATGGAAATCATGATTGGAAAGAACTCTCCTCTGACGTTGACGGCAACCTACCTCGATGGTCACACGGAGAACGTATCGGCACAGGCTAAGTTCACCAACACCAATCCCGATGCAGTCACCATCATCAACGGACAGCTCCATGGTGCTGCCGAAGGATCTGCCGAACTCACAGCCACCTATACCGACCCCATGGGCAACGTGCTCTCCGTTCCGTTCAAGGTGCGCTCGACATTCTTCCCCTTTGCTAAGAAATACATCAACACCAGCCTCTTCGGACAAGGCACCTACATCGAATCTTCGCACACCTTCCTACCCTCCCAATACGGACAAATGGGATGGCAATACGATGACGGAGCCGATATGTCGGGCTATAAGTATTTGGTCATCAAGCTAAAACAGGCCAACACCTGTGGTGCCCACCTGAATATCTTCACCGCCAACAGCATCTGGAGCGACTGCTACTCCACATCAGACTTTGGAAGCAAACGGCAGATTTCTCTGAGACTGGATCTCATCAAGTACACATCCGGTGACAAGAAGGGACAGCATGTGGAGACCAACAACGTTCACATCGTATGCTTCTGGGGTAATGGCAATGGGTCCATCGTGGTTGATGATATGTATCTGACCAACAATGACAACCTCTCACCCGAAGTTCCCTCTGGCATTGAGACCCCCGAATACCTTACACCCGTTTCCTCGCACAACATCTACACGCTCTCCGGCGTATTGGTGGGCAATACGAAGGAACAGAACACAGCGGTGAAGGCTCTTCCCAAGGGAATCTATCTCTATCAGGGCAAGAAGTTTGTCGTAAAATAAAATCTTACAACGATCTCATGAAACAACTATTTGTCAATATTCTCTTGTTTACCTGTCTGACCATGCAGGCGCAGGCAAAAGACGGGCGCGTCATCGTCAGGACCATTGCCGAGAATGCGGTTAGGATACAATACGTACCTTCGCATCCTCATTCTCCCACGCCCTCGCCCCTACCCGACTGGATATATGTAAAAGACGAGGCCGTCAAGAGCAAGCAGATAACTGTTGACATCAATCAACGCAAAGGAACCATCAGCGTGTCGAACAGCAGGGGAGAATGCGTCTTCACCGCTACCAGACACACACTGGAGGAAAGTAGCATAGCCAATGAGCCCACGCACATTGCCACACTCGCCTTCGCATCTGCTCCCGACGAGTACCTCTTTGGACTCGGTCAGTTCCAAGATGGATACAGCAACGTGCGGGGGCTCTCGCGAAGGCTGACTCAGGTAAACACGCAGATTTCCATACCCATGCTCATCTCCAATAAAGGATATGGCATCCTGTGGAACAACTATGGACTCGTGGAATACAATCCCTGCGACAGGCAAGTAAGACTGGAAAAGCAAGAAGGCAGTGGAAGTTCAGCACACATCGTCAACGTTACTACGACAGAAGGCAACAGACAGGAGGTTCGTAAGAACAACAACTATGCCGCGACCATCGAGATAGACGAGGACGGAGACTACACGCTGCTACTCGACGTAGGACAAAAGATGGCACGCCGCCACAACCTCTGCATAGATGGTGAGAACGTCATTGAAATGCAGAACCTATGGCTGCCACCGACAGCATCGAAGCTGGTTTGGCTGAAGAAAGGAACACACCACATTACAGCCGAGCTCTCCGATGGCGATCAGCCTATCTTATATTATAATAAGGTAAAGGATGAGACCGTTTTCCGCTCCCCCGTATCGGATGCCATAGACTACACCGTTTTTGTCGGCACGCCCGATGAGATTATCGCCACCTATCGCGAGCTGACAGGTCCCGCACCTAAAATGCCCGAATGGGCTTTGGGCTACATCCATTGCAGGGAACGTTTCCACTCACAAGACGAGCTACTCGGCGTTGCCAAACAGTTCCACGACCGACAGCTTCCCGTGGGCATGATCGTGCAAGACTGGCAATACTGGGGAAAGACTGGGTGGAACTCCATGCAGTTCGATGCCGACAACTATCCCAATCCGAGAGCCATGACCGACAGTCTGCACAAGATGAAGATGCGACTGATGCTCAGCGTATGGTCGAAGATTGACAAGAAGTCCGTGGTAGGGCAAGAGATGGAAAGACAGGGATATTACATTCCTGGTACCGACTGGATAGACTTCTTCAATCCCGAGGCAGCCAACGCCTACTGGCAGAATTTCAAGACGAGACTGCTTCCCTTAGGTATTGATGCTTGGTGGCAGGATGCCACAGAGCCGGAAAACGATGATCTCATCGGCAGGCGAGTGATGAATGGGCAGATACCCGGTGAGCGGCTCCGCAATGTTTATCCCCTACTCGTCTGCAAGACTGTCTATGAGGGGCTCACATCCTCCTGCGCACAGCTCCCCGCCCGTTCCTCCATGATTCTCACCCGTAGCGGGTTCCCCGGCATCCAACGTTACAATGCCGCCCTGTGGTCGGGCGACGTGGGCAACGACTGGGAGACTTTCCGCCGTCAGATTACCGGCGGTCTTGGACTGCAGGCAGCAGGAATCCCCTGGTGGACCTATGACGCAGGCGGTTTCTTCCGTCCTGGCGACCAATACACCAACCCTGATTACATCGAGCGCATGCTGCGTTGGATTGAGACATCCGTCTATCTACCCCTCATGAGAGTACACGGCTACATGAGCAACACCGAGCCCTGGAACTACGGTCCCGAGGCAGAAGCCATCATCGCCCAATGCATTAGAGAACGGGAGCGGCTACTGCCCTACATCGACAGTTGCGCAACAGCTGTCAGCGAACAGGGCTACACACTCATGCGCCCATTGGTTTTCGATTTCGCCGACGATGAGGAGGCCCTGAAACAGAAATACGAGTATATGTTTGGTCCCCGACTGCTCATCAGTCCCGTAACAGAACCACACGTCACGGAGTGGCGCACCTACCTGCCCCAGTCTAAGGGCGGTTGGCGCGACTATCATACCGGCCAACACTACGATGGCGGCCAGTATGTCACCACTCCTGTCACACTCGCCACCATTCCCGTCTTCATCAGGGAGTGAAAGAAGAGCCGCGCGCGGCTCTTCTTCGTTTCTCACGGTTTTATTTGGCTGTATGAAATAATCTTTGTAACTTTGCAGGATAAAAAACAAAAGAGACATGCCCGAAATATCCATACGAGGACTCGAGATGCCCGAGTCGCCTATACGAAAACTTGCACCGCTGGCAGCAGCAGCCAAGAAACGTGGTACGAAAGTTTATCACCTGAACATCGGACAGCCAGACCTGCCGACACCACAGGTGGGACTCGACGCGCTGAAGAACATCGACCGCACCGTGCTGGAGTACTCGCCCAGTCAGGGATACCTGAGCTACAGGGAGAAACTGGTGGGGTACTACAAGAAGTACAACATCAACGTCACGGCTGATGACATCATTATCACCGCAGGCGGTAGCGAGGCGGTGCTCTTTGCATTCATGAGCTGCCTAAACCCGGGCGACGAGATCATCGTGCCGGAGCCGGCATACGCCAACTACATGGCCTTCGCCATTTCTGCCGGTGCGAAAATCCGCACGATTGCGACCACCATCGACGAGGGATTCTCCCTGCCGAAGGTGGAGAAGTTTGAGGAGCTTATCAACGAGCGCACACGCGCCATCATGATCTGCAACCCCAACAATCCCACGGGCTATCTCTACACCCGACGGGAGATGAACCAGATTCGGGACCTGGTGAAGAAATACGACCTCTACCTGTTCTCCGACGAAGTGTACCGCGAATACATTTACACAGGCTCTCCCTACATCTCTGCCTGTCACCTGGAGGGCATTGAACAGAATGTGATCCTCATCGACTCGGTATCGAAACGCTACAGCGAGTGCGGCATACGCATCGGGGCGCTCATCACGAAGAACCCCGAGGTTAGGGCGGCGGTGATGAAATTCTGTCAGGCACGCCTCTCTCCTCCCCTCATCGGACAGATTGTGGCGGCAGCGTCACTGGATGCACCGGAGGAATACTACCGCGAGGTCTATGACGAGTATGTGGAACGACGCAAATGTCTCATTGACGGTCTGAACCGCATCCCTGGTGTCTATTCCCCGATTCCGATGGGAGCATTTTATACCGTGGCCAAGCTGCCCGTTGACTCAGCCGAGGAGTTCTGCCGCTGGTGCCTGGAGGATTTCAACTATGAGGGTGAGACCGTGATGATGGCTCCCGCTGCCGGTTTCTATACAACGCCGGGGGCAGGTATCGATCAGGTACGTATAGCCTATGTGTTGAAGAAAGACGATCTGGAGCGCGCACTCCTCGTGTTGCGCAAGGCTCTTGAGGTGTACCCAGGAAAAGTGGAGAGGTAAGAGCTGTGAACTACGAACTGCTGATTGCACGCCGCATCTATTCCGACAAGGGCGACAAGCGCAGGGTTTCGAAACCTGCCATACAGATTGCTACTGCCGGTGTTGCCATTGGACTGGCGGTGATGATTGTGTCCGTATGCATCATTCTCGGCTTCAAGCACACCATCCGAGACAAGGTCATCGGCTTCGGAAGCCACATACAGGTAGCCGATTTCATGACACTACAGACGGGTGAGCAATACCCTATTGCCATGGGCGACTCCATGATGGGCGTACTGAAAAGGATGCCAGGCATAAGCCACGTGGAGCGTTATGCCATGAAACAGGGTATCCTGAAGACCAATCGCGACTTTTTAGGGGTGATGCTGAAAGGCATCGGTCCGGAATACGATACGACTTTCATACACCAGAACATGGTGGAGGGCACGATTCCCCGCTTCTCCGACAAACAAAGCGGCAACCAGCTGCTTATATCGCAGACCATGGCCGACAAGCTGCAATTGAAAAGTGGAGAACGTATATTCGCCTACTTCATTGACCCCAACGGAGTGAGGGCACGCCGATTCACCATCTCGGGCATCTATCAGACCAACCTCGCCCAGTATGACCAAACAGTCTGCTTCTCCGATCTCTACACCACCGTCAGGCTGAACGGATGGCAAAACGATCAGGTGAGTGGTGCAGAACTGCGCATAGATGATTTCTCACAATTGGACAGGGTCGAGGAAGGTATCGTGAAAAACATCAACAGGACAACAGATGCGTATGGCGCAACCTATTCTTCAAAGACCATTCGCGAACTCAACCCACAGATTTTCTCATGGCTCGACTTACTCGACCTGAACGTATGGATTATCCTTGCGCTCATGATTTCCGTGGCCGGCATCACCATGATCAGCGGTCTGCTCATCATCATTCTTGAGCGCACGTCAATGATTGGAACACTCAAAGCGCTCGGAGCCCGCAACAGAAGCATCCGAAAGACGTTCCTGTGGTTTGCCGTCCTGGTCATCGGACGCGGACTGCTCATCGGCAATGTCATTGGCATTGGACTCGTCGTGCTACAGCTGACAACGGGTGTGGTTAAACTGAATCCCGCCACCTATTATGTCAGTACCGTCCCTGCCGAACTGAACATCCCACTGATACTGGCGCTCAACCTGGCAACGCTACTCATCTGCATCTTCATCTTGATTGCTCCCAGCTACCTCATTTCGCACATTCATCCCGCGAAATCCATGCGATACGAGTAAAAAGTACCAAGATGAAGGCGAAAAAGAGAAAAATACAGGTGTTTCCCTAAAAAACTGCACAAAAGATTTGCAAATGAGCAAAGAAGATAGTATCTTTGCACAAAAATTTGAAAGTTGTGCAATGGAAACAATCAATCAACAAAAAGAATACCAGAACATTCCAAGTTTTAACGAACTGATAGAGAAAAGCATCATTAGTAACTGGAACCTCGATGCGCTGACAGACTACAAAGGAGCGACGCTGCAATACCATGATGTAGCACGGAAAATAGAAAAGCTCCACATCCTGTTTGAGAACAGTGGCGTGCAAAAGGGCGACAAGATTGCACTTTGCGGACGCAATAGCTCACACTGGGCTGTGGCATTCCTCGCCACACTTACCTATGGTGCCATTGCGGTGCCCATTCTCCATGAGTTCACTGCCGACCAGATTCACAACATCGTCAATCACTCTGATGCCAAACTGCTTTTCGTAGGAGATGTCGTGGCAACGATGATTGACGCAACCAAGATGCCCCACCTTGAGGGTATCATCAATATCCCCGATTACTCACTTGCCATCTCACGCACAGACAAGCTGACCTATGCGCGCGAACATCTGAATGAAATGTTCGGCAAGAAGTTTCCCAAATACTTCCGTCAGGAGCATGTACAGTACTACAAAGAGGAGGACCCCAACGAGATGGCGCTCATCAACTACACCAGTGGAACGACGGGATTCTCAAAAGGCGTCATGATTCCTTATCGCGCCATGTGGAGCAACACCGACTTTGCCCAAAGCGAAATGAAAGACAGAATCAAGGCTGGTGACAATGTTATTAGCATCCTTCCAATGGCACACATGTTTGGAATGGCATTCGAGTTCCTATACGAGTTCCTCTCGGGCTGCCACATCTTCTTCCTCACCCGCATACCAAGCCCAGCCATCATCGCACAGGCCTTTGCAGAGGTGAAGCCCGTTATCATCATTGCCGTTCCACTCGTCATCGAAAAGATTATCAAGAAGAAGGTGCTGCCCAAGCTGGAGAACAACATGATGAAGATCCTGCTCAACATGCCTGTCATCAACAAACGGCTGAACGAGAAGATCTGTGAACAAGTGGTGAATGCCTTCGGTGGACAATTCTATGAGATTATTGTCGGCGGTGCCGCATTCAACCAAGAGATAGAAGCATTCCTGAGACGCATCAACTTCCCCTATACCGTGGGCTACGGCGCAACGGAATGTGCTCCGATTATTACTTATGCCGACTGGAAGACCTTCGCACCAGGCAGCTGCGGACGTGAGGTGCCCCATATGCAGGTGCGCATTGACAGTCCTGACCCAGCAAACATTCCGGGAGAGATTCTTGCCAAAGGACTTAACGTGATGTTGGGATACTATAAGAACGAGGAAGCTACAAAAGAAACGCTTGACAAAGACGGCTGGTACCATACGGGTGATCTTGGCCTGATGGATGCCGACGGAAATCTGTATATCAAGGGACGTTCAAAGAATATGCTGCTCGGTTCAAACGGACAGAACATCTATCCTGAGGAAATCGAAGACAAACTAAACTCCATGCCTTTCGTAGTGGAAAGCGTGGTCGTACAAAGAGAAGAGAAGCTCGTCGGACTGGTGTTCCCCGACTACGACGAGGCAAAAGCGCAAGGAATCAATGGAGCCGCACTGGAAAAGCTGATGGAACAGAATAGAGTGCAACTCAATGAGGTGTTACCAGCATACAGCAAACTTGCTGCCATTCAAATTCACGAAGAGGAATTTGCCAAGACTCCCAAGAAGAGTATCAAGCGCTACCTGTATCAATAAGACTATACACTACTTGTGCACCGCTGCTGAGCGCACACGACTCAGCGTCTCTGGAGTCATCTGTAAATAGTTGGCGATATAGACAAGCGGTGCCCGTAGTATCACCTTCGGATTCAGTTTGCACATTTTTTCATAACGACTTTGAGCAGACTCAAAACGCACAAGGTCGGCATGTATCTGCGAGATAATCAGACTCTCCTCTAATATCTTACGATACATCATCTGAATGTTGACATTATGCAATGCCACAACCTCCAAATCACGCTTGGGCATGGCATAGACAACCGTTGGCTCCAATGCCTCAACCTGTAGATAAGAGGGTTCTTCCTTAAACAAGCTCTCAATACACATAAAGATGGAATGGTCTTCCCCTAAGTGTTCCGTAACCTCCTTTCCATTCTTGAAATAGAACTGACGGATAAGACCATGGTCAATGAAGTAGATATTCTCACAAATATCTCCTTCCTTCAGGATCATCTCACCCTTGGCGAACTTCATGGGAACAAGAATACTCTCCAAGACATCCAGCTCATCATGAGTCATCGTACTGTAACGTCTGGCCAGTTCGCGGGCGATGTCGCGAGTTGTGTTACCTAATTCTTTCATCTCTTCTTTTGATTGTTTTTAGGTTCGTTTGTTTAAGTTTTTATCAATTTCTTCTTGTTGTAAAGGAATAAGGGTTGGCTGCCCTTAATCCAGTTTAAGTACAGCTAAGAAAGCCTTTTGGGGCACTTCCACATTTCCAATTTGCTTCATCCGTTTCTTTCCTCGCTTCTGCTTCTCCAAAAGTTTGCGCTTACGGCTTACATCACCACCATAGCACTTGGCCGTCACATCCTTGCGCACACACTTGATAGTCTCGCGGGCAACAATCTTGGCTCCAATGGCAGCCTGTATCGCAATGTCGAATTGCTGACGCGGAATCAGCTCCTTCAGTTTCTCACACATACGCCTACCCAATGTCACAGCGTTGTCCTGATGCGTTAATGTTGAGAGGGCATCGACGGGCTCTCCATTCAGGAGAATATCAAGCTTGGCAAGCTTCGACGGGCGGAACGAATCAATATGGTAGTCAAACGAAGCATACCCCTTGGAGATACTCTTCAGCTTGTCGTAGAAATCTATCACAATCTCGCCCAGAGGAATATAGAAGTGCAACTCCACCCTATTGCCACTGACAAACTCCTGCTTGATCAGCTCACCTCGCTTGTCAAGGCAAAGTGTCATAATCGGCCCGATGAAGTTTGTCGTCGTGATGATAGAAGCCCTGATATAGGGTTCCTCAATATGGTCAATGGCTGTCACCTCAGGTAGTCCTGAAGGATTATGAACCTCCTTGGCATTCCCATGCTTGTCATAAACCATATACGATACGTTGGGAACCGTGGTTATGACATCCATGTTAAACTCACGGTCAAGACGTTCCTGGACAATCTCCATGTGTAACAGGCCAAGAAATCCGCAACGGAAACCAAAGCCCAACGCTACCGAAGACTCCGGCTGGAAGGTCAGCGAAGCATCGTTCAGCTGCAACTTTTCCAACGAGGCACGCAGGTTCTCATACTCCGTAGGGTCGATGGGATAAACACCGGCAAACACCATCGGCTTCACCTCTTGGAATCCTTCAATGGCCTTTTGGCACGGATTAGCCACGTGCGTGATGGTGTCACCGACCTTCACCTCCTTGGCATCTTTGATACCACTAATGATGTAGCCCACTTCGCCAGTGTGCAGCTTGCTCTTCGGTATCATATCCATCTTCAGCACGCCCACTTCGTCAGCCACATATTCCATTCCGGTATTGAAGAACTTCACCTTATCGCCTTTGCTGATAGTACCGTTTTCAATCTTGAAATAGGCAATAATACCGCGGAACGAATTGAACACGGAGTCGAAGATCAAAGCCTGTAGCGGTGCATCTTCCTCCCCCACAGGATGAGGAATACGTTCCACGACAGCATTTAGAATAGCCTCCACGCCCTCTCCTGTTTTTCCAGAAGCACGGAGAATCTCCGAGCGGTCACAGCCTAACAGTTCAACTATCTCATCTTCCACCTCATCAGGCATAGCACTCGGCATGTCAATTTTGTTGATGACCGGAATAATCTCCAAATCATGCTCAATCGCCATATAAAGATTCGAGATGGTCTGGGCCTGCACACCCTGCGTGGCATCAACAACCAAGATGGCACCCTCACATGCCGCTATGCTACGCGAAACTTCATAAGAAAAATCCACATGTCCCGGAGTATCAATCAGGTTCAGCGTATATTCCTCGCCCTGATAATTGTATGCCATCTGGATGGCATGGCTCTTAATCGTGATGCCACGCTCCTTTTCCAGATCCATGTCATCCAACATCTGTCCTTCCGTTATCTGAATCGTATTGGTATATTCCAACAAACGGTCGGCAATGGTTGATTTACCATGGTCAATATGGGCTATGATACAAAAATTCCTGATATGGTTCATTGAAGTTGCTTTTTCCTTTTGAAATGCAAAGATACATATTTTTTTCTTATTTCTTTAAGAATCAATTATGAATTGTCAGGTTTTTATCAAAAAAAATTGTAACTTTGCAAAAAATCAAAGAAAAATGAAGAAACTATACATCTTGATAGCTCTTTCCCTGTTGGCAAGTTCCTGCCAAAAGAGCATTGAGGATCGGGCAGAACAAGAAGCCCGTGAATACACGGAAAAGCTATGCCCCACCCCCATACAGAACTACACACGTACCGACAGCCTTACTTTCGACCGCGAAAGCAAGACCTTTAATTACTATACGTCACTCTTCGACCTGATGGATGACGAGGAGATTATCAAAGCCAACAAGCAACAACTGCATGACGACCTGCTCAAGGCTATCGTCTCCTCCACACAGCTGAAAGCCTACAAGGATTGTGGATTCTCTTTCAGGTACATTATCCGCTCGGGCAAGAATCCTCGGAAAATACACTACGACGTGAAATATACCGAAAAAGACTACCAAAAATAAGAAAGGCATCCCACTGCACGGGATGCCTTTTCTTTTTTGATGATGAGAACGTGTTACAGATCGAGTACCTCGTATTCAGAGTTATTGCTCTTATACTCTGGTACTATCTCCTTCATCTTCTTCACAGTTTCCATATTGTTGTATCGTTTTGAGATGGCAACCAGTTCGTCTATATCACGGCAAACCGTGTCGTAGTCATATTCGCGAACTTCGGCAATACGGATCTTCTCATGGAAAGACGGCTTCGTACCCTCCAGCTCATTGAGCACCTCCTCATAGAGTTTCTCACCAGGACGCAATCCCGTATATTCAATCTTCACATTCTTGGCACCCGACAAGTCTATCATTCGCTGAGCCAAGTCTGCAATCTTCACAGGATCACCCATATCAAACACAAATATCTCACCGCCATGTCCCTTCGTTCCAGCCTCCAGCACCAGTTTGCAAGCCTCGGGAATCAGCATGAAGAATCTCACGATTCGGGGGTCTGTCACCGTAACAGGTCCACCGTTCTTGATTTGTTCACGGAACAGCGGAATAACACTTCCATTCGAGCCAAGCACATTACCAAAACGGGTTGTAACAAACTGCGTCTTAGACTTGGTGCTCAATGCTTGTACATAAATCTCGCAGATTCGCTTGCTGCAGCCCATCACATTGGTGGGGTTCACCGCCTTGTCGGTTGACACCATCACAAACTTCTTCACCCCATATTTCGCGCTCAAGTCCGCAATGACCTTCGTACCATAGATGTTATTCTGAACAGCCTCACTGGGGTTGTCCTCCATCATTGGCACATGCTTATAGGCTGCTGCATGAAATACATAATCAGGATGGAAATCACGGAAAATCTCCTCCATACGGTCCTCCTTGCAGATAGACGTTACTACAGTCTCAGCTTCCACATTCGGGAACTCCTTCTGCATCATCAGACGGATATCATGTTCGGGCGTTTCAGCCTGATCTATCAGCATCATCTTGGCAGGAGTGAACGATGCTACCTGACGTACCATTTCCGATCCGATACTGCCGGCCGCACCGGTAATCAGGACACGCTGTCCACTCAGTAGTTGTGCCACTGATTTGAGATCAATCTCTATCTCGTTACGAGGCATCAAGTCCTCTACCGACACCTCCTTCAGTTGCATGTCATTGAAATTCTCATCGGCAGGCAAGTCATTGTCCGTTTTCAGCTCTTTGGCACCTTCAACCATAAAGATCTTACAACCAGACTTGATAAACACGTCCTGTATCTTCTGGTTGTTGCGGAATTCCTTGACACGGTGAGGCGACACCAGTATGGCACCAATGTCGTTTTTCTTGATGATGGCTGCCAGGTCGTCATTCACACTATACACATTACATCCCATCAACTGCATGTTCTTTGCCCGACTATCATGCGAGATAAAGCCACGCAACAGGAATTTTCTGGGACGTTGAGAGTTAATGTTCTTGGCCAGTCCGACAGCACCAGACAATGCACCAAAGATGAGGACTTTCATGGCACGTTTGTCAGAAAAAGCCACATCATACAGAGTTTTCATCACCACGCGCTCCGCCCACATCAACAGAGTTGCAATGAAGAACATGGCAATAATTTCCTTTTTACTAAGTATCGATATAGACTCCACATCCAGAAAGTCCATCACAAAAGCATAAACCAATGTGATACCCAAGGACAAAAGGCTTCCATAAGCCACACGTACCAAGTCTATAAAACTGGAGAATCTGACGATGCCCGAATAAGTTCGGAACTGGCGGAAGCCAATCCATGCAAAGACAATGTATATCGGCATGGACTTCAGTAAATCGAAACGGTGATCCACGAACTGTCCCGTTCTATGGAACATCCAATAGACAAAAAGGCCCGAGATAAAGACCAATATACTATCTGCCAACAAGACCAGCCAGTATGGCAGCGAACTCTTGTTGAAGTACCAATGTAATATTCTTTCCAAAGGGTTATACATACCTATCTAAGTAATATGAACCGTATTGGGTGCAAAATTACAAAAAAATGAGAGAAGTGCAAAAGAAAAGCTTGTTTTTCTTTTCACTTCCGAGTGGCCGTAACTTCGCGACTTTGTCGCAATGTTACGAAAAGTTGAGAGCAAAACAAAATTAATTCATTTATTTTTTGCCGAGACGATGGATTCGCTTTAGCGCTTTGTGCCCTCGCATAGAGTCAGCTGATGAAAAGCTACTGTACAACACGGATTTTGATTCGTGCCTAGATAGCAATGGACAGCCTATACCTACTGGCAAAGAAACACCTGTATCTTTTCCTATGGCAGGAGATTTCGATTTCATGTGCATCAATACTGATAAGTCCCTTGCGCCATTCATCATGCCTGCTGACATCATTGCACTGAAGCGTCTGAGTTCATGGAAGGAATATATTCCTGGTGATTTCATCTGCGTAGTAGTCACCAGCGAATATAAAGTTCTCCGCAAGGTGTCTGTCACACAGCCAGACGAACAGAGCATCAACTTCACCCAGATGGTCGATGGCACTCCCGTAGAGTCCAGCATCCCCAAGGACATCATCGTCGAGATCTACAAGGTCGTCGGCAACTACCGCCGTCAGTGAACCGGCCAGACCAAACGCGACATCCCCCGACCCAGCTCACTAAGAACTGAATCGGGGGATGCTCATATACTAACAGTGCTCAACGGTTCACCCGTTGAAATAGCCACCAAGCCCTGCGCCTCTCCGCAGGGCCTATCGTCCTAATAATACCTCATACTTATATTCAGCTCTTCCATCACCAATTCTACGGACACACCTTTCCCGTACCCAATGAACCCTCCAAACCCGAAGTCCATCAGATACCCAGCCATCCCGCTATGATATGTATTGAGCTGCCTCATTCTTATTATTTATTCCCGTGTGCTCGATGGTTTCCCCATCGAGTTTCTTCTTGTCCCGTATGTTGCGATATATCGCAAAACTATTCATACTGATTCTTCCTTCTATACTGTTCCGCCATTTCCAGAAGTTTTCTAAACTTCTCTACCCTCTCTAGCTTCATCTTTTCTGCATTCATCGCTTTCCGATTCGCCTTCAACCAATTCAAATAGTCGTGTTCCTCGATCCTATGCTTACTCGGATTTCGATGGTTCTCCTCCAGGAACTTCATCAACTCATGGTATCTCAACATCCACCTTTCATTCTGCTTCATAGGCTTCAACTCTAATTTATCAACATCTCAAATTTCTTCTAATTGAAGTTACAGTAGAACCTTGACGACTTCTGGAAACTTATCCAGTAGTCAATGCCTTTTGAGGTATAACCTTTTGCCTTCAGTTTGTTTGCTATCTTCGCACAGCTTCTTGCAGTCAGCACCAAGTCCATATTACAATTCTGCACAACATCTTTCTCATACCTGTCAAGTATATAAAGAAGACCTTTCACGACATCCTCATCCTCCATTGTGATAAAACCGTCTTTGAGGAAACACCACAGATAGAATATACAGAGATCCAGCCCATCACTATTACGCATCAAAACCCTATTGATGATTTTGTTGAAATATCCCAACAATTCTTTGTGGCTAAAACTTCTAACATTCGTCCGAATGTATTTCAGTGAATTGCTCACGTCTTCATCATATTCCGAAAGCAGACCTTCTTCAATGCTGTCCACACCTCTCAGTTGATAATATGCTCGGCTGACTTTTTCATAGATATTGTTAAAATCTGCCTGTTTTTCAAGTCTATTTCTGAAATCGTTGAGAAAAGTCAACATCTCCGACAACAAGTCATCGAAGTCCGTCAGGAAAGGTATATCACCACGACGCTTTATTACGGCCAACACCTGATCGGCACTATTCTTAAGCTTATTATATATAAAAATAACAGCGTCTTGATTAAATTGAATACGTCGCGTAAAGGCTGACAGTTTCAGGAACATGGTCTGACTGTTGAAGCCACCTCCTTCCGATATGCCATTGCCCCAGAGTCTTGGATTATTGCAGACCGACTCGATAAACAGTTTCCGCAACTGTGCATCATCCTTTACAAAGAACTGCGATGCATGGTATGCCAAATCGTCAATGACCTCACTTTTTTCAGTTAGTAACATCCGGCATTTCCTCGTAACCACCATTTTCTGCTCTTTCGTCAGCAGTTGATACATATTCCCTGCTATATTCAGTTCTGAAGGATTCTCAATATCACTTATGAAATGGTCAATTGCTTCTGGTAACAGACTGTTATCACGAATATCCATCGGTTTGACATTTAAATAGAAAAGGCAGTTGATGGCAAATCCATAGTCTGCTTTTGCATGTACAAGAATGTCAGCTATGATTCTTTGTCTTAATGACAGTGTCTTAAGACTATTCAGCGCCTTGTTGACAAACTTATCCAATTCTTCAAACCTGCGGTTCTTCACGTCCTCAAATCGGTAACGTAACACTACCTGTTCCCATATTTTTATGAAGTTCTCCTCCCACTTTTGGGGCGATACTGCCACAAATAACTCCCTCGACACGATAAGGATAGGTTCCCGCAGATAGTCAGGAGTCTCTTCTACCAAATATGCTTTCAGCAAATCGAAAAGGATTTCATCAAGATAATTCTTGGCCAAAGAATCAGAGTAAGCAAAGTCTTGGCCTATTCTTGATTTCACTTTTTTGTCAGTGCATTGCAGTCCATAGAATAATGTTGGTAGTGGATACAACTCGAAAAGTTGCTTGTGAATCTCATACCATTCTTCAGAACTTATCATCGTATAGAAGTTCTTATAACTGACAAAGGCTGGTGCCTCTATCATAAACTGGAGCACAGCCAAGCTTTCTGGAATTTTGGTAGGAATATCGCCTACATGAATCATCTTGATGTGTTTGCCTTCGCCATATTTGCCAACTTTTTCTTTCCGTTCAGCAACACGTTCTCGTAGCGTTGAAAACATTTTGAAGTAATCCTGTACATTGGCATTTTCAAATCTGTCTGTAGAATGTCGAGGAGGAAAATAATTTTCAAAGACATTCAATAGCCGCGTTGCATAATACCTCTCTTTTTCACTAGAAGCTCCGTCCAAATATGTTTGAAGAGCCTTAACAGAATACTCCTTATCCCAATTTGCAGAAAACAATGCCTTTTTCAGAACATCAGCACCAACAGGTTCCCATTCTGTCAGCAGTTCTTTTGCATGCTTAAAATCGAGTCTGAACAAAGCTCTTAAGATTGTTTCATATGTATCTATCCCATTCTCTGTTTCTACATCGGCTGTCAGATGAAGCGTTTCTGCTCTATTGACAATACGATTCAGCAGCTTTCTATCAGTCTTACTAATGCCAGCTTTTAAAATCTTTTCAGCTAGAATCCCATCTATTGTCATGCCAGTATCTTCCAAAGCCAGCAATGCCAGACGTGCCTCTGCTGTAGTCAAATGAGCCTTTAAGTGTATTTCCTGTAGCAAATACTTCTGTCGATGGTTATAACTGACGATACGATGCCAAGGTTTCAATTGATATAAACGCTCCACTTTTTCCTCATCTATCGTCAACTTTTCTTCATATCGAGTTGACCCATCTGTGTTGAAAGACACATCATAGACCTTATCCCATAGTGTGTTATACTCTCTCCTGTTTTCTACATCATCCATGCTAATGGAGTTATTCTCGGCCGTTTCTATCTTATACAGATAGTCAAAAAACTTACAAAACAGGTCGCGTGTTTTATCTGTTGGCGAAGCCCCAACTGCACTCTTTACTCCCTCGCTAAACAGCGGAACATATAAGATATTGTGGTTGTCGTAGAAGATACGCTTCACTTCATCGGGTTCATCGTCTGTGACGTCTATCAGATAAATCTTGGTTCTCTTTTCATCCTTTTCTCCCGTCTCAGATGGATAATCTTTCACCAATACATCACGTACCCAGCTTATCCAGTTGATAAAGTTCGGATCATCGCCAGAAAAACCTATCAGACAGAAGACGCCTTGCAACAGTGATATTCTCATCAGCTGTGTGAAAGCCTCATGTTGCGTTGGATAGTTTTCATAGTCATCTTCAGAGATGATATACTGTTGGTGAGGATTCCCGTCGAACATGAACACACGTTTCTCCTGTGGATGATTCAGGTCTCCATGCAGTTTGATGATAGAGGGTGTCTCACGGCTCACCGACAAAGCCCTTGCACTCTTGATGACCTTATATTTTTTGTCTGCTTTGTCACTGGCATATTCCAGGAGCTTGTCATAGTTGGTCGTATATATTCTTTCCCATTGGCTGCCTTCTAGCAGTTTTTGATGTGCGGAGAAGTTTTCCGGCACAATATCAATATATTTGTCGCAGTTCTTCCCAACAAAACGGAACTGCTGTTTATCGGTGTCGATATATGGAATTCTCTCCTCTATGTAGTGTTCTAACGCTTCCCTGTACCCTTTTCGAGTGATAAATTCTGTCACCACCTTCAAATAGCCTTTCTTTTTGATGACTCGATAAACTTCCCCTCGGGTAAAAACTCCAAGGCTGATTTTAGTTGTTGGATGGATAGACTGATAGCGGATAAAGGCTTTTTCTATCTCGTCTTGATACAGTTCCGCCGCCATATCATAAAGCAACTCTTCCCATGACGGGTAGTCTTCACAGGCATTTTTGGAAAAGCCTGCACCCACTATCACTGACACGTGTCCTTTATGATATTTATCTCTAAGCTCTTTAAGTTTATCTTTCATACTAGTTTACCCAATTTCAACAAACTGATAGCCATATCCCCTATTGGGAGTTTCTCCCATATGCCAATCATGAATTCTAATTCAACCTAGCCCATTCATAAAAACAGACTCTTTCTTAACATTACCATCTTTATCAGGATATTCGAGGGGAAACTCGCAAGGTTCACTCATATCAATATCAAGCGTGACCTTTTTAAAGTCATATAGTGTCGATTTCCTAATCTTGCTCATGTCAAATCCTCGATTCACGAGACAATCTCGCTGTCTGATGAATTCATCTTCACTAACTCGCGGATCAATAACGATTTCCCGGAACACTTTGTGAGGATCAAAATTCAGTTCAATATATTCCCTTTTATCATTTTTACTACTACGCAATATAGCCCTCACTTCCTTCTCATGTTCAAATTCACGTCTCTTGATGAAAATGCCCTCCTCCTGCAGTTCTATAAATGCCCAGAGATTCATTGGTGAGTTTGACAAAAGCCATTCATTGATTTCATTTTCATCGGCATAGTACACATGGTCTATAGTTATTGTCGTTGGAGTGTCTTTGTGATCCGTCATCCACTCTACTAAAACATGAAAGAGTAAGGGATAAACAGTCATTACCCTCACAACATACCCTGTATTCGAATATATGCGCCACATGGCATCAGATTCTTCTTGTGTAGTCCATGACTGACCAAACAATGTACTGCCCAACATATTACCATCTTTTGTACTGTTCAGTAAGTTGACATCTTCCTTATCAACGAAGTTCTCATACACATCCTCCCATTTCTTGATGTTGTCAAAACGAAACTTTCCTGTTTCGAGCATATTAAGAACATAATCCAGCTTAATATACTTGTACATCACCAAGTCCATGGACTCTATCCGTCCTAGTTTCCTATTTCTAAAGGGTCTAATATGGTGAGTTATATTCGGATTCAAGCTATTAGCGTCAATCATGTCAATTATAAAAGAATTCTCAATTTATTACAGATTAAACTGCCTCACAATATTGTCGAATATTTCCTGGGTATGAAAAGAGAAGTTCCGCATCTTGAATGGCAAATTCTTTATATTCCAGGTTGTCGAAGAAATAATGGAGTTAGGGGGCATCTGGCTATACAGGACCCCATCCTTATAGAAATGATGTCCTGCATGCGGGAACAACAGAGGATTCAACGGAATCTCTGCAAAAGGATTATGGAATATCTGTATACCGTCAGCCCATGTCTCATGGCTGTTTTCGTCTATTACATTAAAGAATACGTTTGGGAAAATAGCATTTTCAAGATGGTTGTAGCACATTTTTACTTGAAATAACGTATAGTTGCTATCACCATACCCTGCTTGAACCCCCATTCTATTAAACTTTGAAATAGTGCCACATGGAGAGAACAGAACTGCACTTACATGCTTATACTGGTCATCAAGGAACAACGGCGAAATCTCCACATTGCTCTTCTTCGCAAACTTATTACCAGAAACCGTCACTAGTGTCACATTCCCGTTCTCATCTTTTTCTGTGATCTGTTCTATACCATATAATATACTGATAATGGCAGGAAAGCTCCATGTCATCGACATATCTGCATGAAAATCAGCAATGGCAAACACTAACGGTTTACCATTTACATGCGGTAACTCCCAATACCTTTGATGATGATACTCATGTATCAGTTTTGAGTATAGGGGCGATCCAAACATCACAGGCATCTCGTTCCGCAGTTTTTCCAATATGGTTTGAAAATCCATTTGAATCATTTCTTCGTCAAGTCCCTGCGTTCTCTTGATATGTACAGCTTCTACCACAACCTCTTCTCCAAACTTTTTAAGCATGAAATCAGGTGCATCGTGAGTCGTGTCGAACTCGAAATCCTCTTCTCTAAAATAGCACCAAAGATACAACTCCCAGATACGCGCATCAAATCCGTTGATTGATTGAAACTGGTCGTTAAAATTCCCATCTATGTCCTCGTGATGATACCCAACTTCCTCGATTACCTTCTTCGCTGCTGTAAAAAAGCCTTCATCTTTCAGCTTAATGAAATTCGGATGAATTTGCGATTTCTCAGCCACTACAGTAAAAAGATCTACTGCCTTTCCTCCCATCTGCAGTTCCTTTTCATCTTGAACATAATTGAACATCATCTCTGCTAAACTGCTTCTTGCCTCGTCAATAGTTTCATGATCAAGATCCATATCCACTATCTGATAGCGCCCAAGACTATTCCTATCAAATAGCAAGGCGTGATAAGTGCCATCTATATTATCAACAGAGACAAACCCAATCTGTTTTTCATCATCTGATTGAAAGTACTCAAGTTCCTTTGTTGAGATTTTTACTCTGGGGGTTCTTGTGAACATCAACAAGATATTGGCTCTATTTGGATTTAACGATTTCATTTTCAATACTCAAACTCTTTATTAAATCAGATTAATCATTTAACATCCACTCCTCCAAGCGATTAAACGGAATGATATTCTCGTTATCAGTTATTACCGGGAAACGAGAAATAACAAAATGTTTAATTTTATCAACACCCAATTTCTCCACTAAATGATGCTCTTTATCAAATTCGTCTTTCAAGGCTTTTTCATAATAGCTCACCAGACGACGGTTATATCTGCTTGCTTTAACACTCTCCTTAATTCCGATAGACGAAACGCTCATATAGTTATTCTTGCATTGGAAGTTATATATAGTGTCATCTTTGATGCACACGACATCGAATTCCCTATGGTCTATTCGCTTACACCCCCTTTTCACATCGAATCCGTACTTTTCAGCTATTTCCTTAACTTTATCCTCAAAGATAAAACCAGAATCTATCTGGTATCTCTTATTCCTTCGAAGAAGTTTTTCAATATAATTGACATAATATCGAATAAGCATGAAATATGTAGAGTAATAAGTATCCTCCACTCTAACAAATCCATACCGTGAATTCTGTATGTCATAGAAATCATCCATTTCTCTATACAAATCTAATTCTTTGTACTGCTGGCATATGGAAACAAAATCCGCATGTGGAACCTCAATCAAATAGTCATCCTTAAAATAACCCTTCATGTTATTCATGAAAGCCACAAGTGACTGATATTTCTTATTGTCAAGAAGCCCGTATCTCTCGTAGTACAGAGTATCATTATACAACGTTATATCAAATTCCTCTAACGAACAAATAGATAAAGTTTCCTTGCATCTTCTCTCTTCAAATCGTATCGACCTATATTTCTCCAAATCAAGTATTGTGAGCCTCTGTGGTTCCATGAACATATCTTCCAAATGAGAATAGTGATGGCTAAACCTTACACCCTTTGATGTCATCTCTCCATGAAAGTCTGGCAAACATTTGGATTCCATTATGGCATGACATCCCAAAGTTATGTTCATCAGTATTCTTTCTATCCACCCTACCGTCTTATTCCTGATTTCTTCATGCCCGAAAGCCTTATCTCCATTGGTATACATAGGAATAAGATTAAGAATGGTCATAATATGCAACCTTCTTTTTTGAAGATAATCCCACATATCATATAATGTTTCGATGGGAACCCTTACTACTTGGTTATCTATTAATTCCTTAGTAGTGAAGCCCACAAACAAGCTTACAAGTTCTTGAAAACGTGCTAATACATTTTGTCCAAACGTATCCTCAATCACAGAGATTATTAATTTCATCTCACAATCGTTACCAATGTGTATATGCTTAGATATAGATACGAAGCCACGACCCAATTCATAATATACATTGATGAATTCTTCAACCTGTCTGACAAAATAGAACCATACACTAAAAATAGATTTTGTATCATAACAAGATAACTGTTCCTTCAACTCATTGATACATTCCTGAATCCGTTCCTTCATAAAATCAACGAGTTCTTCACCTTCTATTATCTGAACCATCTTCAGACGGACAATACAATCTTCGTGCATACTTCCATCATCATTTATTAATATCTCTGGAACAATTTTTGTTTTCATACCCCCCATCGTTCTTCCTGTGTCATCGTTTCTCGTCACGTTTCCCTGTGGTTTTCCACAGGGCTCATATCACTCCATCGATTTCTCTTCTCCCTCTACCATCTTCATCAGCTTCGGCTACATACCTTCTATACATATGCTTACCCGATTTATTATTTCATACCGTTTGTATAATACAAATCTGCCACAGTTTTCACCTATGAACCACCTCCATTTACAGGCACACCATAATTAAGCCTTCTCATGGTATTCACCACATTCATATTAAACGCTCTACAATGCCGTAATCCCCTTACTATCGATGTTCTCCAGTCATTCCGGCCATACGTGGACTTCATATATGTCTCCTTTTGTTGTAAATATGCAGCTAAGTCTCTGTCTGTAGTACACATTAATCCTCCTATCATGTCGTTTACAAACATTATACCTGCCTTATGAAGACGGCTAGACAGTTCTAACTTAGTGAATTGACTGGCCGTCCTTCTTGCCAAATCTGTATTACCTAATGCATTCTGGTCAATCGAAAAAATCATACCGACATGATTATTCTTCACAGTTATCGTTGTAATCAGAAAATCAACATCTGGATGATGGTCATAATAAGCATGTACAAAGTCTGTATAAGGGTCATCATGTTTCGTCCTGTTACACTTCCCACAAGTCGGGACTAAATTCAACCTGCAACAAGCCAACTGGCCATAATCCCCTTCATTCATATAGTGATCAAGGGTATTGGCTTCATTTATACTACACATCGGACACCATCGAACTTGTCTTTTAAGTTCTCTCCTTACATATGCCAATGTCTGGCTACCCGTCATCTTCGACTTATATTGGTCATGAATGACATTTTTGACGCCATCAAGTGGCTGTAGTTCAGAGCTCGTCGCATATCCTTTTCTATGATATTGGGCATATAATTTTGCGAGCATACCTTTATGAGCGATCCCCAACCCCCTGCAATGATCCACAAGAGGACTTATATCTCTCATTGCCTGTGCCAGCGTCGGCCTATTACCTACTGTCCACATACATTTTAATTCTTATCAGGATTATCAAAATAAAACTTACTAATCAGATAAGAAGCTATCTGATTACTTACGGGCCTATTCAACTCATCCTGTAAAGTCTTTAGCATGCTATCAGCGCTTGTAGAATTGCGAAGATTCCATACTTCATAAATGGAGTCTATTGCATTAAAATACTGCGAGACATCAGCAGTTAGCCCAAATACTTCAGAGTTGATTTCACCGAATGTAGCACCATAAGTCTCGATATCGGGTTTTCTGATGGTAATCTTATCCCCTTGCCGATATACTTTCATAACATTGTCTGCAAACATCTCCTGAATTACCACCGGCGAGTGTGTAGCCACCAACATCACTGAGCTATACTTCGCTAGGATTTCTCTATATTGAGCCATCATGAAAGACAATAAAGGTGGATGTATGTGGTTTTCTGGCTCGTCAAAGAGTACAAGCGCTCCTTCAACTATACTATATAAGATGTAAGCCATTGAATGAAAGAAGAATTTATAACCTGTAGAAAGTTCCATGAACCTTTGCTGCCATTCACCCAAACCATTCACAGCCGTCATCTGTAACATCTTCTCGGCAAGGTCAGGATGCATCTCGCTGGCTTTCACTGCGATTTCTGTCCAAAGGTCAAACTTTGTACCACCATTAACAGCATCTTGTTTTAATCCCCCAAAAGCGCAAGCGAAGTCCGCCGACAATCGTTCTTGAGTCTTTACGATGCTCCCGTTTTGTCGGTCTTGTTGCAGGTAATCTATATCTTTAAGGTCACCTTTATCGCTCATTTGCCTATATTCAAGATCGATGTCACGAATGCCACAATACACAAAACGCCCATCTTCAGCTCTTGTTTGTCCTTGAATTTCCCGCATTGCAAAGTTTTCTGTTGATGGCAGCGTGAAATTATCAAACGGACTATAGGATATTAATATCAAGCGTTCTACTCCGATATCATTGGGAATGATAGTACAAAACTTCCTTTCTAAGTTTTCTCTGTCTTCGGGATAAAGATACATAGCTTTTGCCAAATTGTATAGGGCAGTACTTTTTCCTGAACCATTTGTACCGATGAAAGCAACAACTCCATTGGGGATGTCACTCGATTCCACCCCGTTCATGCATGAGAATGCGAGTGCTATTTCGTCATCACAGTTATCATATTTCAGAGTAATACTTTGTGACCGAAGGTTATATCGACGCTCTGTCTGATTAATCCACTTATCAGCCTTCAAAAGAATAAAATTATCCATTGTCGAATCTCTGAGCATTGCTTTTTGAAAGCAAGGATCATCCTTCACTATCTGATAATAATAAGATTCTGCATTCAAGATCATATGAAGCTGCTTAGCCAGTGTTTGACGTTCCTCAACAGGCCTAAACGACAACCACTTGTATAAGTCAAATTCAAACGATATAGAAACGAAATTATCAGGCAGCTCATTAAACTTCTGGTTTCCGAACTCTCTCGACAACAGATATTTCTCATTCTCTTTCTGTCCGACCTTCATAATTCGAAGATATCCAAGTAGCATGTTCTTTGTACCTGTAATACGCTTTGTTGCATGCAAATAATAGAGGACATAGAACTGATAGTCGTTCCAATCATTCTCCTCCAAATAGAAATCAGCATCATCCCCTGAATGTTGCGATGCATCTTGAAAGCATTTTTCTATTATCTTAAAACCAAATGGATTCATCATTCTTTACAAACATTATTTCATCATCAAATTAAACATCTCTCATACTCTTCATCTCTCCCTCCACCATTTTCATCAGCTTCGGCAACATCTGCTCTATCTTCGAACACTTAACCTTGTCATAACGCTCAAAGTCCATATCGTCCAGCAACTCATTCTCCCCCTTCTTTCTCCCACATCCCCCACATGGGGCACATATCCAACTCAGAATAATCCCCGTATTGGGCTTGGGCATCACAGAGCATGTCTGTGAAGCGGGAACTGCAGTGCAGGTCACCGAAAAAGACGGTTTCGAGGTTGAACACTTCCAGGTTGATATCCATCTCATCGGCCATGCGCTTCTGCTTGTTTGCCGCCTCTTGCATCTTTATACCATTTCTAAAAACTGACAAGCGGCCATATCCCTATTGGAAGTTGCTCTCAAACCAATAGTTCCATGACCGACTTGTCTGTGCTTTACTCTAAGGTCAATGACCTTTGGTTACTATACACCTCATATATTATAATAGTCCTTTGGTCTTCTCTGTGGCCAAAACACGTAACGGCAGAATTGCCAAATAGCTTTCAAAAGGTTCTTCATCCAATGATATTTTCTTTAATAGTGTCAACGATGTATTTCACATCATCATCGCTAACGTATGGGCCTGCAGGGAGGCACATACCAACCTTGAAGATGGCCTCACTCACACCATTCACATAGGCTGGAGCATTCTTATAGACTGGTTGTTTGTGCATGGGTTTCCATACTGGTCTTGCTTCAATCTGCGCTTTGTCGAGAGCTACACGCATAGCTTCTACATTGGCATTTGGCTCACAGTCGGTATGAGCAGACTCTGCAGCATGGATAACACCTGCTGCACCACCTACTGCACCGGTCACGATGGTCTTGTAGGCATCCTCCTGACCCTTCACCTTAACATCTTCGTCAATCGTGATAGTGCACAGCCAGTAGTTAGAATCGTAATCACCGTTATTGGGCTGTGAATGAACATGAACTCCCGGTACATCAGCCAACAGCTCTTCATACATCTTCTGTACGTGTTTATGATGAGCAAGGTGATCATTCACCACAGTCATCTGTCCACGTCCAATACCAGCACAGATATTACTCATGCGGTAGTTGTATCCAATCTTCTCATGCTGGTAGTAAGGATAGCTCTCACGGTACTGAGTGGCATACATCATAATCTCGCGCCAATGCTCCTCATCCTCCGTAATCAACGCACCACCACCAGAGGTAGTAATCATCTTATTACCATTAAATGACAGCGCATCCTCCACTACAGGAATTCCGTACTTGTTGGCAATCTCCATGATGCGGTCAGCCTTGTACGGCATACCATACAGAGCCACAGGCACGATAGCCTTGGGGTACTTGCCCGTCTTCGCCTTACGGTCCTTGATAGCCTCTTCAAGCAGTTCTGGGTCAATGTTCCATGTATCGGGCTCAGAGTCCACCAAAACAGGAGTCGCTCCAAGGTAAGTCACAGGATGCGTAGAAGCACAGAACGTAAAGCTCTGCACAATTACCTCATCACCAGGTTTCACGCCACAGTTCAATAATCCAAGATGCACGGCTGCCGTACCTGCAGACAAAGCCACTACACGCTTGTTCTGACCTACGAATTTTTCAAGGTCTTTTTCGAAACCATTCACATTCGGGCCAAGAGGCACTACCCAATTGGTGTCAAACGCTTCTTTGATGTATTTCTGTTCTAAACCTTCATCTGACATGTGCGCAAGGCACAGATAAATTCTTTTTCTTTCAGACATACTATTTGTTTTTTTTATTCTATTTATGATAATATTCAAATTCGCTTATAACTCCATGATATCGTTAGGAGAAAATGGCTGATACGCCCCATCTTTTGCCTCAAACAGCACAGTTCCGCTCTCCAGACACTTCAAGCTATGCCACTGTCCTTTCTCGATATTCAGCACCACACCTCCCGGCACCATATCTATGGTATCAGTGAGGTTGCCTTTGTCATCATAGAAATACTCCTCAAAATGACCACGAATGCAAATACACGTCTCAGAAGTGCCCTTATGCCGATGTATTGGCAACACCGTCCCGGGCTCCAAGGCGTTTAACATCCGTTGCGACTGGTCGTCAGCAGAATTACGCAAATCCAGACTCTGGCGTAAACGTGGATTCTCTTTCGCCTTAGCCGTCAACTCATCCAGTATCTTCTTTGTTATAACCATTTCAGCTAGCCCTTCACCATGAACCGTATGTACCCTTCGCCTGCCGTGGCATTATTTAATATTGATTATTGCTGACTCCTATTATTCGCCAAACAGGTACCCGTCCCTCCGTTCCTTAACGAGCAGCAATAACGCTCCAATCAACAATCTGCCAGAGCGCAGCAAGATGATCAAGTCGCCGATTCTGATAATCCAGGTAATACGCATGCTCCCATACATCAAACGTCAGCAACGGCTTCAAACCCTTCTGGATAGGATTAGCAGCATTCACCTCCTGTGTGATCACCAGTTTCCCATCCCTATCAGCCGACAGCCATACCCAGCCAGAGCCAAACAGAGTTGCCCCCTTTTTCTGGAACTCCTCCTTGAAAGCCTCAAACGACCCGAAGTCACGAGCAATCATCTCCGCCAGCTTTCCCGTAGGCTTATTGTCAGCCTTAGGCGCAGCGAACTGCCCGAAGTACAAGTTATGGTTCAGTATCTGCCCCGCATTATTCAGGATGCCCCCCGTCGCCTTGCAGACGATCTCCTCCAGCGTTGCATTTTCAAACCCGCTACCATCCAACAGCCCGTTAAGATTATTCACATAAGCCGCTAAATGCTTCCCATGATGAAACGCCAATGTTTGCGCACTTATAACCGGTTCCAGCACCTCAGGCGCATAAGGAAGCGTCATTAATTCAAACTTCTTCATATCTTTTTCTTTTGTTTTATTCTTTTTGATGTATAGTCGATTAACAGCTATCTCTAGTCTTGCATCATTGTGCTCTCTTTGCATACAAATAGTTGATAAATGCAGAGCATGAAACAATCATAAAAATAGCTTCTGAAGATGATGGGATATATGTTCCTTCATTATCCATCAACGCATGACGAATACCTGTTTCTTTGTTATTGATATACCCGTATAGCTTGTCAAAACCAAGTTTCAAAACTTTTGGGATTGGTATACCTGAATTCTCTATTTCATTCAAAGCCTCACCCAAGGTGTTCTTTCCTGTAAAATCCCGGCAAACAGCTTCGACTGCAGATATTGATTCTTTGGATCTTTTTCACCAATAGCAAACAACCATTTTACTGAAAGTTCTACCATATTAAGTTTTCGGAACCATTCATAACGACTATCTCTCAGCACTTGAGTAGCGACGATCATATGGCCACCATAATCGGCAAAGAAATCGTTATATCTTTGATTAAGGAAATCTGTCCATAAGAACAGTTCCATGTCCTTATATATCTCAGTACGATTTGCATAATTTCCCCTACGGAGGGTTTCTTCTAACACATCAAAACTCGAACAAAGAGCATTTTCAATCTCTTCTGTTATTGTTTCTCTTATCAGAACCTCAGCAGGTTTTGTATATCCGTATCTTTCTGAAAATAAAGTCATAGCTTCATATTATCTGTTCTCATTTCATCCTTCGCGCCTTGGATATACACTTCCAGACTTTGTTTCATTTGGCGCTTTTGGTCTTCTTTCTCTTGATATGAGAGCTGGGAATGGTCTATTGTCGCTTCACAATAATGCGAAATGTTTTCTTTGATGATATCCGCTCGACCTTGGTCGCTTGTTCCCGAAGGGTCTCAAGAATCTGTCATTCGGTTATAGGGCCACACATAAAGTTCGCCCCAAGATATCCGGCCAACACGCCTTTGAAGTATTGTTCTCCCTTATTAATTGATTTCATTTTTGAAATGCCATTTTGGCGTTTCATACCCTGAACCATTAACAATCAGTGGGTCTTCTTTGAGTCACACAGACATATGAGAAAACCACAAATGGTAAAGAAGAAGTTCTTCGTCAGAACTTCCTCCACACCATTTTATTAACAACCCCAACATAGGATTGTATAATCCTTACTACTTTCGTAGAAACATTCTCATCCACATAGTCAGGCACAGGAATACCCTGATGACCATCTTTAATCAGACTTACAGCCACATCAACGCTCTGCAGCAGTCCAACTGTATCAATACCACTCAACACAAAGCAGCCCTTATCCAAAGCCTCAGGGCGCTCCGTAGATGTACGAATACAAATAGCTGGGAACGGATGACCAACGCTGGTAAAGAAGCTGCTTTCCTCGGGCAGGGTGCCGCTGTCGCTCACCACGGCAAAGGCGTTCATCTGAAGGCAGTTGTAATCGTGGAATCCAAGCGGCTCGTGCTGAATCACGCGCTTGTCCAATTTGAAACCTGAAGCCTCCAAACGCTTACGAGAACGAGGATGGCAAGAGTACAAGATGGGCATATCATACTTCTCTGCCATCTTATTGATAGCATTGAACAGCGAAAGGAAGTTCTTTTCTGTATCAATGTTCTCTTCTCTATGCGCAGAGAGCAAGATGTACTTGCCTTTCTCCAAGCCCAGACGCTTATGAATGTCGCTGGCCTCAATCTCTGCCAGATTGTTATGCAGAACTTCCGCCATAGGTGAACCTGTCACGTATGTGCGCTCCTTAGGCAGACCAGTGTCAGCCAAATACCTACGTGCGTGCTCGGAGTACGCCATATTCACGTCACTGATGATGTCCACAATGCGGCGGTTCGTTTCCTCTGGCAGACACTCGTCCTTACATCTGTTACCAGCCTCCATGTGGAAGATGGGGATATGCAGGCGCTTAGCACCAATCACACTCAGGCAGCTGTTGGTATCTCCCAACACAAGCACGGCATCCGGCTTCACCTCCACCATCAGCTGATAGCTCTTGGCAATGATGTTACCCATGGTCTCACCCAAGTCATTGCCCACAGCTTCCATATACACATCGGGATCTGCCAACTTCAAGTCCTTAAAAAACACACCATTCAGATTGTAGTCATAGTTCTGACCGGTGTGCGCCAGCAAGCAATCGAAATACTCCCTGCATTTGTTAATCACTGCCGCCAATCGGATAATCTCCGGACGAGTTCCAACGATTATTAATAATTTTAATTTTCCGTTATTTGCAAATTGTTTCATATCAAATTAAAATTATGAGTTTAAGACGTTTAAAATGTTCAATAGTTCAAGATTTATACTTTGCGCCAGCCATATCACTATCCTTTATCTCTTTTATAAAGTTCATAATTGCAGCTGATAATTTACGGCACTCCGTATATAGTTTATTATAGTCTTCTAATGTAAGATAACCAACATCCGCTGCTACCTTAAACTTTTTAAACCATTAAACTTCTTGAACTGGTTCAAAGAACGTATCAGGTTTCTTTGGATTAAAAATCTCATTGCAGTACATCACTGTCACCAAATCCTCCGTCTCTGAGAGGTTGATGATGTTATGCGTATAGCCAGGAAGCATGTGAACAGCTTGTATTCTATCACCACTTACCTCCCACTCCAGCACTTCACCTTCCGGATCATTGAGGTTGCGCTGCTGAATCAATCCATGTCCTTTCACCACAATAAACTGCTCAAACTTGGTGTTATGCCAATGTTGACCCTTAGTAATTCCAGGTTTAGAGATATTGATGCTTACCTGACCAGCATTCAGTGTATGCACCAGTTCCGTAAATGAGCCACGCTCGTCAACATTCATCTTCAATGGGAAGGCGGTCTTCTCGTAGGGCAGATAGCTCAGGTATGTGCTATACAGCTTCTTTGCAAAGCTGTTTGCTGGGATTTCTGGAATCATCAAAGTTTTGGGCTGTTCGGTGAAGCTCTTCAGAAGCTCCACAATCTCACCCAAAGTAACTTTGTGAGTAATGGGACAATAACGGTATTTACCAAGCGGTCCTGGTATAACCTCTAATCCTTCAAACTCACATCTATGACCTTTACCCTCTAAGATGGCTATCATCTCATCAACTAGATCATCAATATACAGCAGTTCCAACTCCACTGAAGGGTCGTTGACGGTATAAGGCAAGTCGTTGGCAAAAGCATTGCAGAAGGTTGCTACAGCACTATTATAGTTTGGTCTGCACCATTTACCAAACAGATTTGGGAAACGGTAAACGTGTACCTCAGCACCAGTTTCCATGCCATACTCCAAGAACAGGTCTTCGCCTGCTTTCTTACTACGGCCATACTCTGAGTTGCCAAAGCGTCCAGTCAACGAAGCTTGCTGGCTGCTTGACAGCATTACTGGGCAAGTATTCTTATGATTCTTCAGTGTATCAAGCAGGGTTGATGCAAACCCGAAGTTCCCTTGCATAAACTCTTCCTGATTCTGAGGTCTGTTCACACCAGCGAGATTAAACACGAAATCGCACTCTTTACAGAACTTATCCAGTTCCTCGGGAGTACTATCTATATCATACTCGAAAATTTCCTCAATCTTCAATTCAGGAAACCTTCTATCTTTTCCATCGCGAATGTTCCGTAGGGCCGCACATAAGTTCTTCCCCACGAATCCTTTCGCTCCTGTTACGAGTATCTTCATATCGTTAGCTTAATAGCTTATTTGTTTAATTGCTTAGTAGAAGCGCATAAGCGCTGTTTAACAGTTTAGTCGATTAATTGCTTAGAGGGATTTTATATTCCATAACTATCTAACCTACTAACCTTCATTAAGCTGCCGCGCATATTTATTATGCAAAGCATTAATCATCTTTGCAACGGCATCAATCGAAGGCTTAATTGCTTCTACGCTTTCTTCTGTTATATAAGTAAGTTCAATTGCTATTAGTAGTTGGTTGTAGGTTTCCATCAGTGAGCCATATGCTATTTCTAAGAAATGAATCTGTTCCTTCAATGACCTACGTCCACTGCCTTCTGCAATGTTTGAAGGAACTGATACTATGGCTCTTCTTATCTGGTCACAGAGGGCATATTTTTCAAACCTCGGAAAACTGTCAAGCAGATGATAAACATCTACCACCAGTTTCTTGGCTTCCTGCCAAACCTTCAGTTTTTCAAAGGAATAAACAATGCCCGTCATTCTACTAACCCACTAAACTATTAACCTACTAAACTAAATTCGGAATACCATTGAGTTCATTCTGGATATACGTTAGCGAAGCAATCTTCTCTTTCGTTTCCTCCAGATTCAGAATCCTCGTGTTATTCGAATTAAACTCATCAATCAACGCACGCTTCACATCACCCTCCTTGAAGTACTTATCATAGTTCAGATCACGGTTATCTGCAGGTACAGCATAGAAGTTACCCATGTCGATAGCCTTAGCAGCCTCTTCCTTGGTGAGCAAGGTTTCATACATTTTTTCTCCGTGTCTTATTCCTATGACCTTGATCTCTTCTTTCTTGCCACCAAAGAGCTCGCATACTGCCTCTGCCTGAGTCTGGATGGTGCAGGCGGGAGCTTTCTGCACGAGAATATCACCATTCTTACCATTCTCAAAGGCGAACAGTACCAAGTCAACAGCCTCTTCGAGGCTCATGATGAATCGCGTCATCTTGGGCTCTGTCAAAGTGATAGGATTGCCCTTACGAATCTGGTCAATCCACAAAGGAATAACCGAACCACGGCTACACATCACATTACCGTAACGAGTGCAGCAGATCTTCGTGTCACCACTCAGTCGGCTCTTAGCCACAGCTATCTTTTCCTCAATGGCCTTGGTGATACCCATCGCGTTGATAGGATAAGCAGCCTTGTCTGTGGAGAGGCAAATCACGCACTTCACGCCAGCATCAATAGCTGCATCCAGCGTGTTGTCTGTACCAATCACATTGGTCTTCACAGCCTCCATGGGGAAGAACTCACAACTGGGCACCTGCTTCAGGGCTGCAGCATGGAACACATAGTCCACACCCTTCATGGCGTACTTCAGTGTCGATTTGTTACGCACGTCACCAATGTAGAACTTAATCTTGTTAGCTACCTCCGGCATACGAGCCTGGAAGTCATGACGCATATCGTCCTGTTTCTTTTCATCACGCGAGAAGATACGTATCTCCCCGATATCCGTTCTCAAAAAGCGGTTCAACACTGCATTACCAAAACTGCCTGTGCCTCCTGTAATCAGGAGGACTTTGTCTTTAAATACACTCATATTGAATTACTTGTTATTTATATTAATGTATATTTCTATCACTAAAACATCTAAAGGCACAGAACTTACGAAAAATCTGTTTTGACCACATATTCAAAAGACTGCATGGATTTATTTTTGAATACAAATCTCTCTAATTCTACGAATCATTACCTTTAGATGACAATCTTTGTAAAGATTGCTTTGTAATGAACAAAGATTTTGATTTTCTGAAGTGCTTATGAAAGCGAACTTTCAATACATTTGAGCAAAAAAATCTCATCATCTGAAAGATTTTTAGGGCTTTTCGTGCTTTTAGAAGTTTTCGGGATTAAAGACCTCATCCTCTTCCAGCGGATGGTACGGCCCATCTTTGGCCTCAAACAGTACCGTTCCGCTCTCTAAGCACTTCAAGCTATGCCACTGGTCTGCTTCTATATTCAGCACCACTCCACCCGGTACCATATCTATGGTATCCGTCAGCCGCCCGTCAGAATCATAGAAATACTCCTCAAAGTGCCCACGAATGCAGATACACGTCTCAGATGTACCCTTATGCCTGTGTATAGGCATCACCGTCCCTGGCTCCAAAGCATTCAGCATCCGTTGCGACAGGTCGTCAGCACTATTCCGCATATCCAGATTGCAACGCAGCCTCGGGTTCTCCTTGGCTTTCGCGCTCAGTTCATACAGTATCTTCTTATCTATTATCATTTTCAAATTCCTTGGACTTTTAAACTTCTTAAGCTACTAAGCTATTAAGCTAAATACTCGCCGGTTTCAATATCTTAGCCCAAATACTAGACCAGAATGCAGACCACCTACTTTCACCATAACACATTTTCTGTTTCCAGGCATTCCCCTGCCATCGCTTATATTTATAAATCAGGCGAGGCAAAAATCCCCTGAGCGATGCCGCAGTATATTCAGGATCAAGTATGTCCTTCAACACTCTCTCCTTCAATTCTGGTACAAACCGCACCTCCGGAAAGATGCCAATAGGGAATCCCAAATCTTCCACACAAATAGCATTGATGCAACTCACAAACTCCTTCATATGGAACTTTACCAACATCTCTTCCAGCCATTTCCAATCTACCTCCTTTGCATGCTTCTCTACAAAGAATGCCCAATCGAGCACCTGCCTCAATGTAATCTCAGCTGCCGCAAAATGGCTCACCATATGACGGATCAAAAACAGAGCGTGAAGGTTCGGTGATGGGAGATAGACCTTCTCTCCTTTCACCTCCACGTCATGGGAATAATCCATTCCAAGTCTCTTAAAAATCCTCTCCAGCTCTGCGCTCGACTTGCGAGCATGCACATTTACAAAGTCATAGTGATTCTCAACAGTGAACCCTTGCCATTCAAATACTGTATGGTGGTGATGACTCGAATCGATCTTGAAACTTGCGCTCGACTTTGTCGCTTTGCACGTCGAAGAATCTTGAAACTTGGAACTAGCAGCCAATGCTGCATCTGCTTCCTTCTGTTTTCCAAATAGCCAGATATCTATATCCCCACAAGGCCGGTGCTTTGGATTAGGCCAGTCCAATGAACACGCATACCCCTTCAACACCATCATTTTAAATCCATGGTTGTTATAGAAATAAGCCAATTGCCCTATCGCCTTTTCATACTCCACATAGTGGTTTTCGTAACAGCTAAGGACCTCCCCAATCCATTGCAGCAACAATAACTGCGGAGGACGGCAGTCATCTGGAAGTTTCTCTATCCCATCTAATACAATAGCTGAAAGCCCTTGCTGGATAGCAAGGTTTTCAATTGCCCCCCAATTCATCTGTTCAGGAAGGACATCTCTGGAATGACCTATTCCCAAGCACACTAATGACAGAAAAGGATCTTTTATTTCGCTTAATCGCATCTTTATCAACCTAACGATATGATTAATTTTTCATTGTCTCATACGTTACATGGTTAACATCTTTATATTACTTCTCCAGCGTACTCCATTTTCTTCCCAAGTACAGTACATAATATCATCTGAATGTCCTTTATAAAAGAATAGTGATGATAATAGTAGCAATTTAAACGTACCTTATCAGGGTAGATGACGTTGTCATTATACCACACTGCAAGTTCCTGATCAGTCATCTTGTCAATTTCCTTCTGGGGAAGAAATTTCCCCTCAGACATCAACCTTCTGACATCTGCCAACATTTCATCCTCCAGACGATATTTCAATGTAGCAGGCCCAGTAATCCCTGGTCTCAATTTCAACACATCCCTGTCATCACCTTGTAGATGATCCGCATACCCAGGTACATCCGGTCTTGGCCCGACAAAGCTCATGTTGCCGATAAGCACATCCCACAGCCCAGGCAGTTCATCCAGTTTATAGTGGCGTAATGTAGAGCCAAGTGGTGTGATACGACTATCTCCTGCTACACTCACCGTACTCCAATTCTTATCACCTTTTTTGCCCTCAGCACCTTCGTTATTCTTTACAGGTATCATCGTGCGGAACTTATGGCATTCAAACAGCTTACCGCCCTTCCCCACACGTTTCTGCACAAAGAACGCAGGACCGCCAGGCATCTTCACCTTCACCAGAATAGCCACAATAACAAGAACTGGCCAAAGGATCAATAATCCTATTAATGAGACCACTAGGTCAAATATGTATTTCAGTATCATAACAAAAAATTAGGTATTAACTAATCACACTTCTCTACTCATCGCAAATCTCACCCCAGTCTACAGAATCGTTGGTAAGAAGAGGAGGAAATCTATATAAAAGTCCTTACATGATTCATCAAATCACCTATGCGTCGACACATTGAGACACACTTTCTGATGAGATACGGGTACATACTGAATAACTCATGTCCCTACTATATCCCATGTCACCTGACGTCCGTACGAATTCCACAATCCGATCAGCTTTCATATCAAACGGTGAATCATAACACATGAATCTTGAATCCGAATTAGCATACCAAGACATCTGCTTACAAGATTGTATAACGCCTTCCATTCTCCATCTGTCCATCCGTCTTAATCAGTGATTCCATAAGAATGAAATTCATTGAATCCTTATAAGTATAAAGCAACCTACACCAATTACAAACCTGTTGTAAAACAACACTTATTCCAATTCTATTTTGTTTTTGGTAACTCCTCAATTAGATAGTCTCCGTTTGGCATTTGTTTTATGATTTTAATATCATTCACAGCCTTGGTTGATGCGAAAGAGGCAATATTCTCAGGAGAAACCGTTGCAAACATTCTTAAACCAATATTATATGCTATTTCGTTGGCAATCATTCCAAGTACCTTTGCCAGTCCCTTACCTCTATGCTGACAATCTACCATCTTACCACGAAAACACTTACCTGTAAAAAAGCTCCTCAAAAACACATATCCAACAATATGATTATTTTCAAGCAAAACATAAGCAAGAAAAGATCTATTCATCTGCAATTTCTTTATGCTCGTAGCATCAAATCCATGCGGATGGAAAAACGTATAAGCCTCGTCTGGCTGCTGTTCGAAGAATGCCACTACCTTCTCTGTAGAAACATCTCTTAAAGGCAATATCTCATAACCATCAGGAACAGCAGAAAAAGAAAATCCCTTTAGCCGTCCTCCATATCTCAAGAAAAATAACCACGAGTTTATCTTTTCTATAATATCCCACAGCCACCCAAACTTATCTCGCAATATATGTGCAACTTTGTATAGCATAATCGTTCAAACCTTATATGTAAGCAAATAACATGATAGTCACTATTCTATCGGAGTGATGCATATCAGCGCTATAAGTAAAACCTAGAAATCAAAAAAAGTTAAAAACATTTTATTCTGTTATATCCTTTTATATTATATACTTAGCAAATCTACAATTGATATTTGGGCACTTTGCTCCATTCTATCATTCCTACAGCATCTTCCAAACCCAAGAAATCACCTGAACTGATAAGTCGTTCCATCTTCTCGAAAACGCCATGGTGACCGAGATTGCTTTTGATATAACGCTTGTAGCGATTGAGTAACGTTCCCGGTTCTCGATAATATTCCTCATATTCTGCTTTCGTCTTCAACTTATGCTCACCTTCCAACAAGTCACCGATATGGAAATAACACATGTTATAGGCACTATCCTTTATGCGACTTCTAATAAGCCAAAGGGGGAAAAAACGGAAATAGCCGCCACCGGAATAAGCCAGTTCCTTACCGAGCAGTCTCATAGTCGGAATAGGAAACTCCTTGATGGTGACACCCTGATAGGTGACAAGTGTGGGCTCATGGCTCCCGAACTGAGGAAAGCCCCCGAAGTCACGCGATGCTGGGAAGACTGAGGCATCTCTTTCGATGCCACACTCAGCCAACACCTCGAACGCCCATTTGTTTTGCTCACCAATAGAGAAAGCTGGAGCACGATAGCTTACCACCTTCTTCCCAAGGCATTGTTCCAATGCATCTATAGCCGTCCGAGTATCCTCCAAGGCTTCCTGTTGTGTCATCTTATTCAGCCATTGGTGTGTATTCGAGTGGCACCCCACCTCATGCCCTTTCGAGGCTATCAACTTTACCACTTGCGGGAAGTCTGTCGCTAATTTACCAACACAGAAAAATGTCGCCCTTGTCTGTAACATTTCTAACAGGGCGAGAATACGACAGAGATGATTATCAAACTCACGGTACTTTTCAGCATGTCCACCTCGATACATCTTCTCGATGTACCACTCCTCTATATCAAATGTTAGAATATTCATCTGAGTCTCTTGTTTCTTTGGGTTATTTTACCGATTCCTTCTGCCAGCCACGTCCACCATGATGAAGGGTCTTGTCTGAAGATGTCTTGATAGTAGAGGTCCTTCCCAATAAATCGCAACCAACTGGGCTTGGCAGTGAACCGCTTGGGTGACTTAAGCAGCCACATAATATCAAGGCCAAGATAACGCAATGTTTTACCCTGCTGATAATCATCGTGTGGAACTTCTTCATTCATCGCATTCCTGACAATTATCTCCGGAAAATTAACGCCCGAAATATACGCTGCTCTCAAACTGGCGGGGACACGGGCATTGATCTCGATAATTTTGTATTCTCCATTGTCTAACCGCTGCAGCACGTCAAAGTCTGCCATTCCTACCCAGTTTAGTTTGTCAAGGCAATCTTTGCAGATTCGCAAGATTTCATCGTTCTCCACTGTCACAAGGCAAGAGCTGCTGCCCGCATGGACTGGGTACATCCTTATAATCTTGCTGATAGCATACCCCAAGAATCTTCCATCCTTGGTGCGATAGAGCATTACATTATAATAATACTCCTCGTTCTCTACCAACTCTTGCAGTGTGCATGCTCCAAAACGCTCTCTGACTGCTGGATATTTCTTCTCCAACTCCTCCAACGAGTCAACTCTTGTTATACCACGAGCACCAACCGAAAAGTCGGGCTTGATGAGCGATGGGAATCCCACTGATACGGCAGCTTTATCCGTTGTATTCTCAGAAAGAGCAACCGTCTTTGGATGAGGTATATCGTTCTCCGCACAAAAGGCCATAAATGCATGTTTATCTCCTACCATCGCTAACAAGTCCTCCGTAGGGCATGTACATTTTATATCATATTTCCCTTCAATAAGTATCTTGTTTTTACTGATATAAGGAACAGTCTTGTCACTAACCGGTATCAACACGTCAAAATGTTCTTTCTCAAAAAGTGACAGGAGAGATTCATCCATTTCAACATCAGTATATACCTTGTGAAAGAACTTGCTCTTACGACACATCAAGTCCTTAGCCACAATGCTTACCTCATGACGTTCGTAGAGAGACTCCCCACAGGACAACCCCTGCAGTCCGCCACCAACAATAAGTATTTTCATTCGGACATTTGTTTTATCATTTCTGCATAAACCTTGTCTGTTGTAAGGTTTTCACATAAAAAATTATAACCATTCTCACCCATATTTTTTCGCAGTTGTGCATCACTATAAATCATATCAAATAGATTATACACGCGCTCCTTATCGCTGGCTACTGCCCAAAAACCCGCCTTTGCTTTATCTGCGAGTATCTGGCCGTAGTCATTGTTTTTATTAATCAAAGCTAATATCGGTATTTTTAGCGACATATAAGAAAGAGCCTTCGACGGGCATGTTGGTGCAGCATTGTTTCCATGAATTGATATCAACCCCAAATCTGCAGATTTTACAAAGCGTAAGTAATCCTCACGAGGCATGAAGTCAAGAAATATCATATTGGTCAAGTCCTGCTCCTTAGCCATATCTTGCAACGCATCTTTCTTCACACCTTTTCCGATGATAACAAAACGGACATTATCGTTATTTAAATAATGTGCAGCCAGGTCTGCAATATTCTCCACACACTGTCCCAATCCGAGATTACCACCAAATAAAACCAAGAATTTTCCTTCCAGATGGTACTTTTTCCTCAATTCAGAAGAATCTTCAGTTTTATATGGTTGAAAATTCGTCCAATTATACAATACCGTACACCGAGTCGAATTCGGAATTTTATGCTCTTGCTGTATGAACTTGATATTGGCCGGTGACATACACCCCACAATATCAGACAATCTATAACCTAAGTCGGAACGGCGATATAAGTAGTTCACCATCCACTGATACCTTATTTCTCCTAGACTTGCAGAGCTCTGCGGATGGATATCTCTCAGAACCATGTATAATTTGGCACCACTCCTCTTTTTGATATATTTTACAACATCAATCAAAGTAATCGGTGGTGTCGGCATGATTATCCAATCAAACTTCTCATCTTTTAAATAAATCTTGTACGCTCTTTTGAAAAACCAGGGAAGAGTTGCCATACCGATACCCTTCATTAACAGATTCTTGACATACAAGACAGGTAATGAATGAACTCGGAGGACTCTCATTCCAAGCTCCATTTGGAAATTAGTTTTTCCTTCCGACCCTGTAATTATGGTAACTTGATGCCCTTCTGAAGCATACTTTTGTGCCATATCCATGTACATGCCTCCAGACCTTAGATCTGAAGCAAGATGAAGTAGTGTAAAAAGTACTTTCATTCAAATACAGTTTTTATAGAACGATACAGTTAGCATGAATGCCTAGCACTAACATTTAGAAAGAATATATTCATATTCACTTATATATTCGTGAAATTGCTTTTCTTTTTCAAATACAGAAGCTCTTTTCGTGCACTTCTCTATATAATCAGATTTTGGCATGCTACAAAGTTTAATGATAGCATCTCTAACAGCACCAACATTTCCTGTTTCTACAATTATGCCTGTTTCAGAAGTCACCAGCTCCGGCTGTGCGGTATTATCATATACAACCGCGGGCGTACCACAAGCCATACCTTCAATGGGGGTTAATCCCATAGATTCCCCATATGACAAACTCAATACTACATCTGCTATTGAATACCACTCAACAAGTTCCGCAACGTTTTGCGTTCTTTCAATACCTAAAATATTATTAGGTAATTTCGTAATCTGTTTCTTGGTTAAACCAATCATTACTATTTTATAATCATCAGGTAAAAGTCTGGATAATGAAATATAATCACTATATCCTTTGCCTTCTGTCCACGTCGATGCAACGCCTAATATAATAGTCTGTCCAAACAGCTGAAACCTTTTACGGATTTCGTCCGTATTATGGGGCCTAAACACATTAAGATCAATCCCATTATATATGGTTTTCAACGGGTATTTCTTTAAGAAAGATTCTTTGACCACTCCTGCAAGCCATCGAGATACCGTTATTAACGTTATACAGTCCAAGGAAGTAAATGCTTCTTTTTTTCTAATAAAATTAGCCTTGGAATTATCAAAAGCATATCGTCCATTTTTAATACAATTGTCACACTCCGTTTTCCATTTATTACAATCATTTTTCCTGTAAAGATAGCAATGTCCTGTTATTGGCCAATTATCATGTAATGTCCATACAACAGGGACTCGCATTTCTTTAAGAGCCTTAAACAATATTGTGTAATTTAAATAGTGACCATGTATATTATGTAGGTGAACTACATCAGGCTTAATTTTCTTTATTTTTCTGGAAAATAACCATGTAGCAATTATAGACCCCATACCTTCTCTATCAAAAAATCGATATAAAATATAATGGAGAAACCTTAGTGCTTTATTCCCTATTTTGATAGTCTTAAGTTGTGAGGGATTATGACTACCACCAAAAGCCATGTATACATCCCATCCATTTTTTTGAGCAAGTACACCGATTTGCTCTGCAATTCTCCCCGTCGAGCCCCAATTGGCACATACGTTAATCATTAGTAGTTTTGGCATAGTCACAATTATAATGGAAGCGCTTTAGAACAAGGGCCATTTTCTGGCAAACACAATAATTCTGAATTAGCTAATAACTTTTCACACAAATCCACCAGTCTAGAAGCCGCAGTACGAGCAGACCATAGGCCGACAATGGTTTTCACAGCCTCTATGCGCATAGCATCTTTATAAACCGGATTGTCTATCAAGAATGAGACTTTCTGATATAGATCCGCAATACTGCCAGATTTGAACAACAATCCATTTTTTTTATTTTCTATTAGATATGGAGCAGAGCCAATTTCATCAGAAGCGACTACAGCACACCCATTACTCATTGCTTCGTTCAGGACTGCCCCCCAACCCTCATTTTTATCAGATGTAAAAAGGAAAATATTATGTTTCCTCATGGCTTCTAATATTTGGTCATTGGGCAAATTTCCACAAAAAAGCACGACATCTGAAACATCTAACCTTTTTGCAAGTTTTTTTGTTTTCTCTAATTCCTCCCCGCTACCATACATATCAAGAACAAATTTATAGCCATTAGCCTTTAATCTTGCAGCCAACAGAACAGGGAGTTCTGGGTGCTTCCACTTCAAAAATCTTCCACACCACATGAGTGGTGTAATTCCTGAAGTGGAAGTATCTTGATTTTGCGTTTCAACTTTATAATTCACATCCACTTTCGTGAAATAGCCCCATTTAAAGCATCTATCCTTGAAAGAATGTAAGAAATATAAGTCATTCGGGGCATAAGCACTACAGCATAGTCGATAAAAAGGCTTTATGTAGTAGCTGGTATGATATTTCCATTGACTTTTTATGAGTCGAGGGGACAGCATATTCAACAATCCGCGTTTTAACGGGCGTTCACCCATATCGAAAGTAAGAAGCCTCTCCTTCATACGTTCGTCAAGAAAAGCATTTGCCAAATGTCCACCACACACACACACATCAAATGTTCTTGCAATCTCCATTGCATAATCTCTAGTATCTGATGATTCCCACGCCTTCAATAAATATGGTCTATTGGAAAAATTCTCAAGACTGCCCTTATTATCTTTACATTCAGCTAACTCCACAAATACATAATCATCCTTAAGAAGTGAATATAATTCATCTGCAAGGACCGCTTGATGATGATTTAGGTAAATCGAAAAAAAAGCTATTTTCATTGCTACCGTTTATGCTATCGTAATAACTTAAAGCCTATATGACTATTGACAAAATCTTTTAAATATTTTATTGCAACCAAAAGGATTATTACTATCAGATTACGTGTTATCCTGTCAATTGAAGTACAATTAATAATTGTCATCGACAAAACTTGTGAAAATGCTAAAACTATATATGTTTCCTTTCCAACACCCTGGAGAATTTTTGATAGAAATTTGATTCTGTTACTAATTACTGACGCAACCGTTGAAATCAAAAAAAAACCACTAAAAGCACCTATTGTTAATGGTATAATCGGAAGTATATTGTTCCACGCCATGTCTAACCTCCAGAAATGAGAAACTATAAATGTAATAACCAGTCCTATTACACCTATCCAAATTCTGGGTTTCTCAATATAGCTTGAAAATGATTTCAATTGCCACCCTGCCAAAATCAAAAAAGTGGCGTATGGAACAGTACTCATAGTCCAAGGCAATGTAACGTCAGTATATCTTAAAGAAGCACCTAACAATATGCATACGGCTTCACAAATAATCACAACTTTGTTACCGAATATGTTGATTACCCTTGCTATGAAAGACGCCATAAACAGAACTGGTATAAACCAAAGTGCATAACCCTGCCACCCTTGATGTAGCCATAGTAGGATGTTTGAAAAACCGGCCACATACTCTATCGTAAGGACTATGGTGGAATAGATAAAAAAAGGTATCATCAACGTTTTTATCCTGTGTAATAAAAACTCTTTTGGAGATAGTTTTTTCCAGTTTGTACACCATCCAGATAGGAAAAAAAACAAAGGCATGTGAAAAGCCCAAATAAAGTCTGAAAGAATCTTTGGTAAGGAGGAGTGACCAATAAAAACCATTATTATTCCCATACCCTTAGCCACATCTATCCATGCAGTCCTTTGTCTATCCATTTCCATTGTTATACATATATCGAATTATTTCTTCCGTCCGTTTCTTCCAAGTCCGATTCTCCAGCATGAATTCCCTAGACTTTTTCCCTTTTTCATAAAGAATTGATTTAGGCATTTCTGCAATACGCTCCATTGCATCCTTGAGCGCCCGTGGAGTGATTTCGTCCAATATTTCTATCAGATGCCCATAATCACGCTTTGCATGAGCAATTGACGTGGAAAGAACAACTTTACCCGTCGCCATATATTCCAAAAGTTTTGATGGGAAGTGAAAATCTACCTCTTCCTCAATTCGCAAGTTAAGCAAAACATCAGAACGTTCATAAAGTTTAAATAGTTCATCAATTGAAAGCATACCCTCATAACTTATTCTGTTATCTGCTTTCGCGGCATCTTTAATTAATTCAACATCATTACCCCTTCCTGCGAATGCCACCTTTATGTTCGGATTCGCACATAATTTCATTGCTTCTAATATAAGTTTTGTCCCATTCTGATCCCATAACATCCCCGCACAAACAAATATACATTCCCTAGTTTCTGAAATTTTTAATGGGAATAGATGTTTAACGATATTGTCATTTATACCACCATCAATCAATAAATAATCTTTTTGGGGAGCATAACATCGTACGATACTCTCATTAATAACGATACGTCCATCCAATTGGGGGATATATTTTTTTGCAAAATACTCGCCTATGCTATATCCAAGCATAGTCGCCCGACTCAATCCTAACCTTTTAGGCGGCATTCCCAAATCATATAAGATTGCAAACAGCTGAATATGAAACAATCTGCAAACCATGCTAAGCATCGGTATCGGAGGCGAATAGATATTATACAATAGGATTTTGCATTCTTCATCCTCGTGTTTTCTCTTCCATTTAGCAATCTTAAACAGGCAATAAAAACCCTTGAATAAATCTTTCAATAGCTTAATGTTCAGGAATGGAATTAAATAAACAGTTTTGCCATTATTTAACTGTTCCTCGCCTCCTGATATCCATATTTTCCCAAGAGGAAAGGATGGAACTGGTCGCGCCCCCCACACTTCACTATTAAGAGACGGAGGTAATGCATCTGCAATACCAAGTAAAACGTTGTTTCCCGATCGATTAAATGCTTTACTTTGGTACTTTTCCTTATCAGGAACTATACTAGAAATAAAAAGTAGTGCCATTATACTAAAATGATCTTATTTTTTGATTGTTTCGGAAATTCTATAAAAGGCAAGGCCATAAAAAAGGGCATTGTCACAAATACCTCACCATTATACATGACAATAATAGTGGCTAAAAATAAGGTCGCAAAAAGCGGAGTAGTACCTTTCAACACTTTTTTGTACAAAAAAACAAGAAGATACAAAGTACCGATGAATCCGATAGATACGATCTGATAGAAAAAACCATTTCCTGAAACCACCTTACTATTATAAGAATTACCCATCAAAGGATGTTCTTCTATCAGCTGCTTATATTTAATAAAATCTGTCACACGACCTTGGGAAGAAGAAGTGTCCGATAAGTTGTCTTCAATCTTATCTCCTAAGAATGAAACCTCAGTATAAATAAAATATGATGCAAATAGGAACACAACAAACAATAATGACTTTCTAGACCCACTAACTTTTTCTTTTTCTAACACATACATTAAAGATACCAGCATAAGCACAATATATCCGGTTGTACTTTGTGTAGATAGGACCCCTAAAACCAAGACTATAGCTTTGAATCTTCTTTTATTAATATCATCCAATCTCATCAAAAAAACAAGAGCTAGATTCAAAAAGCCTTGGTGTGCGCCCGGTTCCCAAAACATTCCAGTATTTCTCAAAGAGGCGTCTTGAACTCTATAAATATCCTGTGTATACACTACAATAGAGTTGCATATTTCTGTAACAGCAACTCCCCCTGGAATTAAACCAAAGATAATATTATATATCCAACATATCAAACTGATGACTGTAAGCACAACTATTGTATTCACATAAGCGTAAATGAACCTTTTACCTACCATACATACAACAGAAACCCCAATAAACATCTTCATCAACATGAAGAGATTTGTTGAAATAGACGCTTCAACAAACATGGCCATGTGGAGTAACATGATAACGAAAATGGGCAATACAAAAAGAATGTATTTTAGGTATATGTCGAATTTCCCTCTTTTAAAAATAAGGAAAGCAAATATAATTGTCAAAATAATATGAGCCTCACGGACAAATGGAGAAAATATAAAAAAAGGATTGCCACTATAACAAATGAGAAGCAACACAAAAAAATAATCCCATTTTAGGCCTTTATTATTCTCTTGCACTTTATGAGTTATCATTTTCGCTTATGATAAGTTTATACGTTTCAACCAATTTTATCATATTTTTCACGGAATCATGTCTCTTTCTTGCCTCTTCTATCATATTTCTGTTATCAAAAGTCGATGATTTTTTGAAAATTTCACATATTTTGTATGCAAGCATTTCTACTTCTTCAAATCGATATAGGGTTCCGCATGATTCATTCGGTATCATATCCATCGTTCCACCTACATAAGAGGCGATACATGGGACTCCTAATAATTGAGCTTCTCCCAATGAGTTCGGAGAATTTTCAATACTTGAAGGGCTAACAAAAACATTCGCACGTAAGTACTCTTGCTTCATTTGAGTTGCACTAAGGGGACCGGTAAAGACTATTCTATCCTCTAAACCACTTTGTTTAATCAGTTTTCTTATGATTTTTCCATAATCTGAGAGTTTCATTCGCTCCACAAAAGACCCTTTGTGAGTCACATCACTACCCGCAATTCTTAATTTTAAATCTGGATACTCTCTTATTATCAATGGCACAGCCTTCAAGAAAATATGGAAACCTTTCAATGGTGAACTTACCTGACTTAAGAAAACAGAATGCTTATCACATCCGTCATAGGTCCAATGCCCATCATAAAAAATCTCCCTTAACGTTTCATTACCAATATGATATTTGGCATTAGGATTTATAGCCCATGCGTGCGCTCTATCCCAAGACGTTCGTCCAATGATATGATGGACTTTTTGCAGCATTTTTCTCTCATACGCACTTTTCCTTTTGAACATTTTATCAACCCGAAGAGTTCCACCTGTAAATATATCTCTAAAGGTAGTATTTTGTAACAACTGAAAGGACGAAATTCCCGAATGATGATATTTATAGCAAGCAGATGTGAGTCCCTGAATTGAGACAACGACATTATTAGCGCCACATGCCTCAATAAAAGCTAATCCATGAGAAAACTCTGTTCCATGGATATGTACTACGTCTGGTTTAAAATCATCATTCACAGTCTTCCATAAAGGGATGTAGTCATCGTTCTCAAAATTGTTTCCCTTGCCAAAGGGTAACACATAATACATCAAATCTTCACCATCCAATTTTGTAAGTTCGCTAACAAGACGAGACACTGTAGCAATGCAAAGAGTCAAATCTCCATGTTTTACAAGTGCTTTGGATGCTCCCAACATCCAACCGCCACTGCCAGATAGCTGGTTATTGTTTCCCGTTATCAATGCTCTTGCTTCTGGAAAAAGAATATTTGTAATCCAAAGAATCTTCATGTATTACCTGTAACTATTAAATTACTCAAATATAGCAGATTATTCTTACATCAAATCATTAACTTGACGAATATAATTATTCATATATGTTTCTATTGTAAAATATTTCAAAAAAAGCTGTCGATTTAAATTTCCTTTCTGATTATAACTTTCAGCAGACAACTCTTTTTCTTTTATTGCACATTCAACGAGTAACAACAAATCATCCAATTTGTCTATATCAAAATAATATAATTCTGATGTTTCTTCTGGTTGGAGAGTCTTAAAGAATTTGTTTCCACCTGTATCGGAAAATATTAACCGGGTAGATGATCTTAAGATTTCCAACACTACAAGATCAAAATAAGTCTCTCTATTTGGCAAAATATACAAATCGCTCTGATACAACAACTCATTGGTGTTGTTTATAAAGCCAAGTTCAATCCATCTGCGATGTTTTAATGGTGCAATAGGACCTCTTCCCGCACATAGGAAGTACAGATTAGGATATTTATCAAGTAAAGACTTTCCAACCTCCTTGAGAATATCATACCCCTTTATTTCATTGTGACGTCCAAAATAAGTAATAACAAATGAATCTTTGGGTATTCCTAAGTCCTCAAACTTTTGGATTTTTCTTTCGTCTATTTCCAAATCTAATATCGATGATGGTACATAGAAAAACTTATCTTCGTTTTTCTTAAAGCACCTGCTAATCCTTTTGTCTTTTTCATATGGTTCACGAGCATCTTTGCATGGAAACATGATGTAATCAGCAGAATCATAAGAAGCACATTCATTCAGAATTGCAAAAGGTCTTAGATATTTAGCCCACCGTGGCAAGATTGTTAGCATTTCATCAATCCACAAGCAAGGACAATGACTTGTCACAATAATTTTGCCATGATAAGATGGGTATTTCTTTCTTATACCAAGAACTTGATTTATCGAATGGACGTGAATGAAATCATATTCATTCAAATCTATAGAAGATGGTATAATAACATCGCATAATCTATAAACACGCCAACAATAATTATAAATAATACGAAAAAAAGTGAAGATGCCAGTTCGATTTCTTTTTTTAACCTCAATATTATCAGAAAATTTGGTTTGTTGACCTAAAATATCCGACAGGAAAGTGATTTGACTTGTCGGGTATTTTCTAAGATACTCATGAATATTATATAAATATCCATTAGGACCACCACTATTAGATAAAGGAAATGTATCCCAAATTAGTACTTTTTTCATCACTAAATATTTTGAAGTTTAAGAACTTTTTCAATAATAGGTGCCATATCATAATACTTGTACTCTGCCAATCGGCCTCCAAACAATACTCCATCCTCTTTCTCTGCCAACTGACAGTATTCCTCTGCAAGTGCATTATTACGCTCATCATTTACAGCATAGAAAGGTTCCATTCCTTCTTTATATTCTGTAGAGTACTCTTCACTGATAACTGTCTTGGGACAATCGTATACAGCCTGACCAAACATCTCAAAATGTTTGTGCTCAATCACACGAGTATATGGTTCATCATGTGATGTATAATTCACCACGGCATTGCCCTGATAGTTTGGTTTATCCAAGACTTTAGTCTTGAAACTCACTGTACGCCAGTCAAGTTTACCAGAGCAGTAATCAAAGTACTCGTCAATAGGTCCAGTATATACCAACTTCTTGGCATACTTGCGCCAATCGCGGTATTCGCTCTTAAAGAAGTCTGTATCAATCTTACACTCAACTCCTTCAAGCAAGCCTTCAACGAGCTTATTGTAACCACCAATGGGAATGCCCTGGTAAGCATCGTTGAAATAGTTGTTATCAAATACGAGGCGTACCGGCAGACGTTTAATAATAAATGCAGGCAGTTCGCTACACTTGCGACCCCACTGCTTCTCGGTGTATTCCTTAATGAGCTTCTCAAAAATGTCTTTACCCACAAGACAAAGCCCTTGCTCTTCAAGGTTGCGAGGTTCATATATGCCTTCTGCTTTCATCTTTGCAACAGCCTCAGCCTTCTGCTCTTCAATCTTTGCCACTGCTTGATCAGGTGTGGTAACACCCCACATCTGATAGAAGGTGTTCATATTGAATGGTAGGTTATAGAGTTTGCCGTGGTAATTGGCTACAGGTGAGTTCGTATAGCGGTTGAAGGGTACAATGGTATTCACATAATCCCATACTTCTTTGTTGTTGGTATGGAAAATGTGTGCGCCATACTTATGTACGTTGATGCCCTCCACATTTTCACAATAGACGTTACCACCCAATTGGGGGCGTTTGTCTATAACGAGACACTTCTTCCCATGTCGAGTAGCTTCATGCGCGAATGTAGCTCCAAATAAACCAGAGCCAACAATTAAATAATCGTATTGTATCATTATTCTATCTTTTTCTTTGCCAAACCTATATACTCAAATGTCTCTCTCCTACCATTATACCACATATAATATTCACCGTCTTTTTCGACAACAGATGGCTTATAGCAAGCATCACTGTCCCACGAGTTTTTTGAAGGAGAAATGCAATAATTATCGCTAGTTCTTTCCCAATGAATTCCATCAACTGATGTTGCGAAACAAATCCTTGTCACATCAAGATTCTGGTATCCTATATAGTATATAATATAAGTTCCATCTTTCAAGCGTTTAACATCACAACCTCCGACCTTAAAGGCTTCCCATTCATGACTTTCTAACTTTTCCAGTACTGGAGTCTCTCGTTTATGCCAATTGTCGCCATCTGTACTTTCTGCATAGAAAATCATATCAGGTTCGTAATTTTCGCCTGCAGCATACCACATTTGGAAAATATGTTTTTCCACATTCCATAAAACACAAGGATTCATAACAGAGTCTCCTTCTTCCGGTAATGTGGGAGTTATAACAGGCTGATTATTTGAATATCGAGAAAAGTGTTTAAAACTATCAGAAGTTAAATGCCCTATTCTACTTTTACGGCCTTTCTGACCAGTGTACCATATATGCCACTTATTATCGACAAAAAGAATACATGCACGATTAACGGTATCTTCCCATGTCTTTTTCTTCCGGGTCAGAATCGTTGTCTGTTCCCCCCAGGACATGCCATCATTAGATCTCAACAGGATCAGATTTCCACTCTTTCGCTCAGAAACGACCATTACGAATTCATTCTCATTAACTGAGACATATGGATCAAACAAAGTCCCAGTTTTCACATCGCCGAGAACTGGTTTATCCCCATATTTCTTCCATCCATTATTTTCTGGAAGGTAATCATAACAATGTTGTTGATTCTCTTCTCTTTGACGTGCAAAGATTTCAGCACGCTTCCTCCCCCCCAAAAAATACCATGATATACTATTTTTTATTCTTCCAAGTAATGACATAATCAAACATTAGTCCCCCATCGTTTTAATTCCTTATCACCTTTTATATAAACTCTGAAATAATATCGAAGACTTGTATATAAAGATAATGCGTAGATTGAAATAATACTTTTATTGGCAAGAGCTTTAATCAACAAATGCCTTGATTTTCCAATGACATGATTCTTGTCAAATTCAAATTCCCTATCAGAATATATCTGAATCATTGATTCTATAATTTTCTTTTTTTTAGCAAAACTCTTTGTGTTAATAACGGCATCAATAAGATAAGTCATTGCTCTAAAAAACAGAATTGTCTTTGATTTATCACTATTATCACATTTCGTTTGCTCTATTAAATGATGAGCTAATGGAATGCTTTTTTCTGGTTTGAGCCTATTTGCAGATAAACCAGAGGGGGCATCATTATAATCCACCAGCACATGAGATATTGTCACTATTTTATTAATATAGGGAATATATCTATACCCAAATATTTCATCTTCTCTAAATGATATATCAGTTGGAAAAGAGATATTGTTGTTTACAATAATGGACCTTTTATACAGTTTATTCCATGGAAAACAGAAAAATTCACTTGTATAAGGATTCTCCTTTAAGTCGTACAAGAAGTCATGACATTGCTCCTTCCCCACGATTGTACTATCTGGCAAGGATCTAACATCCGTTCTGCAATTCCATCGTTCGAACCCAAATATTAACAAATCTGCATCTCCTATCTTAGAGAGTCCTATTTCAAAATGATTTGGTTTCATCTGATCATCACTATCTAAGAAACACAAATACTCTCCAGCGGCCATAGATATTCCAATATTTCTTGCAGAACTTACTCCACCATTTTCTTTATGAATAACCCTAAAGCGATTGTCTTTTTGGGCATATTCATCACAGATAGAACTGCTTTTGTCTTTACTTCCATCATCTATTAGCAACGCTTCCCAGTGCGTATAAGTTTGATTATACACACTATCAAGTGTTGCACGTAAATATTTTGATGCATTATAAACTGGAATTACAATAGAAATCTTTATCATATTTTTACAGGTAAGATTTTAAGAAATTCAATCCTTTCAATCGTAGTGAGTTTAACTTCTCATCTATAATTGTGTAATCTATATCTGCATATGTTGTTATATCATAAGAATTTGTATCAATAATTAAGTGGTTTCCTAGACCAAAGTATTTCAATAAAGTTTCAAAGCGCGCCATTCCGCGTTTTGGATTGCCTATAACCAAAAACTGTTTTCTGAATAAAACAGAAAACACACAAGCATGAAAACTATCCGACACCACAAAATCAGAATCTCTAAATGCGCATAACCAGTTCTCCAATGGAGGTTGTATGCGCTCTTCTATAGGAAAACTCCAATCATCTGTTTTAGAATTTGTCTTATTGACTATTAAACTTCTTTTACGTGCAATGGATTTTACAAATTCATTCTTCTCTTCTGTATCATCCAAAATATAAGAATGAAGCATTCCCTTTCCTAGTGGTATATCTTCTATCAATCGCCTGTAATCATTTATTTCAAGTAAAAATGTAGGGTCTGGCATTTGGATTGCACTGGGATAATTAAGATTCTGCTTGCACAAACTAACACCACTTTCCTCTCGTACACTAACTCTCTCAAAGAGATTTATAAGTTTCCTAATTTTTTTTGTTTCCCGCTTATTAAACTCCCAAATATCAACCCCAAAAGATGCCGCATAGGATATACGTTTTATATTCCAATTCGCAGCAAAACCTAAAAAGGCATTTGCTACGTCTGAACACAGTGTATTCCTGATATATTGCTTTCTCCAGATTTGATCACTACCGACAATGAGTATATCAAATTCATTTTCACGCAACTGACAAAACCCATCTATATCGCGCAAATGGAAATGCGTTTGTACAAATGGCCAAGTATTTTGGCGTACGATTCTATCTTCATTTATCCATTTCTCAATATTTTGTTTCTTAGTCTTCTTTAATCTTATGGAAATATTTCTCCCAAAAATATATTTGGATACAACAGCTTTCAAATAATCAATAAGACAAGGTTTACTCGCGTCCAAGTCTCTTCTTGTCTTCTGTATTATTTTTACGTCATGTCCCATCCTCTGCAATACTGTCTGCAGAGCATAAGCTTGAAGGATTCCTCCATAATTGGTATGGAGAGGAAGTGTAAGTATTCCTATTTTCATTTGAACAAGTCTATCTTCCTAATATTTTTTCTTTCAACTTGGAGGGGTCTATACCTAATGTCAGGCAAACTTTCCTTATAACACTTTTTGATTTACCTTTAAGCCCTTGATCAATTTTCTCTCTTCGAATAGTTGAGTAATATTCTTTGAAGATTCTTGTATCTTCAAGCATATCAGAGAACACTTCTAGTAAGACTGGACCCTCAGTTTCAAGATCACATAAAGTCTTTACACCACTTTCTATCTCATCTTCTGTATGGGCAGAAATGTATTTAAAGCCACGGTCTTCCGCCCATGCCTTTGCGCTCGCATTATGCTTAGCTGAGATATAATTTGGCAAGTGCTCTAAAGCAAACTCTGGACGATTGGGCATGTGCATGATAGCTCCGCCACCATTATTATCAAGTAAAATTCGGACATTACTTCCCAAATGGCGATTCCACAATGCGTTCATATCATAGAAAAATGTCAAATCTCCAATCATCAAAAAAACAGGTTTGTCCGTTTCTGATGCAAATCCTATGGTGGTTGACATACAACCATCAATACCATCAGTACCACGATTACAATGAACTTCTATACTTGAATCTAAATTATAGAGTTGTGCCATACGTACTGAATTGCTATTTGCCAACTGCAGTATACAATCATTAGGGATATGTTTCAAAAATTTACCTACTGCATCTATGTGCCCATACTCTACATCTGGCTCGTCAATAGCATTTGCAATAACCTTCCACGCTTCTGCATAATCAGGTTCTAAAGGATATTCTGTTTTTTCTTTTGCAAGTTGTTCAAAGAAACAAAATTCATCCATCTCATAAATATCTGTCAACAATCCTTGATATGGATCTACTACACGACCATCAGGATGAACATACCAATTTTCAATCTTAGAACCTTTTAGCTTTGCACGTTTAACAAAACCCTTAAACTCTGGGTTAAAAGAAAAGTTTGCACGAATAGAGATGATAATATCAGGTGCAAGTTCAGTTACATCAGCATTGCTTAAAGCTTGAAGTACAGGAAAAGCATTCTCTATACTATTCGACACATGACAATTTGACATTTTATCGCTAAGAACAACTGCATCATATTTCTTACAAAACTCATTCAGAATCTTATATTGTTCTTCTGTGAATACATATCCTTCTCCACACACGACAAGAATATTCTTCCCCTTAAGATTATTAGCTATTCTATTCCAATTCGTGTTACTTAAATCATAACGATTAACTTTCCTTTCGTTAGGAAGTACTAGAGTATTAAATGCATCTATATGTTCTGGTACTGGTATGTTAATCTGAACAGGTCCATTACCATGATGAGTAAGTTCAAGAAGAGCCTGATTAATCAAACGGTTATTAAACCATGCGTCGTTTTCATCTTTAACTAATGGAAGATTCGCGACCATCTTTACAATGGGGGAATACATTGTAGATTGTCTTATCATCTGATCCTCATGCTGATCACGTAAAGACTCCTGTCTATCGGCTGTCAACACAAGAAGGGGGAGCTCTTGATACAGGCACTCGTTGATGGCAGAACAGTAGTTTGCAGACGCTGTTCCCGATGTGCAGATAACACCAACAGGTTCCTTAAAGCGTTGCATGAGGCCAATTGCAAAAAAAGATGCACCTCGTTCATCAACAACAGAATATAGTTTAAAGAATGGGTCATACTCCATCGATATAACGATAGGTATGTGCCTACTACCTGGTGATACAACAAAATGACTTATGTTATGCTCTTTGAGCAATGCCAGCAATTGGCAAACATTTCTTTTCTCGGAATACATAGTTCTTATATTATTTACGTTCTAAATAAATTAACTGCAAACCTTTTCTGTTACAGAAATTTACTATGTCAGGATATTGACACTCACTTTCTCTATATCCAAATCCACCTATTTTGGTTATCAACTGGATACTTTTTATAGGTATATAAAGAATTGGATAAGCTCTTTTTCTTGGTTGATCTACAATAGCATACTCCAGCCTTGAAAGTTGACTTAAATACGGATAATCATAAGCAGTCAAGTTCTCCTGTCCATGCCCATCAATAATTACTACTTTTCCACCTTTAGGGAGAATAGAAGTAAAATGATTTAACAGTATATAGGATGCAGAAAGTGAACGTCCTGGCATTAGTAATTTAATACAATGATTTAAAGAGCAGTGCTTTTTAATCACGAAGTCTGAACATATGTCACCTATAATTAGAGTATCAATTGTTTCTACGGGACGTGTTGAACTCACCTTATTTAGAGGTCCATATAACATATTGGTAATGGGCCAATTCAATTTTTGGAAGATTCTATTTAAAATCCTGGGCATATTAATGATTCCAAATATAACTTATGATTAATATTCAAAGCTGAGATAATATCACAATCAGACTTCGATAACTCAAAATCTTCAATTCCAGCATATTCATCGACCCGGCTTTCCTTTTTAGACGTAAAAATAGGAGTGGCACCCGTGTCAATATGCCAACGAAGAATAATTAAACCTATTGACTTTCCATATTTCTCAGATAACGTCGCCAATTGTTTATTATCTCTTAATATTGGATGCATCTTGCAGAGGGGCGAATAGTCTTGTAATTCTACACCATTTTCTCTACAAAAAGCGACCTCTTCCGCAAATGTATTAAGTGGATGACGTTCGATTTGAAGTATATCAGGAATTATACCCATACTTTTCAACTCTTTAAGATGTTCTATGCGTAAATTACAGATTCCTATTCGATTAGCAATGCCATGGTTCTTGAGTTCTAGTAACTCCGTCCAAGTTCTATGCAAATATTTTAAAACGGGCCAATGAATTAGAAGAGCATCTACATAATCGAGTTGCATAGATACTAATTTATCATTAAAATATTTCTCTACTTGACCATTATACATTTGGATGGGATCAATTTTTGTCTGAACCCATATGGATTTTCTGTCAATGCCTTTTTCTTTGGTTACATTACGAAGAGCGGCACATAGAACCTCTTCCGTCTTATATGAAGGAGCAGTATCAAAAGCCATTATATTGTGGTTTATGGCAGTACGACACATTTGAACTAAACCATCAAAATCTTTAAATGAGGATAGTCCTGAACCAAAAATTAGTTTTTTCATCTATATTCCTGGTATATTAATATAATTAAATATCCTTTATTTACTTATTCTTTTAGCTAGCACTGAGAATAATTGATTCCGCTCTGAACGATTTAACCCGATAAAGAATGCTGCTATACATGACAAAGCCATACAGCTACAGCAAACAATGAGAGTTGTTACAAGACCTTGTTCTAATTGCCTATGCAACAAAGCTGGAGCAACTACAGCAAGACCCACTGCTAGAAAACAACGACCTACAACCTCACGATAGAACAAACTCTGCGAGAGCTTAATAGAACGACATACAAACCATGTGCGTACTATTTGTAGTATAACAATGATAATCAGATAAACAATCTGTGCCCAATAAGGTTCCCATCCCAGTTCATAACAAATCCAAGTTAGTGGCAAGTGAAACAAACCTATGGTGGTTAGCGTTACTTGGTAGATTTTAATGTTACCAGTAGCGCCTTTGGCAGTAGCCAACAACGGACTATAGGCATCAAAAAGAGTAAGCAGTAAAACTAATCGAGCAAAGATTACCGCATAGTCTGGGACTATTCCTAACCATAGATATAGAATAGTCGGCATCTCTATAATCAAGGGCATGACCAATATTGCAACAAGAAGCAAAGATGTTTTAGAACCCCTTAATACCAACTTATGCATCTCATCCAATTCACCTGCTGCATATGTTTTTACAACTTGGGGGTTAAAAGCCATCAGAAAATTATTAACAAATTGTTTAACAATACCATTAACTTGATTGGCTATTCCTTGGGCAGCATTTACAGCAACACCGAAAAACAAATTGATGATGACAGCTATTCCTTGCGTATGAGCTATATACCCCAAATTTCCAAAGATTGTCCATGAGGAAAATGAAAGCATACTTTTCATCAATGGCTTGTCTATCTTCCATGATTTTACCGTACATTCTTCAAAATGTCTCTTGCAGTACCACATGTAGATCAGACGGGTAATGTTGCTATTGACAAAGAGAAGTATGGCATAAAGAATGAGTTTATCTGTATCAACAAACAGTAAAGAACATACTAACACAAGCCTTAAAATAACATCAACAATCGTAATCCATGCAAAAGCAGACATCTTTTCATGAGCCACAATTGTTGACATGTAAGGAACCGTTAAAATACCTAGAAGAAATGACAACACAGAGAACTGATAAACCCAGTTTGCAGCCATCATTCTTCCATCAGGAATAACCATGTGCTCATTCAGAAACCACAAACCAATTGTTTCTGCCAATATCAAACAAGCTATGGCGATACCAAAATGAAGTATCAATGCATTGCTAATAATAGTGTTCAGCCCAATCTGATCTCTTTTCCCCATGGCAACATTTATATATCGTTGGGTTGCACCAGCCATAGCGTTATTTAGGAAACCCAGAATAACAACAATTCCACCTACGACATTATAGATACCATAATTATCAACACCTAGAGCTTGCAAGGTAATTCGACTAGTGAACAGACTAATTCCCATCATTACCAGCATACGTATATAAAGCAACAGCGTATTCTTGGCTACTCTTTTAGTATTCGAATTACTTTCTTGCATTATTAAACTGTTTAATGGTTTTAAACTTTTGCTTCGAGATGCGGATTACTGGTTACAGTTATCATTTCAGCACTTAATGTCTATTTTAAATGTGATTGCCTTATGTGCACATACATCACCACAGGCATTACAGCCGCAGCAATCTACTTTATTTTGAATGTTAATCATATTGGGTTATAATTAATTTTGTCAAGGGTCGAGAGGCTAGAGTCGAGAGGCTAGAGCCTGGAGTGCTTATTATTCTCTATATATGTGATGAGTTTTTTCAAACTACTTGAAATAGATTGAGCCTTATCGTATAACTCTTTATGTTTTTCTGGCGTACAGAAACCTAAATCCTCACAGAGAAATAGCATAGAACGTACTTCGGAACAACTGCCTTTTGCTATATAGAGGAAATTTACATACTTGGCATCAGATCCGGATTCATTACCCTCGGCAATATTATTCATTATACTTACAGCTGCCCTCTGGATTTGATCCCGAAATCCGAAGTCCCTACAATTCTGCATCATAGCATAAACATCATTCACAAAGATTCTCGCCTCCTGCCATACACGCAAATTCTCAAAATTACGCTCCATGTGATTGATTGTTAAAAGTCGAGAGTCGAGAGTCGAGGGTCTGGGGTCAAGAGTAATTCTTTCCTATCACATTTCCTGGCTTATGCCGCTACTTTATTTGTGTGTTTGGCTGTAGTCAGCAAAGTCTTAGGCTGATTGTAAGGCTGGAGGCCGTTATATCATTGTTTCATTAAACTTTTGATAATCTCTTTGAAAGCATCATTTCTAAGGTCGTCCATTACTTTTAAGCCTTCCACATCCTCGACCACTCGGAATGAAGCCTATCTATCTCAGTTAAATCTATATTGATCATTATCAAAAATTTGAGAATTATTTATTAGCGAACACGAATGACACGAATTGAATGCGGATTTAGCACGTTTTCTATACTACGCAATCCAAGGAAGCTCGTTGACATCTTCAAAGTCCAAAATCGATGCTATTATACCATCTGCATATCGTCCCTCAACAACTGGAGATACATCGTCACCGCTTGCTTATACAGCTCAGCATCTAATGCCTCCTTGATGAAATCCGCCTCGACATTCATCAGTAAGATAGATGATGTTTGATGGCTGATGGATGATGTGATTCATCTTGAATATCGCTTCGTATCGTGGATTGAGTTGGATCATAATGCTTATAGAACTTATTCGATATATAGATTATCTGAAACAACATCTTATTAATTATCAAGGATTATAGTTACGATCTCTCATTGGACGAGTCATATCATAATCCTGATTAGCTCTGCTGTTGTACGCATTATCAATCATCAATCGAAGACGGTCTACTGTAATATCACTCCAGTTAATGACCGAAATGTTAACTCCGGGTTTTAACAGATTATCTATTATCCTTGGCGGCATGTAAGGATATCGCCTTTCATATTCGGAGCGTTCTGTAATCTTTATCCATTCTTGCGTCGGATAGATAGCTTTCTCATTATCAAAACCGCATGTATAGTAAGAACTCTTAGCTGACGGGAGAAGGATGACTATAATCCCAGACTTTTTGTTTTTCGTTCCATCGTGCATGCTAGAATATATCTCCCAGTCAACATGCTTCCTATACTTTGTCTCAGTTCCCACCAAGACTATTGTAACAGTCGATTCGCGAAGATATTCGTCTCTTATCGTTTCTCTAACCTTTTGGTCTTTCCATTCATCGGGAATATCACCCAAAGCTACGGAGTAGTCATGGAATACCTCATTCTTCTTTGCCCAGGAAACAAGTTCATTCTTATATGCTTGGTCGTTTTTATGATGGTAGCAAACAAATACTCTATGCATCTCTTAACAGTTTAGAAAGTCCATGTAAAACAAGTGACACTATCTCCATAATATTTATGGTAGAGAACAAACGTTTGTTTTCATCAGGAGTAAGCCCATTATTCAAGTCACCCTCTGTTATACTATCAATCCAAGAATAGTCAATAGGCTGCCCTTTAGATGCATAATAATTGAAGAGGCTCTCATAATAGTCATGTGTGCATGCTTCTTCAAGGAATGCTTGTGAAGGTATTTCTTTCCTTATAGCTGCGCATAACATTCCTGCAATTCCACCAAAGCCACCAACCAAATAAATGGGATGATGATTATCTTTAGCTATCTTAAACTCTTCAAGAAGTCCTGCCATCTTACCCTTGAATCCTCTAGTACGGCCTCCAACAATAATCCTTGCTGATACTGCTGTCTCCATCGTTTGACGCATTTTCGTTAGTGACTGGCCCCACAGATACAGATTACAATCACCAACTGGTGGCAGGAATTCTGTAAGGTTCACTACTCCCTCACATTCAGCCGCATGTGCAACTTTCACTAGATTAACTCTATTATGCGCATAGTCAGCTACAATGTCTTCGGTCAGTTTAGTGGTAATTGGCCAAGAAAGGTAATTATCAAAATAGACATGAGAACTGTCTGTTTTCTCAAACTGTCCATATTGATAAGAGAGATCTTTGAATAGCTCCGTATAACCTTCTTGCCTCAAGTCACCACCATAAACCATTCGACCTTTAGCAATGAGGATATGGCGTGATAATTCAACTGTAAGATCCTTCAGAATGGCCTGGCTAAGCCCCAAAGACTCGAAATCGTCAGATTCAGATACGGATATTGCAACTTTCTTACCTTTCAAATCCACGTCTTTAGCCAAATATTGCATTGGAGTATAGAACTTTGTATCTGAGCGTATAGCCTGTAGTATTTCTATCTCTTCCGGACCAAGAGGAGGTTCTGGGTACAGAACTTTCTTCTTAGCGCCATCTACTATTGAGAGACTAAATGCCTCCGGAGAGAAAGGTAATACTGAGGTTCCTGCGTCTGAGAGCTTGCCCAACAATAACAACTCGTGGTATTGGTCAAGTGCAGTACGGAAAAGCAGATTCAGTACAGGTCTCCAATCGCCATTGTATATCGTTGAGGGAATATTACCTATATAAGGGAACACTCTGTCAATGTCGCCATTTACCATAAAAACAGCTATGGCTGGTATCTTGTATTTCTTCGCAGTAAGCAATTCTCTACGACACCATTCTCTTGATGAATATGTATTCGTAAACAGCACTATCAGGAGTGAATCCTTGATTGCTGACTCTATCTGCTTATCGAAACGGAATCCGTCAACAATGTCATTTACATCGTAGAATGAATCGCCTTTGGTTTCTTTGCGCAAATAGTCCCTTAGATTCTCAGCATTTACACGGCCAAGGTTGTCCTTGTCTCGTTTTGAGTGGCTGATAAATATCTTCAGTTTTTTCTTCGGGTCTGCTGATAATGAACGGATGAGATAGTCAAATAGCCTTGTCTTAAACTCCTGCCAGTTATCTAACACTGAATAGGTCTTCAACGAAATGAACTGCTGGTACTCTGTCCGGCCAGAGAAATCGAAAGCATATTGGTATTGTGATATTGGGCATAGCCAAACATTTGATGTGTTTGGGATGTCCTTAACTGCATTCCTCCATGCTTCACTGATATACATCTTTTGATCCAACAATAGCAAGACAACAGTTTTCTCTGCCCTTGTATAGTCAACAGCATTGATGTCCTGAGAATCAGAACCCTTGCTAAAATATACCGGTATATCCAAACCATCAAAGAACGGATCGTCTGCGTTACGGCACAGCAACTTATAGAGTTGCTCATATATTTCATATCCTTCCTTATTCTCAGAATGATAGAGGACGTAAACTGCTAATGGAGCTTTCATACGATATATAAGTTAAAGTTGCCAATCAAGTATATTGTCAAGCGGATGATTTAAGGAACTTGCAGAAAATATCCTCTGTTCTTTTATCAATGAACCCTCAACTTTACCTATTGCATTTGCAATATATGTATTTAGTGACTTTGTTCCACGCAACACAGGAACCACTTGCAGATATTCGGGTAACTCTGACTTTGACAGTTCCTTTATAGTCAGTCCTACTACCTGTACCAAGTCGTAACCATAACCAATTTCCCATGGCATTAGATGGGATTTTAGTGCTGTTTGTGATATCACACAGAGCATATGGCTGCTGCGACGTATACCAACCTTGATATACTCCACTGACTTTTTAGGATCGCTACCTCCTATATGGGTGTTATATTCATCGAAAAAAATATCCACACCGCTCTGTGATATGTAATTGGCGATTTGTTTGGCAGCCTCCCTATCGCTATAATGATAGCTGATAAAAACACAATTCCCGGTTCGGGGATAGCGTGTCTCATCTAAATAATAACGGTTTGCCATTTTCTATTCCCTCCAAATAATCTACCCAGCTATCGACTCTACACTATCTCTGAGCTTATTGTACTGAGAGTTATATGCAGTGATGCCTCCCTCACTAATAAGGTTTTCTGTCGTAGTATTCTGTACTCTTGCCAAAAAGAGGTTCAAATCATAGATATCAAGAAGCACTTTTACTATTTGCATATACTCTGGAAGCTGGCTCTTTTTTATGTCATTCATCTTAAGGATGCTGATCTCCGTTTGGGTAGCATCACCATAGCCAATTTCCCATGGCACCCATGTGGAACTGAGAGTTTTATTGGTAAATATGACTACAAGGTGTGTCGAGAGTTGCATTCCACGTTTGATGGCTGCTACTACTGACTTCGGGTCATTGCGGTTTATTGTGGTGTCATATTCATCAAAATAAACATCTATTCCGGCATCCATGATGTAATCTGCAACCTTCTTGGCAACATCCCTATCCTCTTTCTTATGACTAATGAACACTCGTTTATGGGTGCTTGCACTAAACGTACGCTGTTCACTTTCATTCAAACTGAAATAATTTCGTCCTCTTCGTACCATAATGATATTCCCTAATTATATAATCAATACATACGTCCATAATGCCCCTAATGAAAAGCATTCATTACTTGCAATAGAGCTTTCACTTCTTCCGTGGTAGGATTGGTAGCCCTATATTCATCTAAAACAGATTGGCATAGGGTTAAGAATTTCCTTTCTGCCTCCTTGCTTGCCTTATCAGCATCTGCATATCTTGCATCACTGTGGGAAAGACTTGACAGAAAACCTCTTCTACGCTCAAATTCGACAGAAGTATCGAATAGGTCGTTTATATATTTGTAGTATTTCTCTTGTGTAGTCATTTTTTCGTTATTTGGTTAAACTTTGTTTAGAAGTATATATTTTTGTTTTCTAGTTAAACGAAGGTCTTTTCAACTTCTCTCGGATTTTCTAAGAACAGTCCGAACTCTGATTTTTTCTGAATTTCACTCATTTTCTTCTCAAACACCCTTTTAGTCACCTCAACCACCCTTCTTGTAATTAACATTTCTTTACTCTTAATGGATAAGAAATCTTAACGCTCTTGCATATTTGGGTAAAAAGTAGTAATTTTGACCTAAAGGTCGAAAGCACTCACACTCGGAAATGTTTGAGCGAGCTCACATTTCTCTCGCTTAACCGTGCCTTTGTATAGAAATGAGCGGAAAAGGCTCAATTTCCCAGATGCCTGATGAATGTCTGATGAAGCGGAAACGTGGTTATGTGTATTGTGTTGAAAATCAGGCGGGTACGCGAAAGTTCACGTTAGCTGGGGAATCATTTAGAAGGAAGAGGGAAGAGGGAAGAGGGAAGAAGGTAGAGGAAAGAAGGAAGAGGGAAGAGGGAAGAGGGAAGAAGGTAGAGGGAAGAAGGAAGAGGGAAGATTTTCCTTCGCATTACCAAATCTCCATTTCTTTACTCTTTACGCCATCTTTACTGTCTCTTGATTTAATCTCTTACACCTTGCAACTAGTATTTTTACTAATTCTTCAGCATCATCGTATATGCTTTGGTATTGTTTATCGTCTATATAGTTGTTACGATGCAGAAGTTCTATCCAATAGAGGGATTCACGAGCCTCTTTTAAGGCTATGAATGATTTGGATTTGAAGTCTGCTTTACTTATAGCATTACACGCTTCTGCATTATTGGCCCCAATGCTTGTGCCTGCTCTGAGCAACTGATTTGAGAGATTGGCGACTGATCTCAGATGAACGGGAACGGTCTTTTTATAGACTCGTTTGCCGTTTACCATCTGGTAAGTTAGCTTTTCATTGGCCGCCTCGTCAAGTAAGTAATCATTAATCTTGATAATTCTGTCGGCAAATGATTTGCATTTTTCTTGGATGGTGTCGTAAATCTCACTCATGCTGTTAAAACAATGACGAGGGAAGCTCGGATCCAACTGTTTTTTGTCTATCAAATTGTTGTCTGTTTGTTGATTTTCGTTGCGTTTTTTCAGAATACAGCACTCTTTGTTTGCAAAAAGTTAGTACCAACCGGGTTGGTACTGACAATTCCAAGTTTGGAACACATGCTGGTACTGAGAATTCCACTGAGTGGTACTCACGCTACCAAGCAGTGGAAACAAGCCTACCGCTTAGTGGGAATCATCCTTTCGCAGGGTGGAACGTTACCAGAGGAATAACAAAGTGAAGATTGACAAATAGTTATAATAGTCCCTCCTCACTCAAAGAAGAGTAAGTTAACCATATAACACACAGCTGGATTACCCGCGCTACCGCCTTAGAGAGACTGCTCACGCCAAAACATCTCTCGCAGTCATTGCAGTAATCTTTTCTTTATGGGTGCAAAGATAAGTAAAAAAAACAATATAACCTAATCTTTTTGCAAACAAAACAAAAAAAGTGGCATATCCACTTAAGACATGCCACGTGATAGGGGGAAGAAATTACGATTATTCTTCCATCGCCGGTTTCATGTTGGTATAAACTGTCTGGACATCGTCGAAGTCCTCGAGTTTCTCTACCATCTTGTCAATGGTTGCACGCTCTTCCTCGCTCACTTCCTTCAGGTCGTTGGGGATACGAGTGAATTCAGCACCTGTCACCTCGAAGCCCTCGCTCTCAAGGTGCTTCTGAATCTCACCGAAACTGGTTGGAGCGCCATAAATGGTCACCTCGCCCGTCTCCTCGTCTTCGTCGTACTCGTCTTCTACTCCATAGTCAATCAGGTCGAGAATCAGCTCGTCCATATCAAGGCCATCCTTTTTTTTGAAAGTAAATACGGCTTTATGGTCGAACAGGAACGACAGAGAGCCCTGTGTTCCAAGGTTGCCATTGAACTTGTTGAAAACCGAGCGGACATCGCCCACGGTGCGAGTGGTATTATCGGTCAGTGTCTCCACGAAAACAGCTATTCCATGAGGTCCGTATCCCTCATAAGTCACCTCCTTGTAATCGCTCTGGTCCTTACCCATTGCGTTCTTGATGGCACGCTCGATGTTGTCCTTCGGCATGTTTTCGCGCTTGGCGTTGGCGATGATAGCACGCAGAGCGGGGTTCATGTCAGGCTCCGGACCGCCAGCTTTCACGGCAATGGCAATCTGCTTACCAATCTTTGTAAATGTCTTGGCCATGTGGCCCCATCTTTTCAGCTTTGCAGCCTTACGATATTCAAATGCTCTTCCCATAATCTTATTTTACAATTTTACGATTTCACTATTTGACAATTTATTCTATTTTACGATTTTACGATTTAACAATTTATTCTATTTTACGATTTTACGATTTAACAATTTTACTATTTACTATTTATTTTACAACTTATTGTTTTCCAAGTGTTTACGTGTAGTTACTATTGAACTGACAATGATCTTCAGCAACTCAATACATTCATCATGTAACGGTTCTACCCTTTTCCGTGGCAACAAGCCTGTTTCCATGATAATTTCCAACCAATGACCTGTCTCATCGAGTTCTTCCTCCACCATCTTCAATTTATTCAGGAAGTCTTTCTCAGATTTTCCTATACACGCAGCGCGATAATTGGCTGCAGGTGAAGTCCCAGACCTGACTACCTGAGAACCTATGGCTCTACCAGAAATTGTATCTGGCATACTATCAACCATCTTGACAATCCTAACGGAAAAGGTTTTTAATCTTTCTTTTAATTCGAGTTCAGTCATACCAATGGTCGAATGGTGAATGACCAAATGTCAGGTTCAACGGAGTTGAGCGCCAAGTTTAGCTGCCAACTGGGTGATGAGATTCTGCATGATGGCATCTATCTGCTTGTCGTTCAACGTCTTCTGCTCATCCTGAAGGATGAAGTTGACAGCATAGCTCTTCTTACCATCAGGTAGGTTCTTGCCCTCATAGACATCGAACAATTCCACACGGCGCAGGAGTTTCTTTTCCGTTTGACGGGCAACACGCTCCACCTGTTCAAATTCGATATTTTTGTCAAGAAGCAGGGCCAAGTCGCGGCTGACAGCCGGATACTTGGAGATTTCGTAATACTCGACCTTATTCTTGCGGATAGCCTTCATCACCGCACTCCAATGGATGTCGGCATAGTACACCTCGTTCTCGATCTGTGCCTGTTTCTGCAGCTTGCGGCTCACGATGCCCAGTTCAGCAAACACTTTGCCTCCCCGATTCATCAGCGTGAGGCCGTGAGAGAAGATGTTGTTCTGACTCTTCTCCGTCACAATCATTCCTGTGGGCACTCCGAGGCGTGCAAAGATGTTCATCACATAGGCACGCAGCTCGTAGAAACTACTCTGCTCATTGGGATGAATCCAACTGCCTTCCACACGTTTTCCCGTCACCCAAAGGGCAAGGTGCATCTCCTCTGCATAAGACTTGATAGGAGCCACATCCTCATCAGTACGCCTCCTGTAATGATAGCAGTTTCCGAACTCGAAGAAGCGCAGATTGGGGTTCTTTCGATTGGCGTTGCGTACGATGCTCTCCAAGCCTCCGAAGAGCAATGACTGACGCATGACGCCAAGGTCGCTCGAAAGCGGATTCATTACTTTTACCGTTGAATCGAGCGTATAGATATTCAACTCATTCTCAGCATAATACGAAAGCTTACTCAACGAATTATTAAGTATTTCATTGAAGCCACTTCCCACCAGTTGCTCACCAATAAGATTCTGCAGATGCTGGTTCTTATCTTCTTCTCCCTGTACCGTCAACGAGCTCTTCAGCTGCGTGGGAATCTCCACATTATTATAGCCATAGATGCGCAGGATATCTTCCACCACATCACAGGGGCGCTGCACGTCAACACGGTAGGCGGGAACTGAGAGTAACAAGCCTTTCTCGTCTTCAGCCAAAATCTTCATGTCCAAACTACCGACAATGCTCTTGATGGTGTCGGCCCCGATTTCCTTTCCAATCAGGCTATGGGCATAGTCGTAATCCAAACGCACCTGGGCATCAGCCATCGGCTGCGGATATACATCCTTGATTTGCATGGACACCTTACCGCCTGCCAACTCACGACAGAGGATGGCTGCCTGCTTCATGGCATACACCGTTCCGTTGGGATCGATGCCGCGCTCGAAGCGATAGCTGGAGTCGGTGCTCAGTCCGTGACGGCGCGCACTCTTGCGAATCCATGTTGGATGGAAGTAGGCTGCTTCGAGCACCACGTTGCGGGTTGTCTCGTAGGTTCCACTACCCTTTCCGCCAAAGATACCAGCAATACACATGGGCTCCTCGGCATTGCAAATGCTCAGGTCGTGTTCGCCCAATGTATGCTCAACACCATCGAGCGTCGTGAACTTGGTGCCTTCGGGCTGTGTCCTCACTACAATCTTATGACCAGTCACCATATCTGCATCGAAGCAATGCATGGGCTGTCCGTATGCCATCATGATATAGTTGGTAATGTCAACGATGTTGTTGATGGGACGCAGGCCTATTGTGCTAAGACGGTTCTTGAGCCATGCCGGACTCTCCTTCACGTCGCAATCAGTGACGCTCAGGCAAACATAGCGTTTGCAGGCCTCAGTATTCTCAATCTCCACGTCAATGGGGAGGTCCTCGTTGTCAACACAAAACTCATCGTCTGTCGGGCGATGAAGGCTGGTCTTGTATCCATTCTGCACAAGCCACGCATAGAGGTCTCTTGCCACGCCCCAGTGCGACAGGGCATCGGCACGGTTGGCCGTGATGTCTATCTCAATGAGCCAGTCGCTCTCAAGATGATAGTATTCTGCGGCGGGCGTACCCACGACAGCGTCTTCGGGCAGTACGATGATGCCCTCATGACTGGTTCCAATACCTATCTCGTCTTCGGCGCAAATCATTCCATTGGATTCGATGCCGCGCAGTTTTGCCTTCTTGATGACAAACTCCTTGTCTCCGTCATAGAGCACACATCCCAGGTCGGCAACAATGACTTTCTGTCCTGCCGCCACATTCGGCGCGCCACACACAATTTGCTGAGGAGCCTCCTTGCCAAGGTCCACCGTTGTCAGATGGAGATGGGTATCGGGAATGTCCTCACAGGTGAGAACCTTTCCAACAAAGAGTCCTTTCAATCCACCCTTGATACTTTGTACCTCCTCAACGGAGTCCACCTCGAGACCGCAAGAAGTGAGCGCATCGGCTACCTGCTGAGCGGTCAAATCGAAGTCCACATATTCCTTGAGCCACTTAAAAGAAATATTCATTCTTAATGCTTTATTTGGTGTATATTTCGAAATTTCGTGCAAAATTACGAATTTTTCATCATTAAACAAATACAATTAGAATAAATTTTGTACTTTTGCAGCGTTTCTGATGTAAAGACGAACATACGAGTATCTATATTATACGCGACTATAAACACTATAAACACGAAGAAACTACTACTTTACGAATAACAGGTCCGATGAAACAACTGAAGATTTCAAACAAGATAACCAACCGCGAGAGCGAATCGCTTGACAAATACCTCCAAGAGATTTCGCACGAGGAACTGCTCACCGATGAGCAAGAGGTGGAACTCGCCCAACGCATCCGACAAGGAGATAGGAAAGCCCTCGATAAGCTCACGAAGGCTAACCTGCGGTTTGTGGTGTCTGTTGCCAAACAGTACCAAGGGAAAGGGCTGACGCTGCCGGACCTGATCAACGAGGGGAATCTGGGACTTATCAAGGCCGCAGAAAGATACGACGAGACAAGGGGATTCAAATTCATCTCCTATGCCGTCTGGTGGATTCGCCAAAGCATCATGCAAGCCATCGCCGAGCAAAGCCGCATCGTCAGAATACCGATGAACCAGGTTGGCAATGCCGGAAAGATCAATCAGATGCTCAACAAATTTGAACAGGAAAACGAGCGTCGGCCAAGTGTCAACGAGATTGCCGAGGAGACCCATCTTCCTGAGGAAAAGATTGTGGATGCCATGAAGAGTGCCGGCAAACACGTCTCCATGGATGCGCCACTCAGCGACGGTGACAGCAACAGCCTATTGGATGTCCTCCCCAACGAAGACTCACCCATGGCCGACAGCGAGTTACAGATGGAGTCACTCCGAGAAGAAATAGCAGAAACCCTCACCCTGCTCAACGAGCGCGAGAGATTCGTCATCGAAGCCTTCTACGGTATCAACCAGCCGGAGATGACACTCGAGGAAATCGGCAACAAGCATGGACTGACCCGCGAGAGAGTACGTCAAATCAAGGAGAAGGCCATCAGGAAACTTCGCAAGAACACCAAGAGCAAAGCCCTGAAAACCTACTTGGGGAGATGAACGTTGAAAGGGGCGGATTAAGATTATGAATTAAGCAGTAAGCATTATGAAAAGAATCGCTACATTATTATTTTCCATTCTCCTGCTGACACAGGCATGGGGAGCAGGTAAACAGACACCTATTTATATATTTGGGTTTGCAGCTTCGTTCACCGACTCTTTGGTACACTTCACCGATATTCAATATATCGAGGAAGCCTACACCGAAAAGAAGACGGGATTCCTATACAACCGTGAGGACTATTCTCAGCAACTAAGGGAATACCTGAAAGAGAAAGGTATTCAGACGCCTACCTGCGTGACCTTCTATGCCACGAAAAGGAAAAAGATTGAAAAGAAATACATCAAGCTTCGTCGCAAATACACACAGGGCGGGAAGTATGATGTCCAATACATTGACCAGAGCGCATTCAACTATCAGCCCGTGGAGTCTGACCTCACAAGAGAGATGGCACCCAAGAAGATGAAGAAAGCTGAGAAACAGGCAAGAAAGGCTGACAAGCGTCAGAAAAAGCAACAGAAAAAGGAGTTGAAAGAACGTTACAAGAAACAGTAGAAACGTGGAAAGAAAATATTATCATATTGCCGACTTCGGAATAGAGCTTATGTTCGCAACATCGCCCTACAACGATGTCCGTCTGATTTCTTCGTTCCAAGCGTTTGCTGTTGAACAGCCGTGCGCCACACCGCTGTTCCGGCTTCTTGTTGATGACAGCATCCAACCGATTCCCAAATCGAGGCGAGAGCGCATCAGGGTCTTCGACACAGGAAACGGAGATACCGTCGTGGACAAGGTTGACGATGGAGGCTATCAATATATCATCCGCGACATCAACAATGCCGACTGCTGTCTGTTACAAACCAACAAAGACTTCACCGACTGCCGTTGTGCCCTCAATGGCAATTTCAACATGCGGAGCTTTGGCTTGAACAATGCCCTGATGCTGGTCTTTGCCTTTGCTGCATGCCACCACGACACCATCCTCATCCATGCATCGCTTGTCAGACAGAATGGGGTCGGCTATCCCTTCATTGCCAAAAGTGGGACAGGCAAGAGTACACACGTCAGTCTTTGGCTCCGCCATCTGCCTGGGTGCGACCTGATGAACGATGACAACCCCATCATCCGCATTGTTGACGGCAAACCCTATATCTATGGAAGTCCCTGGAGCGGGAAGACCCCTTGCTACAGGAACGTGAAAGCTCCCCTTGGAGCCGTCACCCGTATAGACCAAGCACCCCAAAATTCGATAGAACGCCTCGCACCTGTCGAGGCATTCGCCTCGCTCATGCCTTCATGCTCCTCCATGAAGTGGGACGAGACAATCTTCGACCATATCTGCGAAGTGGTGACCCGAGTCATTGAAACGACTCCCATCTATATATTACATTGTCTTCCTAACGAAGCAGCCGCACGACTTTGCAATGCCACCCTCACGTCAAACCCAACAGAAACAGCCGAGTCATGAACAAACAACTGACGGAACCGCACATCGAGAGACGCGACCTGCTGCTGAGCAACGCTGAGTTCCTGCCTGAGGTTGTGAAGCTATTGGAAGAGGGGCACACGGTCACCCTCCGCTTGAGAGGCTTCAGCATGCGCCCTTTTCTTGAGGACAACCGCGACAAAGCACTCATCAAACAGGCAACCGCCATCCAGATTGGCGACCCTGTGCTCGCTGAGATAACCCCGAGAAGGTTTGTGCTGCACAGAATCGTCAACATCAACGGCAACCAGGTGACCCTACTCGGCGACGGAAACCTAACACCCGAATATTGTACTACAAAAGATGTCAAAGGAACGGTCATCGGCTTCTATCGCAAAGGACGGTCACGTATAGAACTTGTCAGTGGTCGGAAATGGAGAACGTATTCGTGGATATGGATGCGGCTGCGCCCTGTGCGCCGCTATCTGCTGGCGATTTATAGGAGATGTAATAGGTAATAGGTAATAGGTAATAAGTAATAGGTGAGAGGGAAGAAGGAAGAGTTGAGAGTTTTGAATTTTGAGTTGAGAGTTTTGAGTTATACATTATATATAATATATGAAAGCAAAGAAAGGATTCAATTTACGGACGATATGCGGTGAGAACATCATCGTGGCAGAAGGAAAAGAGAATATCGACTTCAGCAACATCATCAGCATGAACGAAAGTTCTGCCTATTTGTGGAACAACATACAGCAGAAGGAATTCACGGCAGAAGACCTTGCTGCCTTGCTTGTCAAAGAATACGAGGTTGACGAGGAAACCGCACTTGAAGACGCTCGAACCTTGGCACAGCAATGGCTCAAAGCTGGCATTATCGAGGAATAATCAACAAAAATTTGGTTGTTTAAACTTTTTTTCATACTTTTGCGCCGTTTAAACAAAAGAAGATATGAGAAAAATCATGTTTATCGCACTCTTTGCTGTAACCAGCATTGTTGCGAGTGCTCAAGAAAAGAAAGTCATCGAGCTTCCCGCCTGGATTCAGGACGTTAAGCTGTCAGGCTATGGCATGGTACAATATCAGGCAGACGACAAGTATGAGGATTCCAAGAACTCCTTCAACCTGCGTCTGGTTCGTCTTGCATTGGACGGCCGTGTCAAGAACGACTGGTACTGGAAAATCCAGATGCAAGTGAATGGTACCACAAAAGATGACAATACTGCCATCAGACTGGTTGATGCTTTTGCAGAATGGCAGAAATACAAATTCTTCATGGTGAAGGGTGGACAGTTCAAGCGTCCATTCACCTTTGAAAACCCCATGCACCCCATTACACAGGGCTTCATGTCGTACAGCCAGAACGTTACGAAGTTGGCCGGATTCTCCGACCGTACCGGTGAGCAGGCCTCCAACGGCCGTGACATCGGCGTTCAGATTCAAGGTGACTTCCTTCCCAATGCAGCAGGTCGCAATCTGTTCCACTATCAGGTGGGTGTGTTCAACGGACAGGGTATCAACACCAAGGACGTTGACAACCGCAAGGACATCATCGGAGGCGTGTGGTTCATGCCTGTCAAGGGAATGCGCATCGGTGCTTTCGGATGGACAGGTAGTCGTGGTACAAAGGTTACCGACCAAGAAACAGGAAAGAAATACGTTGTCAGCACGCCCAAGAACCGCTACGCTCTTTCCGGCGAGTATGTCACCAACGACTGGACCTTCCGTACTGAGTATATCCACAGTACAGGAACCAATGTCGCACAGACCGCAAGCTACAAAGCCGATGGTTACTATGCCCTTTGTATCGCTCCTGTCATCAAGAACAAGTTCCACGTGAAGGCCCGCTACGATCTCTATCGTGACAACAAGGAATGGGACTCATCCAAGACCTTCTACGAGATCGGCGCCGACTATCTATTCAGCAAAAACCTGCAGCTGAACATAGAATATGCCCGGGTTAACGACCGTACCATTGCCGATCCCGACAAGCACAACTACAATCTGGTAGATGTAGAACTCAACTTCAGATTCTAAAGAATTTATAATAAAAACACATCAGGGGAGAGGAAACCGATAAGAATGCCTCTCCCCGCTTATTGAAACCAAAATCTTTTACATCATGGACAGAATCAATGGACAATTCAGCCCCAACAGCATGAACAGAAGCGTCATCAAACGATTACGCAGGTTCCTTTTCTATTTCCTTTGTGTGATAGCAGCCATTATTACCTGCATCGTACTCTATCTCTATACTTTTGGGGGTTAAACGATACCGCAAACCAAGAAAAACTAACTTTTTTATACAAAAAACTCATTTTTTCTTTCATTTTGTTTGCCAATTCAGATTTTTTCTTTAACTTTGCGAAAGTTTTCAAGGAATTCATCTAACTAAATTTAAAGTAAAAAGATTATGAATGCAGCAAAAGTAGTAGAGACTCTGAAACAGAGATTTCCCAATGAGCCCGAGTACATTCAGGCTGTCAGCCAGGTATTAGGAACGATTGAAGAGGAGTACAACAAACATCCGGAGTTTGATCGTGCCAACCTCATTGAGCGCCTCTGCATTCCCGACCGTCTCGTTCAGTTCCGCGTAACTTGGGTGGACGACAAGGGTAACGTACAAACCAACATGGGATACCGCATCCAGCACAACAATGTGATTGGCCCGTACAAAGGTGGTATCCGTTTCCACGCAAGTGTGAACCTGAGCATTCTGAAGTTCCTCGCTTTCGAACAGACCTTCAAGAACTCGCTGACAACCCTGCCGATGGGTGGTGCCAAGGGTGGTTCCGACTTCTCTCCGCGCGGTAAGTCCAATGCTGAGGTGATGCGTTTCTGCCAGGCATTTATGTCTGAGCTCTATCGTCACATCGGTCCCGATGAAGACGTTCCCGCAGGTGACATCGGTGTAGGCGGACGTGAGGTTGCCTATATGTTCGGTATGTACAAGAAGCTCACTCACCAATTCCAGGGTGTCCTCACTGGTAAGGGGCTCGAGTTCGGCGGTTCTCTGATCCGTCCTGAGGCAACAGGATATGGTAATGTCTATTTCCTCCAGAACATGCTGAAGACACGTGGCATCGACCTCAAAGGCAAGACCGTTCTTGTCAGTGGAGCCGGTAACGTGGCACAATATACTATTGAGAAGCTGATTGAGCTCGGCGCTAAGCCGCTCACCTGCAGTGACTCCGACGGATATATCTATGATCCCGATGGCATCGATGCCGAGAAGCTCGCTTACATCAAGGAGCTGAAGAACGTGGAGCGCGGTCGTATCTCTGAGTACGCTCAGGAATATGGAGTGAAGTACGTTGCCGGTAAGAAGCCCTGGTTTGAGAAGGCTGACATCGCCCTGCCCTCTGCAACCCAAAACGAGATCAACGAGGAAGCTGCCAAGGCTCTTGTTGCCAACGGTGTCATCGCTGTCAGCGAAGGTGCTAACATGCCTACCACTCCCGAGGCTATCAAGGTGTTCCAGGATGCCAAGATTCTCTACTCACCGGGTAAGGCTGCCAATGCCGGTGGTGTTGCCGTGAGCGGACTGGAGATGAGCCAGAACTCTGAGCGTCTGCACTGGAGCCGTGAGGAGGTTGACCAGAAGCTGCACGATATCATGAACGATATCCATGCCAACTGCGTGAAGTACGGCACAGAGGCTGATGGCTACATCAACTATGTGAAGGGTGCTAATGTTGCCGGATTCCTGAAGGTGGCACGCGCTATGATGGCACAGGGAATTGTATAAACGCTGAATATATCAACTATTCATTATAAACGATGTCGATCATCATTTGTTGGTCGACATCGTTTATTTTATTGGCTTCCAACAACTGGCGATCGTTCTGCATCTCTACTGCCAACGATGCTCCATCCTGTTCCGCATAACGCTTGAAAAGTTGTACGGCTTCCCCCACCCTTCCCATAAACCATTTGCAATAGCCGGCATTCAGCATATCGCTATGAGGGACTTCTTCCTTGGCAAGCAACCGCTCGTATATGGCGTTAGCAGGTTCATAGCGACGTAACATCATTAAGCCCCAAGCCAAGGCCCTGCTCACATCAAGATTCTCATGATGTTCGTACTCTAACTTGAAGAGCGTTTTCACACTTTCTTCAGCTTTCCCGTTTTGGATTTGTGCAATCGCATGATTCAACTGATATGACACCTTATCAGGCTGGAGCTCCATCAATTGGGAATAAGCTTCCTCCGCCTTGTCATAGCTGGCACATCTCAAGCTTGTATAGGCATACCCCTTGAGTGCCTGCTCATGATCAGGATTGGCTTTCAAGAGTCTCTCATACAGAGCCTGCGCTCCTTTCATATCACCGTGCTCCACGCATAAGGAGGCAGCGAGTAACAGGAACTCCTCCGAACCGTCACTATGGCAATCCAGAATGGGCTGCATGAAGGCATGCATCCTGCGTTTCAACAAGAAACGCAACAATGCCAAGGCATGCTTAGACAACGCTGTCGAGGCAAAGACAGGAAAGGCAAAGAACAAGTGAGACTCCACATGACTGTAGTCAAACGGTGTCGAGAACTCTTCTTTCTGCGTATATAGGCGGAAGAAGCGGAACAGGTCCTGCAGATACATCCTCCGTATAAAGGCTGGTGAGTTAGCATCAGGATGGGAGGTGTCTGTGGAAAGGGGCGAAGAGGATGCAAGTATCTCACGTACATTGGCAGGAAGCATATTGACGATATTGGACATGGCGAGAACAAACGAATATTTGTCTGAATCGCAGAATGTTCCCGAAGCAAACAATGCGGAGAGGATCTTCATATCGTCTAACTTCCCCTTGGCTTGTTTCAGTCCTGGATGTTCTATGTTGAAAGGAGCGAACCAATTGGCCAGGGTATAGAAAAACGAGAAACGCTTCATGCGCGAGAATCCTCCGAAATACACATCGGCACCTGCCCGCTGCATCTCCGTCATCTTCTGTATGCTGGCTTCCAGTTCTTCCATTCCTTTTTCCGCCTCATCAGGATGCAGAATGTCCTGCAGGGGATCGTCTTCTGTTTCCTCGATCCCATTCCGTGTGAAACGGAACTTCTGGTTTTTCATGATGGTCGGGATGATGTCGCGCTGTATCAGCTGGTTGTCCTCATCTGTCCGAATACAGAAGAACACCTGCATCTGTAGTTCGAAAAGATCCTGACAGACCTCTTCCTCCTTCATCAGTTCCTTGATGGAGTCCTCGTATTGCGGGAAAATATCCATCTTGTCAGCAACCATACTGAAACACCATGCCACAAGGGCGCGTTGGCGCAGCTGCTCGTCGGTCACCCGACAGTACACATGGACAAGCGTCAGGAACTTCGAGATGTCGAACCAACGCATACAAGAAAGCATCAGCGCACTCACCATCATACAGGCGTCGGCCATATCAATCGTTGGCGACTTAATCAGCGACATAAAGAACCTGGCGGTTCCACCCGACCATTGCGGTGATACCACCAAGGCATCGAACAGCATGCTCCTATATTGCTGATGTGTTGTCTGCAACGCTTCGCGACGCTGGTCAACATCCTCACTACCCAGCGACAACATGGCCATATCCTGCACATAGGCTTCCAATCGGTCACGTATCTCATCGGGGGACATATTCAGTCGCTGAGCGTTGGCATAGGCCTTGGCGTAGGTACTTCCTTGTTTCAGCACCCGCAGGCGCAAGTCCAAGTCACCCACCAACGCATACAAGCGTTGTAATAACCGCTGATACACCTCGTCACGCTTTGCATCCCGATGACCTGTCAGCATAAAGTCACGCATGCGCTGATAGTCTTCCTCTATCGATTCCAACTGCTCTCCAATGCCAAGCGAATACTTACCGGTAACAAACTCCTTCAACTGTTTCAACGCCTCACCCAATCGGTGTTCCTTACAAATAACATTCCTTATTTTCAAGAGCTCATCCATATCCTATTAGCAACGCTTTCGCTGTTAATCATTAATTGTGTAGCCACCGGGAAATTTCTCTACAAAGTCTCGGGCTCGTTGACAATTGGCTGGGTCAGGTTGTGTCGCACGGACAAATGTTATTTGTGGCAAAGCCTTGATCGTCTTAGCGTCAACCTGACAATACTTGGTCACAATATCACCATAAGCCTGCAAGCCACGTTTGTTCAGCGAGTCACAAGCAGAGTTATAGGCCCTGACGAAGGCTTTCAGCTGTTGCTGCCGACGCTTGTCCTTCAAACTTTTTTCATTGAAGGTCATCACGCCAAGCCTGATCTGTTTCTCCTCTGAATCCACCAACACAGGTGCCTTTGACAATCGAGCCTTCGTAGCTTGCGGTTCAGGTAACCAGAAGGCGTCGAGCTCGTTGTTTTGCAACATCTGCAGCCTTAATGGAACATCGTTGATCTGAATGCGGAAGACGGGAGCCGTAGTCTTGACTCCCTCCAGCATCTGCCATGTCAGGTAGTCGGTAGCGGAGTGTCGGGTCATGGCTACCATCTTGTCACCTAATTGTTTCACCTGCTTGACACGTGCCACTGGATTAGCAACCAGCTGCCACCTTGCAGCTGTCGTTGTTGTATAACGCAGGCTCATCCCCTGGTTCTTCATCCATTCTGCACGAACCAAGTCGGTCACGCAGCCCTCTACCCTTCCCTTCATCATTTCCACATCGCAATCCATTTGCGAGCGGAACAACTTCAACCGGACATCAACATCGAGTGTATCGAAAAGCCTGCGCTCCTTAGCAACATACAACGGCAGGCAGTCCAATGTTGGCAGTACAGCGATCTTCAACGCCAACGAGTCCTCACGAAGCTGGCGCAAGCGTTCTTCACGCGACTGGCGCTGCAATTCTTCCTCCGACTGTCCACAGGAAAAGAACAGTAACAGACAGATAACCAATCCTACGACAGCAAGCAGACGGTTGCATACCGTCCACACGCCTATCTTTTGAAACTTATGTTCAATATCCATGCATTTTCTGTTTTACGACTGCAAAAATACAAAGAAAAGGCGAAATAAAAGAGAGGATGTGTCGAAATAATGTTTTAAAACACAAGCTCACTCCACTTGGGAGGCTGCACACCCATCAGATTCCTGACGAAGAAATCGAAGCGCTTGTGCTCACCATAACGTTCACCCATAGAATGATGTACACCTGGCAAAACAACCAATTCGAAATCCTTGCCCGCACGGATGAGCGCATCAGCCACCTGCATGGTACTTGCAGGGTCCACATTGTCATCGAGCTCACCAACGACCAGCATCAACGGACGCTCCAGCTTGGAAGCATTGTAAACGTTGCTGCATTCCACATAACTGGAATCTACAGGATAACCCATCCACTGCTCGTTCCACCAAATCTTATCCATCCGGTTATCATGGCAGCCGCACGACGAGTACGCCGCCTTGTAGAAGTCACCATGCAGGAGCACAGCCGTCGTCGACTCCTGTCCACCCGCGGAGGCTCCGAAGATTCCCACCCGGTCTATGTCCATGTAGGGATACTTTCTGCCTGCCGCGCGTAGCCATTCCATCCGGTCGGGGAAGCCTGCATCCTTCAGGTTCTTATAGCAGACCTCCTCGAATTTCTTTCCCCGCCATGAGGTACCCATACCATCCATCTGAACAACGATGAAGCCCAGTTCTGCCAAGGCCGTCATATTCCAATTGTATGCCATGAAGTCCTTGGGGGTATAGGCATCACCGGGACCTGCATAGATATACTCGATGACAGGATATTTCTTTGTCGGGTCGAAGTTGGTAGGACGCTGAATGACGCCCCAAATATCGGTTTCACCATCACGACCTTTGGCCGTGAACACCTCCGGAGCCCTCCACCCCTCATTTGTCAGGCGTGAGATGTCTGCCTTTTCCAACTCCTTGACAAAGGTGCCGTCAGTGGCACTTCGCAAACATGTCACTGGAGCTTCGTCCACACGGGAATAGGTATCAATCAGGTATTTCCAATCCTTGGAAAAGACCACTTTGTGATTGCCATTCTCGGGTGTCAGGCATACGAGGTTCTTCCCGTCGAGTCCTATCTTATAGTAATGAACCAGATAGGGGTCCTCCTCCTTGTTCATGCCACTGGCGGTGAAGTATATCACTCCTGCCTCCTCATCGACATGCAAAACACGACGCACACACCAATCACCACGGGTTATCTGGAAAACAGCCGGACTTGTCCCCTTGTTGCCCAGTTTCCTTGAACGCTTTGTCTCCTTGCCACCCTGACTACTCCAATCATAGAGATAGAGATGGCTCCAGTTGTCACGTTCACTCATCCAGAGCAGTCGTCCATCCTTGAGGTATTGGCGATGCATACGATTGTAGTTGACAAACTTGTCGCTCCTCTCTTCTACAAGTACGCGCATCGCTCCTGTTTCAGCATTCATTGCCAGTACACGGTAAACCTTATGTCCACGCTGATTGTATTCCATGCGCACCTCCTTGCCATCTGGCGACCACTCGAACCATCCCATGTCATACTGATTGGGACAGAGTGCGGTGTCAGCAACGAGCTGACGGCCCGTCTCCACATCGAAGATACAGGGGACACGCTGCGGGAGCTCATCACCGGGCTTGGCATACTCTTGCTTATGGAGGACTGGCTGCAGCTGATCACGTGGCGACGACTCCACATAATAGACATAGCGTTTCTCCACTGGACGACGTTTGCAGGTGAAGAGATGACGGCTGTCGGGACTCCATAGCAAACGACTGGAATAGTAATTGCCGATGGTTCCATCCTGCGTCAACTGACGTTTCGGAGCCTTGGAGTCTCCTTTTGCCTGTACGACGATATTGTACCCCTCGACCCATGCTTCCCAACGACCGTCGGGCGAGGTGGCTGCCCACGGCTCGTTCTCCTCGTCCACCTCCATCCAATGCCGTTGGTGCTGACGGCCTTTGTAGTTCTGCTGGCGACGGTCACCGCGCCACTCACCACGCGCTGCTCGCTGCTCTTTGTCCGTTCCTCTCGTCTCTTTCCACTTATCTTCACGATCATAGGCGGTCAGCTCACCCGTGTCGGCGTCACCCAGCATCCATCGTTTCCCTTCAGGTGTCTCGACAGTGTAGGAAAACACATGTGTGGAGTCATCCCACTTTACATCCTGTGCCCAGTGATAAACATTTTTTGCATTGAACTTCTCACTCAACGAGTAGGCACGGCGATAGTCGTCCACCGTTCCCTGAGCAACGACTATCATCACAACCCACATCGCTGGTATAGTCAAAAATATCTTTTTCATCTCCTTATTATATTTACATTACCTAAAACTTATTTCACTTTCCATTCGAGCACGCCCCCTGACTGCCCCTCCTGAAGCTTGACAACAATCTTGAGAGAACGAGTCCTGACAGGACGGAAGCTCACGCTGTTGTAGCAGTCTTTGAACACGGTGTAGGGTTCATGTTCCTCTACTTCTCGCCATTCTCCTTCGGGTGTCTCATAATATAGTGCCCACGACTCCGGCACACGGAAGTCTCCGTCATAATGATTGAAATCGAGCCAGTAAACCTGCACGTTTTCAACCACTTGCAAATCTTCCCAACGATAACTAATAGATTCTTGCGTACCTCGTTTCAACCACCAGTAATGGTAGGGCTTCGAGGTATCGCTCGAGCGTTTGGGCTCCCACTGGTCATTGGTGCCGCCCGCCCAAGAGTCAGCAGGAGCTGTCTCCGGCGCATCGTTCTGGATGGGCCCACGATTGGCAAAAGTCTGCGCTTTTGAAGCCAATGTCGGCACAGGTGTAGGAACGGCTGCCATCGTATTTTCGGCAATCCAAACCTCCATGGGCTGTGCCCCTCGGTTATTCCATGTACAGTAAGGAATAGCGCGGAACCTCACGGGCTTCACCTCCCCCTCTCGGGTTACCTTTCGGGCTTCGCCCTCCAGCACCATGACACCGCCCAACAAGTCTTTCTCAAAACGACTCTCAATAGGTGCAAAGGCGGGAATATACTTGTCGAAGATGGTGGAATCAGGTTGGTCGGAAGCCTCCAGACAATAGACAACCGGTCCCCGCTCGAGTGCAACCTTGTTGCACAAATCCTCAGCTAAGCTATTGGCCGATATCCTGTGTACAGACATGTTCATATCCAACTCTACAACATCGCCTTTCTTCCATTGGCGGTCAATGGTGAGATAACCCTTTTCAAGCGTGCCGTCCGTTGCTACGCCGTTCACCAGTACTTTGTAACGGGAATCGGCAGCCGTTCCGATGGAACTTTCATAGAGGTCGTTACCCAACGGTCTTTCGTTCAGCCATCCCGGGATGCGTAAGTTCAAGGGGAATCTTCCACCACCCTTTTCCACTGTCAGCAACAACTTCCCGTTCCACGGATAATTTGTCTCCTGTCTGAGCACGACTTTCCTACCCTTCACGCGCAACTCTGCGGTGCTCGACATGTAGAGATTTACATAGATGGAGGGGGTATGGGTCCTATAGGTCTCATAGGACCCATGGGACTTATAGGACTTATAGGACTCATAGGGCCCATGGGACCCATTATCTACTGCATACACATACCCCGGCACCGATGCCACGAAGCGCGTGATGTTGCCTGGACAGCAAGCACAGCCAAACCAAGCCTGGCGCTCATGCTCACCATTACTCTCCAACGGGTTATCATAGAAGAATTTGTCTCCGGAAAGACTAACTCCGCTCAACACATTATTATATAATGCGCGCTCAACCACATCCATATATTTTGCATCACCCGTAGCAAGGAACATGCGATGATTCCAATAGACATTGGCAATGGCAGCACATGTCTCACAATAGGCGGTATGTGAATTCAGCTCATAGTTTGGCCCGAAGCCCTCACCCTGAGCCCTGCTACCGATGCCTCCCGTGATGAAGAGTTTCTTCGAAGACATGTTTTCCCAAATGCGCTCCAAAGCATGGAAGTAGGCGGTATCGCCCATCAGTGCCGCTACATCGGCAACACCACTATAGAGATAGCCCGCACGCACAGCATGTCCCCTTATCTCCGTCTGCTGGAGGATGGGCATGTGGTCTTGCGAGTATTCCGAAAGCCGATGGCCGTCAGTACCGCGGCCTGTCTCATCTACGAAGTAGCGTGCCTGTTCCAGATACTTGCGATTCCCCGTCACCTTATACAGCTTGCAGAGTGCCATCTCGATGATGGGATGTCCGCCTGGCCGGTGAATCTTTCCCTCCTCTTCACCGAAGGTTCGACTGATCAGGTCGGCATTTCTGATAGCTACATCAAGAAGCGTGCGCTTGCCTGTAGCACGATAATGGGCAACGGCTGCCTCTATCAGATGACCGCTGTTATATAGCTCGTGTGAGTTGAGCTTCTCCCATTTGGAGCGTCCCCACCATCCCGACAGCCGGTAACACTTATTGGTAACACAAGTGGTCAGGTAGCCATCCGGTTCTTGAGCAGCCGCAATGATGGCAATCACACTATCTAAGTAAGAATCAAGGTGTTTGTCGTAGTGTACGGCTAACGAGTAGCTAGCTCCCTCGATAACTTTATAAGGGTCCGTATCGTCAAACGAGAAATCACCTCTGTGTTCCCCCTTCATCAGACCTGCAGCAATCGCGAAGTTATCAAAACGGCCATTACGCTCGCATTCCCTGAAAGCAGCGGGAATCGTTATTGTGCGGTTCACCTCTATGCGCGGTGCCCAGAAGCCATCACTCAAGTGTACGGAGGTAAAAGGAACCTCAGAGATTTGAGCTTGTACGTCTGTACTCTGCACAGAACCACCAAACATCAAGAAAAAAAGGAACTTTCGAATCATGAGTCATCATTTGTTTTTGAATTATCATGCAAAAGTACAAATAATTACGAAGGATGACTCATAAATTATGATTTATTTCGTAACTTTGCGCAAAGAAAACAATTACAAAAATGAAAATAACACAAAGAATTGTACCGATAGTATGGAGCACTTTGTTCGCGCTATCGATTCATGCACAATCACACGTCAACGGCTATCCCATCACTCCTGTTCCCTTCACACAGGTAAAGATTGCACCTCATACCTTCTGGGGACAACGCATGGAGGCCAGCCGCACGGTGACCATCCCCCTCGCATTCAGCAAATGTGAGAGTGAGGGACGTTATGAGAACTTCGTCAAGGCAGCCCACCCAAGCGATGAGTACGACGTATCGAAATTCATGGGATATTCCTTTGACGATACGGATGTGTACAAAACGATTGAGGGAGCAAGCTATGTGATAAGTCAAGGAGTTCAGGGAGGCAAGTATATCAACAAGCACTATCTTGACTCCGTTCTCGACATTGTTGCAGCAGCACAGGAATCCGACGGTTACCTATACACCGCCCGCACCATCAACCCCAAGAAGCCTCATCCATGGGCTGGCGACACACGATGGAGCATGGAGGAAGACCTCAGTCACGAGCTCTACAACCTCGGGCACATGGTGGAGTCTGCCGTGGCACACTGGCAGGCAACAGGTTCACGCAAATTCCTCGACATCGCCTGCCGATATGCTGACTGTGTTGTACGTGAGGTGGGCCCCAAGCCAGGGCAAGCGTGCGTGGTTCCCGGCCATCAGATTGCAGAAATGGCATTGGCACGCCTCTATCTCGCAACAGGCGAAAGGAAATATCTGGACGAGGCGAAGTTCTTCCTTGACTATCGGGGAAAGACCACCATCCAACATGAGTACAGTCAGGCCCATAAGCCCGTCACCGAACAGGATGAGGCAGTAGGGCACGCAGTACGCGCCGCCTACATGTATGCGGGCATGGCTGATGTCGCTGCGCTGACGGGCGACTCCGCCTATATACGTGCCATCGACCATATCTGGGAAAACATCGTGTCGAAAAAACTCTATATCACGGGCGGCATCGGGGCAACAAGCAACGGAGAAGCTTTCGGCCAAAACTACGAGCTTCCCAACATGTCGGCTTATTGCGAGACATGTGCTGCCATCGGTAATGCCTACGTGAACTACCGTCTCTTTCTGCTCCACGGGGAATCGAAATACTTTGACGTTCTGGAACGCACGCTCTACAACGGTCTCATCTCCGGCGTATCATTAGACGGCGGAGGATTCTTCTACCCCAATCCGCTGGAGTCAACAGGACAACACCAACGCAAGGCTTGGTTCGGCTGTGCTTGCTGTCCAAGCAACATCAGCAGGTTTATGCCCTCGCTGCCGGGGTATGTGTATGCAGTGGATGATAGGGCCTATGGGACCTATAAGTCCTATGGGTCCTATGAGTCCTATAGGACCTACACTCCTTCCATCTATGTAAACCTCTATATGGCGAACACCGCAGAGTTAGACGTAAATGGTAAGAAAGTCGTGCTCACACAAGAAACAAATTACCCTTGGGACGGCAATATCAGAGTCCGTATCGACAAAAATCAGGCAGGAACGTTTTCACTGAAATTGCGCGTTCCTGGATGGGCACGCAACAAGGTTGTACCCAGCGATTTATACGAATTTGTCCAAACCGACAAGGGCTACGACTCAGCGGAGCTGACCGAGGACGGATACGTGACCATCACCCGCAAATGGAAAAAAGGAGAGGTCGTGGAACTGAACTTCGATATGCAGCCCCGCCTAGTCAAGGCAAATGATCAGGTGGAAGCCGACAAGGGTATGGTATGCGTTCAGCGCGGACCACTGGTATATTGTGCAGAGTGGCCGGACAACGCTTTCAATATCCATCATATCCAGCTGTCCTCAGAACCCAAATTTGAGGTCGCACCGATGGACTTCACCTACACGCCACCTGCTTCGCTCAACCTTCCACAAGCCACCTACCCCCTCTACTCCATCACGGCGCATGCACAGGCATTGAGCCATGACGAAAAGGGTGAGAAGGTCGCACAAGACGTAAGACTGAAACTGATACCCTATTACGCATGGTGTCATCGAGGAAGCGGCAACATGCGGGTGTGGCTGCCCATGGGAAATGCAGAGCAATAATATCAGATTGCCGAGTAGCTCAATGCGGCACCGATAGCGGTGCTAAACTCAGCATAATGGGGTATGTGGAAACGTACCCCATACATTTTGATATTCTCAGCAAAAACCGACTTGCAAAGTGGCAGGCGTGTCAAGTTGCCTATCATCACAAAATCCTTGATACCGCTTCCTAATGAAGACAGATAGGTCGCGCTGCATATTGACTGGAGTACCATCCAAATGATGCCCAGCGCAATGTCCTCACGGGAAGCATCAGCTTTCGCATTGCCGAAGAGGGAAGCAATTGCATCCATCGGCAATCCGGGGATAGGCTTGGCACTGATATCGCTGATCAGTACATTGATTTTCGACTTGTCGCCATGTTCTGCCAACTCGACCACCTGAGCAATGTCATCGGTCTTCAGCAAAAGTCGCGAAAGTCCTTGCAACGTTCCACCGCCGACACCGATACCACCAATATGCTTGATGTCCGCTCCGTCGCACTTGATGATAGACGTACCAGTTCCCATGCTCACCACCATCATTCGGTCGATGTCGGTTTCAAAGCGAGCACCCAGACCGTCGGCTATGAACTCAGCCGCTTTCGACGTAGGTAGTCCATAGACCGGTGTCTCGATATAGGCACTGCCCACTCCCGTTATCATCACTTGCTCAATATCTCCAAGCTGTATTCCATTGTCGTACAAATATTTGCCGAAGGCTCCATAAAGTGAGGTAACGGGATCTGTGGCACGAATACGTATCGGTGCCACCACTTGTGTTCCATTATTAATTCCGACTATCTTCGTCGTACTGATGCCAACATCTATTCCAATAACAATTCCCATGGGTAAAATGTATATTCGTTCTCAATATGGATGCTCTGTCAGAGTTTCACGCTGGATATATCTACCAGATTGTTAACGATGGCATAAATAGTGAGTCCGGCTGGCGAATGAATTTGCAACTTGCGGGCAATGTTCCGCCGGTGTGTGATGACAGTATTGATGGAGATGCAGAGGTGGTCGGCAATCTCCTTGTTGGTCATTCCCTGTACCAAACTGACAATTACATCCTTTTCACGCTCACTCAGTGCCTCGTTGTTCTCTGGGTTCTGGCTGATCATGTTCGAGATCTTCACCGAGACATCGTTCTGCTTCGACTTTGCCTCTAAGCGCCGGATGGCAGGAATAAAGATTTCGTCCTCTACCTGTGCATGCTGTGACAGCCATTCCTCATTATTATATATATCATATAACGTAGCAGAAAGCTGATTATTGTGTAATCCGTCGCTTGGCAGGTACTTAATGATGATATTTTTCAATTCACGCAGTTTCACGTCCGTCTGTCCGTGATGCTTCGAGTAGGTGTCTATATCGTAGTTTCCCGTCAGTTTCCCGTCAAGTAGGTCATTCACATAAGGGAACACCGTTTTCTCCTCATACTTCATATGTGCGCGGATACTATGCGCATACTCATCGTAGAGTTTAAGGATGAGACGCGCAAGATTGTCCTTCTCATCCAGTGCGCTGACAAGCTCTTTGCGGATGAACGGAAGCTGGAAGTCCAGATAATAGTCATGTGATGCTCGCAGGTATTGCATCAGCGTAGAGATACTGAGCCGGTCGGCATCGTCATATTCCCGGTAGCCGTTGATGGTGAAATTGACGATGGCGAGGAAGGTGTAGGTGTCAACACCCTGATCCTCACATACCTCGCGAACGGTCTTGTCACCAAAGCCCAGATTGATACCAAACGATCCCAGGCTCTGCAATATGTTATAATTATCCCGAATGATGTAAATCAGCTTGTCATCGGGTTCATACATCTTCTGATTCTTCATTGCATACCTATTTATGATTACGACTGCAAAATAACAAAAAAATATCGAATCACACAATAACCATTTATAGGTAATTACGGCCTTTCATTTTTACCAACATTAAGGTATTGTCAAAATAAGTGAAAGGAAATACCTTTGCAGCGAACAATAATAAAGCATCAAATGAATAGATTCCAAACAATTTTTGCAACGGGGACACTCCTATTTGCAAGTTTCTCTTTACAAGCACAGGTCAACGCTGGTGACAGTGTCATGCAGCACGTTCATGGCAACCGGCTCAGTATTGGTGGATATGGCGAAATCGGATACAGTCGCAACTATTACAGCGACCATGTAAGCCGCTACAGCCAACCAGAACGTCATCAAGATGATCCGAGTCACGGACGATTTGACATCCCTCATGCTGTTATCTATCTTGGCTACGACTTCGGAAAAGGATGGAGTTTGAGTACGGAGATAGAGTTTGAGCATGGCGGAACGGGCATCGCATACGAAAAAGAAGATGAAGAAGGTGGAGAATGGGAGCAGGAAACCGAGAAAGGCGGTGAGGTAGAACTGGAACAGTTCTGGATTCAGAAATCATTCGCGCGATGGGCAAATATCCGCGCTGGTCACATCGTGGTGCCCGTTGGTCTGAATAACGCCCATCATGAGCCGTTGCATTTCTTCACGGTTTACCGTCCAGAGGGCGAGAACACCATCATGCCCAGTACATGGCACCAGACGGGAGTGAGCTTTTGGGGACGACATGGCGACTTCCGTTATGAGGCACAATTGCTGGCTGGTCTGAATGCCGATCAGTTTACCAATACCGGCTGGATACACAAAGGACACAAGTCACCGATGGAGTTTGATGTTGCCAACAAATACGCCTTTGCCATGCGCATAGACAACTATACCATACCGGGACTGCGCATCGGACTTAGTGGCTACTATGGTGAAAGCATCGGCAACAGCTATCCCCGCAATGCCAATGGCGTAGATGCAGAATATAAAGGAAAAGTAATCATCGGTGCCGTTGATTTCACTTACAACGGCTACAATTGGATTGTACGCGGGCAGGCAGACTATGGCTATCTGGGCGATGCCGAACAGCTGAAATACGTCTATAACCGTCTGAATTCAAAATCGCCTTATAAACACTCGGCTTTTGTCAGCAAGAACGCCTACGCCGTAGGTATTGAAGCTGGATATGACGTATTCTCCCAGATCAACCGCCTGCGTAAAAATAATCAAAAGATGTATGTCTTCGGACGCTACGAGATGTACAATCCCTATGCCAGTGACACCAAGAACACCGCCTACGACTATACTGCCGTCAAACGAATGGCAGCTGGTATCAACTACTATCCAATCCCACAAGTAGCTGTCAAGGCGGAGTTCTCCAAGCGTTTCCTGAAAACCATCTATAACGATGAACCCTCTATCAATATTGGCGTTGCCTACGAAGGATGGTTTGACACAGGTCATCGTAAGCTTGCACAGAAAGAACAACAAGACTATGATGCGTTGCAACAACGTATCAATGACTTGCAAAGACAGCTCAACGAACTGAAAAAACAATAAAGAAGACAAGTAAACGTTTAATCATTAAAGGAGTATGAAAAAGTATTATTTATGGGTAGCCCTGTTCATGGGGCTCACATTCATCGCATGCAGTGATGACAGTAACAGCAACGACCCGACACCAGAGCCAGGGTCAACCATCGTTGACGATGCCAAGTACAAAGACAGGACCTATGGCAATAACGCCATTGATGCCTGCACCCATGTGGTAAGTGTATTGGAAAATGCCAATCAGATGATTGCCAAAGCAAACCTGAGCACAGAACAGGAAAGCTATCTGCATGACGTGCTGAGCAATCTGGTCGGAAGCGTCATCATTCCCACTTATACAGACCTTGCCAATGACGTGGAAGACCTTGAACAGACCCTTAACGGGCTGACCGTCAACACCATCACGCAAGCACAAATCAACAATGCCTGCAATGACTTCAAGAAAGCCCGCCAGCATTGGGAGCGCTCAGAGGCCTTCCTCATGGGTGCCGCTTCAGACTTCGATGTCGATCCGACCATTGACTCCTGGCCCTTGAATCGCACGCTACTGTTGAGCTACTTCAACAACGGAATGAATGACGAGATGCTGGAAGATGCCACTATCCTTGGTTTCCATGCTCTGGAGTTCATCCTTTTCCGCAATGGCTCCCCTCGAAAAGTGGATGAGTTCAAAGCCAATGACACATACAAGAATTTTGAGAATATCAGTGGTGAGAAAGAACTGAAATACGCACAAACCATCTGCACCCTACTGAAACAGCGTTGCTTTCAGTTGCAGGTAGCCTGGGAGGGAGAGACGGTTGCCAACGCAAGCCGCGTGGCAGTCGTAAAAGCAGCAGGACTTGAGTACACGACCGAGAACGGACTCAACTACGGAGAGAACCTGACTGGTGCAGGCACAAACCCACAGAGCACCTTCGCAACCTTACAGGCAGCCATTGCACAAGTACTCTCCGATGACGAGGGTAGCTGTGTTGCCATCGCCAACGAGGTAGGAACGGCCAAGATTGCCAATCCCTTCTCAGCAGGCGACATCTCCTACGTAGAGTCACCCTACAGCTACAACTCCATAGTTGACTTCCAGGATAATATCCGTTCTATTCGAAACGTCTGGAACGGAAGTACCACGGGGGCAGCTGCCGACAAGAGTTTCCGTAACTTCTTCGCTCGCGTCAACACTTCTGTCGGTGTGCAAGAGGCAGTAGAGCATGCTATCACCCAAATTGGCAACATGCCTTCTCCTTTCGTCAAATACTGCAGCACCATCTGGAATATAGAGTTCATTGACGACGAAGACTGGAACGTTGAAGAATAAAAAGAATATATTCAAGCATATCACATAGAATTATGAGGAAACAAGACATATTGATCATAGCCTGTGCAGGATTGTTCACGACCATATCGTTTACCGCCTGCTCCGACAGTGACGACATCAACAGCTCACTGGGAGAGTTGGTTCCTGGGGAAGAGGTTTTCGGCAAGGCAAACGATGTGTTCAGTGCTGCCGAGTGGTATCCTGGCGGCCAATTAGGTACGACAGAAAAGGCGAGCTACTCTGCACCAGCTCCGGCCATGGATGCCGTTGCTGGAATGGAACAAGACTTCAATGTCGGAGAGAAGTTCTTCGAACATTTATACACACTGGAGCAAGCTCCTCGCAAAGGACTTGGACCGGCGTGGGTACGCAATAGCTGTATTGCCTGTCATCCCTCTTATGGTCACGGCAAGCGGCAGACAGAGTACCGTGCCAACACCATTGGCAACGGCTATCTCTTGGTTATCTATCATCCCGACAACAATGCCTATATCTCTGAAGTGACGGGCATGCCACAGACGCAAGCGATGAGCCCCTTCAAGGCACCCATTGACGAGAGTCAGATCAGCATCGAGTGGAAGAATGTCAGCGAGATGGAAAGTGGCCTCGCCATGAAGTTCCCCGATGGCGAGAGCTACTCACTCATCTATCCCGAGGTGCGCATTCCACAAACAGCGTTCAACACCAATCCCAAGCCTGAGAACTATGATGTCCGTCTGGAATCAACCATTGGCATCTATGGCACAGGACTGCTTGACGCACTGAATGATGAGGACATTGAAGCACAGTGGGCAGCAGAAGCCCCTTACGTTGAACTGAACCCCGCCATGTGGGACAAAGAGGCCAACACCTTCAAAGCTTCAGCCTACTACAGTGCTGCCTACAACGACACGAAAGATTTCCGTGGCACCCATGGTCCACTGAAACGTTTCACTTACGCCATGACACGCGGTTCCCTGCAAGACGGAGCTGGTGCCAACGCCATCTGGAATATTACAAATGTGACCCGTAGCGACCGCCACTGGCTCTACACCACACCGGCATGGGCAAAGGCACAAAGTGAAGACAGTGAAGTCATCAGCTATATCAAGCAACACGGAGCCAGCGAGTCGAGCATCCTTCATCCCTACTGGGCTGACGGAACCGATGCCGGCATCGCCGAGCGTGTGAATGACATTCTCAGTTGCTCCTCGATTGCCAAGAAAGAGACCTTCGACAAATACCTTTTCAATGGTGCTCCCTATAACGGAGAAGAGGAGATGAGCGACAAGCAGTACTATCAGTTCATGGTCTGGCATCGTGGTTTGGCGGTTCCTGCTGCTCGTAATCTGAACGATTCCGACGTGAAACGCGGCAAGAAGCTCTTCACGGAGATGGGATGCGCACAATGCCACCGCCCGTCGTGGAAGACAGGAGACGATAACATGTGGGTAGATGCCAGCATCAAGGCATACGCCGACAAGAATGGACTCGCCAAGGACGGTGACTACACGAAATTACTGCCGAAGTATCCTCAGCAGACCATCTGGCCCTATACCGATATGGTGCAGCACCGTCTATGGATGGTGAACGACATTCGCACGGGCTGGTGTCGCACGACACCGCTGTGGGGACGCGGACTCTCACGCCAACTGACTGGTGCTGACGACCGTTTGCACGACTGTCGCGCACGTACCGTCGTGGAAGCCATTATGTGGCACGGCTACAGCAAGAAGTCGGATGCTTACAGGGCAACGGAGAAGTTCTATAACCTCCCCAAAGCCGACAGAGATGCTGTTGTGAAGTTTATTGAATCCATATAACGTTTTTCCATCATGCTCAAGAAAGCCTGCATTGCCCTCTATATACTGACGATTATCGTCATGGCAGCCATCACCATTGTTGAGAAATACCAAGGTTCCGACTATGTCTCAACATACTGCTACGGTGCGTGGTGGTTCTCTTTGCTATGGGCTCTGCTGGCAGCGGCAGCTATCCTCTATATCATCCAAAGACGCATGCGGCGGTGGTGGCTCATCACCCTGCATGCCTCTTTTGTGATCATTCTCTTGGGTGCGCTACTTACCCATCTCACAGCACAACGGGGTATGGTACATCTACGCGTGGGTGAAAAGACGAATTCATATCTCGTGATGAAAAACGGTGAAACACACCAGCGGATTCTGCCCTTTGTCTTAGTTCTGAATGACTTCCACATCGACTATCATCCAGGTACTCAAGCAGCCGCTGACTATGCGTCGCAACTGTCCATCATCGACGGTGACAAGCGCTGCGACTTCACGGTTTCCATGAACAACATCTATTCGTATAACGACATCCGTTTCTACCAAACATCCTATGACCCAGACGGACGTGGCAGCGTGCTCTCGCTGAACAGTGACCCATACGGCATTCCCATCACCTACACGGGTTATGCCCTACTCTTCTTCTCACTCATCTACATGCTCATCGACCCGCGGGGCACCTTCCGTCGGTTGCTACTCATCTTCTTGGTCTTCCCCTTCAGCTATGCCTATTCCGCACCCAACAAACACCATCCTTCCCTGGTGGAACAGCAAAAAGAAATACACACCCTTCCAAAAGAAGTGGCTGAACAACTCGGCGAACTCTATATTCTCTACAACGAACGCATCTGTCCACTTCAAACATACGCCATCGACTTTACCCAAAAGCTCTGCGGGAAGTCACACTATGGTAACTATACAGCAGAACAAGTGCTCACAGGCTTTATCTTCTGGGGCGACGAGTGGAGTAACGAGCCTATTATTCGCATCAAGGGCGGTGATCTGAAGAGTACACTTGAACTGCCCAATCACGCTTCAGCAAACTCTTTCTTCATCGAAGCCATGGGCGGCTATATCCTCGGTCCTCATATTGAACAATATTATCAAGGAAATCATGATGGATTCCATAAGCAAGCCATTGACATTGACGACCGCCTGAATCTCATCATGGAACTTCGCAGGGGCAGTCCGCTGAAGATATTCCCGTGGACAAACAACAGCCAAACAGAATGGCTGGCACCCACCGATGGTTTGCCCACTGACATGCCAGACAACCACCGTCAATACATTGCCAACGTTTTCACCATTTTATATCAGGAGGCCATGGCAGGAAACTACGACCGAGTCTCAGACATCATCACGAAGATGCAAAAATACCAGATGCAAAATGCAGGCATGTCGCTCCCCTCCAAAGAGAAGACCATAGCTGAGCATCTGTATAACAAGGTAGCATTCGCCACGATTCTCTTCATGGTGAACCTCACGTTGGGCTTCATCAGCTTCTTTTTCTATCTGTTACAACTGAAGAACGGCCGATCTTACACCATCATCCGGATGGCACTCCAGAGCTTGTTTGTCTTGTCAATGGTGACACTGAGTTGCTGTCTCGCTCTGCGATGGATTATTTGCGGACGCGTACCCATGGGCAACGGTTACGAGAGCATGCTCACCATGGCGTGGTTCGTGATGCTCATCATTCTTCTCTTCTTGACACATAACACATATCATAACTCGCAGTCTCCCTTAGGTGGACAGAAAGGAGGAGTCCTCCTTCTCTCTTTCGGCTATCTGCTGAGCGGTTTCTTTCTGCTCGTAAGCCACATCAACCAGATGGATCCACAAATCAGTCACATCATGCCTGTGCTTAATTCACCTCTGCTGAGCATTCACGTGGGTATCATCATGATGGCTTATGCACTACTCGCACTGACGTTCATCTGCGCCCTCGTTGCTTTCCTGTTACCTCGCGAGGCGGAGGTATTGGCTGTCTTGTCACGCATTTTCCTCTACCCTGCCCTCACCACACTGGGTCTCGGCATCTTCATCGGTGCCATCTGGGCAAATATCAGTTGGGGAACATACTGGAGCTGGGATCCCAAGGAGACATGGGCTCTCATCACCTTGATGGTATATGCCGTAGTGGTTCACACGCAGTCACTCCCCGTCTTCCGCAAACCGCGCGTGTATCACGCTTACATGCTCTTGGCTTTCCTCACATTACTGATGACCTACTTCGGCGTAAACTACTTCCTTGGTGGCATGCACAGCTATGCCTAAGTGTATTCAACATTGCTTTTTATTGCTTTTAGTACAAAATATCATTGTTGTTGAAGGTTATTCACAATAATTTTGTACCTTTGCAGTCAAATTAAAAACCAATGAACAAAACGATACAATTGGACAACGTAACAGCACGAATTTCGTGCTTTGAAGCAGGAGAAGTAAACGAATACCACGTCATGCTTAGCATACAGAATCCACTGCTTACCTATCAAGAGCAAGTGGAGCAATTGTTGACAGCGTTTACTCAAGTGCGTAACGAACAGCTCATCGGTGCGCGTCCCGTCTTCAAACGTTATTTCCTCAGCGATGCCAGTAACCAGACCGACCTGTTGATGAACTACGAGTTGGAGTCACCCGACTGCGCGCTCTCCATCATTCAGCAGGCACCGCTCAATGGCACGAAAATTGCATTATGGGCATACATGATGACCCATGTCGAGACCAAGGCATTAGCGAGTGGGCTCTATGAGACACGTCATGGCGAGTTCCGTCACCTGTGGCTCGGCAGTGCCTGCAACCATGCCAAGGACTCGGAACGTCAGACCCGAATCCTGCTCAATGACTATGTGATGCAGCTCATGAATGAGGGTTGTTCACTTGCAGACAACTGCATACGTACATGGTTCTTCGTCAACGATGTTGACCTGAACTATCATGGGGTGGTCAAAGCACGCAACGAGGTCTTCATTACTCAGAACCTGACCGACAAGACCCACTTTATTGCCAGTACGGGTATTGGCGGCAGGCAGGCCGATGCACATGTGCTCTCCCAGATGGACACATATGCCATTGACGGCATCCGAAAAGACCAGATACACTATCTCTATGCCGCCAGTCACCTGAACCGCACCAGCGACTACGGCGTGAGCTTTGAGCGCGGCACGTATATTGACTACGGTGACCGTCGCCACGTCTTCATCTCGGGTACCGCCAGCATCAACAACAAGGGTGAGATTATGCATCCAGGCGATGTTGTCGCCCAATGCCACCGTATGTGGGAAAATGTGGAGACCCTGCTTGCCGAAGCTGAATGTACCTACGACGACGTGATGCAGATGATTGTTTACCTGCGTGACCCCTCCGACTACGAGACCGTCCGACGCATGTATGAACAACGCTTCCCCGAGAAGCCCTATGTCATTGTCAATGCAAAGGTCTGCCGCCCTGGTTGGCTCATTGAACAGGAAGTCATGGCTGTCAAGGCACAGCAAACAGATTTCCCAAGCTTCTAATTTTTTCTATTTGTCACATAATCGAGTAGGAGGAAAATGAAGAAGTTTTCCTCCTACTTCATTTTCCGACCTCTCCCACCACCGTACGTGCGGTTCCGCATACGGCGGTTCTTCGTTTACGATACCGACACGTAGTAATCCATAAGGCAGCGATAGCCTGCACGATACAAGTTCT
>CADCDK010000002.1 GCA_902800185.1 uncultured Prevotellaceae bacterium
CGTTCATTGCATGTACTCTTTGAGTGCAAAGGTACATGCAATATTCAAAAAAACAGACTACTATGCTAATTTTTCAACACAGGGTTTTGCAAGTGACCCTTTATACCTGCTATCTCAAAAGATTCCTTTCTCTCAATAGCGAAGTCTCGTTTAAACTCTTTATTGGATGGCAATAAAGGCCCAAGATAATGGTGTTCGAAGACTATGTTTATCTCACGTTCTTCTAAAAGATCTGCATTAATAATGCTTGAATTATGCTCGTGCCACATATTAATAATGTTTAGGTAATTGAGAAAAACATCTTTTCTTCTATTGATTATTCTGGCGCTACCACTGAATGCCTAGTTTCTTTAATGCCTTGTGAGTGTACTGTAAGGTTCCGCTACCTACACCATCTAAATCAAGTAATTGTCCTGGTGTCAGGGCGAGGAACTCACCCAAAGTATTAACGCCTCGCTTTTCGAGTGAGGTACGTAGTCGAGTTGCGTAAGACTGTTTGCTTGGGCCAAATGCTTCGTACAAATCTTCCAACGTGTATTCCAACTTTAAGTCTTTAGTTCTATTGTCGGCATTGACAAACGTAATCATATTTTGAGCGAGGTATTCACGCACCTCCCTCAACTCGATCTCTATATTTTCCAACTTTTGAAGTATGCTGGTAGGACTTGTTCTTTTCTCTTTCATCGTTATCGATTTTTTAGTTAGTGAACAAAAAGCGTGAGCAATTTACTTCAGTTCTTGCTACTTTTTCTTTCAATTCCCCAATTATCAGAAGGCAAGAATCAAAAGTGGATGTCCAGTCTTATGTCCTAATTATATGTTTATCTGCTCATAGGCACTTTGGTTTTTTAGTGGGTTATATTTTTTTTTCGCTATGCTTCTATACATAATCCAAAGGATTCCGCTTGATGACAAGTGGATATCGTTCGGGATGACGCAGACTGTCTATCTCAAGATCTACGTCAAGGTCTGGCCATTCAATAGCCTCAGAGCCAGACATCTGTACGTTGAGTACGCTGCGGATAGGAGCATCCTGCATCCACGGAATGCGGTTATAGGACAGGAAGTAGTCATGTCCTTGTACGGAAAGCATGATACCCTGAGCATTAATCATCAATACGCTTACCAACGTGTTGACGGAATTGTTCCTTAAATTTGTCTGCATATTTCTCTACTATCTTTTTGATTTCATTCATTTTATGTTCAGGAATTCCCGTGTTCTTTGCTAACTCCACTTGAGGCTCCAGCCAAAATTTAGCCTCACGCCCGTCGTAGATGACGTGGATATGCATTCGCTCCTCCTCATTGGAGTATATCTTAAACGTATATTCGCTTTCGCGACGGAATACTGGACTCATTGTTATTATGCTATTATTCGTCGCAAAAATAAGAATAATTTTGCATTAAACAAAATTATGGAAAGAAAAAATCCGTCACCTCGTTTACATTCAGAAAAGGCGCGGTGCTTGTTTTGGCATCACTACCACTAAGCGGTAGGCTTGTTACCTGCCCGTGGTACTGGGAGTACCACTGAGTGGAATTCTCAGTACCAGCAAGTGGACAAAACTTGGAACTGTCAGTACCAACCCACTTGGTACTGACTTTTTGCACAGAAAAGTCATTGAATTGCATCAGAATGTTACACAAGGGTGCTCTTTGTTGTTCAAACTGTTCTAAACCAAAACCTCAAAAATCCTTCTCGAAAGCTTATTGTTCTCAAGAACCTGTTCTGTTGCGCAGGAAGATGGGAAAGTAAACTTTCCACTAACTTCCTGACGGCACCAGAACGAAGCACGTTGTGCAGAAGCTTTCGAGAAGAAAAACCGAGAAAATAATGGGAGCGAGTTTAGGAAGTTAAAGGAGTTAAAGAAGTTAGCTCGCTATGCTCGCTTGGGGAAGTTAAAGGCCAATAGTTTGGCACACGTGTCTGAAAGGTATCGTCTTTTAACTTCATTAACTCTCTGGAAACAGGAGGGTTTTTCAGCGAAGCGGGGTTTTTCATTTCGCAGAAATGGGTATTCACGGTTTTGGTTTATATCGGTTTTTGGTTATTGGTAAATTCGGTTGTTATCACTTTGTCTTATTCATGAATGGGGTTTACTTTGAAAGTAAATGAAAAATTCTTATGATAAAATGGTGGTGTTCTGTAAAAAAAATGACTACCTTTACAGCCGTCAAGCAATCCTCGAAAGGTTGTAAAAGGCAACAACAGAAATCAAAAATATAGAAGATTATGGCAACAATGACATTACCACAAACATCTCAGATGATAGTGACGCTGGAATCTGGAGCCGTGGTGTCCGACATTCGTAAGGCCCTGAAGCTCATCCGCGGCATAGCCTCCGTACGCATGGCCACCATCGGCGACGACCGCACCATTACCCCCGCGATGCAACGCAACATCAATAAAGCTCGTAAGGAATACGCCAAAGGTGAAACCATCTCGTGCACTTCGCCCGAGGAGATGAAGAAATATTTTGATAGTCTATGATGTACTCTGAACCGTTGATTGGCGGGAACGATGTGACTTATTCGCGCCACATCACTGCCCACGACCGCATCATCTACGATATTTATGACAACCGAGTTACCGTGCTTATCATTCAAGCTGAGGAACACTATAACGACAAGTAAACTAACTACCGATTTTTTCGTCGCTCAGCCCGCAAGGATGCTTGCCTGCAAGAACATTGCGCAAGCGCGAAATTCTTTGACCTAAAGGTACAAAGCGCTAAAGCGAGTCCTCCGTCTCGGCAAAAAAAATAAATGAATTTATTTTGTTCTGCACTCGACTTTTCGTAACTTTGCACCTCAATAATTAGTATTTTGCTACATGGCAAAGAACGGGAAAGAGCTCACCCCAATGATGAAACAGTTCTTCGACCTGAAGGCAAAGCACCCGGATGCGGTGCTGCTGTTTCGTTGTGGTGACTTTTACGAAACCTATTGCGAGGATGCTGTCACAGCAGCTCAGATACTGGGCATCACACTCACCAAGCGTAACAATGGTGCTGGGGTGAAGGGTGATGAGATGGCCGGTTTCCCCCATCATGCCCTCGACACCTATCTGCCCAAGCTAATTCGGGCTGGCAAGCGGGTCGCCATCTGTGACCAGCTGGAGGATCCGAAGCTGACAAAGAAACTGGTGAAGCGAGGTATCACCGAACTGGTGACGCCGGGTATTGCCATGAGTGACAACGTGCTGAACTATAAGGAAAACAATTTTCTGGCTGCCGTTCATTTTGGTAAAACGGCATGCGGCGTTTCTTTTCTCGATATTTCCACGGGTGAGTTCCTGACAGGTGAAGGCAGCTACGACTATGTAGAGAAGCTGCTTGGCAACTTCCAGCCGAAGGAGGTGCTCTTTGAGCGGCAGCACCGGCAGGACTTTGAACGCTATTTCGGTTCGCGCTACTGTGTGTTTGAGCTCGACGAGTGGGTATTCAATGAGCAGGCGGCACGACAGAAGCTCCTGAAGCATTTCAACACGAAGTCGCTGAAGGGGTTCGGTGTGGATTATCTTCACAACGGCATCGTGGCCAGTGGTGCCATCATGCAGTATTTGGAAACCACACTGCACACGCAGATTGGTCATATCACTCATCTTTCGCGCATTGAGGAAGAGCGCTACGTACGCCTCGACAAGTTCACCATCCGTTCTCTGGAGCTGATTCAGCCGATGCAGGAAGACGGCTCTTCCCTGCTCAGCGTGATTGACCGCACATCCACTCCGATGGGTGGCAGAATGCTGAGACGTTGGCTGGTCTTCCCGTTGAAGGATGTCAAGCCCATCAATAGCCGCCTCGACGTGGTGGATAGTCTTTTCCGTGAACCGTCGTTCCGCCAATGTATTGATGAGCAGCTTCAGCACATGGGTGACTTGGAGCGTATCATCTCGCGTGTTGCCGCTGGCAGGGTGTCGCCCCGTGAGGTTGTTCAGTTGAAGATAGCCCTGCAAGCGGTTCAGCCAGTGAAGGCAGCCTGCCTTGAGTCCTCCGACGAATCACTTCGCAAGATGGGGGAACGGTTGAGCCTGTGTGAGGAGATTCGCGACCGCATTGCCAAGGAGGTACAGCCCGACCCGCCGCAGCTACTGAGCAAGGGCAACGTCATTGCCAACGGATATAATCAGGAGTTAGACGAGTTGCGGGAGATTTCAAACAACGGGCGCGACTACCTCTTACAGTTGCAGGAGCACGAAGCCGAGAAGACAGGTATTGCCTCATTGAAAGTGGGCTATAACAACGTCTTCGGATATTATCTCGAAGTGCGCAATACCTATAAGGATTTGGTGCCTCAGGAGTGGGTGCGCAAGCAGACCTTGGCACAGGCAGAACGATATATCACACAGGAACTGAAAGAATACGAGGAAAAGATATTAGGAGCCGACGAGCGCATCCAGTCGCTGGAAGAGCGGCTTTTTGCAGAACTGGTAGTAGCCATACAGCAGTTTATCCCGCAGATTCAGGTGAATGCCAACATCCTGGCACAGCTCGACTGTCTGCTCTCGTTTGCCAAGACTGCCGAGGAGAACCATTATGTGCGACCGGTATTGACGGATGAGTGCATCATCGATATCTGTCAGGGTCGTCATCCTGTGATTGAGACCCAGCTTCCTTTGGGCGAACAATACGTGCCCAACGACATCATGCTCGATGACAAGCGACAGCAGATCGTCATCATCACGGGTCCCAACATGGCGGGTAAGTCGGCATTGCTCCGCCAGACGGCCCTCATCACGCTCCTGGCTCAGATAGGCTGCTTTGTGCCTGCCGAGCGAGCGACCATCGGACTGGTGGACAAGATTTTCACCCGTGTGGGTGCTTCCGACAACATCTCACTCGGCGAGTCCACATTCATGGTCGAGATGACCGAGGCTGCCAATATCCTCAACAACGTTTCTCCACGCTCATTGGTCTTGTTCGACGAATTGGGAAGGGGCACTTCCACCTACGACGGTATCAGCATCGCCTGGGCTATCGTGGAATATCTGCATGAACAGCCCAAGGCCCGTGCCCGCACGCTCTTCGCCACGCACTACCATGAGCTGAACGAGATGGAACGCACGTTCCAGCGCATCAAGAACTACAACGTGTCGGTGAAGGAGATGGACGGGAAAGTCATCTTCCTGCGTCGGCTTGTGCGAGGGGGTTCCGAACATTCATTCGGTATCCATGTGGCACAGATTGCGGGTATGCCGAAGTCTATTGTGAAGCGCGCCAACGAGATTCTCAAGAACTTGGAGGGCAGTCAGGCAGGCAAGGAAGCAGGGCGACAGGAAAGCCTCAACACGCCCCATGAGGGCATGCAGCTCTCCTTCTTCCAGCTGGACGACCCCGTGCTCTGTCAGATTCGCGACGAGATACTCGGACTCGACATCAATAACCTGACACCTGTCGAGGCATTGAATAAACTGAACGACATAAAAAAGATTGTAAATGGAAAATAAGAATGTGAAACCGACTGCCATCTTGCTCCTGCACTGTCAGGACCAGCCGGGTATCATTTCGGAGGTAACGAAGTTCATTACCGACAACAAGGGTAACATTGTCTATCTTGACCAGTATGTGGATCGCGAAGACGGCATGTTCTTCATGCGCATAGAATGGGAGCTGGATGGTTTCCTGATCCCGCGTGAAAAGATAGAGGACTATGTCAAGACGCTCTATACACAGCGCTACGGACTCACCTTCAAACTGTATTTCAGCGACGTGCGTCCGCGCATGGCCATCTTTGTTTCTAAGATGAGCCACTGCCTTTATGACCTGCTGGCACGCTGGAAGGCAGGTGAGTTCAACTGCGACATTCCCTGCATCGTAAGCAATCATGAGGACTTGCGCTATGTGGCCCTGCAGTTTGGCATTCCCTATTATGTTTGGCGCATCAACAAGGATCATTCCAACAAGGCCGAGGTGGAGGCCGAGGAGATGAAGCTGTTAGCGGAAAAGAAAATCACCTTCATCGTGCTGGCACGCTATATGCAGATTATCTCAGACGAAATGATCGACAAGTATCCCAATCATATTATCAACATCCACCACTCGTTCCTCCCCGCTTTCGTCGGAGCAAAGCCCTATCATCAGGCATGGGAGCGTGGTGTGAAGATTATCGGGGCCACCAGCCATTATGTGACCGCCGAGCTGGATGCCGGTCCTATCATCGAGCAGGATGTGACACGTATCACTCACAAGGACACGCCGGAGAGCCTGGTGCTCAAGGGCAAGGACTTGGAGAAGATTGTTCTTTCCCGTGCGGTCACGAAGCATATCGAGCGAAAAATACTTACCTATAAAAACAAGACGGTCATCTTCAGTTGAGGATGACCGTCTTTTCTTTTTGTCCTGTCTATTATTGATTTTTCATCCATTTGCCACCTCGCATGCAGGTGACACCGATGATGACAAAGGGAATGCTCAGCAGTTGTCCCATGTTGAAGAGCATGCCGCTCTCGAAGTCCACCTGTATGTCTTTGGTGTATTCGATGAAGAAGCGGAAGGTGAAGATGAGCGTCAGCACCAGTCCGAAGTAGAAACCGCTACCCACGGGCTTGGCGTGGAGAGCCATCTTGCCATTGTCTTGCACTCCCCGTTTACTTCTCAGATAGAAGAACAGCATCACGAAGATGAAGCAGAAATATGCCAATGCCTCATAGAGCTGTCCGGGATGTCTTGGTACGTTGTCCACCTGCTCAAAGATGAATGCCCAAGGCAGGTCTGTCGGCTTGCCGATGATTTCCGAGTTCATCAAGTTGCCTAATCTGATGCAGCAGGCGGTGATGGGCGTGGCAATGGCGATGTCGTCGAGCACATGCCAGATGTTCATCTTCGTCTTGCGGCAATAGAGCCACAGGGCAATCATCAGTCCGAGTGTTCCTCCGTGGCTGGCCAGTCCTGCATAGCCTGTGAAATGCCATGCTCCGTCCATGCCCTTGTGCATGGGCACAAGCATCTCTATGAAGTGTTCAAGGCTGGTGAGGTAGTAGTCGGGCTGATAAAAGAGACAGTGTCCGAGTCTTGCTCCGATGAGGATGCCAAGAAAGCAGTAGATGAAAAGCGGGTCAAAGAGCTCATCCTTCACCTTCTGGTCTTGATACAGCCACTTCACCATCAGATAGCCGCCCAAGAGTCCGATGAGCCAGAACGTGGAGTACCAGCGTAGTGCCAACGGTCCGAGTTCACAGATAATCTCGTTGGGGTTCCACAATATATAAATCAGTGTATTGCTCATGTTCTTTTTTATCACACATTAAACCGGAAGTGCATGATGTCACCGTCCTGCACCACATAGTCCTTGCCCTCAATGCCCATCTTGCCGGCTTCGCGCACGGCGGCTTCTGAACCGTACTGGATGTAGTCGTCGTACTTGATGACCTCGGCACGGATGAAGCCTTTCTCAAAGTCGGTATGGATGACACCGGCGCACTGCGGAGCTTTCCAGCCACGCTTGTAGGTCCATGCCTTCACCTCCATCTCTCCTGCGGTGATGAATGTCTGCAGGTTCAATAGCGCGTAGGCCTTCTTAATCAGTCGGTTCACACCACTCTCCTCCAGTCCTAACTCTTCCAGGAACAGCTGCTTGTCCTCATAGCTCTCCAATTCGGCAATGTCCTCTTCGGTCTTGGCAGCGATGATCATGGTCTCTGCACCCTCTTCACGGGCAATCTCCTCGACGCGCTTTGTCATCTCGTTTCCGTCCTTGGCGGAAGCCTCATCGACGTTGCAGACGTAGAGCACAGGTTTCGACGTGAGCAGGAAGAGGTTGCGGGCGGCATCCTGTTCCTCCTTGCTGTCAAACTCCACTACGCGGGCATTCTTACCCTGTTCCAGCACCTCTTTATAAGCTTCCAGCACTCCTGCGAGCACTTTGGCATCCTTGTTGCCGGCAGCGGCGGTCTTCTGCACTTTGGCGAGCTGACTCTCAATGGTCTCCAAGTCTTTCAACTGCAGTTCGGTGTCAATAATCTCCTTATCACGGATGGGGTCGATGGTACCATCGACATGGGTGATGTTCTCGTCCTCGAAACAGCGCAGCACATGGATGATGGCATCGGTCTCACGGATGTTACCAAGGAATTTGTTGCCCAATCCCTCACCTTTAGAAGCACCCTTCACGAGTCCTGCAATGTCAACAATCTCACAGGTGGCGGGAACGATGCGACCCGGATGCACCAGTTCGGCCAAACGGGTAAGCCGCTCGTCGGGCACGGTGATAACGCCAACGTTAGGTTCTATTGTACAGAAAGGGAAATTGGCTGCCTGTGCCTTGGCACTCGACAGACAATTGAAAAGAGTGGACTTACCCACGTTGGGCAGTCCTACAATACCACATTTTAATGCCATTTTCTTTAAACGTTTAAATTTTGCTGCAAAATTACGAAAAAATGAGAGCAGTGCAAAAGAAAAGCTTGTTTTTCTTTTCATTGCCGAGTGTAAGTAACTTCGCGAAGCAATGTTACGAAAAAATGAGAGCAGTGCAAAAGAAAGGAGATTTTTTTTACCCAGCATGATAGTTTCCCAACCATTTTCACTTTGCCTAAATCTTGTTAATTTATCGGGTGGATGAGGTTGATTTTTTGGCTGACTTCTCAGAATGTTTTAATTTTGCATGTTTTTGTGCATGCGCACATGCGTATATTTATAAATATAGATTTATATTTTCTGCGAATATGGAATTATCAGATATAGCGTCATCACATTTTTTGAACAGACAACTTCGTGGTTTTCGCCGCTGGTGGAATCGCACCTTGTTCTTAATGCTTATGCTCTTGATGGCAGGTGCTGCTCAGGTGTGGGCAGGCAATGTGAAGTTCATCATTGTGAACAACAAAGGAAATAAGGTTTTCAATTATACCATTGATACCTCAACCCTACAGATTCACGAGAAGGCGAAGAGTGTCTTTGCCACCAACTTCCGATTCTATACGACGGAGGAGGCTGCCGTTGCCAATGCCACTTTGGGCACGGCAGGCACCTATTATGTCATAGGAGATGCCATCGGAGGCGGGACGGGTGGCCATACGGGTCCGTTCTATGTGCGCTATGACTGCGTGGGAACTCCCGATGTCAATATTTCCGGTGAAAAGCTCTATCGCATCAAGGTGCGTGACCGAAGCGGCAAGTGGTGGTATATCTACTACGATGGGAACGACCAGAATAAGATCAAGCTCAACTCTGCCCAAAGCGATGCCGAGAACTATGCCTGGAAGTTTGAATCCAACGGAGACCCCTATGATGTCTATATCACCAACGTGCAGGGTTCAAAATCCGTTAGCGGTGGTACGCTGACAGCCCTGAATGTGGAGCCGGGAAATGCGAACTCCAACAAACAAAAGCAGGCTTACATCACCTCTAAGATTACCTCCGACTACAATCAGTCGGCCTCACGGATGAATCTCCAGTCGTTCTTCTTCACCAAGGGAACGAATAATAATCCTGGCTTTGCCTACCAAAGCGGATGGAGCTCTATCTGGAATGCCAGCAACGACTACCAGCTTGTGGGTGCCTACAACGGCATAGACTACTATCCTAAGAACGGAAATCCGTCGGGATCCAATGAGTATTGTATGGCCTACTATATCTGTGCCAACAATAGTAGCAACGGACAGCATCTGCAGGTGTGGCGAAGCTGGCGTTCTGAGGATCCTTCCACCCAGAACATTTCACAGATTCAGTTGGAGGAAATCAAATCTTTCACCTTCCACGTCATCACCCGCACCAGTAACAAGGACATTTCCTTCACGACAGCCGTCAGCTCATCGGCACTGACCGCGATCCTCACCACGCCGCCTGCCGAGCTTATGCGAAAGTATGTCTATGCTGACCGCTACCACTTCTACACAGGCTATGACCCCTCGGAAGAAAACTATGACAACCGCTTCTCAGGCGAAATCACGACATTGACAGCAGCTGGTGATGCAACAGACATCTATATCACCTACGAGGTGGACGAGTCGAGCCTGCCTTTCGCCATCAGTACCGATTACGAACACGCCCACTGGTATCGAATGGCGGCATCAATGGACTTAGCCTCCGCCTTTACCCATTGGAGCGGGTCACAGTATGTGGCGGGTGACCTTGACGAATATGACCACGACTACCAATACGCTTTCTATGGCGATCCCTATGATCTGAGAGTTGCCAACCGTGCGGCAGGTGAGGGCTTTTTCCTCGGTGTACCCGAGGGAAGTACGCTGCAGACGGATATCACGAATCTCTCATCAGGTCTGATTTCGTGGGAAATCGTTTACGATACCGAGGATGCCGACTTCTTCCAGCTACGCTCCTTTGGCACTGCCAGTAGCCCTGTCTATGCGGGCTACACGTCAGGAACAGCGAAGTACGTCCAAACGGCACCAATGACTCTCCACGTCGTGGACCTGCCCAAGCGAACCTACACCTATCACATCATCGACAACGACGGGCGCGATGCCATCTATGCCAGCGAGGAACAATATGTCACCACGCCACTGACTTATGAAAATCTCCCTGAAGCCATTCGTAGTCCCTATATCAAGGGGGAGACGCTGACAGGCTTCCTGAACGCTACGGACAAGGAATCACCTGTGGAGGGGAGGACCACCTACAGCTTCTCCAACCCCGTTTCCGAGACACCCGTCACCGAATCGGGCACCAATACCCCCATCTATATCCGTTATACCACGAACCACCTGACGGAGAAGAACCTTCGTCTCAATGGAAAGCGAAGCTACAACGTCAAGCGATACAATGCGGAGTCTCCCGATGATTACATCTACGCTGCCAGTGCAAGCACGCTCGGCTATAATACAGCTCCCACGTCAGTGGAGAAGAATACGCTGACCTATGTGTGGGATATGGTGGGCAATGACCCGTATGCCGTCAAGCTCAAGAACACGGAAGAACAGAAATACTTCAAATTAACAGTTTCCGGAACACCACCTGCCATCACCATCACTACCTCGTTGGACGATCCGGGCGCCAATACCTCCTTCGTATTGTTGGCTGGAGGTGACCCCAACGACGAGAATCGAGTGAAACTGACAGCTGCTGTGGGCAGTAATAGCACAAGGGGCGACGATCTGATCTTTGAGATTCTGCAGGCCGACATCCATTATTACATCATCGACAAGCAGGAGAAGATGATCATCGATGCCGTGAATGAAAGCGGTGACCTCTTGGTGCCGACTTCCATCAGCAGCCCGTTGGTGGCACAGTACCACTACTACAAACTGAGCGATTTCATCGACCCCGCTACCAGCACTACGCCCAATCCTTCCAGCCCGACAGTGAAGTATCGGTTAGACGGCACCCCCACCGAGCTAAGCAGCATCTCCGATGCCGTGTCACAAGGCGTGTCCGACATCTATGTCACCTACGACGTGAATGATGTCGTTGACCTTCAGGGACGAAATGGCTCTAACCCCAAAACATACATGCTGAAGTTCCTGCACGGACAACCCTTCAAGCAGGAGGACGGTAATGATGGCGTGATGGGTGTCAACCGCACCGCCGTCTATCCCTACAGCAACGGTGATGCCGGCTTGTATGTCTATGGACAGGAACGATGGAACCTGCAGTTAGAGGGAGGTGCCAGTACCCGAACACGTTGGCTCTGGTATCTGGAAAGTCCGACCCTCGTCCCAGGAGACAAGCCTGTTCCCGACCCCTACCACGTGAAGATTTCTTCTTTGCAAACCCAGACGCAGAATGCTGCCAAGACCGTCAACTACCATTCCTACCTGCGAACCTACAAGCCTGATGGATACAGTGAGATTGTGACAGGTGTGACCAACGACAATCCGCTGACAACAGGTGGAGCAGCCGGAGACCCTGCCAACAACAGCCTTGCCACGGAATACATGATCTTAGGAGCACCAGGACATGCCAAGTTGGTAACGGTGAACACGATCTCTGACGGATCGACCAATGTGCGCCGCACAGTGACCAGCTTCGAACAATACTGGAAGAACAGTCCTACGGTGGAGAATATCGCAGGAGCTAATCCCGCTGCTGACAACGCCACGCTGACAGGAACCTACGGCTGGCATGCCTATGACGAGTTTGCCAATTCTGCCCCATGGGGTGGCGGCACCAAGTCCTATGGCAACTCCCGCCACTGGTTCCAGACCATCTCTATGGGTTATGGAGTCAGCGCGGATCAGGCAGGAGAATTCACCCTGGAAGAGGTGTCGCTGACACCGGTGCTCATCCTGCTCGACCTGCACGGATGGGAGATTGCCCGTATCAATCTGCCCAGTGGACCTTCAGATCCCAACCGTGCTGCCAGGTATGCAGACATCAGGAAGTACAACAGTCCGATGGCGAAGCGCTATCATTACTGGAAGACTGGTACCAAGGTGCCCGGCTATCATAAATACACCGTTGATGACTATGCGACCGACGATCAGGGCAACGAATACACCACGCCGCAGCTCGGTGTCTTCGGAACGCTGCCCGACTATGAGACGCAGGGTAAGGTAAGTGGAGGTGAGCGTGACTGGTATGTCACTTACGACGTGAAGGACGAGTATGCCTCTACCTATCAGGGAGCTTCCACACAGGCAGGAACCGTGGCATCTACCTTCTTCATCAAGCAACACGGAAACTATGCTACCACGACCAATGGCACAAACATCAGTGGAACCACAGCTCCCGCCAACTTCGGTGCCATCACCGACAACATGCTGTGGTACCTGAAGCCCAATTTCAATATCGACCGTGAGTTAGGTTATCTGTACAGTGGAGAAACGGGAGCCAAGGAGGGTGCCCAGACCAAGCTGGAGATGGAGACGGACTATTTTGCCAACGGGCAAAACGGATTCGACCCCTACAACGTGCAGATTCAGAACAAGCAGTACAACACCAAGTATTTCACCACCAATGCCACGACAGCTGCCCTCAGCGCGGGCAAATGGACGGGCAATGGTACAACGGTTTCCTTGAGCGAGCTTCATACCGCCAGCACTCCGCAGGGCTACGACCAGATACACCTGAACGTCACCAACTCCACATTCATGGTCATCGACGACGGCAATGGCAACATGCGCCTCATGCCACGCTTTGACCAAGGACAGGTGGTGGCCAGCCTTACGACACTGGACGAGCCTGATAGTCCTGAGCCTGCCAATGACACCGATGGCGAACAGACGTTCTTGCTGGGACAGCCCGCCACTTACGTCTATCACATCGTCAACAACAGCGGTGACATTGCGCTGACCTATCGGGAGAAATACTTTGACATGGGTCTATATACGGCCAATCTGCCCAGCCATCTGCGGGCCTTCGGTATCCTGGACGAGAACTTCAAGTACTACGACTTGTCGAGTTTCGATAATGATGCCTTGTCGCGCGAAATCTACCGACTGGCACCCAGTCCGACACCCCGCACCACCTTCTCGGCTTTCAATGGTGAGGGAAACATCTATGTGAAATACACCCTTGACACCGATTCCCTCTCCCGCGCCGGCATCGACGGTGCTCACAGTTACAATATCAAGCTGAAGGAAAACGCCACGCCAGCCAATGAGAAGTATCTTTCCTACGACAAGGAAAACAATCTTGCATCGGCGATAGACGATGTATCGGCAGAACAACTGAGGATCGGTGATAACGTATGGCGACTGTTGCCGAAAAACGGAGACCCCTACGACATCAAGCTCTATTCCTACCGCAACAGCGCAACACCGCTTGGCGGAAGTAGCTATAATGCCGATCCCACCACCAACGGAGGAAACACCGTCAACACTTTTGCACTCATTTGTCTGGACAAGGCGACAAAGAAATACGAATTGCTGTTGACGAACTCGGCAGATGCCTCTACTCCTTCCCTCTTCTCTTACCTGACCGTTGATGACAGTGGTGATGCCAAAGTGTTGCGTCATGCTGACCATCAGCACATCGACACGTCAAATCCCCTCAACCCCTCGCCAGTCCGCCTGTGGCTCTTGCCTGCCACCCTCGACTATACATACAAGCTCTACGACCTTACGGGTCAGTTGGCCTTGCAGGGAACGGTAAACGACGTAACGGACATCACGCCCAGCCTGCCCGAGTTCATGCAGAGTCCGCTGGTGGGTGATGGCGGCTACCATTACTGGCAGGACCAGGAGCAGACCGTCACGCTGACTCAGCTGTCGGATGCCGATGCCAATATTGTCTATGTGACTTATGACCCGCTTTCGCCCGACAAGGCAGAGGTGAAGCTCGATGGCTCCTTCCTCTACACCCTGCACCCGAAGGTAACAACGGTTGGTATCATCTTCAGCCCGAATATTAATTCGACGGGTGACGGTATTTATGCACAACCAGATATTCCACTACGCGCCAGTGCCTACGGCTGGTCACTCAACGGCCGTGAGGTCAACGGGCAGTACGACCCCTACGACATTACGGTATATCTGCCAGGTTTGAATCAATACTGGAGCAGTGACATGCGGGCGACCAATGGCGGTGACAACATCACGCGTACAGCCAGTTCCACCTCGCGATACATGATTCTGAAAGGACAGACGGGCTACTATGAGATTATGCAGCGCAAGGTGAATGCCACGGGTTATCACCCAGAATACACCGGCGGCTATCAATATGCCTACTTGCGCGACGACTATGTGAACAATGACCAGTTGTGGACCATTCAAGATCCATCTACCCATGTTCACGGCTCAGAGGACATGCAGTTCCGTTTCCAGCCTGCCTATATCTACCATGTGGTGAACATGAAGGGTCGGGTGTCTGTTTCGGGTATTGAAAGTCGTCTGAGCTTGACGGAGTCAACGGCTCCTGTCATGCCGATTGCCATCAACAGCCCGCTGGTCAAGCAGTATCATTTCTATGATGTCTCACAAGTAGAGGTGGAAGATGGCGTTTATTCACTCAAGCCGGATGCCGTTGAGCTGACAGAGCTGACCAAGGCCACCAGTTCCGACATCTTCGCATTCTATACGAGGGCTGACCTGAAGGAGGGACTCGACCTTTCGGGACGAGTTGGTTACAACATGAGATTCAATCCTGCTGAAACCACCTATTCACGACTCTCTGATGTAGGCTATGTCTATGGGAAATGGGACTCTCCGCCCATTGAAGACAGAAAGTTAGACCGCTATCTGTGGCGACTGGTGGGAGAAGACCCCTATGAGCTGATGATTTACAACATGGTAGATTCCAGCAAATACATCTATCGCAAAAGCGCCAATGAAGCTGATATCCGCTATGGAACGACGGATCAGTTTGGTTTGAAGACCTTCATGCTCACGGGTGAGACGACCGAAAGTGCCACCTACTATCATCTGATGTCGGTCGATACCAGCAGTGGAAGTGCACCCGGTATCTATAAATACCAATATCTCGGAAGTGACAAGGTGTATGGCTTCAAAAACGGAAGCCCCAACTCTGAGGACTATCGTGACGCGAACCTTCGTGTCGTGTTCGAGAAACCGAGGGATTCCATCTATGTGACCTACGTCGTGATCAACAAGTCGGGACAGGAGGCCATCCGCATGAAGGTGAAGAGTACGCCAGGTATCATGCCCATCATTCCCGTGGAGATTCGTAGCCCGTATGCCACTAACTTCCACTACTACAGTGCACCCACTGGCGACGGTGAGGTGGGAGCATCCTACATGACCGTTGACAGAACCATCTATGTGCGCAACTACGATCTCTTCACCGAGGCGATAGAGGAAAGGAAACTGGTCATGGATGGGGCAACGCCCTACAACCTATGGATGAACGGTATGTATATCTATGACCGCAACAACAGTGGTGTCATGGCGGTAGAGGCAACCCCTAACAGCTTCAACGACAGTTCGCACGAGTGGTACCTCAAGGCCGATGACAGCGGAGAGATCGATCCTTACAATGTTCGCTTCAACAGTACCTCGTCCTCTACCAAATGGATAGAGGCCGTGAATGGTACATACGACAAGACCCTGCCCAAGAACAATGTTGCGCTTACAGCCCATACGGGCACCAATGACATTCAGTCTTATATTCTGATGGATGGCTCACAGGGCTATTTTGAGTTATTGGCTGCTACGGGTGCGAACACCTTCCCCGATGATCTTGGAACAGAGGAAATCAAGAACCGCCTCACTTATTTGGGCAGTGATGGTCTGCCCCGACTGCTCGGTGTGGGTGGCAATGATAACAACCCAGTGTTCAAGAGTGGAATGAGTGAGCTGCGTGTACGTATCCACCCCGCCAAACAAAACATCACCTACCACATCGTGAACCTCAGCGGTGTAGATGTAGTGAGATACACCGTACAGCAAGACGAATCGGAAGCGCTGGAGGTGCCTGCCGCCATCCGCAGTCCGTTTGTCAAGAACTGGAAGTATTACTCGGATGCGGCATGTACGTCGGAGATAACGGAGATGCCGTCTGTCAACGCCGATGTGTATGTTACTTACACTTACGATGACGACACTCGCGACTACTTGCAATTAGACGGTCAGCGATTCTATAACATGACCATTGCCGACTGGTATGTGGAGGAAGGAAGCGGTGGCACCATTGAGGCGGTTTCAGATGAAAAGCCCTCCGTAGATGATGCCAACAGCAACGGCTATCTGTGGGCCTTCGACGGTAATACCGCTGGCATGGGCATCGACCCCTATAACCTGCACCTGCTGAACAAGGAGAGCAGTGAGATTTATGTGGGTGCGCCCATGAGTTGGGCCATCGATACGGAGACCACCGTTCACATGAGTGACGGTGAAGAGGATAACTTCCGTTCAACATTCTTCTTAGTGGGCGAAACGCCCGAAGGACCCTTTGAGCTGGTAGCAGCATCGGGTGCCAACATTACCGACAATGTGCTGGCTCATGTAGCACGTACCGATGGAACCGCCATCACGATGAACCGCACCAGTGAGGTGCAACATGGCAACGAGGCTTTGAAGGTGCAGTTGGAGTCGCCCGAAAATGCATACATCTACAAGGTGCGCAACAAGAGCGGCGAAATTGCCATCGTAGCCACGGGTCAAGGCAAGGCGGGTGATGCACCGGAGATACCGTCGGTCATTGCCAGTCCGTTGGTGAGCCGCTTCTACTATAACGTCACGGAGCTGCCCTACAACTCCGGATTGACGGAAATCATCGTCACCTACGACTTCGATGAAGAGCGGCTCATGCTTCCGAACCTGTTGGGCTCCAAGAAGTACAACCTGAAGCTGACGGGCGATTACTTCGCATCGAGTACGACAAACGTGGGACTGACATACTCAGCTTTGGAAAATGGACCTACGGAAAATGCCGACTACTACGTATGGCAGCCGACGGGTAATGTGGATGGCAGTATTGACCCCTACGACATCAAGCTGAAACACTACAATGGAAACTACATGGGTTCGTCTGCCATTGCCCTCGGTGAGAATGCGCTGTCGTTGGATGAAGCGGGTGAGAAGACCTACCAGTCCTTCATCCTGTTGGAAGGAACCGATGGACGCTATGAATTCATGGCGGCTACGAAAGAGGCAATCACCAACAACATGTTCGCCTATTTGGGTCACAATTCGGAAACCAATGCCCAGCTGTTGCGAGGCAACGCCTACAACCAAGGCAAGGAGGCCATCCAGATAGAGCTCATACCTTTCAAGTATGTCTATACCTATGTGGTCATCAACAATGATGATGTTGAGGCTTTGCGCTATGTGTGCAAACAAGAGTCGGGCGACTATGTGAAGATTCCTGAGGAGATCCGCTCACCGCTGATCGATGATGATCAGTTCCAATATTACAAGGATGGAACCAGTGGCGTTTCGGCCACTGCCGACGGCAACTACATCACGGCGTTCAGCCTGTCGGGAACACCTGCTGAAACCGAGGTGCTGCCCGAAGAGGATGCTGTTTTCTATGTGAAATATACATACACTCCGAAGAGTGGTGGTCTGAACCTTGAAAACCTGGTGAAATATCAGATTGCCAATCCAGGTGTCTCCCAAATGAACTACATGCACAAAAGCAGTTCTAATGCCAATAATACGCAGATTAACAATATCACGACATCAGACACCGATGACCAGAATCTTTGGCGACTGGCAGGCAATGATCCGTACAATGTGAAGATTACCAGTGCCAGCAATAGCAAAACGCTGATGTTGACCCAACTATGGTATAGTGGTGGTGTCCGTGCAGAAAGGCCATTGTCTGTGGAAGACGATTCTTATGCGGAGACCAACACCGATGGTCAGAATAATTCTGCCACACGCTTTGCCATCCTTGGTCACGAAAGCGGCAACTATCGACTCATGGCTCTGACACCATTCTTCTGGAAGAGCCCCAATGGTTCTGACCTCTACCCCATCCCAGCGAACAACGAGCGTTACTACCCCGTTACTAGAACGTGGTCAGCCTATCAGCAGATGCGCGTGGGAGGCGTGGGAGGAGAATTGTTAGGCATGAATGCCGGTGCGGGTATAGAGATCATGTTCATTCCTGCCACCAAGCATAATTATCGCTTCCATCTGACCACCAAGATTGACAATCGACAGCTCATAGTGAAGCGGCCTATGCAGATGGCTTATTCGTTGTTTGAGCTTCCCGAGGAACTGAAACGCAAGTATTGTACCTACACTGTTACCTACTATGTCAACAAGAACAGCTCCGTCAACTCCAGAGACTGGACACCCAAGACCAAGGAGAGCTTCGATGCTGCGGAAGACGGTGTAGAGGCAGTTTCTTTGGATCTCTACTCAGGCACGGAATTATTCCCCTACTTCACGGTATGCGACGGCGATGAAAACGCATGGGTGGATATGTATGTGGACTATACGGTGATTCCGCATGGTGAAGCGGGAGGTATTCCTTTCCGTTTGATGGCCGAGCAGCCCGCAACGGTAAGGGCGTTGTTGACTTCTATGCCTGAAGAGGTGTTTGACCTCAGTACTTATGAGAAGCGCACGGGTTCACTGGCCAGTTTCGGTCTGCAGGGTAATCGTAACGACTATCTCTACTTCCTGGTCATGAAGACCAATAACACCTTCACCAACGACAATGGTCAGTACTTCCTGCGTCGTGAGGATAACGGACGCATCTCGTGGCTGAACAACGACTTCAAGATCTACCAGGACAAGGATAAAAACTACAAGGGTTGGACTTACAGTCGTTGTGCTGAGGCATATCGTGAGAACGACCACGACCCGTTCCAGGAGAAGAAGTGGCTGTGGTGTTTTGCCGGCGATCCCTACGACCTGTATATCTTCAATGTGAACTCTGTGGTAGAGGAAGCCTATGATGCCATCCTTGAGCAGACAACGCTGATAGAGACCCACCGCGACCACCTTGTCGGCTATCGGGAGCAGACCAATAAGGCAGGAACGCTGACGGAGTATGTGGTGAACACACCATCCTACAGTGAGGTGGCCCCGTCGCTCCATCGCTGGGGCTTGGCTGAGGGTCAGGGTGCTAACTCCGATGCGACATTCAGTCTGGTGACGAGTGAGTTCAATCCGACAGGAAACGAAGACGAGTACACAGACCCGACCATCCCGACCAAGAACGACCAGCCGCTCTATTGGAAGATGGCGAAGTCGGGCATTGACAACATGAACGAGGTGATGCTATCGACGCGTGAGACGAAGAACACGTCGTTGGACTATAATATCCAAGCACTCCCCTATGTACCGACGAAGTTCGAGAATCTGCGATTCGTGCTGAAGCGTGATGACCTGATTGGCAGTACTACCGACGAGAAGTCCTCAGGAACCTATTTGGGCAACTATCCGGTATCCGTCAGCGACTCTATCAGCGCAGGATTGATTCCGGCCGTCAACGCTTCTACCAAACAACAGGCGGCAAGTACGTTCATTGACAATCTGCCGTCGGGTACGGTGCGTATGTATGCCTCGGAAAGCGACCGTATGTTTGCCAAGGGAGACATGATCAATGCCCTGGACGCACATACCATCCCGCTTGAAATACAGAGAAAGTTCTGTGATTATACGTTCTACGGAGACGACTATCGCACGCCTGGCGACTATACCGTGAAATACGGTCCCATTCGTGGTGACGTGTTGCGCGACGGAAGCGGAGATATCGTCTATAATGCCGTAGGAAAGCCCATGTATAACTACTATGCCGTTGATGAGGAAACGGGAGAGCCGATTTATGTCAAGAACGGCTTGGGAGAGTTTGTGCTGGATGGCGAGGGCAATAAGATCCGTCAAGGTGCCGCCCCGCAGACCATCTATGGCAAATACGAGGTGACCTCGGACATCTTCCTGAAAAAGCATCCCACGAAGGAGGAGGTAGAGGAGATGGTGGCCAACAACGACCATGTCTATTTCATGGACTTTGCCGACCCGAAACTGTTGAAGAACAAACCTGTCGCTTACAATACCGGTCACCACGCCTACTATGACGAGGAATCTACCTATAAGAGTCAGATTGGTAGGGTCTATGCTCCGTTAACGGCAGAAAAGCGTGTCTGGAACGGCACTGCGTTTGTGGATGACACCAACCAGCCCTTCAACTATAGCCAGTTCAAGACGACGAACAACCGTATGGAATCTACTCCAGAGAACTTGAAATGGTACTTTGTGGGCGACCCATACAATGTGCAGGTCTATTGTACGGAGGATCCGTTCAATGAAGAGACCGTGAAGGTGGACGGAACGGATCAGGCCGTCGGTACCATTGGTTCCAACCTCTGCCGCTACGATCCGTCAGAAACCAACTTCCAGTTCGTGGTGGACTGCGTTCACATGCGCGTTCCCGACGAGACGCTGATTGACACCCGCCGCACCCTTTCGTATGAGGATGTCAATGGCAATATCGTACAGATCGACAACCACAACTACAACAAGCCCTACTACCCGAATTTCTATTGGGAGGTAGTGCCCACGGTCTCTGACGACGAGCAGGCGTTTGCCTTGCGATTCCGTGCCGATAACCAGATCATGAACTACCGCGACGTGTACTACTATCTGGCTCATGACGGACTGAAGCGTACCTACAAAGAGGCCATCAGTGAGAATCCAAAGGCTTACTCCATCAACTTGAGCTATGATGAGAACAACACGAAGCACCTTTCGGGCCAGTACAGTGGCTATCACTCAGCGAACAACGAATACTGCGTCATTACGTTGTCTCATCCCGCCAAGGTCTATGTGTCGGCCTACAAGGAGAACTTCAAGGGCTCTCCTGTCGTACAGGAAGAACTCTCTGAATATTTCGCATTAGGTGAGACACTGACGGAGGTGCCGCGCCATCTGCAGCGCAAGTTCGTGAAATATGGAGCATTGGAGTACAATGTCAATAACGTATGGAACGCAGCTTCCTTCGACTTCACCCTCTCCAAGCCCAAAGCCTTCAATCTGGAGAACTGTGCTTCGGTAGCTCCTGTCCATACGATGGATAACGGCTGGGTATTCAAGCTGACCGACTTTGAGGGTGATCCCACCAAATGCCGTGCTTCGTTCAAACTCCGCGTGACCTATGAGGTGGACGATGTCACTTTAGATGACATCCATCTCTTCACGACCGAGGAGGAGTTCGCCGACGTGAACACACAACCACAATGGCTTGACATCATGGTGGGCGACCGCAACTGGCTCTTCTATGACAAGACGAACATCGATAATGACAAGGACAGTCCCACGTTCCGAGAGGAGAACCAGACAACACTGACCAGCAATTATCCACAGGGAGACAAGGATCTTGCACGCCAAGGCTGGGACATTGGTATGAAGGGTTTGCACTGGGCATTCATCGGTGACCCGTATGAATTCACGGTCATCAACCGCCGTCGTTGGGAAGACATGGGCCGGCCGCGCAACGGAACGGGCGATGATGTATGGCTCGGAACGGGGTATGCCACCATGACGGAGAAGGTGAACGGCATCAGTACACCTGTTTACTACAACTACACGCAACTGGGTGATACCAGAACCAACAGTGCCTACGGTAAGAATGGTTCCGGTGGTAATACCTTGAATGGTAACACCCTGTGGAGCTTGCAGATGTGCAAGACAGGCAAAGACAGTGATTACTTCATGCGCACGGCTTCCCGCAAGACGACATCGGTCAGCGATCTCGTCGGTGACTATGCCAACAACTACGAGCCGTCGAACATGACCAATGACTATCAGCGGTTGACGGCGAAGACATTCAACTCGTCCGACGGAACCAAGCAGAGTAGCTTTGTCTTGGAGGACTTCGAATTGGAGACGCTCACCAAGAATATTCAGAAAGTGGATATACGTACTGCCGTGGCAGAGGACGAGGACAAGGCCAACAACGATTGTTTCGATGCCAACGTCCGTATCTATAACGTCAATGGTGAGCTGAAGGCTTCGCTGACGCATGTCGAGTTGAAGTACGCCAATGTCTATGAGTCGTTGCCACCGACACTGAAGCGTTTTGGCTGCAACTATATCGAGTGCTATCAGATTTCCTATACAGGTTACACGGACGACGAGCTTGCCAACGAGAGCAGTAAGAAGACCAAGAAAGCTGCCATCGCCACGCAGTTGCAGAACCTGAACAACTTCACGGGTGACAATAAGATTGGCTCGCTGACAGAGTTTATCAGGCTTTCACCGTCTTCCAGCAACCTCAACTCCACCAAGATGGTGAGAGACGAGAACGACAGGAGATATTATGAGATTGCCTATGTGTATGAGATGGACGAGGAGATCTCCAAGTTCTTCACAACGGAGAAGGCGGCCAGTGAGGACGAATACTACTGGTCCAATGCCAGCTACCAGTGGGATCAGGTGTACAAGGGTTCCAATGTACGTGTAATTAGCTATGAGAGTGTTTTCGACCATTACGAGTACAACAGCGACGGACACATCGTCAACGAAGTCTATGTGGAAAGGGAGAAGGTGGAGTACAAGTCTGGCGACAACATCTCTACGCCTGCTTACGGATGGTTGAACACGCACAACGAGTCAACCAAGGTCTATGGTGATGAGAGCACGCAGAGCGAGGACAACCGGCAGAAGTGGGCTTTGGTCGGTGACCCCTACGACTTTGAGCTGAAGAACTATGCGCTTTACCTGGACAACGCTCATACGGCAGTCTTCTATGACAGCGAGGGCAACAGCATTGTCAACTCCAATATTCAGAAGAGCCATTGGGCCATCGCACAGGGACTCCAGAAGACAGTTGTGGTGAACGGAAAGACCAAGAACGTCTATACTGATGCCAATGGCGACATCGTTTATGAGGAGAAGACCAATGGTGTGGCCAATACGCCGGTCTATGTCTATTATCTGGCATTGATTGATGACGATGAAACCAGTCCGACCTATGGCAACGCCATCAACTATGTGACCTTTGACCGTGCGACGGACAGCAAGGACCTTGCCAGTGAAGACCAGTATCTCTACCTGAAGGGTGCTCCTGTCTCCAACGATCCGACAGCCTCCACCTATACCAGCGAGACGAAGGAAGTCCGACCCTTCTACATCACCGAGTTGCAGAAGTATGCCAACATGGTTGTCTATCACCTCGTGATTGCCCACCAGCATTCCTTGGACTATGAGGATACCTTCAGTAACCTGACAACCGATGAGGCGACTCAGGCGAAACGCCTCATCGACAAGCATCTGCTGGAGTGGCTGAAGTACAAGTATCCGGAGTATATGGTGAAGAATGCCAGCGATATCGCTACTGATCAGATTCTGAGTACGCACAGCCTGAGCAGTGAAGCCATTGGCGTTGCCAACACGCCGGTCAAGGACAGGCTGATCGATGCCACCAAGACGGAGATGATAGAACGACTGAAGAGCGGCTCTTTGCGCGACGTTGTCAACGACAGTATCGAGGACTATATCGTGCAACGCGTAGGTATCGGCAATGCGCTGACTGTGCCTTGGTATATGAAGCGCCAGTTCTGCAAATATACCCTTTACCAGCGCGACGTGATGCGCTCCGTCACCAGCGATCGTCCCGTCTATGAGGAGGCTGATGCTGCCTGGATTTCTGCCGGCAAATCGACCTATCTCGACGGTGGCGTCTATTATAAGGTGGACTTCACCAGTCCGTATGCCGATCCCATCACCGGTCGTATTCAGAAGACCTTTGAGGAGGACGGCATTACCAAGCGTGCCTATGAGATTGACTGGACATCCGTTCTGAGCACATGGGATGGCGTTTCCGATGAGACGAAGCCACGCGGCTACGATGCCATCCAGTCGCAAAACGGAAAAGCCATCACCCGCCTCGATGAGAGTCACCGCAACCGTATGGTCGTGATAGACGTGGTCTATGACGTGGATCCCGAGGAGTTCCGCTTTGCCGAGGAGGGTCGTAATACGACAGCCTGGTACACAATGATGACCAATAATGACAACGACGGCCTGATGAACTTCTCCTATAAGGATGGTATCGGTGCCCGTTACGACAGGTCCGTGCATTACACCAATAACTATTTGTGGGCACCCGAGGGCGACCCCTATGGCTTTGTCATGCACTCACGCTATGCCACCGTCAACGGAACGGGATGGGACAATGTCGTCGTGACAACCACCAGCCATCTGCCGGACCATGCTGACGTGGAAGCCGGTACGCTTGAGATGAACCAAATGAAGAAGGTGACGATGGGTGCCGACTATGCCCATGATGATGTGACGACGGTGAGCGGGGAAGCAGATGCCGCAACCTATACCGGCGATGACAACGATGCCTATTTCGTTCCGAAACGAATCATCCACTTCAAGCGTGGTGATACTCGTTCCGATGCGAGCCAGGTGCGTACATGGGGAGAGCGCAATGCGGTCTATGAGATGTTTGTCGGCATCAACAGCAATTCGTTCCTGATGCACCCGACGAGTGCCTTTGTCGATGTGGAGGGCGACAAGTTCAGTTCCTTCTACATGCTCCATAACACGTCAACCCACAGGGCCGAGCTGCAATACCAGGAGTCGGCGGGTAACATCCGCAGTAACAAGGATGCCAACTGGCGATTGATGACCACGCCCGAGCAGTTGCTGCCCTACTTCGAGCGGTCGGGCTACGTGGGCGGCTTGAAGCCTTCCGTTGCCAACTCCTTTGAGCATATTGAACTTTACAACACCCTGCGCAGCTATCTGGGTGCCTATCGCATCAATCCGTCGGTGATCGACTTCAAGACCATTGACGAGGCACGTCAGTTGGTCTATGCGGGTGACTTCTATAAGCACAACGACCTGAGTACCCCGTTGGCATATACCGAGCCTCGCCCGACGCTTGCCGCCGAGCTTCCGCTACGGTTTGTGCCAAGGAACCTGGTGAATTTGCAGCAAGGCTATTATCGTCTGCAGGCATTCTCCACCGACGCGCTCACCACCGATGGTGCCAACATCAATGGCATCGTGGGTCCACGCTATATCAGTGGCTATCGTTTCGAGTCGGAGAAACTGAAGAAGGACTTCAGTACCGACGGTTCCTTGCCGCTGCATTTCTTAGAGACCAACGAGGAGAATACCACGCTGCACACCTTCGGCGAACTGAATACGTTAGTCAATGCCATGGAGTCAGGTGACATCAAGGACCGCCGCACGTTGCCTTCGCATCCTGCCATGCGCGGTAATATCGAGATCCTGCCCGTAGAGTACGACCCGTCGAGTGTGTTCTACTTCCAGCCCCTGAACGATGCCTATGACCGTTTCAAGTTCGGTACGCAGAATCTCTATGTGAATGCGGCAGCAGGAGTGGGCGATGCAGGCTATACGAAGCTCTCTGACACGCCCACCTCGTTCCAGATGAACGATGTTGGCGGAACGGCGGTGACCATCCGCACCATGCAGACGGAATCGTCGTCCGATAATGCCTTGAGGGAGAACCTGAAGACCAACTACCTGAGCATTGACGCTGACCACCGCTATGAGATCACCGCGCATACCGACAACGAGATGGAGGAGACGGGCGACCAGTTTGATCTCTGGGCCACCGATGGCAGTGACTATACCGTCCAGAACACCCTGTGGTTGCTCCAGCCTGTGGGAACACAGAAGGAATGGCCCTACAACGAGATGCCGTTGCGTGTCAAGGTGAACAAGGGACAACAGCGCAACGATGCTTCCGGAACCGTGATTGCCGACAGCGAGGACAACAATTACTACACGTCCCTCTACGTTCCCTATGACACACGCTTGGGAAGCACCATCGACGTGGCGTTCACCAATATCAATGCCAACCCGATGCCCCGCTCGTTGAGGCTCAGTGCCGTCAGCCTGCTCAACAACACCGGTAACCCACAGTTCATTCCTGCTGGCTGGCCCGTTGTGATTCGCACGTCGAAGCCGGAGCGTGGCGTATGGATGAACTGGAACAGTAGTACGAAGGAGTGCGTGACGGATGGCGACGCTTCGAAGTATCCCTATTACATCGAGCTCGACCTGCCCAACGCCGCGCCTACCGTGATTGCCGATAACTTCAGTAAGATTCGTCTCTATGGCGAGTATCTGGAGAAGAAGCTCACCAATGATGAGATCGACAACACCATTCTCGACCGCACGGGCGTTGCCCCGACGTGGACCGAGGGTCGTGACGTGATGGTGTTCGGCTTGCCCTTTGTTGAGACCGGTGACAATAGCACGACAGTGGGAGCAACGTCTTGGTACGCCTACCAAGCAGAATCCGCCGTGGGCTTCTATAGCAATGAGAACTGGTATCGTGGTCATCTCACCTCCACAGCCAAGACCACTAACGACGCAACGGAGGAGACCGCTCACCTGGCAACAGCCCGTAACGCTACTGCCGACCAGCGTCGCAACAAATACGTCTATCACAACAAAGTCTATTTGGTCTATGATGCTACTCAGGGCACTGCCGAAGCCCGTCCGGGTGTCGTGGCACTCTTCGGCGACGAAGAAGAGGCTGAGGAACGCCCAGGTATTCAGGAAGAAGTAACCCGTCGCCAGCCGTGGCCATGCCCAGTCTATGACCTGCAGGGTCGCCGTGTGGCAGAGAACGAGACGCCGCAGACGCTACTGCAGAACCATCCGCAGCTCACGCCCGGCATCTACATCTTCGGTGGACATAAGGTCGTGGTTAAACGAGAGTAAAGCGGGAGCTTGCTCACGCTTTACCGAGCGTGAACGAGCTCGAGCTTTAGCTCAAAGTCGTGGTTAAGCGGGAGCTTGCTCCCTTTCATTTCAACAACAATAGAAAGCGACGACGATGACAGACGAGGAGTTTGCTGTAAGAAAAAAGTTCGCTGGGGAGAAGAAAGCCTCCATGAAACGGCGTGATCTGCATCATGACTACACGGAGCGTCGTATGTATATGATAACCTTGGAGACAGAAGGGCGGAAACCCCTGTTTGGACATTTGGAGGGCAATCCCTATGCTGAGCGTGGCAGCAACGACGCGCCGCACATCGTGCTCTCACCATTAGGACAGGCTGTACAAAACGAGTGGATGGGGATTCATCGATACTTTCCACAGATAGAGGTAAAAGCCGTGCAGATGATGCCAGACCACATGCACGGCATCCTGTTCGTGACGGCACCGCTACCCGTCCACTTAGGACAGGTGATCTCTGGGTTCAAGGCCGGCTGCAGGAAGGCGCAACGGGTTTTAGCAGCGGCGGAACTGAGAACAGCGGCAGAGCCGCTATATACAAAGAAGGCTGCTTCTCAGTATATAACGGCTGCGCCGTTGTCAAAACCGTTGTCAAAATCGTTGTCAAAAGTCGGGACCTCGCTTTTTGCCAAAGGCTATAACGACCTGATACTCCGTACCTACGACGAGCTACTGGCTTGGCAGAAATACTTGCAAGACAATCCACGCCGCCTGATGATGAAGCGCGCTCGTCCAGAATGGTTGCGCCCCTTCTTCAACCTAACGATTGGCGACCAATGTTATAATGGCATTGGCAACAGAGAACTCTTGACTGCACCCTTGCGCATGTCTGTTCGGGTGTCGCGCAGAGTAGTTGGCAGCGACTTGGACCGAGAAGTGCAGAGATACCTTGATGCTGCTAAAAAGGGCGCTGTGTTAGTGTCACCAGCCATCTCACCTGGCGAGAAGAGAGTTATGCGCGAAGCTTTCAATGCCGGACTGCCCACAATCGTGTTATTGGAAAATGGCTTTACTCCATTGTCTAAGCCTCATGGCGAACAGTTTGATGCCTGCGCACAAGGCCGACTGCTGATGCTTTCTCCTTGGGAACACCACAACGAGAAAAGAACAATCACTGCTATGCAATGCCAACAGTTGAACATCATGGCTCTCAAGCTCTGTGAATAGACACGACAAAAAGTGTTTTTTGTCAGAAAAACAGAATGTTTTTCCCATAAAAAACAAAGTGTTTTCTCTGGCAGAAACAAAGTGTTTCTCTTAGATATACACTTCGTTTCTCATAGATATACACCCTTCAGAACTCCTTTATCCTTTATCCCACAAACAAAAGTAAAGGGGGCACACGCCCCCTTCACCATTGGTCGGTATGCTTGGTAGGGTCAAAGACCACGGTGATGGTTTCGGGACCGCGAACCTTGTCGTCGCCGGGCATCAGCTCGTCCACGAAGGCATAGCAATAAATGAAGCCGCTTTCCCAATGCAGGTTCATTTGCAGCATATTGACCGTAACCTTGGCAGAATACTCCTCGGACTCGTCGGCGGCATTCTTTCCCTTGATTTGAATGATGATGTGGGGAACGTCCTCGTCGGTGAGCTGCTGAGGTACCACCAGCAGGACATTGGCCGTGGCATAATTGAAATGTCGGGAGGGGTTATTGGGATCCTCAGTCGAACTGTCCAACACATACCCCAAGGCATTGTCATCGCCGCCGCTCTTGGAAGGAGCATCCTCGAAATAGTCGTACATGAAGTCATCGTTGAGCATCACACGACGGTCGCCCTCACCGGGTTTCTCGCTGAAAAGGAACCAATAGGGGTTGGGAACGTAGTTGCTGACCGTCGCCGAACCGGTTGCGATTCCTTGCACGGCAGAGGAGAACGTCGTTTTACCCGTTCCCGTTGCGTAGGACGGTGTGAAGATGGAGGAGGTATAAATGTTATTAAGCGAAAGGGAATAGCTCGTCTCAGCGAATTTCTTGGCGTTTCCCTTGTCATAGGTAGAGGTGCGTTTCCAGCGCTGTGTCTTGTCGGTCTTAACAGCTCCTGTGAGCCACTCCGTATCATCGGGCACGGCATCGCCCACAGTGAGGGTTTGGGTCACACCCCAGGCATCGACAATCTCTGCATTCGAGGTGGGATAGACGACATCGTTAGACAGCGTGACGGACACGCCCGCATCGATACTCTTCACGGTCAGTGGGTTGCCCTCGCCATCAACGGCATAGCTGATTCGGTCGGTAGCCCGTATAAAGGCATAGATGCGCACCTGTGCCAGCATGTGATGGAAACGCAGGGGAACGGGGGTGGGAGAGTAGGCGCCTCCCTCGGTCTGCAAGGGATATTGGCTGCGGTTGCAGTCGGCGGCAAGATCGCTCAGGAGGAAATCGCTCTGCTCGGCAGCATCGGGGTGCATGGTATATTTGAGGCTACCCATGCCGTTGTTCACCTTGTAGTCGCTTCCGTCATCGGTGGTGATGGCGATACCGTGCGTACCAGGATCGCCCACGGGGTTGTAAGGGTAATAGGCCCAGAAGGAGGTGTATTCGCGGTTGTCGGTTACGCCGATCTTGTTGTTCGACCAGAAACGCTGGGGGGCATAGGAAAGGAGGTTGACACCCTTCTCGGCCGCTTCCACCGTCGCCTCCTGGTTGAAGAAGAAGTCGGCGGGCGGTTCCGCGCCTCCATGGGCCAACTTGTACTCCGCCCATGTATCCTGGCCCGTGAAAGCACCGAAGATACCTACCGTGTAGGGATGGGAGAGACTGGTAGCAGCCAATTGTGTCTCCTTGCGATTGACAAGGGAACCGTCAGCACGTGTGGCGGTCTCGCTGCCTGCCACGGTTGCGGTGAAGGCGATGGGAGCATTCGACTCCTGACTGCCTGTCGCGGAGTCGTCATGACAACTTATTAGTACGATTGCCACAAGGGGCAACATGAATTTCATATTCATAATTTTTATTTTTAATCACGACCCTGAGCTAAAGCTTTCTATTGCTGTTACTGCGCTTTGGGTCTGACGGGCAGGGCGTAGCAGGGGTTGAGAGGGTCGTTGAAGAGGAAGGGATTGCTGGTGGAGGTTTGCTTTTCGGGAACGAAGGTGACGCGGCGTGCCTGCTGGGTGTTCACCTTGTCGTATGTCCAGAAGTAGCAGATGGTCTTGTCGCCGAAGCAGGTGTTGTTGGCACTGGCACGCATGACTTTCGTGGCGCTGGTGCCGGAGTATTCGCCCGAGGCGGGGAAATAGACAATGGGGTCGTAGCGTCTTTCCGCACCAATGGGGTTGGTGTGTTGGCGGGCATAGACCCACGCGCCCTTTTGCTTCTTTCCGCTGTTGCTGTCCCAGATGTTGACGTTCTCGCCCTCTGCTGCTGCGGTGATGTTATTGCCGGTGAGCGACATGAAGCGGAAGATTTCGCCAGGAGCCATTTGGAATCCTGGGGGACAGGGGTCGTAGAGGGTCTTCTGGCTACCCCAGTAGGCATTGTCACCAGCCTCCCACCAACGGGTGTTGGAGTAGGTGGCGCGCAGGATCTCCGTAGGATGCTGCAGGAACTGTTCGGGTCGGTTGATCTGTGTACACTTGAACAGGGTGTTCATGCGCAGCTGGGTGAACTGCACACTGCCGTCGTAGATGGGGCGGTCAGTCTCGTCGATGTAGTTCACCATGGGCAATGCTGTGGGCCGTCCCCACTGATAGACGGTGCTGGTGCCCGTGAGGAGGTCTTGCTTGGCTTCCTTGCGCAGTTTCAGATAGACGACTTGCTGGTCGGTGGCGGGCTCTGTTTGCTGTAGTTTCACCCATATTTCACGCGGCTCGTACTTAGTCCATTCCATGGCATCGGGCACCCATCCGAGGTTGACGGGCAGAATCCTGTTGCCCGTTGTCGTGCCGTCGGCCTGATACAGGGTGACGGTCTTGGAGCTCGTGGTGCTGTTGTATTGCGGGTAATAGACATCGACGGACGCGGTGTTGCGGTTGGGATATACCTCATCGGTCACCCAGATGTGCCACGTCCAGAGTATTTCTGCGTCGCTCGGGGAGCCGTAGGCCGGCGAGAGGGCTGCCGTAGAGGTGGGATAGGTCGTCCCGTTGATGGTGCCGCTGTATTCCGTATAGCCGCCCTTCCCATCACTTTTATAGACGCGCTCGACCGTCTGCACTCTCTTCTTGCCCTTGAGGGCGATGACGGCGTTACCGGGGCGGATGAGGAACTCCTCGTCTTGGTTGATGGTGAAGGTGATGAAGTTCGAGCCGCCTAAGTCCACGCTCTTGAAAAGGTTTTCCGTGTCTTGCCACAACAGCTCTGCCGTGATGTCGCTGGCAGAGTACAATCCGTAGGTGGGCTTCTGCTCACGGGTCTTCTTGACGATGCCTTCGGCCTCCTCCTCGGTAGTGATCTCGTCGGAGACATCGGTGACAACGGGTGTCTGTCCGTTTACCTGTGTGAGGATATAGGCATGCTGTATCGGGTTGCCCGCATGGTCAACGCAGATGTTGTCGGGGTTGTTGTTGCTGTTGATGACTTCCGAGCCGTTCTGAATGGCGTTGCCATAGACCATGGGGAATTTGTAGGCTCCCTTTGCGTTGACGATATAGCTGTTGGCGGTGTTATAGACGTTGTTGCTGCGGGCTGCACCCGTGTATCCGCTCATGGCATCGCCGTTGACGCCGTCTCCGTTGGGTGTATGGGTGGAGAGGTTGAACGTGGCGGTGACCCCGTTGTTACGGCTCAGGATGGTTTGGTGATTACTGGTGAAGACGGGTGTCTGTGTGGCCAGCGTATAGCTGACGGTCTGGTAGTCCCCACCGTCTTGGGCGGTGGTGGTATGGTCGCTCTTGTTCCAACCGGTGAAGCTGTTCACCCAAACCTCCGCACTGTCGTTGTCGAGGGTGTAGGTGGCATTGGCGAAACCGCCTCCGTCAGGATTGGCAAAGCCTGCCACTTCCCAGCCGACGGCATGGTGGTTGTTGACACCCGAGGAGCTGGTGGAGTAGTTCTTGTAGTTGCGGAAGCTGTGAATGATGAAGTTGCCCGAATTGGCACCGCTGTAATCGTAGCCGTCGCTGCCGGTGGTGTATTTGGTCGTGGTGCCAGTGGCATTTTGAACGGGAATGGTGGCATCGCCATCGGTCTCGTATTCGGCACTGGGTTCAACGACGAGGTAGTAGTCGCCCTTCAGTTCACCAATGGTTATCTTGTAGGTGACGGTGTAGCCCGCCAGCCAGGTGTCGCCGTTGAGTGAGGCAGAGAGGGTGTGATTGGTTCCGCCCGACCTCAGGGTGACTTCTATCTGCGACTCGTCGTTGCTGAAGGTCTGAGGGATGAGGAAGAGCACGTTGCCTCCGTCGATATAGACATTCTCGGGTGCGTATTCCACGATGTCCTTGTTCACGGGAATGTCATAGGTGGCGTTGACGGTGGGTGTGTTCCAGTGGATGTGTGGGGCGCTGTTCATGATTTCGGGATTGAACCTGGCCCTTTTCTTGATGTTGGTCACACGGATGTTGGTGATAGTGGTTCCTGTGGGTATCTTGCCCTGTGCGAACCTGACGGCGGTGAGGATGTGCAGGAACTTCAGCTTCACCTGCTTGTTGTCCTCGCCTAAGTTCTCTTCCCTGGGATTGGCTCCCTTGCCAGTGGGACCGAGATTCACGCGCACAGGTGCCCATTCCTCGGTAGTGAGTCCCGAGGTGGACGAGCCGAACAGGATGTCGCGTTGCTCGGAGATGTCATCGGGTGTCTCGTATTCGTATCGGGGAAAAGCATAGAAGGTGGGCCCGGTATAGGAGTCTTCGTCGGAAGTGAGCAGTCTCATGCTCTCTAAGTTCTCCATGGCGGGTGAGATGGCATAGAAGCGCATACCGTCTCCGTGACCGTAAGGCCACTTCACGTTGGAGCGCCAGCCGCGCACTTTCATCAGCATCACTTGGTCGAACAAGGGGTCTTCTGCGGGTTCGTTGGAGTAGCCCCAGATGGTCAGCGAGTCGTGGAAGTTGATGGCACTGGAAGCAATGTCGCTCTCTTGGGCACGGGTGGTGCCGGGAGCTGTTGCCCTGGCGGTATGGGGGTGAATGCCCACGAGAGGCAGTGGCATGCGATGGATGGAAAGACCGTTACCACCGTTCAACGGCAGTGTGCGCATTTCGTTGGCAAGCAGGGTCATGCTGTCGGGAATGAAGGTTCCTGCCGCGCGGGTCTGTCCGGTTTGATAGAGGATGTCGGCCTGTTCTTCCACGCTGACGACAAACTGCATGCCGTTGTCCTCTCCGGCTTCCGTACCGAAGATGCTGTCATACAAGTTGTCCGTGCAGGCGGAAGTCAAAAGACCTGTCAGCACCCACAGCACGGGGTGCCACCACCTATTTCTTCGTATTATATTTTGCTCTTTCATTTCCTAACCGTCAACTCTCAACTCTCAATTCAAAATTCAAAACTCAAAATTCAAAATTCAAAACTATCAATCCTCATTCACCACTTTCTCCTTTTCGTCTTGCTCGAAGGGCACCACGTCGGGCTTAAAGCGCAGGGGGAAATCCCAGTCCTCTATGCTGATGACCTCAAACAGAATGGTTTCTACGCCCACGTGGATGAGCAGTTTATAGCGTTTTCCTTGCTCCAGGTTGAGCTTGATAGGAGTTCCCTCTACAGTATTCAGGATGCGGAAATAACGGTTGTCCTTGCTGTCGGTCAGGTAGTCGTGTTCCAGTTCGTTGTCGCACGTCACCATGGAGTAGGTCAGCGTTGGCGTGAGTGTCAGTTCCTGGGGCAGGAACATCAGCGATTGTTTCTTGAAGAGTTGCCGCTCGTTGGCATCGATGCCATAGTTTTCCTTCTCCCATTTGTCAAGCTCGCTGTCGCGAATAATGTTTTTCTTCATGTCGGTGGTGGGCAGGTTGTTGGTACCGCCAATGCTGTCGTTGAAGAACTGCTCACCGTAGATGATGGTCTGGTCGGCATCGGTTCCCGTCTTTCCTGCCAGACTGCTCCAGACACCCGTTTCGAGACTCAGCTCTCCCTGGTGGTAGATGGCTTTGGGTGAGGCACTGGTCTCTTGCAGTTTCAGCTCGCTCACAAAGAGTTTGGTCGTGTCGGGGAGCGTGGGTTTCTTGCCCTCGAAGGTCTCTTCGTCATAGAGTCGCTGAATGAAGATATCAACGCATGCCAAGGCATGATGGAAGGTCAGTGGCACCTTCTGATAGGTGTTGGGATCTGTTTCGGTCTGTATGAGACCCTGTCCGTTGCGGGTGGCATCGATACATGAGGCATAGAGCAGGTCGGGCTGCTCGTTGGGATTGCCCAGGATGTATTGCACGTAGGGTTGTGTCTTGTCTGTGTTGTTGGGGAAGGCCGTGATGCCCGTCACAGCCCCTTCTGGCGTGAAGGGTGCATAGGCAAAGAAACTGACTCGGCGCGGTGTGGCGTTGTCAGTGCTGTTGGGCCAGTATTTGGGTGGCGTGTAGATCCAATCGTAGTGTGGCACGTCGTTACCGCCACCATCCTGTGTGAGGTACTGTACGCCCCAATAGACCGACTGGTTGTACATGAAGTCGGCAATGGCCGTTGTCTTCACGCTGCTCCACGTGTTACCGTCGGTGAAGTAGCCAAACACACCGAAGCCGTCAACAATCTCCTTCAGGTCATCATCCTTGTCGATGGTTCCTGTATAGACGCGCGTTTCGCTCACCTCTGTTCCGATGCCGGCGGCAAAGCTGATGGCAGCCGCCCCATCGACAGGTTGCGGGCTGTCACCTCCGTCGTGGTCGCTGCAAGCGATCAACAGCAGTGTGCTTATGATTCCTATAATCGGTTTGAGTCTCATCTTCATTTCTTTCTTACTGTCTCACAATCACTTTCTTCCCGTTTCTGATATATACGCCCGGCATGAGCGGACCGTCGGCATCCATCGGCTGTCCCTGCAGGTTGTATAGCGTGTTCCTTGGGCGGTCAGTATCTCCCCTCTCCCACTCTTCTATAAGCTCCATGTCGCTCACCCCTTCAATGCCGATGTATTCGCGGGAAGGTTCGCCCGACTCTCTCCAGATAGGAGCGTTGATCAGGTCGGAGCGTAGCAGCAGGTAAGCCTTGTTTGCCCCTAACGTGTTGCGCTCGGCAGCGGTCTCTCCATCGAAGGTAGAGCCGTAGAGGTGCATGCGATAGAAGGCGGGAACATTGCCTGTTGTGAAGTGGTCATCGTAGGTGAGCTCGCTGTCTCCTTTCTTTCTCCATGTCATATAGCGATGGGTCAGGAAGAAGATGGTATATTCGGTGCCGTCGCTGACGGTTGTACCGTTGAAGTTCTTCGTCTCTGACGTGAACTCGGTACTGGTCAGGTTGGGACGCATCAGGTTGTAGGCGAACTCACTGGCATTGTCTTGTGCGGTGGTGGCTGCGGGTGCGAACAGCGGTATGGAGTAGTTCGCTTTGTCGGCAACACCACCGGGCACCGAGGAGCTCTGCTTGAGGATGAGTCCTGTGTTGGCAGGTATCACGTAGCGTTGGTCCTCGATTCTGACCGTTGTCTTGCCCTTGTCGGCAGAATAGACGGGGTTGCTGCCCTTTTGGATGATGGCATAGGCTTCGATGGGGTTGGTGGTCAGCAGCTCATCCAGCGTGTAATCCACCGCCATGTCACGGCTCTCTGTGGCCCACGCCTTGTCGCCGAGCTTCTTCACCTCCTTGAAGACGTTGGTCACACCAATGGCATAGACGATGGCATCGGAGCTATTGTCGAAGTGGATGACCACGTTACCGCTGGCATCGCTCTTGAGCTGATATTTGTACTGTCCGTCGGTAGCATTGTTGTTGACGTAGGAACCGCTTTCCGCACTTTTATGCCAAGTGTTGGAGACGGTAGTGGGTCTTCTGCTACTGTGGATGTAGATGTAGTAATTCTCATACGGTGCGGGTGGTCGTGGCACGATGATATCGCCACCACCCACAATCTTCAGGCCGCCACCGGAAGGAGCCCATGTCTTCTTGTTCGAGACATGTTGCTTGCTGTCGGGCACGTCGTGGTTCTGCATGTCAAGGGTGAGCGTTCCGTCGGGCACGAGGTCGGCATCGTTGTCCAGCTTGAAGCCCAGTCCGGCTGTCTCGGGAAGGATGCCGTCGGCGGTCTTTTCCCAAAGATTGTGGCTGACCAGTTGTGCGCCTTCCACAAAGTACGACTCATAGATATTGGTGTCGTAGTTGGTATATTTCACCGTCATCTCGTCATCGTCGGCGTCCCAGGTGTTGGTACCGAGATTGTTGCGTGTCCTGTTGAAGTATTTGGTGAAGTCCCAGGTATATGGGTATGTCTGTTTAGGAGCCTGTCCGAAGGTGATGGTCCACTCCTTCTGGTTGGCCACATACTTCTTGTTCTGTGAATAGCTGGTCAGCTTGATGGTGACCTTCCCCCACCCTTCATTGTAGTACAGTTTGGCTTCGCTGATCATGCCCTGGTCATAGGAAAGTTGTGCGTCAGTGAAGGTCGGGTCGATGCTGAATTCCCACTCCTGCGGGGCATTGGGGGCGTTCTGCAGTTCCTTGGCAAGGAATGTCAGGGTATGTGGGGCGTTGTCATCCCATAGGTATTGCCAGTCAATCTGCGGTGCCGTACTCTTGGTCCAGCTGTCGGCAGCAGCTTCCAATGCCTCGTCGGTCATGCCGTTATTATCCACATATCCATTCAGCTGGTGTACCATCGACGAGCGGTAGTCCCATCCTAACTCGTGCAGTTCAATCTGCTGTATGCTGATATAGATGTTGTCAGCAATGGTGAACTCTACATCCACGCAGCCGTCGGCATCCACGGTGACCTTGCTGCCGTCGGCACGCTCGGTTCCGGCTGCAGCCACTTGGAACATGTAGGTACTGGTGGAGTTGGCTCCTAAGTTGTAGTAGCAGTTACCGATCTTGTAGATGTCGTCGATGTATTTCCCGCCGGCATCGCTAAGGTTCTTCATCAGGATGCGCTCACCCATGTCTTCCTTGTGGCGGGTCCATCGCACCTCTATCCACTGTCCGGGCTTCACCTTCGGGATGACGACTTTACCGCCACGCAACAGCATGAGGTTGCTGCAGTAATAGTTGCCATCGACCAGCTGGGCAGACCTCACTCCGCTCACGTTGTCACCCACGTTCATCTCTACGCCTAATTGTTTGTTGGCAGCAGTGGAATAGATATGAATGCCCTCGGTTTCAGGGATGATGAGGGCGTTGTTGCCTTCCGACGGGTGGTTGTAATAGTAAACCATCGAAACGTCACGGTGGCCGCCAATCTTACGTATCATGTGCCAGTGGTTAGAGGAGGAGGTTTCTCCTCCGTCTGTGGGTTCGTCGATGGTGGGCGTGTTGCCGCCGTCCTTGTAGGCTGCATAGGTTCCCGTGCTGGGTTCCCAGCCGCGTAGTCCGCCAGTGAGACCATGACTGCTGCCGTAGCCCGAAAGGGCATCAGAAGCCAATCCCGCTGCCGCCTCTTCCTTATCCTCTCCATCAGAGTTCATGCCTTGGATGAGGTTGTGCTGGAAACGCCACACATGGCTGTCGTAGGCAATGGTGAGCGTTCCTTCGATGGTATAGCTATTGCCGGCATAGACGTAGCTGGCGTAGATGGGGATTACCCCGCCTTTCTGAACGCCGTCGAAGCCGGAGATGGTCAATGTCTTGCTTTCTGTGTTCTCGGTGAATGTCAGACTGTTGACAGAAGCCTTGATGTCGCCCATGGCAGCACTCTTCATTCCCGACACGTCAAAGTAGTGGGTGGAGGAATAAGGGGCTGTTGACGACATGCTCAGTCCACCGCCCTGCAGGGTGATGACAAAGGCACTGGCTCGGTCGTTGGTGATGACAGGATTCAGGCCACAGGAGAGACTGCCGCCCGCCACCGTGCAGGTGAAGGTCTTTTCGATAGAGCCCAACGTTGCCTTGACGGTTACCTCCTGCACACCCTCAACGGTCAGCGTACTGCCGGAGAGCGATACGGTGGGAAGAGGATTGACAACGCTGAACGTGACCAGGTCTTTCAGACTGGCATCGGTGTTTCCGTCTGTTCCGTAGGTGGTGATGCAGTCTTTCAGGTTGAAGGTGGCGGATGCCCCACTGACGTTCTGACTGCTGTTGGCGGTGACCAGATGGACGACACGGGCCGTATAGGTGCCCGTCTTGCCGGAAAGAATGCCGGTTCCGCTACCGGTTGCCGTCACGGTGAAGACGCCGTAGTGGTCGCTTTCAATGGTCACGACACCCGTTTCGGTGTTGATGGCGCTTACGGGGGTTCCCGTTGTATTGCTGGTCACATAGCTGAGTGTAGCTGTACCATGGTTCATCACGGTGTTGGTCCAGGTGCCTTCATCCACATCGACATAGGTGTCCGTGCCATGTTCAAAGACCATGTCGGCAGATACCTTGATATAGCAGATATGCAGGTGCAGGTTCGATGAGGGATTCTTGATGATGAAGTAGCCGTCGTTCTTGGCCAGGAAGATCTGCGACTCGGCAGCTCCCTCGTTCACATAGTATTCGGTGACATCATCACCGGCAAGCGTGGTGACTCCCTCCAGTTCCATCTCGGACATGCTGGCCTCAGAGTAGGCATTGATTTCGATGAGCATATTTCTCTTGACGGGAACCTTCACTTCGCCACCTCCGTTGGGGGATTGTGTGCGTCCCATGAGGTGCAGGAAACCGTGGTTGCTGTGAAGTATTCGGTGACTGCCTCGGGTTTGTAGGGTGAAGGCGACGGGGAGCGGCGTGCCATCGGTTCTTAGGATATAGTCGAACTCAGCGTTGTCGCGTGAGACGTTCCAGCCGTTTTCAGTTCCGGACCATCCATCACTTTCGTACATGCTCCAGTGGTCGGCCTGTGAATAGGTGCGGAAGTCCCACATGCCAGCAATCACTTTCAGCGTGATGGTCTTCACAAGGGGTGCATAGCTGGCTTTGTTGGCCACCTTCGGGTTCAGGGTCATGGTGACCTGTACCTCTCCGTTGTCGGCATTGCTGTCAACGGTCAACTCTCCCGTTGCGGGGTTGATGCTGACACCGGCAAGCGGTCGGGTGATGGCATAGGTGCCCGAGTTCTCGTAGATGGTATAGAGGTTTTCCTCACTCAGGATGGAGAAGATGGCGGGCAGATAGCTTTCGCCACTGAAGAGCACGTCGTTTTCGGCTCCCACAGCATCAATATAGCCGAAGGAAAGTTCGGCCGTCTTGCGCGTCACCTCGATTCGTTTCAGGGTAATGGAGGAGGCTCCAATATTCTTGATAGTCACATGGCCCGTGGCGGTGGTCTCAAAGGTTTCGTCGTCGGTCAGGACATCGTCGGGGGTGGTTTCCGTTCCTGTCAGCAGGACGGTGCCGCCGTTGGTGGTCAGCCTGAAGGTCAGTCCGTCTCCGGCAGGCACCTCATAGCTCTCCCCTACTCCTAACACCAGCTTGTTCTCTTCGTCACGCTCTTCCACGTAGTCACGGCTGTAGAGGCGTGTCTCGGCATAGCCGGCGTTAAAGTAGTTGGTCTCGGGGGTTACAGCAATCAGCTTGCAGACACCCTGTCCGATGTGTACCTTGTAGTCTCCGCTCACTTTGTCGCGGTAGTGGGTCATGTGGTCACTTCCGTCTTTCGTCTTGACGGGGTCCATGTCGGTATTGGCATTGCCGAAACCGCTACCGTTTCCGTAGTGCGAGACGTTGCCATCAAAATAGACATCTCCATAGTAGGCCTTCGGGGTGCTGATGTAAAAGTCGTTCTCGATGTCGTCTCCGTCATAGCCATATACGAAGTCATCCTCAAACGTTAGGGTGACATCCTGTTTGCTGTTGTCGAATGTCGCACCGTTGTTCAGTGTGTAGGTGAGCTGCACCGCCTTGATGTTAAATGAGGTGCCGCTGCCGCTGGTCAGGGCGATGGTGATTTCGCTGCCCGACGGTGAGGCCCAGTTCTCGCTGTTCTTGCTTGTTGAGAGCGTCTTGCCGACACCGTTCACGGCCACCGTGGGGTCACTGGTCGCATTCTCGTAGATGATCATGACATTGTTGATGGTCACGTCAGAGGCACTGCCAGAAGACAGGTGGGGCGTAATCTTCATCCAGTTGTTTGCGGAGCCGCCGGCATCATATCTGACAATAAAGTTCTTCGTGTCTTGGTATTTCCATCCGTCACCCTTGAAGGTAAGATTGAAGCCGGGGATGTTGCGGTCCAACTGGTTGTTCTCGCCGTTGGTATTGGGGAAGAACAGGAGCGACTGGTCTATCAGGTTGAAGATGACACCGTCGGTCTTGGTCATCACGAAGCTGTTGACCCAGAGCGTTGGCGAGTTGGCTCCGTCGTGCGGAGTCATCCATTGGGTTTCAGGAAAGACATAGTAGGTGTTGCCGCTGTTGAGCAGCGTGGAGAAAGAGTAGTCTTTCCACCCTTTGGCGGTGACCTCGCTGGCAGGAATGCGTTCCAGGATGCTTCCCTCGGAGTCGGTCAGGCGAATGCCATTGGCGTAATCCATGTAGCCGCGGAAGCTCAACAGACTGTTTTGCTTGGCCGTAATGACAAAGTAGGAGCCCATGGTGGGGATGCCACCGACTTGGTAAACATGCGAAAGGCCATTGGTATCGATACCCCTGACTCCGTGTTCTCCTGACAGGGTCTCTACAATCTGGACCTCATTCTCGTTTCCGAAACCCAGGGTCATCCAGCTTCCGTTGGCCGTCTGTGGCAGATAGCCGTCGCCAGTCACGGTGAAGGTTTCGGTAGTGGTGGGCGATGCGGGTGTAAAAGTGCTGGTAGCAGCCGTTTCGCCTGTTACCGTCACGGTATAGGTGGCAACATATTCCGCATTGCTCTTCCAGGTGTTGGAGGCCAATGCTGCGTTGGCATCGGTCAGCAGACATGCTGTGATCGTGGTGGTGCCGTTGTGCTGGGCCGACACCTGTCCTGTGGTTGCATTGACGGTTGCCACACCATTGTTGTCGGAAAGATAGCGGATAGTCTTGCCGGTCATGTCCAAACCGTTGGTGAGGGTGTTGGTAGTGGTGTTTCCCTTGGTGAGGTTGACCGAGGCGGCGGTGTAGCCAAAGATGACCTTGGCGTAAACATAGTCCAGGGCGTAGTTGTCATTTCCGCCAACAACCTGCACGGGCACGCCTTGCGGAACGGTAATATTCCCACTGGTGGTAGTCCCCCATGTACCGTTACCTGTATGGGTGAACACGGTACTGCCATTGACCTTGAAGGTGAAGTTATAGCCACTTCGGGCGTAGGAGGCTGCGGTCATCTGATAGACACCGGCAGGCAACTCAAAAGCGTTGACTTCCGAGGGTGCCTTTCCGCTTCCCATGCCGGAACAGCGGATGGCGTGGTAGTTATTGCCAACGATGGGTGTCAGGAAATCCTCGGCTTCACGGAAAGCTACCACATTCGTCTCCGCCGCGGTGTAGGCAATGCTGGCAGCTTTGTTGTCGGCATCGATGGTCAGTTGAAGACCATAGTGGGGGTCGATGCCTTGTGCATTGGAGCGATAGAGTGTGGTTCCACTCAAGATGAAGCGATGATAGGGAATGGTAATAGAGACATCAGGACCCGCCTTACCCGAGACGATGGTCTGGCTGATGTCTCCCGTTGCGCTGACGGTGTAGGTATAGAGCGTCTGACTGATGTTAACGCTCTGCAGGGTTTGATAGGAGCTGGTGAGACGCCCCACCTTCAGATAGCCCATCTTGATGGCACCCAGTTCAAGCACGCCCACATTGGCTGTACCAGCCTTGGTTCCCGAGGGCATCACAATGGAGTAATCGACATCGCCGGTTCCTTGGGTGACGGTGATCGTGACAGCCCAGGAAGCATCGCCACGCACGTCGCTTTGGCTATTGGTCAGCTCGGTTTCGGTACCATTGATGACGATGGTGCCTCGCTTGTCCTGTCCATAGGTACGCAATTCGATTTTTCCGAAAGAGAGGTAGTTGTAGCCTCCGCTACGACCCACGGACGAACCGGTGTTCCAGGTTGCCGTGATGCTGATCTGGGCGCTTGAGTTGACATTGGTGAGGGCACGCTGATATTCATAGCTGGCATTGCCACCACTACTCTTCAGTCCGCCATCGATGGCGAAACCTGTTCCTGCAGCATTGGCAGTCCAGTCGGTAAGGTCGGATGCCGACCACACCGTGGCAGGAAGCGAAGTGCCACGCTCGTAGAGGGTGGTCACCTCTTCTGCCCATGCCTCCCCTACCCCAGCCATCAGCAGGAGTGTCAGTAGCAGGTGCAAGCTTAACCGTATGTTGTTCCTTTTATTCATCTCTCATTCCTTCATTCCTCAGTTCTCATTCCTCACTCCCCTCGCCAAAGACTCACTGGCACTGGTGCCCTGCTCAATGGTTACGGAGACGGGAACGGTCTGTTCCTGCCAGTCGGTAGCGGTGACGTCCAGATAGAACGAGTGCAGACCAATGACAAGATTGAGGTAATATTTGGTATCGGGTTTCAATTCCAGACCGCTGATGGTTGCCTTGCCAGCGTTTGCACCCGTATAGTCGAGACGGGTGTAGTGTCCTGTTGCGGTCAGGAAGGTTACATAGTATTCCACGGTGACGGTATAGTCTTTGTCCCCCGCTTCGGGAATGAACATCCAACATTGCTCCTTGTCGGTGGTGCCGTTGCGGGCAATGACCAACTGGCTGTTGGCGCTCTCGGTGACACCCGTGATGGAACTGACGTTCATGAGGTTATCGCGGATGGAGGCATCGGTGGCAGCAGGAGCGGGGTCGAGCAGTTTCGGGTCTATCTCATCACCGCTGATGGTAAACTCGGTGAGCGAGCCTGCCTGATTGCTCCACAGCGGGGTATAGGCAACGGTGTTATGCAGGTTGAGTTTAGCCGTTTGATAGAGGGAACCGCTGGTACATTGCAGCTTGATGCTCTTGATGGTCACCTTGCAATTGGTTCCTAAGTATCCTGTCTCGGATTTGTCTCCCGGGTCGGTGAGGTTGTTGTTCTTATCCACAATGGCCTGTACGTGGTAGCCCAAGGCTGCCATGGCGTGATGGAAGGTGAAGAGCACGTTACCGCCCGTCGCCGCCAGTGTCGTTGCCGTCCAAGGGAGTCCTGTGGTTCCACGGATGCCCCAGAGCAGATCGACACACTCGCTGGGCTTGGTGCCCACCTGGTAAGAGATGGCGGGAGCATCGGCATTGGAGGCATCGATAGCCGTAATGCCTTTCGTGCCCGAGCCTGCTGCCACATAGGGGGCATAGGCATAAAAGGAGATGGAACCGTCGGCAGGCCAGTCCTTGGAGGTGCCATAGCTCCAGAGATTGGGGTGGATATGCACCTCGCCGAGCTCATCGGTGACGGAGCCGGCATAGGAGACTTCGCCATTGGAGAGCCAGCCCGAGGAGTAGCCTTCGGTGGCAGAATTGGCAAACACGCCGAAACCTGTCGTGCGGAGCACACCATCGTCGATGCAGCCTTCCTGTCCGGCACGGGTCTGCGGGCCTTCCACAGCCGCGCTGAGGCTGATGGCACTGCCTGTGGCGGGCGACGTGCTGTCGTCAGAGGTGCAGGCAGCCAACAGAAGTATGCAGAGTGCCAGGCACTTCGTGCTGAGCGTGTGGTATATGTTCTTCGGTTCTTTCATGCTTCTTTTTTTCATTCAATAACCACCAAGTGGTTGTCGTTCAAGGTGAGGCTGATGATCTTGTCCTTGCCTTGTTCGAGTGTCAGCTCGGTGCTGACGGTCTCGTTGCCGTAGGCCGACGTGAAGTTAAACGTGATGACTACCGTGGGACCGGGAATCTGCAGGATGCCCTTGATGTTCAGGGGGACGGTCGTGCCGTCGGTAACGGCTAACGACTGGTTGCCATCGACAGATGGGTCGAAGTCGTTGCGGGTATAGAGCTGTTCCGAGTCGTGGGCCGTAAGGTTGGACCAGGTGCCGTCGTCGAGCGAGAGGTCGCCACTTTCGTAGAGGCGCTGGGCAGGCTTGTCCTGAATGGTAATGCTCGTGAGGGTGACGGTGGTGCCGAACTTGTTGGTGAAGGTACCAAAGGTGATGTTGCCCAAGCTGTGGCGGAAGTCCAAGCTGATGCCGTAGCCCTCATGCGAGACGGATGCCCACATCAGGGTGTCGGTGTTCTCCTTGGCGGGGGTGAAAGTGTACTGTCGTGTGCTGGTGTTAATGGTCGGCGTGCTTTCGTAGGGGGCATAGGCGAACAACGCGTTGTTCACAGAAACGTAGAAAACGCCCGACTCGCCACTGCCGCGCTTGATGGTATGGGTGCCTGCCGCTATGCCGTGCAGGGTATAGACACGTCCGCCAATGATGGGCGAGGAACTGGCCAATGGCAGGGCCACATCGTCAAAGAGAAGGGTGTTGTCGCTCCAGTCGCTCTGCACGATGGTGATGGTGTTCACGCCAGTGGTCTCGAAGCTGATAACGGTCGATGACTCCATCTTCAAACCTTGGGTGAACTTGATGTTGTCGAAGGTGCAGCCCAGGAACTTATCATCAAAATTGTGATTGCCCGTGAAGGAGTAATAGTCTTCCTGCGACTGCTCGTCCGCACCGTTGAAAGAGACCGAGATATTGAAGTTGCGGGGTAAGATCCATTTGTGGTTGGTCACGAAGAGCCAGCGGGACTGTGAGGGGTCCAAAGCATCCTCATACCACTGGGGGGTGTAGAACCAGATGACATTCTCCGGACTCCAGATGACAGGGTTGTTCATCAAATAGAACGAGGGACAGTAGAGACCGAAGCCATGATTATGGAGGAAGCTCATGGTCTCGCCGGCACGGGTGCCTACGGCGGCACTCTCCCAGGGCTGCTCGGTGATGGTAAACACGGGCTCAACCATATTGCTGACATCCTGACCGTCGGTGAACAAACCGTCGGTACTGTCGTCGGTGGTACAGGCGACCATCAGCACGATGCAGCAAAGGATGCATAGTGCATGGTGCAGGGCGCGTAGTGCCGGGTTGCAGCTTCTGTTTGTATGTTGTTCTTTCATCTCTTACTTCCTATTTCACATTGAGTTCATGGGTCTCAGTCTCAGGGTCACGCACCACGCCGTCGAGTGTGATGGGCGTTGCCCAGTCTTCCACACCCACCACGTTGAACTTCACCGTGGTCAGTCCAAGATACAGTTCAAGCGAATAGACCTTGTTGCTTTCGAAGGTGATGGAGCCTGCCGTGCGACTGATGTCGTTGCGCACGATGGAATAGTATCGGGGGTTGTTCAGCTTCAGGTTCGGGTCGTAGGTCACGACGTAATACACCACGCGGATGGTGAGCGGTTGCGACGTGGTGGTGGGTATGAACATAAAGTACGGCGAGCTGGCGTTGGAGAACAGCTGGTGAAGGGTGCTCGTCACGCCCGATGGCATGCCGTTGAAGTCCGCTACGGTGAGGGAAATGTCTTCGTGGTCGTCGGGCGTTCCTCCCCAAAGCAGGTCGTCGTGGATGGCATCGCCACTGATGGTGGGCGGCGTGGCGTTGGCGAAATCTTCCCATTTGGGCTTGGTGGCACTGACGGGGTTGGGGGCCAAGTACATATTGGCCTCACCGTAGATGGTGGGACTGGTAATCTGTACGCTCTCGATAAAGATCTTCGTGTTCGAGTCTGGCTCATCGGGATAGGTGGGGTCGGTGTCGTCCGTGTCAACATGATCGACGAGGGTGCGCACGTTGATGCCAATCTTCGAGAGGGCATGGATGAAGTTGAACTGCACCTGTCCATCCACATAGCCGGCACCATCCATCTTGTAGCGGTCGGTCTGACGAGACCAGAGCAGATCCACACTCTCCCAGGCCTTCCACGTGGTGTTGCGATAGGTGATGTACGAGTCACCGCTGTCATTGCCGTTGTCGCTCATGCCGACGATACCTTCGGCATCGGGTGTGCCGTCATCGTCTTCGTCCTCCGTTGTCTTGTCCGTGCCGTCGCTGTAGGGGGCGTAGGCAAAGAAGCTCAGGTAGCTGTGCTCCTGGCTGCCCTGTGCGGGCGGGGTCTGGTCATCGGCGGGCTGGTTGTCGTTGGGCCAGTATTTGATGGGCTCATAGGCCCAGTGGTCACTCCCCCACTCCACTTCCTGGTTCCACATGAAGTTGAAAGGCTCCTGGCCTGTCGTGGCACCATCGAAGGCATAGGTGGTGTTGCCGGTATGGATGGCAAAGACACCGAACTCCGCCAATTTCAAACGGGTGTTGTCGAGTTCGCCCACCTTCTCGCTGCCCGCAGGATAGACCGCGCGTGTCTCCTGCTGCTTCGTCAGATAGGAGTCAAAGCTCACTGCCAGCGGCTGTTCGCTGACAATAGGCGCACCTCCCTCCTCGCCTGTACAAGCTGTCAGGCAAAAGACGAAAAACAGAAGAATTGTATAATATTTTGAACGAACTCCCATTTTATATGGTATAAAACCTTGCAAAGGTACGGATTTTATGTAGAACGCACAAATTATTCACTTTTTTTCATACATCGTTTTGGTGTCGCTACCACTAAGCGGTAGGCTTGTTACCTGCCCGTGGTACTGGGAGTACCACTGAGTGGAATTCTCAGTACCAGCGAGTGGACAAAACTTGGAACTGTCAGTACCAACCCGCTTGGTACTGACAGTTCTGTTTAATTCGGCCGTTTTGTTTGACAAAAAGAAAGGAAACGGGGAAATCTTGTTTACTTTTTGCAAAGCGCTCTTAACCAACGTGAGACCACCGAATTCAAGATGGGTAAAGCCCAAGGTTTTGATACGAAAAAAGAGCAGCCACGGGGACTGCTCTTTATAGAGATTTGTAATGAATCTAAGAGATTACTGTACGTTGATGGGAAGGTTAACCTCTGTAGCATTTGCAATGCCATCACCGTCAGTGTCTGTTCCATCAATCTCCCAGTCACTAACAGTTGCAGTGAACTTAACACCTGTGATGCCAAGATGCATCAGAATGTTATACTGGTTGTTCAGTTTTACATACTCACCAAATGTTACAGTCTTTGTAATATTCTGTTGAACTTCAGACCATCCACCATCAAGTTTAGAATCTTGTGTGCGTACTACATAGGTAATATTAAACTTCAGTGTCGGTTTTGTTCCAGGGAAAAAGACTAATGGGTTGGTTTCATCCTTATATACATTGGTTGCGGTAGAGGAAAGAACGCCATCAGGGATATTTGACCATGTTGAGGCAATTTGAGCAGTGGTGGGTTCAGCGAGAGATGCGTTAATCTCTGCATCTTTGGTGCTCCACAAGCTGGTTGAACCTTCTGCAGCAATGATGTGTTTGTAGGTGTTTACGCCGGGTTCAGGATCTGCATAATCTGAAGATGTGTACTTCCATTTACCAGTAGCCAAGTCTAAAACACCGCGATTTAAGATTTTACCTGTTTCGTCTACTCCAGGTTCGGGATAGATGTATTCTTTTTTGATGTCCATGCGAGTACATTCAATGGTAATATCTTTAATTGTAACCTTTGTTTCAGTAGGTTTATCTTCACCCTTTTCTGCAGAACCTACGCGATTTACATCCAAGATAACACTGAGACCATTCTTTGGGCTAGCACCAACTTGAGAACCACCAACTTTTGCTAAAGCATGCTTAAAGAGGAATTCTACTTTTCCTTCTGTTTTCATTTTGTTGAGGTCGGCGTTTACAACATAATGTGTAGTTCCGTCTCTTTTGACTTCTGTTGCGTCGCTAAGAGTTGTACCAGCTTGAGCTGATCCTGTTGCGGTTACGCCATTGGTTCCAGCTGTACCCCAAAGCAAGTCAACGATGTCACCATTTTTTGCCATGGTATAAGTAATAGTTGGGTTTGCTTGCAGTGTTTTATCTGACATAGCGGTGATACCTGTTGATCCAGATGCAGAAGAAACATACGGAGCATAAGCGAAGAAGCTAACCAAACCATGTTGTGCGGCACCTGTAGCAGCTTGATCTTGGTCATCCACATTTCCGTTTGCAAATTCGTTGGGCCAGAATTTAATGGGATTGTATTCCCACTTACTTACACCAGTTCCAGATTCATTCCAATAAATATGTTCATTATGCATGAAATTAGGTTTCGTTGAAGTCTGATTAGCAGCATATGCTGTACCGTCTGTGTAAAATCCAAATACACCAAATCCTACAGATTTTAAAGTATGAGTACCATTTGCTCCATCATCGGTAATCGAACCAGTTGTTCCTGCACGTGTCACAGGAGTCTTTCCAACATAAGTGCCAAACTCCACAGCCTGGTTAGTTTCTGCGACGACGGGGGCGTTGTTCAAATCGTCGCTCTGCGAGCAGCTGGCGAGCATTGCCAGTGCAGTAGCAGCAAATAATAAAGTTTTTTTCATAATTGTTTGTAATGTTATAAAATGAATAAATGTTTTGTTCTTACTTTTTATCTTGTTTTTAGAATGTTGCTTCAATGGTTCCTCCGAACTCCCAGTCATCGACATGAGCATCGAAACCGCTGGCCTGTCGCTCGGATGGATCGACATAGGGCAAGTCGGGACTGCTGATGGGGTCGTCGAGGATGATCTCTACCTCTATCTCCCGAAGGGCTTCAGCCTTGGTAAGAGATTCGTCCTTGGGGACGATATACTTCATGATCTTTCCCACGTTGTAGCTGAAAGGAAGGACGGAGCCGTCGAGGAGCAGGAATCCTAACGTGAGCACGTTGTCCGTGCTGTCTCGGTTCTCCACGGCCTCCTTGCCGAAAGGCAGTCCGAAGGTCGAGATGGAGGTGGTCACCCACCCTTTGTCCCCCTCCCCTTCTATGGGTGTGGCCGTCCAGTTGTCGAGCAGCAGAATGCCGGTGTCCTGTGTGCGGTCAACGTGGCTCATGTAGAAGCCGTCGGACATGCCCGAGATGTTGGCCTCAAGGGAGTGCATGTTGCTGAACCCTTTGACGAGGACGCGCACGTAGAGCTTGGTGATCATGGGATCTACCACCTCGTTGTAGTAGAACATCGTCTCGCCCGGCACGTTGTTGCGTTGTCGGTAGTCAACGAAGGTGTAGTAGTCGTCCACCATTTCCTCTGTGATGACAATCTCATCGACTGCCACGCCAATGTCCTCGGGGTCGCACATGTAGTTGATGTTGGCATCCCAGGTGCGGTTGGCACGTGTGGTGATGGGTTTGGCGCGGGCGGTGAAAGTCTGGAAGTGATCCCAGTCACGGAAGTAGATGGACGAGAACTCGTCGTAGGTCTGGTTGAAGACCAAGAGCTTGTAGATGCCCGGATCGAGTTCCATGACGCGGTAATCGACGTTGGATGACGGCGGGTACGACTGGTAGAGCGAGTCGTTGTCTTTATAGAGAACGACTGTCATGGACGACGGCTTCTGTCCGAACCGCGTGTCCCAATCGACATTCACCTGCACCTTGACCTTCTTCTTGAAATAGACTTCCAAGGGGCGACGCACGCAGGAGGTCAGGAGCAAGAGGGCTAAGACGATGAGGTACGAGGTACGAAGTACGGGGTACGAGGCGCGGGGTACTTTCATCGTCGGCCTCCTTTCGCTTTTTCCTTTACTATGTTAAAGAGCGCTTTCTTTTTCTTGTTTTGAAGCGGGTTCTCCAGCAGCCAGACAAGGGATGCCTTGAGCTTGGTGGGCCCGATATAGAAGATGTTGGCGTTGCGTTGCCAGATGAGGTGTTCATCGTCGAACTCCCCGTGGTAGTGGCGGCGCGGTCCGAAGACAACACCTACGCTTGCCGACAGTTCAAAGTTCCATCGCTTGGAGAGTACCCAGCTGCGCCCGAAGGTGCCGCCGAATGAGAAAAACTCTCCTTGGTCGCCGTTGCTGTTCCACTCGAAGTCGTACTTTCCGCCGGCAGCGTAAGCGCCAACGAATGTTCCTGTGAGCAGGGGTCGCTCGTAGCATTTGCCAAGCCATCTCCTAAGTTCCAGTCCCATGGCCCAGAGCTCATAGGCTCGGGAGTTGTGATGCCATACATACCACGGGAACCAGTCTTCTGCCATGATGCTCCACTCCTTGTTTCGTCCGAAAGGAATCTCCACCTCGAAGTTGAAGCACAGAGCTGCGTCAAGCAGCAGGTTGGTCTTCAGAGCCCAGGCGGGGTTGTAGGGCTTGAGGTTTGGCATCGCGCACGGCCCCACGTAGTCGATGGTTGGTATCTGCCAGATGGTGTCGTTGTGCGCCTTTTCTATTTCTTTGACCTTGCGGTACTCATAGTCGATGGTGTAGTCGGAGTGTCGCAGATAGGGCAACGAGTTCTTGAAGATGTCTGCATAGTCCTCCTTGTACGTCTTCTTGATGAGCAACAGCTTGGGATCGGGTTCCAGATCGCTGTCGATGATGTCCAGAATCTCCTTTTTGTGGGGTAAGCTGGATTCTTCGACGTATTGTCGCAGTCCTGGCCAATCCTCGGGCTCGAAGGTGTTGCTGACGAGTGTTGAGTCGATGCCGTGGTTCGATATGACATAGTCGCGCAGCGATTTGCTTCGTCCTCGTGCCAGACGCACGTTGTTTTGATACGGGCCTTCTGGCGATGCCCATCCTTTGATCTCGATGCTTGTGATATGTACTGTTGAGTCCTGTAGCAGCGAGTCGATAGCATGGTCTATTTTGGATAACTCTACCTTGTTGTTGTGGTATTCGGGTTTGATTTCCGTCCGGTTGAGAACAAAGTCCACGTAGGCCCGCCCTTCGACAACGCCTTTGCTGACTTCGATAATCGGTTCCTCGTGTACGACTTGAGAAACGGCACCGTATCCTTGCAATCTGATGATATCCTGGCCAGTCGCACCCAAGCAAAGCCTGTTGGTCTCTATCGTTACCTGTACGTCGGCACGATCCATCCATGGCTCATAGGCCATCGTATGGCAGTATTCCAGTGCTTCCGGCTTGTTTTTATCTCGAATTTTATAGTCTCTTTCCTCCTGTATAGGGTTGTTCCCTGAACGTATGAAATAATAGTAGGGCTCGCGTCCATAGATGCCTACCGACGGCAGCTCCATCGTGTCTTGGGCGTTGGCAAGTGTCAGCCTGATGAGCAGAATCTCCTTTCTGTCCACCATCAGCTCTTTCAGGTTGATAGGCATGGTCACTCTCACAGAGTCAGAGATTCTGTATAGCTTAACGCTTTTTTGTTCAACAATGTGCTGTGCGTGAATTGTCAACGCGCCAACTAAAAGTGCCATGACGAGATGTATGTATCTCACATTCATGCCATGTTTTTCTTTTTGCGGGTGCAAAATTACATCTAATAATGATACGTTGTTTTTTTACACTTGTATAATTAAGCATTTTTGACACAAAGACAGGCGATTTAGCGTTATTTATACTATGTTAACCACTTTTCTTAGTGTGCTTCGAGCCAATTGTCGCCCCAACCGCAGTCGGCAACGAGGGGGACGAGTAGGGGATAGGCGTTCTGCATCTCCTCGAGTACCAGTTTCTCCATCCGCTCTCGCTCATCGGGATAGACGGAGAAGTTCAGTTCGTCGTGGACCTGCAGAATCATCTTGCTCTTGAGACCTTCTTCTTTCATCCTGCGGGAGATGCGGATCATCGCCACCTTGATGATGTCGGCGGCCGAGCCTTGTATGGGGGCGTTGATGGCATTGCGCTCGGCGAAGTTGCGCACGGTGGCGTTGTGGGAGTTGATGTCGGGCAAATAACGGCGACGGTGGAAGACGGTCTCGGCATAGCCGCGCTCACGTGCCACCTGCTTCGACTGCTCCATGTAGGCATGTACCTGTGGGAAGGTGTCGAAGAAACCATTAATGAGGCTGCGGGCCTCGTCGCGGGAGATGTCGAGTCGCTCGGCAAGTCCGAAGATGGTGATACCGTAGATGATACCGAAATTGGCGCGTTTGGACTTGGTACGCTCGTCACGAGTCACGTCGGTAATGTCTTTCTTATAAATGTTCGCTGCGGTAGCGGCATGCAGATCCTTGCCTTCTCGGAAGACGTTGAGCATCTCGGGGTCTTGTGAGAGATGTGCCATGACACGCAGTTCGATTTGACTGTAATCCGCTGAAAAGAATTGACAACCAGGCTCGGGAATGAAACACTTGCGAATTTCCTTTCCATCCTCGCCACGCACGGGGATGTTTTGAAGGTTCGGGTCAGAGGAGGAGAGGCGCCCAGTGGCTGTTACTGCCTGGTTGAAGGAGGTGTGGATGTGTCCTGTGCGGGGGTTGATGAGCTTGGGGAGTGCGTCAACATAGGTGCCCAACAGCTTCTTTAAACCTCTGTAAGCCAAAATGTTGTCGATGATGGGATGTTTGGTGCGCAGCTGTTGCAACACCTCCTCGGAGGTGACAAACTGTCCCGTCTTGGTCTTCTTGGGCTTTTCAATGATTTTCATCTTTCCGAAGAGGATGTCACCCACTTGCTTGGGTGAGGAGATGTTGAACTGTTCTCCTGCCTGTTCGTATATCTGGGCTTCCAGTTGCAGCATTCTCTCGGTGAAAAGTTTTGACGTTTCCTGTAGCGCCTGAGTATCGATGATGACACCGTTCATCTCCATTTCCGCCAGCACCGGCATGAGGGGCATCTCGATTTCGTAGAAGAGTTTCTCAAATCCAGACTCCTTCAGTTTCTCTTCTAACACGTTCTTCAGCCGGAGGGTGATGTCGGCATCCTCGGCAGCATACTCGTAAACTTCAGTAGGGGAGAGGTCGCGCATGCTCCGTTGGCCACGTCCACGTGCTCCGATGAGCTCATCGATGTGGATGGTCTGGTAGTTCAGATAGACCTCAGCCATGTAGTCCATGTTGTGACGAAGCTCGGGTTGCAGTACGTAGTGGGCGAGCATCGTGTCGAACATCTCACCTTGGAGATGAACACCATAGTTGTGGAGCACCTCGAGGTCGTACTTCAGATTCTGACCGATTTTCAAGATTTTCGGGTCTTCATACACCTCTTTAAATATATTAACAATCGTTTGTGCTTGTTCACGTTCAGCGGGAACGGGCACATAAAATGCCTTTCCGGGTTCGACAGAGAAGCTTAAACCGACCAATTCTGCCTCGATGGCATTGGTTGAAGTGGTCTCCGTGTCTAAACTGAGAATTTGTTTTGTCCTAAAAAAGTCACAAAGTGCGACGGCATCCTTTTGATTTTCAATGAGTTTGTAATCGTGAGGCGTTGTTTTTAGGCTTTCAAAACTCGCATTTTTTTGAACTTCTGGACTCGCGGGCGCAAATTCTGCGAATAAATCAAGCTGTGCGTTAACAGGTTTTGTTGTATTTTCAGTTTTGTTAAGAACCTTGTTCAAGAGGGTCTTAAACTCCAGCTCGGTGAAAAGTTTCCGAAGTTTCTCCTCGTCGGGTGACTGTAGTTTCAGTTCGTCCAAGTTGAATGGGATGGGAACATCTGTTCGGATGGTGGCGAGGAATTTCGACATACGGATGTCATCGACAGCGGCTTCGACTTTCTCACGCAATTTTCCTTTGATGTCGGTGGAGTGGAGTAGGAGATTGTCGATGGAACCGAACTCATTGATGAGTTTGGCGGCTGTTTTCTCACCGACACCCGGACAGCCCGGGAAGTTATCGGCGGAGTCACCCATGAGGGCAAGCAGGTCAACCACTTGACTGGTCGATGTGATGCCGTACTTTTCGCATACCTCCTCGGGTCCCATCTTCTCATATCCTCCTCCGTGGCGAGGTCGGAACTGGAAAACATTCTCGCGAACCAGTTGTCCATAGTCCTTGTCGGGCGTCAACATGTAGGTCTCAATACCCATTTCTCCCGATTTCATCGCCAATGTGCCAATCACGTCATCGGCCTCGAAGCCGTCTGCCTGCAGGCAGGGGATGCGGAACGCATCGAGGATTTCCTTGATGATGGGGACGGAAAGGCGTATGTCCTCGGGTGTCTCTTCGCGTTGCGCCTTGTATTGCGGAAAGGCTTCGTGTCGGAAGGTCAGTCCGTGGTCAAAGGCCACACCGATATGGGTGGGCTGTTCCTTGCTCAGTATCTCGTTGAGGGTGTTCACAAAGCCGAGAATCGCCGACGTATTCAGACCCTTGGAGTTGATGCGTGGGTTCTTGATAAAGGCATAATAAGAGCGGTAGATGAGCGCATAGGCATCTAAAAGAAAGAGTTTCTGCATGTTTTTATTCGTTTTATGGTGTAAAATTACGAAAAATTTGTGATTAATCCCGAGGAAATCATTAATTTTGTAACAAATTTCTACATTATGGATTATCTGGAGCTCATCAAACAACCGATTACTACTGAACTCAATGACTTTATTGCCATGTTCAACGAGTCGTTGACGCATGGCGAAGGTATGTTGTCGAAGGCACTGGAACACATCCGCCAGCGTGCCGGCAAACGGATGCGACCCATTCTGATTCTGCTGATGGCAAAGAACTTCGGCGAGGTGAACGAATCGACCTTGCGTGCCGCTGTGGGATTGGAGCTGTTGCATACGGCAAGTCTTGTCCACGATGATGTGGTTGACGAGAGTAAGGAGCGGCGTGGTCAGGCCTCGGTGAATGCCTCGTATGATAATAAGGTGGCGGTGCTGGTGGGCGACTTCATCCTTTCGACAGCGTTGCTGAACGTGGCCAAGACGGGTAGCCAGCGTATTGTGGAGGATCTGGCAGAGTTGGGAAGAACCTTGTCAAACGGTGAGATCCTACAGCTGACGAACATTCAGAATCAGGAGATTTCGGAGGAAGTTTATTACCAGGTGATCAAACAGAAGACGGCTGCTCTTTTCGAAGCCTGTGCGGGTATAGGCGCTCTTTCCACCGGTGGTTCCGAGGAGGATGTCGTGGCTGCCAGGCTGTTCGGACAGAATCTGGGCATCATCTTCCAGATTCGTGACGATATTTTCGACTATTATGACTCCAAAGAGATCGGTAAACCGACTGGCAACGATATGGCCGAAGGAAAGCTTACGTTGCCAGTGATATATGCTTTGCGCTCCACGCAGGATGCAGAGATGCTTCAGTTGGCGCAGAAAGTGAAGAATCTGACGGTTTCATCGGATGAGATTGCACGTCTCGTTGCGTTTACCAAGGCGAATGGCGGCATAGAATATGCCGAGCAGCGCATGCGTGATTTCCATCGTGAGGCCATGAGATTCCTGGATGAAAGGGTGGGGGACACCATGCTTCGACAGGCATTGGGTGCCTATCTCGACTTTGTCATTGCACGAAACAATTAGTCTTTATACGAAAGAGGATGCGTCAGAACCGTAGTTTTGACGCATCCTCCAACTTCATAATTTCTTGTTCTTAGAAGAACTTCACTTCCTTGCCTTCCAGTTCACTCAGCAACAGGTTGGCAAGACGGCTGGTGCCTAAGCGGAACAGCTCGTTGGTGAGCCACTTCTCTCCTAATACTTCCTTCACGATGGTGTAGTAGGTGAGGGCATCCATCACGGTGTTAATGCCGCCAGCGGGCTTCAAACCCACCTGAATGCCGGTCTCATCATAGTACTCCTTAATAGCCTGACACATCACATATACGGCCTCGGGAGTAGCGGAGATTTTCTCCTTGCCGGTAGAGGTCTTGATATAGTCGGCACCGGCATACATCGACAGGATAGAGGCAATCTTGATATTGGATGCAGAGCCCAGGTCGCCGGTTTCCAGAATCACCTTCATGGGCACTTCGCCACAGGCGGCTTTCTGCTCCTGAATCTCCTCACAAACGGTCTCGTAATCACCACTGAGGAACTCGCCGACGTGGAGCACGATGTCAACGTTCTTGGCACCATCGCGAATGGCTAATGCGGTCTCGGCCACCTTGATTTCCATCAGGGCCTGTGAAGAAGGAAAGGCACCGCTTACGCAGGTAGGAATGACACCTTCCACTTCCAAAGACTCACTCACGAGCTTGGTGAAACGAGGGTAGGTGACCACCGTTGCCACATGGGGCATGTCGGGATAGTCGTGTGCGAACTTGTTGACTTTCTCCACTAACTTCAGCACGCTCTCTGCGGAATCAACGGTCGTCAGCGTTGTCAGTTCAATGCTACCGAACATGAAGCGTTTTACTTCCTCATTGTCGTTTTGGGGAACTTTCTCGGCAATGATTTTCTTCACCGCCTCGCGCACTTGAGCGTCGTCAATCTGAGTGTTGTACTTGCTCAGTGCCTGTTCAATCTTACTCATTACTTTTTCCATGATGTTTTGATTTATAGTTTGAAATAGTCTAATATTCAGTCCTGTAACTTTTTGTTCTCTATGTGTCGAAGTGCATCGCGACGGGTCTTTTTCTCGATGTTTTTACGCAGCTCCTCGGTAAGGTTGACACCCGTCTGGTTGGCCAGACAGAGTAGTACCCACAGGACGTCCGCCATCTCTTCTCCCAGGGCTTCCCGACCGTTGTCGGCGGCTCGTGGATCGGAAGATTTCCACGACTGCTCTCCATAGCGACGGCTGATGATACGTGCCAGTTCGCCAACCTCCTCGGTGAGCACAGCCATGTTCGTCAGCTCGGAGAAATAACGCACGCCATACTCTCTGATCCACTTATCTACTGCCTGTTGTGCCTCTTGAATTGTCATCTTTATTCCTTATTCTTTGTTCTTCGTATCCATGCAAATCGTGACAGGGCCGTCGTTGACGAGCTCCACTTTCATGTCTGCCCCGAACTCTCCCGTCTTGACCTCTTGTCCCAGTAATTCGCTCAGACGCGCACAGAAGGCCTCGTAGAGGGGGATAGAGACCTCGTGACGGGCTGCACGGAGCCATGACGGACGGTTGCCTTTCTTGTAGCTTGCGAAGAGTGTAAACTGGCTTACGACCAGTATCTCGCCGCCCACATCGAGAATGGAACGGTTCATCACGCCCGCTGTTTCATTGAAAACACGCAGGTTAACGACTTTGCGTACCAGCCAGTCTATATCATCTGTCGTGTCGCTTTCTTCAATGCCAAGCAGGATGAGGAAACCTTCTCCGATGCTTGCTTTCTGATGCTGGTCAATCGTGACGCTGGCGCGGCTCACGCGCTGGATAACGATTCTCATGTTGCAAATATACGATTATTATTTGACTTCTGAGCTTTCTGGATGAAAAAAGTTATAGACAAGTTGTGCTTTAGAATGTCCTATTACCTCTGTAAGTTGTTGAATATCAGCTGATTCCACTCTCTTTACACTCTTAAAATGACTCATAAGCGCTTCGCGAGTCTTGGGTCCGATGCCCCGCACATCGTCAAGTGTGCTGTGAAGGGCGTGTTTCGAGCGTTTGTCGCGGTGGAAGGAGATGGCATAGCGGTGTACTTCGTCCTGGATGCGTGTCAATGCATGGAAGAGTTCACTTTTGACATCCAGACCAATGGTTAGCGGAGGGTTGCCGTAGAGCAGCTCATTGGTGCGGTGACGGCTGTCCTTTGCGAGTCCTGCAATGGGTATCTGCAGGCCCAGTTCTCCCTCGATAACGGCACGTACAACACTCATTTGACCCAGTCCTCCATCCGTGATAATCAGGTCGGGTAGTGCCTCTGGATCTTCCTCCATCATACGGCTGTAGCGGCGTCGTACCACCTCCTGCATGGAAGCGTAGTCGTCAGGGCCCTCAACGGTCTTGATATTGTACTTCCGATAGTCGCTTTTCGAGGGTTTCATAGCCTTGAAAACAACGCACCCAGCCACGGCATCAGAACCGGAAATGTTGCTGTTGTCGAAGCATTCGATCCGGTAGGGGAGTTTGGGCAGCTGAAGCTTCTCCTGTAACTCTTTCATCAGGCGAGTCTGCTTCTGTTCGGGGTTGAGTTTCTCGGCTTGTTTCAGACGGTCGAACTTGTATTGTTTGCCGTTCATTTCCGACAGGTCCAAGAGACTCTTTTTGTCACCTCGCTGAGGGATAAAGAAGGTCGCGTCAGCTAATTTCCAGTCCATCTCAAAGGGTACGATGACCTCTTTTGCATGGCTTTGGAAGCGTTGTCGAATCTCTGGGATTGCAGTCAGCAAAAGCTCTTGATCACTTTCGTCGAGCTTCCGTTTATACTCAAAGGTAAAGCTCTGATTGATGGTGCCGTTCATCACATGAATGTAGTTGATGAAAGCATTCTTCCGACTGTCATCATCAACAATGGTAAAGACATCAACATCGGTGATGGTATGGCTTACGACCTCGCTCTTGGCACAGAAACTGTCTAATGCCAAATAACGGTTTTTCAGTACTTCTGCATCCTCAAAACGTAGTTCTTCGGCGGCTGTCTGCATCTCCTCGTAGAGCATGCGCTGCACCTCTCTTGTTTTACCTTTTAATATCTCTCTTGCCTGCGCAATGTTGTGTTGGTAGTTGTCATAACTTTGGCGGTCTATACAAGGCCCGTCACAGTTGTGAATGTGGTATTCCAGACAGGGCTTGAATTTACCTTGGAGGATGCTTTCCCTGTTCAGTGGCAGACGACACGTTCGAGGCTTGTAGAGCTTCTTGATCAGGTCGAGAATCGCATACATGCTGGAGATGTGAGAGTAGGGACCGTAGTAAGTTCCAAAGCGCTTGTTGATGGTGCGCGTTTTGAAGATACGGGGATACATTTCGTTGGTAACGCAGATGCTGGGGTAGGTCTTCCCGTCTTTCAACAGCACGTTGTAACGAGGATTATACTTCTTGATAAGACTGTTTTCTAAGAGTAAGGCATCCTCTTCTGTGTTGACAACGGTATATGAAAGGTCGTGTATTTTACTAACCAGCACCTTGGTCTTGAATCGATCCACCTCTTTATGAAAATAGGAAGAGACACGGCTCTTGAGTTTCTTGGCCTTGCCTACATATATTATATTGTGCTCGTCGTCATAGAATTGGTAGCTGCCAGGTTTCTCTGGCATGCTCAACACGATTCCTTTCAGATAGCTCAATCGCTTCTCGTTCTCTTCCTTTGTCATCTTGTAATCCTTTGTTACACAGGCTTTCCCTTATTCTTTGTTTCACGTGGAACACTCTGCACGTTGTGTGACACACAGCTTCCAGCAAGCTAAATCGTCATGAGGGTTGTGAGTTCGATTCCCTCAAACAAGTCGCGTCCGTGCAGTCCTTCGTCGGTAATTTCAATGATGAAGTTGATATAGACCTTTTTGGGATGGAAGTGGTTAACCAATTTCCATGTGGCCTTCGCGGTTCCTCCTGTGGCTAAAAGATCATCGTGAATGAGAACCACGTCGTCCGGTGTGATGGAGTCAATGTGCATCTCCACTGTGTCAACACCATACTCTTTTGAGAATTGTTCTTTGATGACCGTTGCAGGAAGTTTTCCTGGTTTTCTTGCCAAAACAACACCACATCCCAAGCGACCGGCAAGGGCAGAGGCCATGATGAAGCCGCGACTTTCGATGCCAACAATCTTTGTGATTCCTTTGTCCTTGTATAGCTCATACAGTTCGTCAAGCATGATCTTCATGCACTCGGCATTTTTGTAGAGTGTGGTTACGTCTCTGAAGTTGATGCCTTTCTTTGGAAAGTCGGGGATGCATCGTAGATTTTCTAATAAGACTTTGTTATTCATAATTATTTGTTTTTGATGGTTAAGCGATAGATTTGTTTCACGTGAAACACTCTTATCTTCCTAAGAGTACAAGCAGGACATTGATGTCCGACGGACTTACTCCTGGAATGCGGCTGGCTTGCGCCAAAGTCTCCGGATCGATTCTTTCGAGTTTTTGACGACCCTCGGTCGAAATTTCTTGCAGTGTTGAATAGTTAAAGCGTCCTTTGATTCGGATATTCTCTAATCGGTGCATCTTCTCAGCAACGATTCGTTCACGTTCAATATAACCTTGGTATTTGATTTGGATTTCTGCGCCCTCGGCAATTTCTTCCTTTCTGTTTTTAGGAGAATTAATCGTACTTTTAAGCTCGGGGAGAATCTCTCCAAGTGCCTTGATGGATAACTGCGGTCTTGCGATGAGTTCGGAAACTTTGCAGCCAAAGCGGAGTGGGGTAGTGCCCAATGCTTCTAACTGCCCATTGATTTCTTTCGGTTTTACCGACGTGTTCTCGCAGAAATGAATCACCTTTTCCACCTCTTTTTTCTTTTCCATCCACCAATCGTAGCGATCACGCTTGGCAAGACCTAATGCATAAGACATTTCCGTCAGACGTGCATCGGCGTCATCTTGCCGAAGAAGGATACGGTACTCGGCGCGGGAGGTGAACATGCGATAAGGTTCGTCAACGCCTTTCGTGGCGAGGTCATCAACCAGTACACCGATGTACGCCTCGTCTCTTCCAAGTACAAGTGGGGTGTTGTCGGAACTTGTTGAGGTACCGGCATGGATGGCGGCATTGACACCCGCCACGAGTCCTTGACCGCCAGCTTCCTCGTAACCCGTGGTTCCGTTGACTTGTCCGGCAAAGAACAATCCTTTCAACACTTTTGATTCCAACGAGTGTTTGAGTTGTGTCGGGTCGAAGAAATCGTATTCAATAGCATAGCCCGGACGATAGATTCGCACATCGCGGAGAGCGGGAATCTTCTTCAATGCTGCCAGCTGAACATCCATGGGCATACTTGATGAAAAGCCATTCAGGTACATCTCGTTGGTGTTCTCGCCTTCGGGTTCCAAAAACAAAGGATGTTGTTCGCGGTCGGGGAAAGTGACAAGCTTGGTTTCTATGGACGGGCAGTAGCGGGGTCCGATACTCTGTATCTGTCCGTTGTAGAGCGGAGAGTCAGCCAGTCCACCGCGCAAAACCTCATGAACTTCCTTGTTGGTATAACAAGTCCAACAGGGAAGTTGTTGGAGTGGGCGACTCTCGCCCATATAGGAGAATTTATGAAAGTCGTTTTCGCCAGGCTGTATTTCTGTGTCTTCAAAATGTACACTGCGTTTGTCAATACGGACGGGCGTACCGGTCTTCATGCGCTCGGAGCGAATGCCGTGGCGTGTGATGCTTTCCGTGAAATGGGGAACGGCAGGTTCGGCACAGCGTCCACCGGGAACCATCTTTCGTCCAACATGTAGCAAGCCGTTCAGGAAGGTGCCTGCTGTGATGACAACGCTTTTGGCTCGGAACTCCACACCCCAAACGGTGCGCACACCAACAGCCTCGCCGTCTTCAACCAGCAGCTCGTCTGCCTGGTCTTGCCAGATGTCCAACCCGTCAATGCCATCAAGAACCTCGCGCCATTTCCATATGAACTTGCCACGGTCGCACTGAGCACGAGGACTCCATACGGCGGGACCCTTGCCCTGATTGAGCATGCGAAATTGGATGGCGGTGGCATCGGTGACGATTCCCATGTAGCCGCCAAGTGCGTCAATCTCACGAACAATCTGTCCCTTGGCGATACCACCAACGGCAGGGTTGCACGACATTTGTGCTATCTTGTTCATGTCCATGGTGATGAGGCATGTCTTTGCCCCGATGTTTGCTGCCGCTGCCGCCGCCTCGCATCCGGCGTGTCCGCCGCCGATAACAATTACGTCATATTTCAAAATCATGGTTCCTATCACCTTTTGAAGGGGTGACTCCGAGTGCAAAGTTACGTATTTATTTGAATAAATTGAATATTTTTATATAAAAGACTTTGAAGTATCACCAAAAAATGGTATTTTTGCAGTCAGAAGCAATTTTTGTGTACCTAAAATGAAGTATCATCTAAACATTTAATAATTTCTAAATCAACAAATTTATGTGGTTAATCAATTCATCAATTGGTAGAAAAGTCGTGATGTCGGTCACCGGCGTTGCACTTATTCTGTTCTTGACCTTCCACTGCGCTATGAACGTTGCGGCGTTGTTCAGTGGCGAGGCCTACAACATGATTTGTGAATTGCTGGGTGCCAACTGGTATGCCGTCGTGGCAACGCTTGGTTTGGCAGCACTGGCAGTGGTTCACATTGTGTATGCATTTATTCTCACCGCCCAGAACCGTCAGGCTCGTGGTGCTGAGCGTTATGCAGTGACCGACCGCCCCGCCAAGGTGGAGTGGGCTTCTCAGAACATGCTGGTGCTGGGTATTATCATCCTGCTCGGCTTGGTGCTTCACTTGTTCAACTTCTGGTACAACATGATGTTCGCCGAGCTGCTGGGTGTTGAGGGACTTGCTCATGCCCCCGGTGATGGCTTTGGCTGGATCGTGGAGACCTTCTCTTGTCCCGTTTATGTTGTGCTGTATGTCATCTGGCTTGTAGCAATCTGGTTCCATCTCTCTCATGGTTTCTGGAGTGCTATGCAGACCTTTGGCTGGAATGGTAAGATTTGGTTCTGCCGCTGGAAGATGATCGGTCTTATCTACTCGACCGTGCTGATGCTCTGTTTCTTGGTTGTGGTGCTGGCTTTCGCTTTCAAGTGTGCTCCCAGCCTCTGTGAAGAAAGCTGCTGTAAGGCAAAGACAGAGTGCGTGATGCAGGCTCCTTGTGACAAGGCAAAGGCTGACTGCTGCAAAGAGAAAGCAGAGAGCTGTGATGCTGAAAAGGCTTGCCAATGCAAGGACTGCAAGTGCGACCCCTGCAAGTGTGCAGAGAAGAAGGACTGCAAATGTGACCCTTGTGAGTGCGAGGATTGTCAGTGCTAAATTGTTATTTTAAATCCGTAAATCGTAAATAAGATTATGGCAAAAGTATTAGATTCAAAGATTCCTGCCGGCCCCGTGGCCGAGAAATGGAAAGAGTATAAAGCCCACCAGCGTCTTGTAAACCCGAAGAACAAGCTGAAGCTCGACGTGATTGTCGTCGGAACAGGTCTGGCTGGTGCCAGTGCTGCCGCTTCACTTGGCGAGATGGGCTTCAACGTTATTAACCTGTGCATCCAGGATTCTCCCCGTCGCGCTCACTCTATCGCCGCTCAGGGTGGTATCAATGCTGCCAAGTGCTATCAGAACGATGGTGACTCCATCTACCGTCTGTTCTACGACACCGTGAAGGGTGGTGACTACCGTGCCCGCGAAGCCAACGTATATCGTCTGGCAGAGGTTAGTAACAACATCATCGACCAGTGCGTGGCACAGGGTGTTCCCTTTGCCCGTGAGTATGGTGGCATGCTGGCCAACCGTTCATTCGGTGGTGCACAGGTAAGCCGTACCTTCTATGCCAAGGGTCAGACAGGTCAGCAGCTGTTGCTCGGTGCCTATTCTTCTCTGAGCCGTCAGGTGGAAGAGGGTAAGGTGAAGCTCTATACCCGTTACGAGATGGAAGACGTTGTCATTGTTGACGGTCGTGCCCGCGGTATCATTGCCAAGGATCTCACCACAGGTAAGCTGCATCGCTTCTCTGCCAACGCTGTTGTCATCGCCACTGGTGGATACGGTAACACTTACTTCCTCTCTACCAATGCCATGGGTTGCAACTGTACAGCTGCCATCCAGTGCTATCGTAAGGGTGCCTACTTTGCTAATCCCTCTTACGTACAGATTCACCCGACTTGTATCCCCGTTCACGGCGACAAGCAGTCTAAGCTGACGCTGATGTCTGAGTCTCTGCGTAACGACGGACGTATCTGGGTACCGAAGAAGAAGGAAGATGCTGAGGCTTTGCAGGCTGGTACCAAGCAGGGCTGGGATATTCCCGAAGAAGACCGCGACTATTATCTGGAGCGTCGCTATCCCGCATTCGGAAACCTCGTTCCGCGTGACGTGGCTTCTCGTGCTGCCAAGGAGCGTTGCGACCATGGCTTCGGTGTGAACAACACTGGTCTGGCAGTGTTCCTCGACTTCTCGGAGTCCATCAACCGTCTCGGTATCGATCAGATCATGCAGCGCTACGGCAACCTCTTCGAGATGTACGAGGAGATTACCGACGTGTTCCCTGGCGAACTTGCCAAGGAAATCAATGGTGTGAAGTACTACAAGCCGATGATGATCTTCCCCGCTGTCCACTACACCATGGGTGGAATCTGGGTGGACTACGAGCTGCAGACCACCATCCCCGGTCTGTTCGCTATCGGAGAGTGTAACTTCTCTGACCACGGTGCCAACCGTCTCGGTGCTTCTGCCCTCATGCAGGGTCTTGCCGATGGTTACTTCGTGCTGCCTTATACCATCCAGAACTACCTCGCTGACCAGGCCATCTGGCCTCGTCTCTCCACCGACCTGCCCGAGTTCGCTGAGGCAGAGAAGGCTGTTGATGCAGAGGCAGACCGTCTGATGGGTATCCAGGGTAAGCGTTCCGTTGACTCCATCCACAAGGAGCTCGGCCACATCATGTGGGAGCATGTCGGCATGGGTCGTACCAAGAAGGGACTGGAGGAAGGTCTGAAGCTGATGAAGGAACTCAAGAAAGAGTTCGACAGCAACCTCTTCATTCCCGGAACCAAGGACGGACTCAACATCGAGCTCGACAAGGCTATCCACCTGCGCGACTTCATCCTCATGGGTCAGCTCATCGCCTATGATGCACTGCACCGTGAAGAGAGCTGCGGTGGACACTTCCGTGAGGAGCACCAGACCGAAGAGGGAGAAGCCAAGCGCGATGACGCAAACTTCTTCTATGTGGGTTGCTGGGAGTATCAGGGCGACGACACCAAGGCTCCTGAGCTCATCAAGGAACCGCTGGAGTATGAGGCAATTAAAGTACAAACACGTAACTATAAGAATTAAAAGCTATGGCACGTAATATCAGTTTCACTGTCAAATATTGGAAGCAGAATGGTCCTAAGGAGAAAGGACATTTTGAGTCCCGCGAGATGAAGAACATTCCCGATGATACTTCGTTCCTTGAGATGCTCGACATCCTGAACGAGGAGCTCATCAACGAGGGCAAGGAGCCTTTCGTGTTCGACCACGACTGCCGCGAGGGTATCTGCGGTATGTGCTCGCTGTATATCAATGGTACGCCCCACGGCAAGACCGAGCGTGGCGCTACCACCTGTCAGCTCTACATGCGCCGTTTCAATGATGGCGATGTTATCACTGTTGAGCCCTGGCGTTCTGCCGGCTTCCCTGTCATCAAGGACTGCATGGTAGATCGTCGCGCCTTCGATAAGATCATTCAGGCTGGCGGTTACACCTCCATTCGTACCGGTCAGGCTCAGGATGCCAATGCCATCCTGATTCCGAAGGAAGATGCTGACGAGGCTATGGACTGCGCAACATGTATCGGTTGCGGTGCCTGTGTGGCAGCTTGTAAGAACGGTTCCGCTATGCTGTTCGTCTCTTCCAAGGTTTCTCAGCTGGCACTCTTGCCGCAGGGCCGTCCCGAAGCAGCACGCCGTGCCAAGAAGATGATTGCCCGTATGGATGAGCTGGGCTTCGGTAACTGCACGAACACCCGCGCTTGCGAGGCCGTTTGTCCGAAGAACGAGAGCATCGCCAACATCGCCCGCCTGAACCGCGAGTTCATCAAGGCAAAATTGGCAGACTAAAGGTTATACCTTATTCTATTATTATAAAGAACGCCGCAGGGAATCCTTGCGGCGTTTTTGTATTGCATGTTGCTGCATTTTGCATGTTGCTGTGTTTTTCGTTTTTGTTTTGCATGTTGCAGTGTTGCTGCGTTTTTCCTTTCTTGTTTTTGTATGTTGCTGTGCCACAGCAACATACTTCACAGCCCCCCTTATCCCTCACATATAGCCCTCGCCATTTCGTTGAGCTTCATGCATTGCTCTCTCTTGATGGTTATCTTTTCGTTATGATGCTCCCAGGGAGCCAGAATCAGCAACTGCCCTTTGGCGCAGGCATCCATTCGCAGGCCGCCAGGCTTCGCCAAATCTGTAAAACCGTTCTCTTGCAGATAAATCAGCGGCAATCCCTCCTCAAAAGCTGCCCGCATGATGGCTTTCTCCCCCTTAGAGATAGCTGGCGACACCAATACAGCTCCTTGCTGTGCGGCACGAAGGCATTCGTTCATCTTGCCCTTTAGCTCCTCCTCGCTAATGCTTCTCGAGCACTGCACCTGTATCTTCAACGGCCTTTCTAACAAAAAACGATTGCCAATAGCTGAAAAGCTGAGCCCTGCAAATGTCAGTCCTCGCTGTATCCGAAACAAATCAGGGTTCTCTCGCTTCATCAGTAGTCGCCGAGGGTTGTCCTTCAGGTAGTTCAGCCATTGCTCAAGCTGCCCATCCCTCAGCAGTATCTGATCGTTAAAGCCTTTTGCAAAAAGCAGGCCGTTCTCGCGACTTTGTTGTGCGTATTGCTGTGCCACAGCAACAAACTCCACAGGCATCAGCTTGCGGAAAGCCTGATTACATGCCTGTTTGACGCCTAACAGCACCTTCCCCAATGGCTTCTCCATCTGCTTTTTCACAAATAGAATCGCGTGCAGGTGGTCAGGCATCATCTGTAGTGCCACAACCTTCACTTCCGGATGGTGGCTGCTGATTGTTAGCCATATCTGCTCTATTGCTTCTCCCAATGCTGACAGTACAACACGAGGTACCTCCGGTGACGGCTCTACAGCTTCGCTTCTTCCCACCACCTGGCCAAACAGCGGTTTCCGTCCCTCTGTCACCATCGTTATCATATACATTCGTCGTCCCGTGTAGTCATGATCTACACAGCGTCGCAGCATCGAGGCTTTCTTTTCGCCCGCAAATGCTTTCTTCTTTTCAAACGTTGCTCTGTCCATCCTATTTCCTTTGCAAAAGTACAACTTTTTCCTTACACCGTTTCATGATTCAAAAATAATTCGTATATTTGCCATCTGTATGATAGTTAACAAGATGTTGAACCCTTAAACGAATTTGCCAATATGTTTATGATAGACAAAAGAACGTTTCTTTCCGTTCTGCCTTTAGGCCTATTCCCTATGTTGTGCTTTGCTGAGGATGCTGCTAAGAAGGCATCTGAAGGCCCAGCTCCCATTTCCGGATTTTTTGGAACGTTGTTCCCTTATCTGCTGATAGCTGCTCTTGTTGTTGTAGCCATAGCAGTTAGTTTTGTAAGGGCTGCCAATGAGAAAACAGAACGCCTGCTGATGATAGGCATTCCTGCTTGTCTGGCTGTTGCTGCATTGCTGGAGATATTGGCATTATACTCTGTGGGCAACGATGCCATTTGGTGGTGTGACCCTGATCGCTATGGTTTCTGGGGAGGCTTCTTCCGCTTCATACCGCTCATGCTGGTTTTGGTAGGACAGATAGCCAGCATCTATACTTATCAGGCATTCTTGTCGAATACCCATGCGATGTATGGACAGGATGTCCGTATCTCTTTGAAACCTGCTGCCATCGCCTTGGTGATTGCTTTCCCGCTTGCACTTATTGTTGGAGGACTCCTTCAATGGGCAGGCTTACCGAAGTACTTGCAGGAAACGGGATTGTTTATCGTCCTGTTTGGTATTCTCATCATTGGACTAGGCTCTTCTGTCAAGAAGAATATCAATCAGTTTGGTAAGAAGTATGGCACAGCAATCTCTGTATTTGCCGTTATCTATATTTTAGGCATTATCGCTGCTGTATGGCTTCTTATTGTTGGCATCTTCCAGATGATTATCCAAGAGGCAGTCTTAGTAGTATTGGCCTACTTCTTCCTGTTTAAGACGGGCATCTTAGAAGGTTTGATAACAGCAAGCGGGAAATCGCACGGAGCTTACGACAATAAGGGAAACTGGCACTCTACTAAGTCGGAGGCTTTACGAGCCAATTATTCCGATAATGATAAAAAATAATGGCAATATGAATTAGCCAAGCAGGATGCCCGTGAAGATTCGTCCGGAGTTGATGCCCAAGTGGCGGGCGGAGAAGAAACGGGAGGATTCCAGATAGGTGCATACGGGGGAGACGGCAATGGAGGCGGAAGGCACGCCAGAGGTCAGAAGCTGCTGACGGTTACACTCCGGTAAATCGATATGCCATTTCTTTTGATGACAGCTGATGGTCGTCATGTCAAAGCCAGCTTGGGCAAAAGCCTCATAGACCTCATCGCCCACCTCGAAGCTCTCCAGATGGATACCGGGTCCAATCTGTGCCTTGATTTCTTCCGGGCGCGTGCCGTAGGCGGCTACCATTTCTGCTATCGCTTTCTCTGCGATTCGTGCCACAGTGCCCCGCCATCCGGCGTGGATGGCACACACGGCATGGTGAGGTTTGTCGTAGAGCAGGATGGGGATGCAGTCGGCAGTAGAAACGCCGATGCACACACCTTTCAGGTTCGTCATCAGCGCGTCATAGCCTTCTAAGGCCTCCCGTCTTTCTTCCTCCGAGAGCGACAGCAGAGCCTCGTTGATTCGTACCGTTTTCGTCAAGTGTACCTGATGGGGCATCAGCAACCGGTCGTCACTGATGCCAAGCCGTGAGCACAGCGCCTCTCGGTTTTTCCGAATACACGTTTCTTCATCCCCACAAAAGCGGTTGATGTTCAACTCCGCATAGTTGCCCGTGCTATACCCTCCGTGGCGTGTTGTGCTAAACGCGGTCACCTCGTTCCCAAAGTCATAATAATCCAGTTGTGGCTCTTTCATTTTGCTGATATGTTTCAGGTTCTTGCTACAAAGATACAAGTTTTTTATATATTCTTGTTGAAAAAGGAAGGAAATGGGAAACTTTTTCATAAATTTGCAGCAAATCTTGGATGATGGAAGCGAAAGATAAGATCACCGAGCAGCCGTCGCGCTTTGACCATCTGGAGCAGATGTCGGTAGGCGAGTTATTGCGGCATATTAATGAAGAAGACGTGCTGGTGGCAGAGGCTGTCCGCAGGGCCTTGCCGCAAGTAGAGGCGTTGGTAGAAGCCATGGAGCCAAGAATGCGGCGTGGTGGCAGGCTCTTTTATGTCGGGGCCGGCACCAGCGGTCGGTTAGGCGTATTGGATGCCAGTGAATTGCCTCCCACCTTTGGCGTGCCCGAAACGTGGGTGATCGGTCTCATCGCCGGTGGCGAGAAAGCCTTGCGCCATGCTGTGGAGAAGGCGGAGGACGTGGCCGAACAGGGATGGAAAGACCTGGTGGCCTATCAGCCCGCCCCCGATGACACCGTGTTAGGTATTGCCGCCTCTGGCACCACTCCCTATGTGTTGGGTGCTGTCAGGGAGGCCAGAAAGAACGGCCTGCTGACGGGGTGCATCACCAGTAACCACAACACCCCATTGGCACAGGCAGCGGAATTTCCCATTGAGACCATCGTGGGCCCGGAGTTCGTGACGGGTTCCAGTCGCATGAAGAGCGGTACGGCACAGAAGATGGTGCTGAACATGATCTCCACGACCCTGATGATTCGTTTAGGACGCGTACAGGGCAATCGCATGGTCAACATGCAACTGACCAATGCCAAGCTCGTTGACCGTGGAACCCGCATGCTCCAGGAGTCATTGGGACTGAGCTACGAAGAGGCGCGACAGCGACTGTTGGAGGCGGGCAGTGTGAGCGGCTGTCTATAAAAAACAAGCTTCTTCCGTCCTTTTTCGGGAAAAAAGCAGTAACTTTGTCCCATGATTTTGATTTCCAACGAATTTCTTGTATAAAACAACAACCGATATGAAACTTAAATCATTACTCTTCGCCTGCGGAATGCTGCTCAGCACGCTTGCCGCCGAGGCACAGTCAACAGAGACTTTCAGCAGTAACATCGTGACCGACGAGGGTGCATGGTGCTGGTTCGCCGACCCGCGTGCCTTGCACTATGAGAACGAGGCGGGAACCATCAACGCCACCTACATGGGTTATATCGATGTACATGGCAATGTGAAGGCCACGCAGTACGACTGGAAGACGGGTCGCAAGACCGATGTGCTCATCCGTTCCTACTTCCAGCCCGACGACCACAACAACCCCACCTTCATTGTCCTGCCCGATGAGCGCGTGATGATTTTCTACACCCGTCACACCGACGAGGCGAAGATATGGTACCGCATCTCCCGAAAGCCTGGCGATATTACCGCCCTGGGTGAAGAGAAGTTCTTGGCGACGGCCGATAATACCACCTATCCGTCGCCCTTCTTCCTGAGCGACGACCCCACGCACATCTATCTCTGCTGGCGTGGTATCAGCTGGCATCCTACCATTGCCCGCATCACCCTGCCCGACAGCGATGATAACTGCCAGTTCGACTTCGGTCCCAAGCAAATTGTTCAGTCCACGGGTGCGCGCCCCTATGCCAAGTATTGTAGCAACGGCAAGGACAAGATTTACCTTTCCTATACCACAGGACACCCCGACAACGAAATGCCCAACTGGCTCTATTTCAATGTCATCGACATCAACCACGGCAATGGCCCTATCCTGCGTGACATCAAGGGAACGGAGCTCAAGAAGATCAGCGAAGGCAAGTTCAGCGTCAACAAAACCGACAGCTATGCCAACACCTATCCCGCCACCATCGTTGACAACAAGTCAGGCATTCGCAACTGGGTGTGGCAGATTGCGCTCGACGAGGATGAGAATCCCGTCATCGCCTTCCCCCATCTCGACGATGGCAAGACCAACCACTATTATTATTATGGTAAGTGGACGGGTAGTGCCTGGCGCACCACCTTCGTCACCAATGCCGGCCATGCCTTCCACCAGAACTGGAACTCCACCGAGCGTTGCTATAGTGGTGGTATGAGCCTTGACCCCGATCATGTGAACGACCTCTACGTCTCCATCCCCACCAAGGATGGCGAATATAACCGCGATGGAGTATATGAGATATGGAAGTTCACCATCGACGAGGAGGGCACGGTAGCAGGTTCCGAGCAGATCACTTCTGGTTCCGAGAAGAACAACTCCCGTCCCTTCGTCATTCCTGGCTCCAAGAATTCACCCATGCGTTTGGGCTGGATGAACGGCGACTATTATTATTGGATGGTGAAGCAGGGCTATCCCAAGGGCTATCCCACCGACCTTCGCTGTAACTATCAGTGGGAGGAACCACAGACCCCGGAGCCAGATGGTATTCCATATACTGCTTGTTGGTGCTTGGGCGTCAATAAGACATTGAATCTTGCCATCGCCATGAACGAGTCGAAATACGAGGGCAAGCTCTTCGTGATTGGCGAGGATATGACTTACGAGCTCGATTCCGACCTCTATCCCGTTCTGACCATTGGCGACAAGAGCTATCGCAGTCAGAACCGTCTGCTCACCTCCGACAACTGGGCAACGCAATCAACGGGAACCAATGGCGACAACCATCCCACGAAGCTCGACCTCTGGATTCTTTCGCTGACCTACGATGGACATACGCTCACCACCTATCGCAACGGCTATGTCGATCAGGTCATCGAGATCGAAGACTTGCAGGGCGGATCTGCCGTTGCTACCGGCAATGATTTCAACCACGACCTTGTCGCACAGTCCGACTATTATGCCTGTGCCTCACCTCGGACGGTGCAGATGCTCGTTGACGGCCTGCGCAAACAGGCACAAACGGCTGTGCGGGAGCGTGCATTAAAAAGCATCAGCCTGCCCGAAGAGGTGCATGCCGATCTTGTCTTACCCACTACGGTCATGAAGCAGACGGTCACCTGGACGACCTCCCATGAGAAGATCATCAGTGCCACGGGTCTTGTCAGCTTCCCAGAGACTGAGACTGCCGTCACGCTGACGGCCAAGGTTGGAGACCAATCACGTGATTTCGTTGTGACGGTCTTGCCCCGCGACATCGAGAAGAATCTCCGCTATGAGACCACAGGGCTCGACATGACTGCCAACACTGCTGCAGGGTTCGCGACGAACACAACGTTCACCGCTCCCGAGGGGTTGCTCAAAGACCTGCGCTCCTACACGTTCCTGCTCACCGCCAATGCCAAGAGTCTCGCAACGGCACCGCGCTTCTACGACTTCGGCAGCGGCTCGGGCAACAGTGTCTTTCTGCGTGCCAATCCTCTCTCGGCAGGTGTGAAGTACAACGGCGGCGCCACCACCATGGTGAATGCCGAGACGCAGCTCACGGTCAACCAAGACTACAAGCTGGCCGTCACCTTTGATGCCGCCACGAAAACCACGACCATCTACGTTGATGGAGAGCGGCTGTGCAGCGGAACGGCCAATCAGGTGGAGCCCTACCAGCTGGAGCAGCTCGCCGCCGATACACGCAACTATATCGGTCGCACCCAGTGGTGGGATGGCTCTTATGCTGCCGATAACGTTGACTTCCAAGGCACCATCAACGATTTCCGTCTCTATGACGTGGCCCTCACCCGCAAGGAAATCTGCCAGTTGCAGGGCATCGAGTATGAGGAGCGTGAACTGCCTACAGCTTTGACCAATACCGACTTTGAAGATTCCTATACCGTGATGTCGGGCAGTGGCGTGCGTTCCGACCGTGCCATCTACGTGCCTCAGGGTTGGAGCATTGATTATACTAACCGCAACGAGAACGATCTCACTGCCCTGAAGAGCGGTGACAAGTTCTTCGATCAGTTCTTTGGCTCGCTTCCTGTTCCTTCTGAAGGCAGCACACAAACCTACTGGATACGCCAGAACTGGGGCACGCCCACTATCACGCTCTGGCAGGAGGTTCGTCTGCCCGAGGGCAAATACACGCTCACCGTCGATGTGTGGAAGAGTGGCTTGGGCGGCGATGCCGTGGTACAAGTAAAGGGCGAAACGGGAACACTGGTTGTGGCTCCCTCGTTGGAGAACAAGACCGCTTGGCAGCAATCCACGCTCGACTTCGAGAGCGATGGAGAGGCTTCCACCACGGTGATGCTCTCGGCTGTTCACAATAGCAATGGCTCGGAGAAGATCATTGGCTTCGACAATGTCGTACTCCTCAAGCAGGTGGTTGATGGTATCAGTGATGTTTCGCTCAAGGACAGACTGAAGAGCGATGCCGTCTATGACCTGAACGGACGACGAGTTTCGGATTCCGTTCTTCCCAAGGGCATTTACATCAGGGGAGGCAAGAAGCACGTTGTTCAATAGCTTGGTGACCCAAAGAAAAGAAAGCCTTATACAAAAACATGGCCCTGTCCGAGATATCGGGCAGGGCCATGTGCTAAACGGGTGGGGACGAACAGGCTCGAACTGTTGACCTCTGCAATGTGACTGCAGCGCTCTAAACCAACTGGGCTACGCCCCCGTTTGTTGTTTTGCGGTGCAAAGTTACGAATAAGCAGGCATAAAACAAAAGAAATCATCCGTTTTTTTTGGTTTGCAATCGTTTTTTCGTCGCTCAGCCCGTAGGGATGCTTGCTTCATGCAAGAATTTTGGCTTCACCGAAGTTACTGACACTCGGCAGTGAAAAGAAAAAACAAGCTTTTCTTTTGCACTGCTCTCGTTTTTTCGTAACTTTGCACCATGACAGAAGATTTTGATATCCGAGAAGAGCGGCTGTCGCAAGGCGAGAAAGACTTCGAAAACGCTCTCCGTCCGTTGCGGTTTGATGACTTCAGCGGTCAGCAGGGTGTGGTGGAAAACCTCGAAGTGTTCGTTGAGGCTGCCAAGTATCGAGGCGAGCCACTCGACCATACGTTGTTGCATGGGCCTCCCGGACTGGGTAAGACCACCCTCTCCAACATCATTGCCAACGAGCTGGGCGTGGGGTTCAAGCTGACCAGTGGACCTGTTCTTGACAAGCCTGGCGACTTGGCGGGCATCCTCACCTCGTTAGAGCCGCGCGACGTGCTCTTTATTGACGAAATCCACCGGCTGTCGCCTGTGGTGGAGGAGTATCTCTATTCCGCCATGGAGGACTATCGCATCGATATCATGATCGACAAGGGACCCTCGGCACGCTCCATCCAAATAGACCTGAACCCCTTCACACTCGTCGGGGCGACCACCCGCAGCGGACTACTCACTGCTCCTCTGCGTGCACGCTTTGGCATCAACCTCCATTTGGAGTATTACGACCCCGATACCCTGCGCCGGATCATCGAGCGCTCGTCACGCATTTTGGGCGTTCCCATCGACGATGATGCGGCTCATGAGATTGCCCGTCGCTCCCGTGGTACGCCCCGTATCGCCAATGCCCTGTTGCGTCGTGTACGCGACTTCGCACAAGTGAAAGGCAACGGACGCATCGATACCCGCATTGCCAAGGTTGCGCTGACGGCACTGAACATCGACCAGTATGGACTTGACGAGATTGACAACAAAATCCTGCTCACCATCATTGATAAGTTCCGGGGTGGGCCTGTGGGCATCTCGACCATTGCCACCGCCATCGGTGAGGATGCCGGCACCGTGGAGGAGGTCTATGAACCTTATCTCATCATGGAGGGCTTCATCAAGCGCACGCCCCGTGGACGCATGGTCACGGAGTTGGCATACCACCACCTCGGGCGCAATCCCTATCGCCAGAACTCCATGGAGCAGCAGCTGTTCTGAGGCAGACGGCAGAAAACGCTCATCGGTTATCCCTGAACATCATGATAGAAAAGAGCAAGAAAATATTCTATACAGCCAAAGAGGAATTGTGGAACTCATGGTCACACGCTGGCGGAATCGTGTTAGGTGTGGCCATGGGCGTGGCTTTCCTTTATTATACCGCACGCAGTGAGAACGGCTGGGCAACGGCAGGTGTCATTCTTTATCTTTTTGGCATGCTGATGTCCTATATCGCCTCAACGGTTTACCACGCGCTGCCCGCTGTTTCCAAATGGAAAGCCCATCTGCGCAAGTGGGATCATGCCGCCATCTACTGGCATATCGCCGGCTCCTATTCACCCATCACACTTGTGGCCATGCGCGACCAAGGCTACTGGGGATGGGCGCTTTTTGTTTTTGTCTGGACGAGTGCCCTTGTCGGAACCATTGTTTCTTTCATCCGTTTGAAGGATCACAGCCATTTGGAGACCATCTGCTTCTGTCTGATGGGGTTGAGTGTGCTCATTGCGTTCAAGCCGTTGCTCGAATGTGTGAGTGCCGCTGCCTTTGGCTGGATTATTGCCGAGGGTGTCTGCTACATCACGGGTGCCCTGTTCTACAGTCTGAACAAACGTCGGTACATGCACACCGTCTTCCACTTCTTTGTCTTGGCAGGAAGCGTCTGTCACATCGTCGCCGTTTGGGACATCCTTTTCAGTATCTCGTGAACAACACGATCAACAAAGCATTATAATAGAAGAATCCCCTCTGGTCCCATGTTGAAAAGCAAGTCGAGGACGGAGAGGTTTGGCAGGAAGCCGTGGCGCTCACGGAACACCTGATAGTAAGGACGTGATTCGAAGCTGTCGTCGGGAAGTGGGTGCTTCGGACGGATGGCTTCGCGTAAATCCACTAATGAGGATGGTGAAGTGAGGAGTGTGGAGGAGGGAAGGAACTGGGTGGTGAGCTTGATGTTCGCCTGGATGTCTAACAGCTGACAAAGCGTTTCCGTGATGGCGAGGTTGTAGTCGAAGAGGAAGTCCCATCGACGCTCGAAGAACGGCAGCAGGTCGTCGGCGTAGTATTCGAAGAAAGGACTCTCGCCGTAGGCCGACTGCAGGGCGTTCCAGTGCAGGTGTCGCCAGTTGCCGTGTTCGGAGATACGGATATCCTTCATCAGCGTGGTCTCTCCCCGTTCTACGGGCACCGTCAGTGCCTGCGTTCCGTTGGCGGTGGCAATGACACAGCGGTTGCGGTAGGTCTGCTTGATAAAGCTCTCGTAGCGTTCCACATAACAAATTTCGGCTCTGTGCAGTTTCTGATACCACTGCACAGGGCCGAAATACGTTGAAGACAAAAGAACTTCCATCCCCCTTAAACTCCTTAAACCTCTTAAACCCTTTAAACTCTTAAACTACTAAGCTACTTAATATCATCCACCAGCGTGAAGAGTCGGCTCCAGCGGATGCCGGAGAAGCCCTTGCGGTCGGGGTCGTGGCTCCACCAGATGAAGATCGGTTTGCCCACGATGTGGTCTTCGGGCACGAAGCCCCAGAAGCGTGAGTCTGCGGAGTTGTGGCGGTTGTCGCCCATCATCCAGTAGTAGTCGAGTTTGAAGGTATAGGAATCAGCTAATTTCCCGTTGATGTAGATTTGTCCGTTCTTCACCTTCAGGTCGTTGTCTTCATAGACGCGGATGGGGCGCTCGTAGATGGCGATATTGTCCATGTTCAGCTTGATGCTTTCCCCTTTCTTCGGAATCCACACGGGGCCGTAGTTGTCGCGTGTCCATCCTGTATTGGCGTTGCGGGGATACACCTTTCCCAATTCCGTCTCGTCGTTGTAGCTGATGCTTTCCACGATGTCCTTGCGGGCGGCCAGTACCTTGGCGGCAGCCTGAGTGAGCGGCATGTAGCCGAACTGGTTGAGGCTGGTCAGAGACTCCATGGAGATGCCTAACTCCTCCATGAGCTCTTCGGGGAATCGCTCACGCAGTTTGATGCGGTAGGTGTATTGCACGTTGTCTGGCTCCTTGTTGGGCTTGCCGTCCAGATAGACGATGTGATTCTTGATCTGCAGCGTCTGTCCGGGAAGTCCCACGCAACGCTTCACGTAGTTCTCACGGCGGTCGGTGGGACGGCTGTCGATAGAGCCGTAGGTGTTGGGATTATTCTCCAAATAGCGGCGGCCCAGTGCATACACCTCCTTGTACAAATCATAGATCTGCGCATTGTTCATGGTGGAGAAGTCGGGATTGCCTAAGTTCTGGCGGAACAGCTCCTCACCACAGTCATACACCATCTGGTAGTACATGGTCTCGTAGGGCATTTCGGTTAGGATGGTGTCACCGGCCGGATAGTTGAACACCACGATGTCGTTCAGCTGTACGGTGCCAAGACCTTCCACCCGACGATAGTCCCAGTGCGGGTACTCGATGTACGATTTGGTTCCGATAAACGGCATGGTATGTTGTGTGAGCGGCATGGTGAGCGGTGTCTGCGGGATGCGCGGACCATAGGAAACCTTCGAGACGAAGAGGTAGTCGCCCGTGAGCAGTGACTTCTCCAACGATGACGAGGGAATCACGTAGTTCTGGAAGAAGAACTGGTTGATGAAATACACGGCCACGAGTGCGAAGACTAGTGCGTCAACCCACGACATGATGAAGCGGGTGGGACCTTCGGAATCCTTCCACCACTGCCATCGGATCTTCTTGGTGATATATACATCAAATATAAAAGGTGTGACGAGCAATCCCCACCAACTCTTCACCCAACAGAGGAAGGCGAGGTAGAGTGCCAATACCACGATGAACTTGGCCCATTGTACTTTGGGGTTCAGTTTTGCTTTTTCCTTATCAATCATTGTCTTTGTCGTCTTTTGTTTCTGATGATTTCTGCATGTTTTGGCTGCAAAGGTAGATATAAAATCACATTTTTAGGCAAAAAACAAAGAAAAATCACATTTTTTGTAATATTCCCCGGCATTCCTCAAGAATGGCGGTCAGTTCCTGTTCGGTTTCTGCCCGGAGCATGCGGATGCGTGTCTGGCGGAAGTCGGGGATGCCTTTGAAGAGGGGACTGGAAGCTAAGTGGCGACGGGTGTGCAGGATGCCTCGGTACTCGTCGATGCGCTCGATGTTGATGCGCAACTGCTCTTGCAGGATGTCAATCTTCTCGTTGATGGTCAGGGGCTTGTAGGCTCCCTCTGGCTGCTCTGCCGCCTTCAGTTCCTGGAATATCCAGGGTGCGCCAAACGTAGCGCGGCCAATCATTACGGCATCCACGCCATAGTCTCGGAAGGCGCGCTCCACGTCCTCTTGGGTCTTGATGTCGCCGTTGCCGATGATGGGGATGTGGATGCGCGGGTTGCGCTTCACCTCTCCGATGAGTGTCCAGTCGGCTTCGCCCGTGTACATCTGTGAACGGGTGCGGCCGTGGATGGTCAGTGTCTGGATGCCGCAGTCCTGCAACTGCTCTGCCAGCTCGGTGATGATGAGGTTCTCCTTGTCCCAGCCTAAGCGGGTCTTCACCGTCACGGGAGTCTTGACCGCCTTCACAACCTCGCGCGTGATCTCCAACAGCAGGGGGATGTTGCGCAGCATGCCCGCACCGGCACCCTTGCCCGCCACCTTCTTCACAGGACAGCCGAAGTTCAGGTCGATGACATCGGGCTTGGCTTCCTCGACAATCTTCGCGGCTTCGACCATCGCTTCCACGTCGCGCCCGTAGATCTGTATGCCCACGGGACGTTCCTCGTCGCTGATGGTCAGCTTGTTCAGGGTCGATTTGACCGAGCGCACCAGAGCCTCTGCCGATACGAACTCTGTATAGACCATCGAGGCTCCGAATCGCTTGCACAGCATGCGGAAGCCGATGTCGGTCACGTCTTCCATCGGTGCTAAGAAGAGCGGGCGTTCTCCGAACTCAATGTTTCCAATCTTCATGTTCTTGTTTGCTTTTGGCTGCAAAGGTAAAAAAAAGTTGAGAGTTGAGCGTTGAGAGTGGGGAGAATTTTGTACTTTTGTACACAATAATCAATGATAGAACGATGATGAAAAGAGTTTTCAAATCCCTTTTGTGCGGAAGTCTGCTCCTGTTGACCTGTTCCGCCACCGCCCAGAATCAGTCGAAACTACAGATTCCTGTCAGCGAGGCCGACGAGCCGATGCAGACGGGACCGTTTGAACCCACTTGGGAGTCATTGCGCACCTACGAAGTGCCTGAATGGTTCCGTGATGCGAAGTTCGGAATATGGGCCCACTGGGGACCGCAGTGCGTGGAAGGCAGCGGCGACTGGATGGCACGAGAGATGTATATGGAGGGAAATTACAAGTACAACTACCACCGCGACCATTACGGCCACCCCTCGGAGTTTGGCTTCAAGGATATACTGCCGCTCTTCAAGGCCGAGAACTGGACACCGGAGGAACTGGTCCGCTTCTACAAGGAGGAGTGTGGGGCACAGTATTTCTTCGCCTTGGGTAACCACCACGACAACTTCGACCTTTGGGACTCGAAGTATCAGGAGTGGAACTCACAGCGCATCGGTCCGCACAAGGACTTGCTCGACGGTTGGGCAAAGGCGGCCAAGAAGGTGGGATTGCCCTTTGGCATCTCCTTCCATGCCGACCATGCTTGGACTTGGTACGAGCCTTCCCGCCGCTTTGACCTGAAAGGACCGAAACGTGGGGCGAAATATGACGGATGGCTCACGCGCGAAGACGGCTACAAGCCCAATGCCGACGGCTCGGAGAAATGGTGGAAGGGTCTCGACCCGCAGAAACTCTATGCACAGGACCACGACTTCAGCGACAAGACATGGGACAACGGCTCCATCCACGGACAGTGGGGGTGGGGCGGTGGTGCCTGTCCGCCGAGTCAGGAGTTTGTGACAAATTTCTACAACCGCACGCTCGATGCCATCAACCGCTACTCGCCCGACCTCATCTACTTCGATGTGACGGTGCTGCCGTTCTATCCCATCAGTGATGCCGGCCTGAAGATTGCCACCCACATGTATAACCACAGTGCTGCCCAGCACAAGGGCAAGAACCAGGCCGTGGTCTTTGGCAAGATTCTGGACGAGGAACAGAAAGAAGCACTGGTGTGGGATGTGGAGCGTGGCGCACCCAACAAGATTATTGAGCGTCCGTGGCAGTGCTGCAACTGCATCGGCGACTGGCATTATAACAAGGGGGTCTATGAACGCAACGGCTACAAGAGTGCTGCCACGGTTGCCAAACTGCTGGTGGATATTGTCAGCAAGAACGGCAATATGCTGCTCAGTGTGCCGCTCCGTGCTGACGGTACGCCCGACGAGAAGGAGCTTGCCATCATGAAGGAGTTTGGTGCGTGGATGAAAGTCAACAGCGAGGGTATCGTGAAGACACGCCCATGGCAGATCTTTGGCGAAGGACCCATTGCCGACTCCGACATCCCCATCAACGCACAGGGATTCAATGACGGGCAGTACACCAAAGCCGGTGCCGACGAAATCCGCTTCACCCAGAACGACAAGTACCTCTATGTCGCAGCCTTGGGCTGGCCGAAGGACGGACGCATCGTTGTGAAGAGCCTTGCCAAGGGAAACAGCCGTTTCGTCAAGTCCATCAGTACCGTGCAGCTCTTAGGATATGGAAAACTCAAGGCAGAACAGACCGAAGAGGGACTCACGGTACAGCTGCCCGAGCCTACCAACCGTATCCTGCCCATCCTGCGCATAGCGAAATAAATCCTTAACTCGTTCATCCCCCAACGAATACTATCCCCCAAAAGTGTATTTTGTCAGAAAAACAGAATGTATTTCCCATAAAAAACAAAGTGTTTTCTCTGGCAGATACACTCTGTATCTCTTAGATATACACTCTTCAGAACTCCTTTCATAACTTTTATGCTCCAATGTCTGTTGCAGGCATTGAAGGAGATGCAGAAAAGTAACCAGAAAAGTAACCAGAAAATTCTTGCTGCCATGCGCCGTAATCCTTCTGTCACCATCAAGGAACTGCAAGAAGAAACGGGATTGTCAGAAAGCGGCGTCAAGAAGATTATCCGCCAGCTGCGAGCCGACAACGCCATTCAGCGTATTGGTGGAGCGAAAGGTGGGCATTGGGAGATTGTAAAGGAGAAAGAGGCATGAAAAACTTAAACCCTAATTTTATTCCCTAATTGGGAACTTTAGACCTATAGCTCATTTTGCAGGGTGGCTTTTATTCCACAGCCATAAGTTCTCGGCCTATTTTATGCAGACCTTCAACGATGCGACGACGCTATTCTGAACGAGGCTTTTTGATGCTCCTGGTACATTCTTGCTCAGAGCTACACCATAATTTTTGTCGCACTAAGGTACATTTACAATAATCTTTTCCATATCCGTTCCTTTTATTATTTACAACCTGCCTGCTGTTATCAGTCAAGCCAGTAGGTGGTAGGTGCCGCCAGAGTAGGGCTTGACGACTCCCTTCATCTCCAAGGAGAAAAGCAGGGCGGTGAGTGGGCCGATGGCGATGCCGCTCTTCACGCTGAGCAGGTTGATTTGCTGGTCGTTGCATTGTCGCAGGGCATTGACGATGGTTTGTTCCTCGGGTGTGAGTTCCGGGAAGAGCTGTCGCTCGATGCCCTGCTGCTGTGCTTGCCGCAGTTGCTGGTCGGTCTCCCATCCCATGGCTTTCACGAAGTCCTCTGCCGAGGTAATGAGGGCGGCACCGTTGTCACGGATGAGGTTGTTGCATCCCTCGCTGTAGGGGGCTCCCACGGCTCCGGGGAACGCGAAGACATCTCGGTTGTAGTCGCGGGCGATGCCGCAGGTGATGAGTCCTCCGCCCTTGGTTCCGCTCTCCACGAGGATAGTGGCGTCTGCCATGCCTGCCACGATGCGGTTGCGCCGCACGAAGTTCACCTTGTCGGCATTGGTCTGTGTCATGTACTCCGTGAGGAGTCCGCCGTTGAGCAGCATCTCGTTGGCTGTCTGCCGGTGTCGGGGAGGGTAGAGGTCATCCAGACCGTGGGCCAGCACTCCCACCGTAGGCAGGTTGTTGGCAAGTGCCTCGCGATGGGCACAGATGTCAACACCGTAGGCAAGACCACTGACGACGAGTGTCTGTGGGCAGAGCATGCGGAGGTCCTGGCAGAAGCGGCGTATCAGGTCTTGTCCGTAGGCAGTGCTGTGGCGGGTACCGATGATGCTGATGACTCGCGTGGGGTTGAGGTCTGCCGTGCCTTTGTAGAAGAGTATGAGTGGCGCGTCGGGACATTCACGCAGCCGTTGCGGGTAGCGTGCGTCGTTCATGGTGATGGGTTCGATGCCGTTGGCTTGGTCATAGCGTATTTCGTCTTCTGCCCGTCGCCACAACTCGCCCGCCTTCTGAAACGCCTCGACAAGGCGAGGAGACGCATCGGGTAGCAGGGCGCGGATGTCACGGCGGTGTTCAAGAATGGTCTTTGCCGAGCCCACACGGTTGTATAGCTCCAGCATGCCTGCCAGCGAGAAGTAGCTCATGCGTGACAGCACCATCGTAGAAAGAATCTCATGTTCCGGCATTTCTTTTTCCCCTTTTTATGTTCTCACTTCTTGTTTCTTGTCCCTTACTCCTCTCCCCTTAAATACGGCTCGAAAGCGCGGTCGTATTCCTCGCTGCTGGAGAGCCGGCCGTTGACGAGGCACACCAGTTCCACCTGGGCACGGAAGCAGAGTCGTTGATCGCTTGCCCGATAGATATCTTGGTCGAAGACATAGCGGATGCCTTCTTTGCGAAGGTTCAGACAGGAGATGAACTCGTCATCACATCGCAGTGGTATCTTGAATTGCATTTTCATGCGTGCCACCACGGCATCGATGCCTCGGCTGTGCATCTCGGCAAAGCTCAGTCCCGTGGTCTTCAGGAAGCGGTGGCGGGTGTGCTCGATGTAGTGTAGGTAGTTGGCATTGTTCACGATGCCTTCGATGTCGCACTCATAGTCGCGCACCTCCATGCGGGTCTCAAAAACGTACTTTTTCATTGGACTATTTTACTATTTCACGATTTCACAATTCTTCTATTTGACTATTTTACGATTTGACGATTTGACTATTTGACTATTTTACGATTTGACTATTTCACAATTTGGCCTCTATCTACCTATTACCTTTTCCCTATTACCTATTACCTTTTCAAATATTCATACCCGATGCGGCAGCGCAAGCACTCACGGCGGTCGCAGTATTCCTTCTTCAGTTGGATGAGTGCCTGAGAGTCACCAGCCGTGCTGACCTCCAAGCCACAGTCGCGCCACATGCGGGTGATATGGTTGCCCTCGGCACGCAACTCTTCGAGCAAGTCGAAGGCGCGGTCGCAGAGCTGTTCATTGGAGCGGTGACGGCCATAGGCGAAGAGCATGGGGATGGCGGTGTTGATGATGAGCAGGTTCAGCGAAGCCTCTGAGAGATGCTTCTCGCTTTTCGGACTGGTGGAGCCAAACGAATAGTGGGTCTGCCAATAGGGGGTGACCGCAGTGGCGAGTGCCTGTTGCAGTTCCTTCGCCGACTGGCAGGCAACGAGCTGGCTGAGTCCTGCCCGTCGGTCGTAGTACAGGCGTGCTAATTGTGCAATGCGGATGTGTGGGAAGTTCTGTGGGCGCAGTCGGAGGAAACGCCACAGCTTGTAGTCCATCGGTTGCAGCGAGAACTTGTGGGCGAGGTAGGTGTATTCGTTTTGCAGCTGGGAGAAGTAAGCCTCCTCCAATGCTGTCTCCCGATAGCGCTCGGGAATGGAGTGGATGTCGAGAAGTCCTGCCTGCCCCATGAAGATGGCTTCTATCTGGAAGAGGTTGTCCCGATGGTGATCGACACTGTGGAGCGGGATGTGACGGGCCCATGTCTCAAAGGCATCGCTATTGATGCCGAAACCGAAGTTCCGGGCCAGCGTTGTGAAGTACGCCGCCTCCCATGAGCCGTTGCTGCGCTCTGCCCGCTGTCGGATGGCGTTGGTCTTCTGCTCCAGCCGTTCTGTCTGTAGCGCACTCATCCATGAGTGGATGGTCAGTTTCGACAGGTCGGGGATGATTTTGTAGCAGGGAGGATAATGGTCGGTGGCTAATAGTTCATGGTAATGTTCGCTGACATGCTGCGGCACGCTCAGCACCAGGGTTGGCGGTGTGTCTCCCTTTTGGGTCCTGGCAACGGCATCCGCCTTGCCCACGATGTGCAGTACGACGTTGTTGTAGGCCGCATCAGTCTCATGCCGATGGGCATACCAGTCGCTCGCCTTGTCGTGAATCTCCACGTTTCCCACCCACAGCATACCGTCAATCTTCACTTTCGCATTGAAGAAGTCAGGACCCGCATTGTGGTTGTGCAATCCTGTATCGACAACCTCAACGTGTTGCCCGTCGGTGGTTTGCAGTTCGGTCAGTGGAAAGAGCTTGTGTTTCCACACGTAGTGCAGTAATTGTTCCATATCATCTGTCGTTGGCCGTCCTTTCGACGAAACCATTCTTCATGTTTGCAAAGGTAAGCAAAATTCATGAGATAAGCATCGGGCAGGAGATGTTTTTAAGTTCTGTTCTTTTATAATAAATGTAAAAGAGAGGTGAGTTTACGGAAAAAGTCGTATCTTTGCAGGATGCAAGGTGCTCGAAGAGCATCCTTCGAACAGGAAAGAATTAACTTCAAGGGAAAATGAAAATAGCATTAATCGGTTATGGCAAGATGGGCAAGATGATAGAGCAGATTGCCTTGGATCGCGGTCATGAGATCGTGAGTATTATCGATATTGACAATCAAGCCGACTTCGAGAGCGAGGCCTTTGCCTCTGCCGATGTCGCCATCGAGTTCACCAGTCCTACGGCGGCCTATGGCAACTACCTGAAAGCGTTCAGCAAGGGCGTGAAGGTGGTGAGTGGCTCTACGGGATGGATGAAGGAGCATGGCGATGATGTGCGGCGCATGTGTACGGAAGAAGGGCAGACCCTCTTCTGGGCATCCAACTTCTCGATTGGTGTTGCCATCTTCTCGGCTGTGAACCGCTACTTGGCAAGGATCATGAACCAGTTCCCGCAGTATGATGTGGAGATGGAAGAGACCCACCATGTCCATAAGCTCGACCATCCGAGTGGCACGGCCATCACGCTGGCGGAAGATATCGTGGCGAACATCGACCGCAAGACCGCCTGGGCGGAGGATACCACCGAGCCCTCGCTGTTGCGTGTGGATCATATCCGTCGCGGAGAGGTGCCCGGCATTCATACCGTGCGCTACGACTCCGATGCCGACATCATCACCATCACCCACGATGCCCACAGTCGCAAGGGCTTTGCCTTGGGTGCTGTGCTGGCAGCGGAATATACCCATGAACATCAGGGACTGCTCACCATTTCAGACATGTTTAAATTTTAGTCGAAGTATGGAGAAAAACGTATTGAATCGGTTGAAGGCTGTTGCTTCGGCTCTTTTCCTGACAGCATGGCTCCCTTGGAACGGTCAGGCGGAAGAGGTGGAGGCAACGTTCATGAACATCCATACCACCTCGGGACAGACCGAGAGTGTGATGTTTACAAGTGGCGACTCCTTTTGGGGCCCTCGCTTGCTCAAAACAGAAAAACGCCTGACGTTCAACGGCCAGTCCATTGACATTGCCGACGTGGCATACATTACTTTCGAAAAGCGCATGGTGGACGGTATCGACGAGGCTCCGGCAGTGGATGTCCGTGCCAGCATGAAGCAAGACGACACGGTCTATGACATGAGTGGTCGCCAGGTGGGGAAGGGGAGAACCTCGGATCTGCCCAAGGGCCTCTACATCATGAACGGCAAGAAATTTGTCATCAAATAACGGGGAGGGCTTAGGATATGAAGAGAATTCTACTTACAACCATTCTTTCCTCGTTGCTGTGTATCGCCGTCTCGGCGCAAGACACCCTTTGGGTGCAATACGTGGACCGCTTCAAGGCCAACCGCTCAGTAAGTGTCAAGAACTATGATTCCATAGACTTCTGTCTGCGTGCCAACAACACCCCCATCCTGAAGCTCTATCGGACAAATTCCACAAGCTTCTCGGAGTTGTCGCTCAAGGGACTGATGGACAACGATCAGTTCACGGGTAAGCTGATGTTCGTCAACCCGGGCAGAATCCTGTGGCATCCCAGTACCTATTCGAGCAACAACTATCTCGACAACAATTCCCAGTGGAGCTTTGAGCGCAGTATGGAGAGCGAGCACTTCGTGGTGTTCTGGGAGAAGGGCTTCGGGGCCGATCCCACCAAAGCGGCCAGCAGCTATCGCTTCAACCCGCAAACGGTTCTCAATAATGCCGAGATGATCTGGAACAAGTATGTCAACGACCTGGGATTCTTAGTGCCCGGCAACTCTACCACCGACACCTACAAGATTCAGCTCTACGCACTCTATCAGACGGAGTGGCGTGCCGATGCCTCGGGTGTGGACGGCAAGACCGGTATCGGACATGTCAGTCCTGGTGCCATCGGTGCCCGTGGAGGCCATACGGTGGCGCATGAGATTGGACATACATTCCAGTATCTTGTCTCTGCCGACTTAGGCAGTCTTCACGGTTACAACTATGGCTATGGTGCCAATGCCACTGGTGGCAATGGCTGGTGGGAGAGCTGTGCCAACTGGCAGGCATACAAGGTGTATCCCGAGCGCCAGTTCACCGACGGCGAGTATTTCGAGGGATACCTGCCGCTCAGCCATCTGAATTTCATGCACGAGGACAGTCGCTATCAGAATTGTTTTGTGCAGGACTATTGGTGCATGAAGCACGGTCAGGACTTTGTCGGACGGCTGTGGCGTGAAGCAACGAAGCCTGAAGATCCCGTCCAGACCTACAAACGGCTGAATAACCTGTCGCAGGAGGAATTGAGCGATGAGTTCTATGAAGGTTTTGCCCGCATGGCAACCTGGGATATTGACGGCGTGCGTGAACGTGCCCGCCATCGCATCGGACAGTATTCGAGCAGTCTTCACCAAACCAATGCCAACGACGGAACCTGGGCGATTGACGCCTCCTGCTGTCCACAGAACTATGGCTATAATATCATCAATCTGAATTCCACGGCTCCCGGTACCCAGGTGAAGGCCTCGTTCAAGGGCATTGCCGGTGCCTCGGGCTATCGTGCCATCAATGTCGATAAGGCAGGCTGGCGCTATGGCTTTGTGGCCTATACCACTCAGGGTGAAACGGTCTATGGCGAGATGGGACGCGAAAAGGAGGGTGTTGCGGAGCTGACGGTGCCCGCCGACTGCAAGAACCTCTTCTTCGTTGTGATGGGTGCTCCTACTGAGTACTGGCGGCATCCTTGGGACGATGATTCGAGTAACGACGAGCAGTGGCCCTATGAAGTGAAGTTCGAGAACACCGACCTCTACGGTGTCTTCGGCGAATATCCTGACGACTACGCCCGCCGCGACACAACGGTTTATATCGATGCCGAGCTGGAATACAGCAGTAGCTCCTACACCAGCGTGCGTGTGCAGTACGACATGGCGGCAGTGAGTCAGGCACTCGGTCTGAGCACAGCCCAACTGAAAGCTGTCGGACGCACTGCAACGGCCAACCCGCGCTTTGTGGGAGTGAGCGCCAATGGCAACGTGACCACCGGTACCACCACCTCCACCAGTAGCAATACCTGCTACGGACATTGGTTCACCGATGCCGGCAATGTCTGCAACTACGACTCTTCTGCCCGCATCTTCGCCGAGTTCTATCCCGAGAAGTACGGCTGCTATGTCGGACAGTACCCCGGCCGACTCGTCAAGGGCAGGACCTATACCATCCAGCAGGCCATCCAGTACCTGAAAGACAGTAAGCGCTATACTGCCAAGATGGTGGTGAACCTGAAGGTGAAATAAATAAGGAAGCAACAAATAATTATCAAAGAAAATATGAAAACAAAGAATCTTTTAACCCTTTGTCTCCTGACGCTCTGTGCATGGACCGCACAGGCACAGGAATGGTATGACGTAACCCAGTCTTTTCTCAAGAACACGGGATTTGATACGGGGTTCAATTACGTGGTTGGCGACGAGGGAAACGTTGACGAGGACTTGCTCGACATCCCCTCGTGGACACCGACCAATCTGAGCAACGCCACCGTGGCGGGCATCTATCAGTTTGGAACGCAGAAGACCTTCCTCAGCACCGCCGTGCCCCCAACAGGCTTCGACGGAACTGCCGAGGGTGGGTGTCTCGTTATGGCCGGACCTTCTGCCAAGAGCGTGCAGTATGTTCAGAGTACGGGACTCCTTGCCCCAGGTAACTATAAGCTCGTTGTGGCCTACTACAACACCGCCCTCTCGGAGAAGGTCACCTCGCAAATCGTTGTCACACCTGTTGGTGGAACCGTTGCCCGTTCAAGGGTCAGAAGCATCGCTTCCAGGACATGGATCGAGGAGGAGTTGGAGTTTAAAATCAACAAGGCTACCACCGCCACGGTGCAGATAGGCTATCTGCCACAGGCCAATACCGAGACGGGTGACTATGTGAAGATGGTTTACGACTACGTGAAGCTGATGCGCGACCATGACATTGACGAGACCGACCTGTCTGTGCTTCGTGATGAGTTGCAGGGACTGCTCTCCCAGTTGAATGAACTGGCTGTGAAGGCGGGGAGCGATGCCACCGAGTTGCACCAGCTCATTGCCGACATGCAGGCTCTCTACGACAATTCCGAGGCTACCATGTCCGATCTCACTGCTGCCATCGAGAATTTGAAGGCCGTGATGCCCGAGCTCGAGTGGGAATACAGCGGCAAGGTGACCATGCGGTATGTGCGTGGTGCCACGAAGTGCTTCGTGCGTGTGGATGTGGAAGGCATTGACGAGAGTGATATCGTGAAGCGTGGTACCTGCCTGAGCAGCACACCGGAACCCACCCAGGAGGGAACGCCGCACAGCAGATTCGTACAGTTCAATGGAAGCATCTACGGATTCGACGACCTGACACCCTGTACGAAATATTATCTGAACGCTTATGTGATGATGACCGACGGACGTGTCAAATACGCCAAGCCCGTGAAGTTCTACACGATTCCCAAGGGGCAGGTCTCTTGCACCTTCTATAACAAGAGCGGCAACACCGATACCGATAACCGCATTCAGAGTGCTATCACATCGGCCTGCGACTACTTCAACAACATGACCAGTGCCGTCCGTAACTTCGGTCTCGGATACAGTGCCGGTACACCTACCGCCGACTGTAACTACACAGATTCTCCGTGGATCAACATGGGAGCCAACTCCTCTTACCAGCGTACGGGAACATTGATGCACGAGATGCAGCATGGCATGGGACTCATTCCCTATACAACGCAGTGGAACAAGAATATCCTCCGCGCAGGACTCGACGGCGACGGTAGGGGTACGGGACAATGGTTAGGCGACCGCGCTACGTATGTCACCCGATTCTGGGCAAACGACGAGAACGAGGTCCTGACAGGCGACTATCAGCACATGTGGCCCTATGGCATTAATGGTGCGCATGAGGACAATGGAGGCGATCCCCTGTATCTTGCAAACGCTTCCTTGGCGCAGGCACTCGGCGAAGATGGACTGGAGCATAACATCTACCTGCGTCATGCAGACCCCTATTATTCCCTTGATCAGGAGGACGACGTGAAATACTACCTGAAGAACGAGAGTGAAGACCGTGGACTCTACAGCGCATTCCTCGTAGAGGGTAGTAACGGTGCTCCCATCTGGAAAGAGATGTCAAACACCGAGGCGCGTGCCGATGATCATAATGCTTGGTACGTAACCTTCACGCCCGCCAACCAGCAGTATCAGTTCCGCAATGCCGCTACGGGCAAGTACCTCACGTTGAACGGACAGAACATCACGCTGACAACCGTCTCCAAACCTTCTACGACACAGGACTTCCACCTGATGAAGGCACGTGTGGATGCCATCGAGGGCTCAACTCTCCGTGGCTACTGGATGGTTCGCACAGCATCCTATACGCCCAGTTGCATGATTGCCAAGGCTGATGGAGGCGTAGGCGTAGGCTCGCTCGATCTCCATAACACCTCCACTGCACAGCGTTGGCTTATCATGAACAGTGAGGAAATAGACGCTTTCGACAAATCGGCAACAGAGGCATTCAAAGTGAACCTTAGTGATGTCATCGCACAGCTTGAGGCTTTGCAGGCAGTTCCTCATACTGAGGATGCTGCCGGCACCGATGAGCAGCTGTCACAGACCATCCAAAACCTGCAGTCGGCTGCCGAGACAGTAAGCTCTGCCTACGAGGTTTCCACCCTGGTACAGCAGGCACAGCAGGCTGAGTTCGACTTCCTTTCCAATGCTACACCTACTGACATGACGAAGCCCTTCGACCTCTCGCTGCTCATCACCAATGCTGGCATGGATGCCGCCGACGGTTGGTCAACGGCTCCCGCACTGAGCTATTCCTGTGGAGAGTTCTATCAGAAGACCTTCAACATGAACCAAAACCTTCAGAATATGCCTGCCGGAACCTATCAGCTGCGTGCCCAGGCCTTCCAGCGCCCGGGAACTTCGGCACAGTCCTACAGCGACTATCTGGCAGGGCAACAGAAGGTCACCACCTATCTTTATATCAACTCGACAGCAGAGCGTGTCTGCAACATCTCCGTCGGAGCACAACCAAGCCGCATCGGTACAGGTTCTGAGGTGGCAGTGGGCTCTCCTTCTGTCTATCTGCCCAATACCATGGAGGCGGTATCAGCCTATTTCGCCCGCGGACTGTATGAGAACGAGGTGACAGCAGAGTTGGCAGAGAGTGGAAACCTGCGCCTGGGTATCCGCTGCTCCTCATCCAGTGACAGCTACTGGAGCATCTTCGACAACTTCCGCCTGTACTTCTTTGGCAAGAAGTCGGCAGAGGAGGTGACGGGCATCGATGCCATTGAAAACGGACAATCAGTCATGGGCAATGGTGTTTTCTACGATCTGCAGGGCCGTCAGGTGATGGGTAAACCCACGCAGCGCGGCATCTACATCTTCGGTGGCAAGAAGGTCGTGATTAAATAAGGAAAGAAAAAAGGGCGCTCGATTCGGGCGCCCTTTTTATAGAATATTTAGTGCTGGACAAATGGCGAGTGCTCGGTTTTCTGCCGCTTCCATGATTTCTCGCTCACCAGGTCCCTTGTCGTTAATGCCGCAAAGGTGCAGGATGCCGTGGATGATGACACGGTGCAGCTCCTCGTTGTAGGAGCGGTGGAATTGCTCGGCATTGGTGCGCACGGTGTCGAGGGAGATGACAAGGTCGCCGTTCACTGTTGAGCCTTCGTCGTAGTCGAAGGTGATGATGTCCGTGTAATAGTCGTGTCCGAGATATTCACGGTTGACTTCCAAGATCTTCTCGTCGTTGACAAAAAGATACCCCACCTCCCCCACGGTTCTTCCATACGTGGCAACCACGGCACGAATCCATGCGGTGGTTGGACGTTTCTTGATTTTCGGCATGCTGATGCCTTCTGCGTTGTATGTAATCATTGCCTTTATTTGATATCTTTTTTACCCTTTAGGAAGAAATTCGTCAACGGGGTAGCCGAAATGAATCAGTTCACGCAGTCCCGACGAGCTGATGCTCTCCATGCCCGGCTCGGCAAAGAAAATGACGGTTTCGATGCCCGCGATGCGGCGGTTGAAGTCCGACTGCTGACGCTCGAACTCGAAGTCTTGCACCGAGCGCACTCCTCGCACGAAGAACTGCGCACCCTCGCGGCGGGCAAATTGTACGGCCATATCGCTGAAGGTCTTCACCTCAATGCGCGGTTCACTTTTGTACAGGTCGGCAATGTGCTGGCAACGCTCCTCAAGGGGTTGCAGGTATTGCTTGCGCTCGTTGTGACCAATGCCGATAATCAGGCGGTCGAAGAGCGGTAGCGCACGGCGCACGATGGAGGCGTGGCCGATGGTGAAGGGGTCGAAAGACCCAGTGAAGATGGCTGTTCTCATAAGGGTTGATGTCTTTTGTTCTATGTCGTTGTCCATTGATGGACGATGGCTTCCACCAGCTTTCTGCCGTCGGTGTGAAGTTTCTCGCCGTCCATGTACCAGATGCTGTCGGCCTTTCGCAATGCCAGCTCCAGGTCGTGTGTAGAGAGCAGAATGGTTTTCTGTTGCTCGTGTGCCAACTGGCGCAGCAGTTCCAGTGTCTCCGTCTTGCTTTGGAAGTCGAGAAAGGCTGTCGGCTCGTCCAACAGGATGATGGGAGTCTCTTGTGCCAGAGCCTTCGCGATGAAAACTTTCTGTCGTTCACCGTCGCTGAGCGATGGTATAGCACGGTCTTGTAAGGAGCTGATGTCAGTGAGACGAAGGGCTGTCGTCACGGCTTCCTGATCGGTGGGACTGAGCGTCCCCCAGAAGTTGGTGTAGGGTGTGCGCCCCAATGCTACCACCTCTCTGACGCTCATCCTCCCTAACGATGGCCTATCGGTCAGCACCACGCCAATCAGCTTGGCAAGGGCACGTCGGTTGACTTGGTGTCGGGCATCGAGAGTGACGGTTGCTCCGTAGCAAATGGAGCCCGTCAGTAGTGGTTGGAAACCAGCCAAAGTGCGCAGCAGCGTTGATTTGCCGGTTCCGTTGCGCCCGATCAAACAGGCCAGCTCGCCTGCCGATAGCGTGGCATTGAGATCTTGGGCCACAATCTTCGTTTGGGTGCCCGTCCTGTAGCCGATGTCTGCGTGCTGCAATATGATAGGTTCCATCGCTGCAAAGGTACGAAAAAGTTAAGAGATGAGAGATGAAAGTTGAGAGTTTTTTGTATCTTTGCAGCTGCTTATGCCACAGACTTCACCCATATTGGAACTGCAACGGCAGCGCATGCTGCTGGAAATTGAATACTACACGGAGAAAGAAGCCTTTCGCCGACAGACCGAGATGATTGGACTGCGACGCAAGGTGAAGCGTGGCGATGCCTGGTTCCCCCTGCGTGTGGGCAAGAGCTATTACAATTCTTTGAACCAGTTAGCGGTGGAGATACACCGCACGGCAGACGAGGAGATAGAACACAACTTCGAATACGGGAAGCCTGTTTGTTTCTTTAAGGCCGTTTCACCCCTGTCCTCTCCGAAACAGGAGGGGAAGGCAGTCTCCCTCTCTTATTTCTCGTTCACAGGGACGGTCTCGTATGTAGAGGATGACCGAATGGTTGTCACCGTGCCCGACGGTACCCGTCTGGCCGACCTGCAGTTCTCCGATGGGCAACTGGGCATACAGCTGTTCTTCGACGAGACTTCCTACCGGCTGATGTTCGATGCCTTGGAGCGAGCCATCAATGCACGGGGCAACCGTCAGGCTTACCTGCGGGATTTGTTTTACACTCCAAGTCAACAGCCAGAAACCTCCCATCTGCCGCCCGTGAGTCTTCCTTGGCTCAACCCCACACAGGAGCGGGCGGTGAACGAAGTGCTGCGGGCCAAGGATATTGCTATCGTACACGGCCCTCCTGGAACGGGAAAGACTACCACCCTCGTTGAGGCTATCTTCGAAACGTTGCACAGAGAGAGTCAGGTGTTGGTTTGTGCGCAAAGTAACATGGCGGTGGATTGGATCTCGGAACGGTTGGTGGACCGTGGGGTGAGCGTGCTACGCATAGGCAATCCCACCCGTGTGAATGACAAGATGCTCTCCTTCACTTACGAGCGACGCTTCGAGGCCCATCCCGACTACCCGCAGCTATGGAGCATCCGCAAGGCCATTCGTGAGCTGAGAACTCAGCGCAAGCGTGGCTCTGACAGTTGGCACCAGAAGATGGAACGCTTGAAGAGTCGTGCCACAGAATTGGAGATAAGAATCAATGCCGAGCTTTTCAGTGAAGCCCGTGTCATTGCCTGTACACTGACGGGAGCCGCCAACCGCTTGTTGGAACGTCAAAAGTTTCATACCCTGTTTATCGATGAGGCAGCACAGGCACTGGAAGCCGCCTGTTGGATTGCCATTCGGAAGGCATCAAGGGTCGTTTTTGCGGGCGACCACTGCCAGTTGCCGCCAACCGTGAAGAGCATCGCCGCTCTCAAAGCCGGTCTTGGCAAGACACTCATGGAACGCATTGTTGAGAACCACCCGCAGGCTGTAACATTGCTGGAAGTGCAATACCGCATGAACGAAGAAATCATGCGCTTCTCTTCCGACTGGTTCTATGGCGGACGGGTGAAGAGTGCCCCACAAATCAAATACCGTGGTATTCTCGACTACGATATTCCTATCGAGTGGAAAGACGAGAGTGGAAAAGGAGATGAGGAAACAGGAGAGAGAAGCAAAGAAGAATTTGTGGGTGAGAGCTTCGGACGCATCAACAAACGGGAAGCCGAACAGACGTTGGAAGAACTACAGCGTTACTTCACCAAGATATGCAAAACACGCATTCTGGAAGAACAGATTGACGTAGGTGTTATCTCGCCCTATCGGGCACAAGTGCAATATCTCCGCCAGCTCATCAAGAAACAGGAGTTCTTCAAACCTTATCGAAAGCTCATCACGGTGAATACTGTCGATGGGTTCCAAGGGCAGGAGCGTGACGTAATCGTCATCTCGCTGGTGCGTTCTAACGATGAAGGTCAGATTGGCTTCTTGCGTGACCTGCGCCGCATGAATGTTGCTATTACTCGTGCTCGCATGAAACTCATCATCCTCGGAGACCAGGAAACACTCACCCGACACCCGTTCTATCGCAAGCTTTGGGAATATGTGGAGGGATTAAAAGAAGAATGCCCCCAAGTGTAAGATTGGCACTTGAGGGCTTTCTTGTTGATTTCTCCTGAGTGGAGGTAGTCCAGATTATTTGTATTCTGTATGACTGCCAGTACCGTCAACGATGACGCAACGGTTCTTGTCGTTCTCAGAGAAGGGCTGTACGGTATCACCTTTGGCATCGGTCGTGATGCGGGTGCCGTCGGCCTCATACTTCTCGACCAGTTCGTTCTTGAAGTTCTGAGCACGCTTCTGTGAGTATTGCATGTTGAGCTTCGGCGTTCCAGTGCCCTTGTCGGCATAACCCGTTACTGAAATCTGTGCATCGGGGTTGCGCTTCATGAAGTCGGCAATCTTGTTCATCTTGGTATTGGAAGCTGTGGGATCGCTCTCACGGATGTCGTAGAACACTTCTTCGTGGAGGTTTTCTTTCACGAGGAAGGGCTTCTTCTCCTCTACAACGACGGGAGCCTCTGTAACAACGGCTGCGGGAGCCTCAACAACTTCCTCCATGACGGGGATGGCTACAGGTGCAGGCTTCGTGTACTTCTTGCCCAGACGCACGCTGACACCAAGCATGGCGGTCCACTGCCAGTCGTCGGCATTGTTGCACTTGGAGTTGAAACGGTCGTCCAAGCTATTGGCATTGACTTCCAACGAGATGCCGATAGGCTTCGTTACATCGGTTTCCAGTCGCAGACCTGCGCGTAGGTTGTGAACCAAACGGTTCTTGTTCCATGCCAACGGAGCCTGGATAGAGGGATACTCGGCCAGAATGCCTTTCAGCTCATCGTTGTCCCATGCACGTGTTAAACCGAAACCGCCGATGGCAATGACGTTCAGGAAGTGGTTGGGCTTCTGACTGAACAGGTTGGTCATATTGACCATCAGGTCAAGGTCGGTTGTGACATATTTCCAAGCATAGGTTCTCCTGTAATTCTCAAAACCGGCCTTGGCCTTTCCTCCATTAGCATGGAGACGCACACCGATGGCAGGTGTGAAATAATGTCCTATTGAGAAGGCACCAGTAGGAGTTACCAACTTGTCTTTTCTGTACTGTGTGGTTGTTAACTGGGCACCGCCTTGAACTTCTATGAATGTCCACGACTTCAGTTTGCCTCTTTCGTCATCTTGTGCAGATACTGCACCCACGAACAGCATGGTCAGCGCTGCCGTTGTTAGTAGTCTTTTGATTCTCATGTTATTGTATTTATTTAAGTTATTGTATCTTTCAATCTGCAAATAAACAAAAAAATTCTTAAAACACCAATATATTCTCCTTTTTTTCACAAAAAAGCATGAATATTTTTATTCCAACGTGTCCAATAGAATGAATGAAGCCCAGAAATAGGGACTACTGTAGTCGTTTTCGGGGTACTCGCGAAGTGTTTTCTGTGCGTTGAGGAAAGCCTCGTGCTTGGTCTGTCCGCTCATCAGATTGGCATAGAATGTACTCATCATCAGTCTGGTGGCTTGGTCGGAGACACTCCACAGACTCATGAGCAGTGACTTCGCCCCTGCTTTCTTGAAGCCACGCTGTATGCCGAACACACCATCATCCTTGATTTCGCCCAGTCCAGTCTGACAGGCAGAGAGAACGACGAGGTCTGCGTCGCTCAAGTTGACTTTGGCAATCTCTTTGGCAGTGAGCACGCCGTCATCCAGATCTCGTGGTGTACGGTTGCCCGTCAGGGTGTAGTTGGCACCGGCGAGGAGTAGTCCCGAGAAGTTAAGCGAATTTTCCGTATCGCTCTCGTCATCGGAGATGGCAAAGGCGAGCTGCTGTCTATTTTTTTTGATTTCATCCTCGGGGATGTAGAAGCCGTGTGTGGCAATGTGGATCAGTTGCTGCCCGCTTCCGCTGAGTGCCTTGAATGTCTCCTCGACGCCTTGTCCCCTGAGGAGCATGCGGGTGTCCACACCACTCATCATCAACTGTTCGCCGATAGCCTCTGCCTCATGAAGGGTTCCTTCAAGATAACCCACGCTGCCTCTGGTAGAGAGGGAGTCAAGTGCCCGGGTGTCATCATCGAAGAAGAATTCGTCTTCCAGTTCCTCGTAGTCGGCATAGCTCAGGTCGTAGTTGGCGTTCTTTGCGTTCTCATGCTGTTCCTGCAACTCGGCCAATGTCATGTCGTAGGTGAGTCCTCCGTACACGGTGGCGCGGGTGATGGCATTCTTTTCTTGCGGCTGTGCGAGCGATTTGGTTGACGATAGTCGGTAGAGGTTGTAGTGCTCTCCTATGCGGGAGTTCTCGTCGCAGTAGAGGTATTCGATGCCAAGCTGGTAGAGCATGCCCGACGGCGAGAAATAAATCTTGTCAATACCGTCAAGCTGTTCCATCAAGGGCTTCCAAAACAGGCTTCCAAACTCCACGCTATTGTAAACCGCATTGACACAAAGCCGGTTGGAGAGTGCAGAGCGCAGAGGGAGTGCGTTGAACTTGATGTCCTCGATATCAGCATCACTGAAAAGACGGATGAGCCGTGGCGAGCTCCACCCCTTGCGCAGGAGCAGGGCGATGTAGGTGCGCCCCGTGCCCAAGACTTCAACCTCGGCAAACTCAATGGCAGCCTCGTTGTCTCCCAGAGCATTGGCCACCTCCGCCATGCCGATGTTCAGGTTGTCGGTGAAGTTACCATACTCCTTGCATCCGCGTACAAGTTCGCGCTCCAGCGAGTAGATATTGCGATTAAGCTTGTCCATGTCCTCGGTGCGCTCCTCAACAGGGAGTTTGTACTGCGCGTCCTTCTGTTCGTATAGTGCAGTGAGCTGGTTGAACTTCTTCTGCATGTCGGTGTCGCCACTTCGGCGGAGTATTTCGCGGAAGTCGATATCGGAGTTCAGTAGGATGCCTTTCATAAAGAGCTGCGAATTGTAGGCATCGGTAGCCATCTGTTCGTTGCTCCTGTCCATGTATGCCAGTGTTGGTGCGTACTTGAAGATGTACTGTTTCTGGTTCCAGTAGTGTTCACGCTCGTTACTGGTAAGGTGCAGGAAGTTGTTCCTGACGATATCCGACTGCATGTCGATGGCACGCGAGTAGTTCTTGGTGGCCTGGCTCAGGTTTCCGTCCTTGCTTTGATAAACAGCCAAGTTGTAGAGCAGAGTCACGTTATCAGGGTGTTCTTCGCCAAGGAGCTTCTGCTCAATGCCGATGGCGCGTTGCGTGTAATCGATGGCAAGCTTAGTGGCATCGCTCATGAAATTGTAGAGTCCTACGTTGGTCAGAATCTTGGCGTAGATGGTGCTGAGTGTATCCTTGCGCCTCTCGTAGATGTCGGCGGCTTGCATGGCGTAGTCGATGGCGCGTATGTAGTCCTTAGCATGGTAGTAGAGTGTTGACGTGTTGTTGAGTACCTGTGCAAAAGAAGCTCCTTGCTGTTGCTGCCCCTTGAAAAGGGCGATGGCTTCTTCGGCTATGGCGAGTGCTTCTTCCTGCCTGCCACTATTGAAGGTGTAGGTGGCAATGCTACCCATTGACGCAGCGATGTTGAGCGTGTCCTTGCGTCGTTGGAAGATGTCGAGAGCCTTACGCTCGTGCTCGATGGCTCGTGTGTAGTTGCCATTGGAGGCGAAGATGGATGCCTGCTTGCTGAGTGACTTGGCGTATTTCTGGTTCTGCGACACACTGAGCTGTTCGCCGATAACATCACTCTCGTTGGCGAGCTCGTCGGCCTTGGTGAGGTTTCCTGTGTTCTTGTAAACGGCGGAGAGGTCGTTCATGCACCGGACATAGTCAGGATGGGCCTTGCCCACGAAGTGCTCGATGATGGGTAGTGCCTTCTCCAGCATGGTGGCGGCGGTCTTGTTGTCATCGATATGGGTATGGAAGGTAGCGGCATTGGTGAGTGCCTTGCTGTAGGCAAGAGTGTTGTCCATGCCTGCATTCTCGTATCCGACGAGGGCTTCGTCGGCATATTTGATGGCTTCAGCGCTATTGCCAGCCTTGAAGAGGCGTATGGCGAGATTGTTGAGCACGGTGGCATACTGCCCGCCGTCGGCTTGCAGGCGTTTGCGTGCTTCCTTGAGTGCAAGCTCCGACATTTCCGTAGCTTTGGCATTCTGTCCGTTCATGGAGTAATAGACCACCAGACTGTTCAAGCAGTTGGCATATTCGGGTGTTCCCTTCTTGATGTACTTCAGGACCTGCTCACCCATGTGGACGGCACGTGCCAGATCGCCCTCATTGCCGCGATAGGCGAAGTACGAGGCGATGTTGTTGAGCGCGATGTTATAGAAGTTGTGCTTCACCCCAAACTCCTTGTGGTACATTTCCAGAGCCTGTTCACCCGTGGCAATGGCTTTGTCGTAGTCACCTGACTGACCATAAATGGTTGACAAGTCGCTCATGGCACTTGCCCATTGTGCAGGGGTGCAGTCGGGCGCGGTCTTGCGCACTTCGATAATCTCCTCCTGCAGGGCTACGGCTTCCTTGATGTGTCCCTTAGAGACTTCTCGCTTCACCAGATAGTTCAGAACCTGGGTGTAGGCGAAGTCCTTTGTGGCTCCCTGCTCCTTGAACATGCTGACCCATTGGGCGTAGAGGCTGTCGGCGGTGACAGTCTCATGACGTCTGTATGCCTTGTCGGCATTCTCCAGCAATTTGTCCAACTCCTTTGTCTGAGCCTGCAAGGTGACGGGCAGCAGCAACAGGCAGAGGAGCAGTTGCAGTTGTCTCTTCATTTTGTGTGGATGGTGAAGTTATGGTTTGTCGGACATGTCGATGGAATCGGCAGGTTGCTGAATGGTTGCTGGCTTGATGAAAAGCGAGTCGGTGTCGTCGCGGAAAATAGTTGTGGCGTTGTCGGTCTCCACAGTGTTAGTGACGAGCTTCCCCTTGAGGTTCTTGATGATGTAGGAGAAATACTGCGGCGTGACGGTTTTCTCGGCACCCACCTGTTCCTTGATGAGCGCTTTGATGGTGCCGTGGCACTTGCCGTTCAGCGTAACCAGTTTATGTCCCTTGTGGTCGAAGAGCCTGATGGAGCTTTTCTCGGGAATGGTCAACACGTCTTCAGGTGTCAGTTTGGTACGCACAAGGATGGTGCTCTTTTCCTTATTCACAAGTCTTGTCACGTTGCCAGTGACGGTATAGACGATGTAGGACTGTGCCTGTAGGCAGGTTGCCGCCATTGCGAAAAGGATGGTTAGTAGTAAATGTTTCATTGTCATGTCTGTTGAATTGTCTGTCTGTGATTTCTTATATGCTTCTTGGACTAAATCTCATGGGCGTAGATGGACTTCTTCCAAATGTTGATGTTATACTTCTTGAGGATGGCGAGAATTCCCTTGTAAATGAGTCGTCCTTCGCCGGTGAAGACAATGGTCGAGAGGGCGATAATGGTGTCGAAGTAGTAGTTGCACTTGACATAGAGGAGGAAGCTGAGCCAGGTCAGGATGACCATGATGGAGAAGTAGATAATCTTCACGTAGAGGGCGGAGGTGGTGAAGAACACCATGACCGCGCTCTTGCGGTTGCGGGCAAACTGCTTGAAGCAGGTGTCAATCATGTTGGTCAGGCAGCCTACGATGAAGGCGAGGAGCAGCATAAGCGGCAGCCCGGCTTCCTGCACGTCGAAGCCCTCTATCATGGATAGCAGGGCGTAGGCGATGACTTCCAGCCCCGACATCTTGCCCGTTGGGGTGTAGTGCATGTCGCCCTGTTCCTTGGTGGTACCGAGCAGGACGATGCGGTTCTTGATGAGCTCAGGGTGCTGGTCAATCTCCTTCCAGCTGACGATGGGGAATCCGATGGGTTTGTAGTTGATAAGGTGATCCTGGCGGCAGTTCTCTACGTCGAAGCCCTCCGCCTTGGCTATCTGTGCCGGGAGCGAAAGCTGTTTCTTGCCATTGTATGTATAGCTGATGTTGTAACGGCGTATGCTGCGCGCCTCGTCGGTCATGGCATTGGTGAAGCCCTCGGTGACGGGTACGTCTTCGACGAAGAAAGAGTGTACGGAGTTGGTGAACTCGCTACCATCGTAGTCAAGCAGCTTGTAGGCGGCGACGGCCTTGTCGGTGCAAGCGAAGAAGGCATCGGTCAGCCGGCCGTCAGCCACAAGGTCTTCCTTATGCCCTTCAAAGATGATGTCCACGCCGATTCGTCTGGGATTCATGGCGTTGACCTTTTCAATCAGGTTGGCAATGCTGTCGCGTCGGTACAGCTCGGTCATATCCACAAGCGTGATGAGATCCGAACTTTCTTTCTCCTCACTGGCATTCAAAATGCCATAGTAGATATTCGACATGGTGAAGGTCTTCAGCGAGCGTGCCACAGGGTTCAGGAACGACAGGTTGAAGGTCAGCAAGACAAGTACTCCGATGATGCTCATCGAAGTCATCGTCACAAAAACGTGGTCAAGGGTCAGCAGGTTCTTAATTGTTTTCTGCATGTTTCAAAAGGTCGGTTATTTAGTTGTTTTGTCTGCAAAAGTACTTTTCTTTTTCCAAATATACAAATATAAAATCTATTAAATGATGACCGATGCCTCATTTTTGTATGTTACGCATGAAAAGATGATGCGCCATGAAAGCTTTGCACACGGTGTACATAAATGTTTAAAATCGCTAATTATTTCCTCTGTTGCAGAAAAAGTTGTATCTTTGCAGATTGAAAAAATATAATCGATTATTATATGTCATCAGTAGAAATTAAGAAAGTTCGGTCGAAACGCGACTTGAAAACTTTTATTGAATTCCATTATGACCTATACAAGGGAAATAAATACGACGTGTTGAGTCTTTACGACGACGAGATAGCAACGTTGAGTAAAGATAGGAATGCGGCATTCGACTTTTGCAAAGCCGAATATTTTCTGGCTTATAAAGATGGACGTGTGGCAGGACGTGTGGCTGCCATTATCAATGAACGTGCCAATGAGAAATGGAACCAGCGCCGTGTGCGTTTCGGATGGATAGACTTCATCGATGACCGCGAGGTGTCGGCAGCATTGTTGAAAGCTGTGGAAGACTATGGTCGCGAGAATGGCATGACCGAAGCCTGCGGTCCGCTGGGCTTCACCGACCTCGATCCCGAAGGCATGCTCACATGGGGTTTCGACCAGCTCGGTACCATCTCTACCATCTATAACTACCCCTATTATCCCGAGCACATGGAGCACCTCGGCGGTTGGGAAAAAGACAACGACTACGTGGAGTTCAAGCTCTTCGTGCCCAAGGAGATGCCCGAGCGGTTTGCCAAAATTGCGCAGATGATTGAGAAACGCTATAACCTGCATGTGCGCAAGGTGTCGAAACGCGAAGTGCTCAAAGGCGGGTACGGGCTCAAGATTTTCCACCTGGTCAACGACACTTACAGCGATCTCTATGGATTCTCACCCCTCACCGACCGGCAAATCATGCAATACCTCGACCGCTTCATGGTAGCCATTGATATGGATCTCGTGACACTGGTTGAAGACTGGAATACTCCCGAGCACAAGCTTGTAGGCGTAGGCATCACACTGCTCTCGCTTGCTCGAGCCGTACAGAAGTGTCGCCGTGGACGGCTGTTCCCCTTCGGGTGGTGGCACCTGCTGAAAGTGCTGAAGTTCCACAAGACAAACATTGTTGACCTGCTCATCATCGGCGTGCTGCCCGAGTACCGTATGAAGGGTGTCAACGCCATGATGTTCTACCACCTCATCCCCTACTACCAGAAGTATGGCATCGAGTGGGGAGAGACCAACGTCGAAATGGAGACCAATGGTAGCGTGCAGAGCCAGTGGCAGGATCTCAATACCGAGTTGCACAAGCGTCGCCGCTGCTATATCAAACGGTTGGAAGAAAGACCGTCGAGTTGTCAGGACGTCAAGAGTCAGGGAGTTTAAGGATGATTGAAATTAGGAGAATAGCCAATAATAATCGTTCTGAGCTGAAGCAATTCGTAGAGTTCAGGTATCATTTGTATCTGGACTGTGAGTATGCTGTCCCCTTTCTGCACATGGACGAGATAGACACGCTCAACAGTGATAAGAACAAAAGCTTTGAATGTTGCGAGGCAGAATACTTTATGGCTTATCGCGACGGAAAGCCTGTGGGAAGGGTGGCTGCCATCATCAACCACAGGGCCAATGAACATTGGCAGGATAAGGTGGTTCGCTTTGGCTGGCTGGACTTTATTGATGATATCCGTGTCAGTAGAGCTTTGTTGAAGACCGTAGAGAAATGGGGACGTGAGCGTGGCATGGAAAAGATGGTTGGTCCTATGGGCTTCACCGACATGGATCGCGAGGGCATGCTCGTCGAAGGCTTCAATGAACTTGCCACGATGTATGCCAACTACAACTACGCCTACTACCCCAAGCACATGGAACAGATGGGCTTCGCAAAGGATAACGACTACTTGGAATATCGGATCAAAGTGCCCGATGTGGTTCCTGAGAAGTTTGGCAAGCTGGCTGAAATGGTGGAGAAACGCTATAACCTCCATGTGCGCAAAGTGACACGTCGTGAGTTGTTGCATGAGGGCTACGGCAAGAAATTCTTCGATATTGTTAACGCTACCTATAACGAGCTTTACGGCTACTCGGGACTTTCCGATGGCCAGATAGACCAGTTGGTGAACTTCTACATCAAGATTGCCGACCTGAACTTAGTGACTGCCGTGGAAGACTGGAATGACGACCACAAGTTTGTGGGGTTTGGCATCACCTTCCCGTCGTTTTCCATCGCATTGAAGAAATGTGGGGGAAAACTGTTCCCCATCGGCTGGTGGCAGTTGCTGCGCACCATCAAGTGGCACAAGACGGATACTGTTGACTTGTTGCTCATAGGCGTGCTTCCTGAATATCGGTCGAAGGGTGTCAACTCTCTGATCTTCAACGACCTGATACGCCAGTTCCAGCATTACGGATTCAAATGGGCAGAGGCCATGGTGCAGATGGAAACCAACACTAACGTGCAGAGTCAGTGGCAGTATTTGGAATCAAGGCAGCACAAGCGCCATCGCTGTTACCGTAAGGAACTGCAGCATGTGAAGAAACAAAGAAAAAGAAAAGATAATTAAAACATAGAAACAATGTCTGATATCGATAACAACCTAAATTCTGCATTTACCCCCGTTGACTATACTGACGAGAATATCCGGCACTTGTCGGATATGGAACATGTGCGTACCCGTCCTGGTATGTATATCGGACGATTGGGCGATGGCTCACTGCCCGAAGACGGTATTTATGTACTCCTGAAGGAAGTCATTGACAACTCTATTGACGAGTTCAAGATGCGGGCAGGAAAGCGCATCGAGGTTGATATCGACGAGAACCTGCGCGTCTCGGTCCGCGACTATGGACGTGGCATTCCCCAAGGTAAGCTCGTGGAGGCCGTCAGTGTGCTGAACACAGGTGGTAAGTACGATTCGAAAGCCTTTAAGAAGTCAGTAGGACTGAATGGCGTGGGTGTGAAAGCTGTGAATGCGCTCAGTTCTCGCTTTGAGGTGAAGAGCTACCGTGAGGGCAAGGTGCGCTCGCTGGTGTTTGAGCGTGGACAGTTGCAGAGCGATCTAACGGAAGACTCGTCTGATGAAAACGGAACCTATATCTTTTTCGAGCCTGATTCCACGCTTTTCAAGGGCTATCAGTTCCACAACGACATTGTCGAGATCATGCTCCGCAACTACACCTATCTGAATTCGGGGCTCGCCATCATGTACAACGGCAGGCGAATCATCAGCCGCAATGGACTGGAGGATTTGCTCAACGACAATATGACCAACGACGGACTCTATCCCATCATCCACATGAAGGGAGAGGACATCGAGATTGCCTTCACTCATACCAACCAGTATGGCGAGGAGTACCACTCGTTTGTCAATGGTCAGCACACGACGCAGGGCGGAACCCATCAGAGTGCTTTTAAGGAGCACATTGCCCGCACCATCAAGGAGTTCTTCGGCAAGTATGAGTATGGCGATATCCGCAACGGTTTGGTGGCTGCCATTGCCATCAATGTGGAAGAGCCCGTTTTCGAGAGCCAGACGAAGATCAAGCTGGGTTCTACGCAGATGGCTCCCGATGGTGACAGTATCAATAAGTATATAGGTGACTTCATCAAACAGCAGGTGGACAATTATCTGCATATTCATCAGGATGTAGCCGAGGTCATTGAGGGAAAGGTGAAGGAAAGTGAGCGTGAGCGCAAGGCGATGGCTGGTGTGACGAAGCTGGCTCGTGAGCGTGCCAAGAAGGCAAATCTGCACAACCGCAAGCTGCGCGATTGCCGCATTCACTATAGCGATGTGAAGAGCGAGCGCAAAGAGGAAAGTTGCATTTTTATTACCGAGGGTGACTCTGCCAGCGGAAGCATCACCAAAAGTCGCGATGTCAATACGCAAGCAGTATTCTCTTTGCGAGGTAAACCGCTCAACTCGTTTGGCCTGACCAAGAAGGTGGTTTACGAAAATGAAGAGTTCAACCTCCTGCAGGCAGCTCTTGATATTGAAGATGGGCTCGATACGTTGCGTTACAATAAGGTTATCGTTGCTACCGATGCCGATGTCGATGGCATGCACATCCGCCTGCTCATCATCACGTTTTTCCTACAGTTCTTCCCCGACCTTATCAAGAAGGGACATGTCTATGTGTTGCAGACACCGCTCTTCCGAGTTCGTAACCGTCGCACCAAGATTAAGAACAGGAAGGTGATTGCCAACGAAGATGAAAAACTGTCTAATGGAGGCACACAACAAAAGAAAAGCGATTTCATCACCCGCTATTGCTATAGCGAGGAAGAGCGGGCGCAGGCCATCAAAGATCTGGGACCTGATCCGGAGATTACCCGATTCAAGGGACTTGGAGAGATTTCACCAGATGAATTCGTGCATTTCATTGGACCCGACATCAGACTCGAACAAGTCACCCTTCACAAGAACGACCAGGTTCAGAAGCTGTTGGAGTATTATATGGGGAAGAACACCTCGGAACGCCAAGGATTTATCATTGATAATCTGGTCGTCGAGGAAGACCGTCCAGAAGATGAGATGATTTAACAACACAAAGAGCAAAACACAGAACAACAGGAATGAAGACAGTTCTATTGAGAATCATGCTCTTGGCCATGCTCCCCTCATGTCTGTGGGCACAAAGGGTCAACGAGCAGCAGTTGAGGAAATTGCACATGGCGGAAGTGGCCATTAACCAGCTCTATGTAGATACGGTTAATGAAGAAAAGTTGGTGGAGGATGCTATCCGAGGCATGTTGGAGAAACTCGACCCCCATTCCTCTTATGCCACAGCCAAGGAAACCAAAGCCATGAACGAGCCGTTGCAGGGTTCCTTCGAGGGCATAGGTGTGCAGTTTAACATGGTGGAAGACACGCTCCTCGTCATTCAGACCGTCACCAATGGACCATCTGAGAAGGTAGGCATTCTTGCCGGTGACCGTATTGTTGCAGTCAACGACACCGCCATCGCCGGCGTGAAGATGTCGAAGGAGGATATCATGAAGCGGCTACGTGGTAAAAAAGGAACCAAGGTCAAGTTGGGAATAGTCCGTCGTGGCATTCGTGGCCAACTGACGTTTGTTGTCACTCGTGACAAGATTCCCATCCACACCCTTGATGCTTATTACATGCTGACTCCCACGGCCGGATATATCCGCATCGGTTCTTTCGGGGCAACGACCTACGATGAGTTCATGGCGGCTGCAGACACGCTTGAGAAGCGTAGTGGCGGCAAGCTACAGGATTTGGTCATAGACCTCCAGGAAAATGGTGGTGGCTACTTGCAGGCAGCCGTTCTGATTGCCAATGAGTTTTTGGACGATAAGGACCTCATTGTATATACAGAGGGAAGGGTTGCGACCCGACAGGAATACCGTGCTCAAGGCAACGGACGTTTCCGCAAGAATGTCAGGGTAATCGTGCTGATCAACGAATACTCGGCTTCGGCATCGGAGATTGTTACCGGTGCGTTGCAGGATAACGACCGTGCGCAGGTCGTTGGTCGTCGTTCCTTTGGTAAAGGACTGGTGCAGCGTCCGATAGATTTCCCTGACGGTTCGATGATGCGCCTGACAACAGCCCACTATTATACGCCTTCAGGAAGGTGCATACAGAAGCCCTACGTGAAAGGAGAAGGGCGTGAGTATGCTGAAGATATTGAGCGTCGCTTCAAGCATGGAGAGCTTTATTCTGCCGACAGCATCCACTTTGCCGACTCGCTGAAGTTCTATACATTGCGGGAGCATCGGGTTGTTTATGGCGGAGGTGGTATTATGCCCGATCATTTCGTTCCGCTTGACACGACCAAGTTCACTCGGATGTATCGGCAAATGGCTGCTAAGAGTATCGTTCTCAATGCCAATTTGAAGTATATTGACAAGCATCGCAAGCAGTTGAAAAAGACCTATCCTACGTTTGAGGAGTTCCGTATTCGTTATGAGCTACCCGAAGAGGTCATCGCAGGTGTGATGGCTGAGGCAGAGAAGGCGAAGATCAAACCGGCAGATGACGAGGAACGGGAACGGACAGTGAAGACATTGAAGCTGCAGATGAAAGCTCTCGTGGCACGTGACCTGTGGGATATGAGTGAATATTTTGCCGTTTACAATGAACAGAACGACATTGTGAAGAAAGCTGTAGAACTATTGAAATAGCAATTGTCAACACGCATCCTAAATGAACGGATTTATGAAGAAAGTATTGTTTGCAGTCTTCATGCTGCTACTTCCAATCTTGGCAAGCGCACAAATGATGGAGCCTGTGAAGTTCTCGTCAACGTTGAAGAACCTTGATCAGGCAGAGGCGGAGATTGTTTTCAGTGCAACCATTGACAATGGCTGGCACGTGTATTCCACCGACTTGGTTGGTGATGGTCCCATTGCCGCCTCACTGCATGTCAATAGTCTGGAGGGTGTGGAGTTGGTTGGCAAGCTGCGTCCACGTGGCAAGGAAGTCAAGCAGTTCGATCCGATGTTTGGCATGGAGTTGCGTTTTTTCGAACATCGTGCCACGTTTGTGCAGCGTATCCGCTATACCAAGCCCCAGCATATGATAGATGTCTATCTGGAATATGGTGCCTGCAACGACGAGATGTGTATGCCACCGAGCGAGGTTGCTTTCAAGCAGTCGGGGAAGAGCCCCCTCACCATGTCTCCCAAGGAAGAGGAGAAGACTACTCCTCAGCCTGAGGAAGAGGAGGCAACCCCGGATACAAATGTCAACCAAGTAGATACAGCGGCACTCCTTTCCTCTGAGAAAGGGCAGGAGAGTGCTCTCCTATACACCCCTTCCATCAAGGATTTGCAAGCCTTTGGCGGTGCCGATGACATTGCCAGTCGCTCTTGGCTGTATGTCTTGCTGATGGGCTTTGTGGGCGGTCTGTTGGCTGTGTGCATGCCCTGTATCTGGCCCATTATTCCGATGACTGTGAGTTTCTTTCTCAAGCGGGCAAAGGACGATAAGCGTCGGGGTATTCGTGATGCCATGACATACGGACTTTCCATCATTGTCATCTATCTGGCATTGGGATTGGTGATCACCAGCCTGTTCGGCTCTGATACGCTGAACGCCATGTCCACCAATGCTGCCTTCAATATCTTCCTCTTCATCCTCTTGGTCGTTTTCGCTTTGTCATTTTTCGGTTGGTTCGAGCTGAGCCTGCCCGACAAGTGGGCGAATGCCGTTGACAGCAAGGCTTCATCGACAAGCGGTCTGCTCTCCATCTTCCTGATGGCGTTCACGCTCGTATTGGTGTCGTTTTCCTGCACGGCTCCCATTGTGGGATTGCTACTTGTCGAGACGGCCACCAGTGGTAACTGGATAGCCCCTGCGCTGGGCATGTTCGGTTTTGCCTTGGCACTGGCTTTGCCGTTCACGCTCTTCGCCCTGTTCCCCTCTTGGCTGAAGCAGGCTCCGAAGTCTGGTTCGTGGATGAACACCTTGAAGATTGTTCTTGGTTTCGTTGAGCTGGCGTTTGCCCTGAAGTTCTTTTCTGTGGCAGACCTCGCCTATGGCTGGCATCTGTTAGACCGTGAGGTATTCCTCTCGCTTTGGATTGTCATCTTCTTCATGCTCGGTCTTTACCTCATCGGCATCCTGAAGTTCCAGACGGATGCCATCAACTCCGACGGTAAGCCGATGCCCGTTCTCTGTATCATGGGTGGACTGGTATCGTTGGCTTTCGCCGTGTATATGCTTCCCGGACTATGGGGTGCTCCCTGCAAGGCGGTTAGTGCCTTCGCTCCACCGATGAACACGCAGGACTTCAACCTTAACAACCATGTGGTTGAAGCTCACTACACCGACTACGAGAGTGGCATGGCAGCCGCCCGCGCACAGGGAAAGCCCGTGCTTCTTGACTTTACTGGCTTTGGCTGTGTGAACTGTCGTAAGATGGAGGCCGCCGTTTGGACAGACCCGCGTGTGGCCGATATGCTCACCAAAGACTTTGTTCTCATCTCGCTCTATGTGGATGACCGCGCCAAGCTGCCAGAACCATTCGTGATAAACGAGAATGGAGAGAAGCGCATCATGACCACCGTGAAAGAAAAGAACAGTTGGCTACAGGCACATAAGTTCGGAGCCAACACTCAGCCGTTCTATGTTGCCGTTGATGCGAATGGCAAGCCGCTCGGCCCCTCCCACAGCTATAAGGAGGATGTCCCTGCATTCCTCCACTTCCTGCAGCGGGCACTCGACCAGTACAAAAGCCGATGAGTTGCATGGGGACAACACTGCCCGAGCCGTGGCTCAACGAAGCGACGGTGGAGTATGCACGACGGCATGCCGATGATGACGTGCGGCAACTTGCCCTGCAAGGAACGAAATCGAAAGAGATCAACCTGCAGCGGGCACTTGACCAGATTCGTGGTAAGCAGATGGCACGGCGAAAGCTCCCCACTTGGGCATCGAACAGCGATATCTGGTATCCCCCCCACCTTTCCATGGAACAGTGTTCCAGCGAACAGACCGCTCGCTATAAAGGGAAACTTGTTGGCAGACTGTTTTCCTCCTCTCTCTCTGGGGATGGAATAGGGAACCTCTTTGTTGACCTCACGGGCGGTTTCGGTGTCGATTTCGCCTTCATTGTTTCAGAACTATCCACTCATTTCTCTTCTTCCCTTGGGGAATCAAGAGGGAGGCTTCTTTATGTGGAACAGCAACCCCACCTCTGTGAGCTTGCCCGTCACAATTTTCAGTTGTTGGGATTAGAGGGTGTGGAGGTTATCCAGGGTGATGGAACCGAGTATTTGCACACGCTCATACAGGCCCGAGTCATCTTCCTCGACCCAGCACGACGCGACACACAGGGTGCAAGGACTTATGCCATCAGTGACTGTACGCCTGATGTGCTTGCGCTGCGCGACAAGCTACTCCAGAAAGCCGACTATGTCGTTGTGAAACTCTCGCCCATGCTCGACTGGCATCAAGCCGTAGAACAGTTGCAAACCGTTACCGAGGTACATATCCTCTCTGTCGGCAACGAGTGCAAGGAACTGCTCTTGGTGATGAAAAGCCAACCGTCGAAGGGTTGTAAAGTGTTCTGTGTCAACGATGACACCGTCTTTTCCTATGAACAGTCTTGCACTCCCTCACTCCCCAGCGTCCTCGTATCCCCGTCCCCTCGTCATTGGCTTTACGAGCCCAACGCCTCTATCATGAAGGCAGGATGCTTCAGCGAGCTTGCTGCCGAATATCCCGTTTGTCAACTTTCTGTCAACACACATCTCTTCCTATCGGAAGAAAACATTTCTGCATTTCCAGGCAGAAAGTTCCAGATCATATCCGTTTCATCGCTTAACAAGCGCGAGCTGCGCACCACGTTGCAGGGTATCGACCATGCCAACGTTGCCGTCCGCAATTTCCCTATGAGTGCTGATGAGCTCCGCCGTCGGCTGAAGCTCAAAGACGGTGGTGACACCTACCTCTTTGGGGTTACGCTCAACGACGGAACCCATGCTCTGCTTCTTTGCAGCAAAGTGTAAATGTATCTATGTTCTCTCTTTTTTGCACTTTTGTGTGATTCCTTCATTACTTTTTCGTACCTTTGCACCCGAATTATATTGCTATACAATTGAAGACATTTGAAGAATTGGGCGTCAGCGAGGAGATTCGCCGCGCCATTAGTGAACTGGGCTTTGAGAATCCCATGCCCGTTCAAGAAGAAGTAATCCCGTATTTACTTGGTAATCGTAACGATGTAATCGCTCTGGCACAGACTGGAACGGGCAAGACCGCTGCTTTCGGCATTCCGCTTCTGCAACGCATCGATCCGAAGAACCGTGAGACGCAGGCCCTCATCCTGAGTCCCACCCGTGAGCTGTGCCTGCAAATCAGTGATGATATCAAGGACTTTGCCAAGTATATTCCTGGTATCAACATCGTTCCCGTGTATGGAGGAACGAGCATCAATAACCAGATACACGCCCTGCGCCACGGAGCGCAAATCATCGTTGCCACCCCTGGCCGACTCATCGACCTGATGAACCGTGGCAAAGCCGACCTTGAGCACGTGAACAACGTGGTGCTCGACGAGGCCGACGAGATGCTGAACATGGGCTTCTCGGAGAGTATCAACGAGATTTTCGAGCATGTGCCCGAAGACCGCAACACGTTGCTCTTCTCCGCCACCATGAGCAAGGAGATAGAGAAAATTGCCCTCAACTACCTGCACGACCACAAGGAAATTGTCGTGGGCAGCCGCAACGAGGGAGCCGAAAATGTGAATCACGTCTATTATCTGGTGAATGCCAAGGACAAGTACCTTGCTTTGAAGCGCATCGTCGATTTTCATCCGCGCATCTTCGCCATCATCTTCTGCCGTACTAAGGTGGAGACACAGGAGATTGCCGACAAGCTCATACACGACGGCTACAATGCTGAGGCTCTACACGGAGACCTCTCACAGGATCAGCGAGACCTGACCATGCAGAAGTTCCGCCAGCATCTCACGCAGCTGCTCGTGGCTACCGATGTCGCCGCACGCGGACTCGACGTGGACGACCTGACACACGTCATCAACTACGGACTGCCCGATGACATCGAGAACTACACCCACCGCTCGGGTCGTACCGGTCGCGCGGGTAAGAAGGGAACCTCCATCTCCATCATACACACCCGTGAGAAGCATAAGGTACGCAACATTGAGAAGGTTATCGGCAAGGAATTTGTTGACGGAACCCTGCCCTCACCGCAGGAGATCTGTACCAAGCAGCTCTATCGGGCCATGGACAGAATCGAGAAGGTTGATGTGGACGAGGAACAGATCGCTCCCTTCATGAAGGAAATCAACCGTCACTTCGAGTTCATGGACAAAGAGGTCATCATCAAGAAACTGGTGTCCATGACCTTTGGACGTTTCCTTGCCTACTATGCCGATGCTCCCGAGATTGAGAAGCCGACATCCGGAAAGAGAAGCCGGGAAGAGGGAGGAGAGCGGAGAACTGACAAGAACGGACGTGACCGTGGTCCCCGTAAGGCAGAGAAAGGCTATGCCCGCCTGTTCATCAATCTGGGCAAGGCCGACGGATTCTACCCAGGCGAGGTCATGCAGTTCCTTAACCGTCACATCGAGGGCAAGCAACAGGTGGGACACATCGATCTCCTGCAGAAGTTCTGCTACATCGAGGTACCCGAGCGTGATGCGCGTAAGGTAATGGATGCCATTGACGGAACGTTCTATAAGAACCGTCAGGTGCGCTGTAATCCCGCCGACGAGACACCACAGGAGCGAGAGAACAGAGGCTCTCGGGGCGGAAATGCAGGCAGGGCTGCCAAGGCTCCGCAGGGGAAACGGCGTGGAAGAACTATCTTCGACGACGTTCCAGCGCATCAGACGAGATTCAAGAAAGAGGACTGGATGAAATTCCTGCATCCTGACACCATGAAACTGAAAGGCGAAGAACCCGACTTCAGCGAAGAAGGATGGGCACGCCGTAAACCCCGTAAAAAATAAGAAGTCATGAAAAAAGCAGTCGTTTTCCTTGTTCTCATCGCCGCTTGTGTATTTTCTGTTCAGGCGCAGGAGCTGCGGGTGGGCACATATAATATAAGGTATAAGAACTCCGATGACTCCATCAAGGGGAACGTCTGGTCGAAACGCTGTCAGGTCATCTGCGATCAGGTGAATGTTGAGAGTCCCGATGTGTGGGGCGCACAGGAGGTGCTCCACTCACAGCTCATCGACATGCTTGACCGCCTCGACAACTATGGTTACATCGGTGTCGGACGCGATGACGGTGACAAGAAAGGGGAGTACGCCGCCATCTTCTACAAGAAAGACCGCATGCAGTTGCTTGACAGCGGACACTTCTGGCTCAATGAGACCCCCGACAAGCCCGCTTTGGGATGGGATGCCGCCTGCGTGCGAATCTGTACATGGGGGAAGTTCGTTCAGAAGAGGGAAGGAGCTCAAGTGTCTCAACCTTCACCCATCTTCTTCTTCAACCTCCACATGGATCATGTGGGCGTGGTAGCACGAAGGGAAGCCGCACGTTTGGTCATCAGTAAGATCAAGGAGTTGGCTGCCGGAGCACCCGTCATCCTGACAGGCGATTTCAACGTTGACCAGACAGATGAAATCTACGGAATCTTCACGAACTCGGGCATCCTTGTCGATACATACGATACAGCCCGACTGCGCTTTGCCGAGAACGGAACCTTCCAGGCCTATAAGACCGACTTCAAGACCCAAGGGCGCATCGACCACATTTTTGTCTCAACCGATTGGGCAGTAGAATCCTATGCCCTTCGCACCGACAGCTATTGGACCGACCGGCGGCGTAATGCCTCCGACCACTATCCCGTCTTCGTCCGATTGAAGCAGTAAGACAAGGTAAATTCTTGCCGAAGCGGGGAAGAAAGCTCATTTTTTTCTCACAAATGCTTTCTTTTATAATTTTTTTCTTATCTTTGTCGCAGATTAAAAACTAAAAACCTATGACGAAGAATTTCCTTTGGCTGTATATCATGGCAGCCTTTATCTGCATTTCATGCGGTGGTAACCAAGAAACGAAGCTGCAAAAACAGATCGACTCTCTGCAAAATCTCTATGACAAGCAAACGGCCGACTACAATGGTTTAAACGAATATCTGTCTGTCATTGCTGACGGACTTGACAGCATTGCCGCACAGGAGGGACAGATTTTCAATGCAAACAACACCCCTGGCGAGAGTCCTGCACTGAATCGTGAACGCATCAAAAAGAATCTGTCTGCATTCCAGCAGACCCTTGCCGTCCAGCGCCAGCGCATAGAGGATATAGAAAAGAAGCTGAACGCCTCAACGGGAGGTGCCGCCAAGTTGCGCACCATCATTGCCTCGCTCAAGCAACAGTTGGAAGCCAAGGACTCTGAAATGGCACAACTGCGAGAAGAGCTGAACAACAAGAATGTCAGCATTGCACAACTGAAGACACGTGCCGCTGCATTGCAACAGACCAATGCGATGAATGAAATGCTCATTGCCGAGCAAGCAGAGGTCATGAAAGCACAAGACGAAATGGTGAACGAGGGCTATGTCCTCACGGCATCGAAAGCTGAATTGAAAAAGAAGGGTATTCTCACGGGGGGAGTATTGCAAAAGAAATCGATAGACTACAACAGTCTGAACAAGAGTCATTTCAAGCGAATAGACATTCGCGAATTCAGTGAGCTGACCATCAACTCCAAGGCTCCCAAGATTCTGACTCCCGTACCCAAAGATTCCTATCAATTGGTGAAGCAGGGCAGTACCACGGTACTGAAAGTTACCAATCCTGGACGTTTTTGGAGCATCTCTACCTATCTCGTGATCCAAACTGACTAACTCAAGTTTATGAGACAACTAACGCTATTACTTCTGTTCCTGTGTACCGTCGCCTTCAACTTGAAGGCACAGACGGAACATGTTATCCAGCGTGGGGAAACGCTTGAAACCATTGCCAAGCACTATGGAGTGACTGTCGATGAGCTGAAGAGTGCCAATCCCAAGTTGAATTTCGTCTATGCAGGAAAGAAGTTGAACATCCCTGTCAAAGGCGAAGCCACTAACACGCAGCAGTCCGTCACGAATGCCACAACCAACGAGCAGGGTTCCACCGCAGTTCCCATCCATGCCTACCAGTCTTCCGGTGTCAGCGAGAAGGACCAGTATCGTCGCAGTTCGCTTTGCATGATACTGCTGACTCATCGTGATAAGAAGTACGCAGAAGACATGGAGCGCGTTTTCAAGTCCTTCCCCCTTCCCAAGCGCTACAACGAACACAACATCAGTGACCTTCGTGTCATCAGCGTGAAAGGTAAGCAGTCGCAGGCAGACATCGATAACATGGTCAAGAGCAACTATGTTGCCCAAAAGGTTGTCGGCCGATGGTTCAACCGAAGCGAAGAAACGGGTCAGATGAATATGGATCTCATTCATGAGCGTGGGGGCTACGGAGCCTCCTATGCCGACTACCAGCGCTCGCTGAGTAACATCCGTGGAACCGACATGTTGCGCGATGAAGGCATCGAACTGCTGCAAAGTACATTTGTATTGGTGTGCGACATGGATTACATCGACAAGAAGAAGGGTTTCCAATGGGGAGCTTTTGCCTTGGCCATCCTCAGTGCTGGAGCAGAGGTAGCAGCATCGGTACAAGAATCCAAAGCTGCATCGGAGGCCAGAAAGGGAAACTACAAAGAAGCGGAGGAAAAAAGGAAACAGGCTTCAGCCTATCATGCCGGCAGTGCTGTGGCTCAGGTTGGAGCGGCCGTTGTGGGTGACATCGGTGGGTTCCGTGTGAAAATGAATGCCTATCTCTACAAACTGAAGTGGGACAACGACATGACCAATATCATGTACAACGACTATTGGGCTGACAACGAAACCCCGGCCACAGAGGTGGAAGCTCGCAAAATCAAGTTCGAGAGTGCGAAGAATGCCTTCGAGCTTGAATTTGTCGGCAAATACGAAGAGTCGAGTTCAAAGACCATCCTCACCAGTTGGAGCAATGAAGACGAAGTCATTCTCGATGTCTGTGAGCGCTGTGTGGAAAAAGGTATGCGCGAGTTGGCCAAAGCTTTCCCCGTCTTCCGTCCACGTGCCCCCTTCTATTTCGATGGCGAGAACATCTACTCCCACATGGGATTCAAAGAAGATGTCGAGACCGACAAGAAATATGAGATTGTGCAGCCCTATAAGGATAAAAACGGTCAGATTGCTTACAAGCGCGTGGGAACGGCCAAGGCAGGAACACCCTGGGACAACAAGGACATCGACTTCACCCAATATTTCAACCGAACCGATAAGGGCACCCAGTTCTTTTGTAAATCTTCCATGGACCTCCATACGCCTGGTCTTCAGTTAAGAGAACTGTAAACAGCAGAAACATCCCCCTAAACATAGATTAATCATAATAACAGAAGAAGAATATGAAAAAAATCTTATTACTATTTGCATTTTGCATCAGTTGCGCCCTTGTCAGCGCACAGTCGTACACCATAACCAGCGCAGGAACTGCCGATGGTGGACGCAATCTGGTTCATGTCGTCATCACTTCCAAGAAGAATCTCAAAGTCAATTCCGAAGACGCGGTGAAGCACTATGCCGTGCATGGTGTCCTATTCAATGGTATCAGTTCTACCGAGGGCTATGGCGCACAGAGTCCCATCATCAAAGATCCTAACATAGAGCAGACCAAGAAGGCATTCTTCGACGCATTCTGGAGTGAAGGTGCCTACAGACGCTATGCCTCTATTGTTCCCTCTTCCCTCACGGTCATGAAGAACAAACAGACCAAATCCTACGAAACAGCGGCTACGGTTATGATTGACCAAAGAGGTCTGCAGAAGTATCTGGAGGAGTCGGGAGTCATTAAAGGATTCTCCAACCTTTGGTAAAACGAAAGAATATGATCAAGAAAAATATGTCTATGAAGCAAACTATCATCTGTCTGAGTCTGAGCCTGCTACTCTTTGTAGGATGTGGCAGCAAAAAAGAAGTGACCACAGCTGCTTTCCATAGCTATGAGACAGAGTGTCTTGGCAAGAGCATGGACGGAACCCAAACACTGAAGGTGTGGGCTTCTGGTACCGACAAGTCCGATGCGATTGAAGAAGCCAAGAAAAAAGCTGTGTATGAGGTAACATTCAACGGCATTACCGCCGGAACCGGCGATTGCAGTGCTTACCCCGTGATTGATGAGCCCAATGCCCGTACCAAGCATCAGGCCTACTTCGACAAATTCTTCTCCGACGGTAGCAAGTATAAGAAATACGTCACGCTCCACGGTCAACCCAAAGACTCCAAGGAGGAGTTCCAGGGTGCCGGCTCCACCATGTACGGTATCACCGTGGTCGTCAACCGTTCTGAACTGCGCAAGCGTTTTGTCAAGGACAAAATCATTAAGGAGTAGTTAAGAAACATGTAATCAAGAAGTTCAAACAAAAAAAAGAATATGAAAAGAATATTTTTGTTCTGTGCCGCTATGCTGATGATGGCAGGCACAACCTTTGCCCAGAAAGCGATGACACCTCCTCACGTGATGGTGGTGCCCGACCTGATCTATTGCAAGTCCAACGGCTATGTTCAGCAATACAACAACAACGGTGTAACAGAAACCATACCCGACTACGAGCGGGCACTCAGCGAAGACCCCTCACTGCACGCTGTGCTGACACAGGTGAAGCAACTCATCGCAGAAAAGAACTCCGACATTGTCCTCATCGACCTCATCGAGGCCATCAACAATGCCAAGGCTGATGCTGCCATGGCCAACGCCAATTTTGCTGACCAGTCGGAAAGCATCGAAGAGGCGATCATCCGAAACTCTGAGGCCGACATCCTTGTCAAAGTGCAGTTCGACATGCTGAAGCACGGGCCGAACTATCAGGTCAGCTACACCCTCAACGGCACCGATGCCTACACCAACCGCAACTTTGCTCCTGTGGAAGGCATGGGCAAGCCCTCAACTTCCGCCAACCCTGTGGTGCTGCTGCGCGAGGCCGTATATGACAACATGGACTCCTTCCTCAACCTGATGCTTACCTACTACAACAGCATGGTAACCAAGGGACGTATGGTGGCCTTCGACATCAAGACCACTGGTGGAGTCAATATGAATACCAAGGTGGGACAATATACCCTGCGCGAACAGATTGAAGACTTCCTCTACGACAACTCGGTTGATGGCAACGGACTGGAACGCGTCAAGGGTGGCAACACCTTCCTGCAGTACCAAGGAGTCTATATTCCGCTCACCACGACCATTCGCGGTCGCCAGCGTAAGCAGGGTGCCAAGGACGTTGCACAGAAGATGGTCAACTTCCTCGAAGAGAATGGCGTGACTGCCGATTTCAAGATCCGCGGTTTGGGCAAAGTAAACATCTATATCCGATAACATCAACCACCACGTAGAATGATGAAGAAAACGATATTAGCATTAACCTTGGCCCTTTGCTCCACCATGAGCTTATGGGCTAAAAACGACTGTGAGATTCCCATCATGGTTGTCGTACCACAGGAGGTGGACTCTTTCGCTCCTATGACACAGTCGAAGCTGTTCGCACGCATGCGACAGATGGTGACTGCCAACGGCATGGGTGGCGGTGTTGCCTATGCTTACTTCTACATAGCAGCCAACATCAACGAGGGGACAAAGGAGGTCATGAGCGGCACACGTCCGCTGGTGGTTGTCACACCCGAGCTCTCGCTCTATGTTGCCAACACCATCACTGACGAGAAGTTTGCTGCCACCATTGTTCCTTTGAAGGGAACCGGGCAGAACGAGGCGCAAGCCTACAGCGCAGCCATCAACAGCATCAATGGCAACCAGCCGCAGCTGCAGACATTCATCAAAGAGGCGCGCGAGAAAATCATGAACTACTACAACACGCAAACGTCCAAGCTCATTGATCAGGCTGAGAACCTGGCCGTACTTCGCAGCTACGAGAAAGCCCTCGCATTGCTGGCCTCCGTACCGCCATGCGCCGAGAAATACGACAAGGTCGCCGATGAAATGATAGACATCTACCAGCATATCATCGATATCGACGGACAGAAGAAACTCGCCAAGGCAAAGGCTATCTGGAATGCGGGGCAAGACTCAAAGGCTGCTCGTGAGGCAGGCGAGGTGCTCGTTACCATCGATCCCTGTGCAATAAGCTGGAAAGCAGCACAACAGCTGGCAGAAGACATCAACAAGCGGATTGGTGAAGACTGGGCTTTCTATCAGGAAATGCAGCGCGAAGCGGTCAAATTAGAGAAAGAGCGCATCGAGGCCATACGTGATATTGGCAAGGCCTACGGAAAGAACCAGAAGGAAAACACCATCAATGAAACGGTTGTTGAGGAGAAGAAACCAGTAGAGCCAGTGGATGAGCCCGTGAACGAGCCCGTAGAGGAATCCGTTGAGCCATCATCTGAAAACTAAAAACAATCCCTACAATGAGAAATCAAATCGTCATTGCCCTCACAGCCTTGGCTTGCACCGTCACTCCCGCAACCCTGAATGCACAAAACAATGGATTCAACAGCTCACGCGCGAATGTCGGAGGCAACAAAGGGTCTGCTTTCAACGCCAACCGAGCCAACAATTTCAACGACTACCGACAGAAGCTGAATGCCCAGTATGTCAGCAAGATGCGCGAGAACTGGCAGAGCTACAATTCGGTGAAGCCGTTGGAGGCCCCCGACAAGGATGTGAAGCCCGTCGTTCCTATCAAGATGTCGGACGAAGACGCCAAGAAGGAAAAGCAGGACAAGAAGATTGTTATCAAGTCGGTTGTCAAGCCCATCAAGCAAGTGACACCACCCCAGCCGGTGGCACCGATTGATGAGGTGCCGCAGACCACACAGCAGTACATCTCGTTCAATTATCTGGGTACGCAGATGAAGGTCAGAAAGCCCGAAGCTCCTGCACCTACCATTGCCAAGATGAACGAGAACGGCATTGCCGATGCCTGGGAACAACTGTGCCAGGAGACCTATAACAACCTTGTCATCGACTGCATGAAACTGCGCTCCACCCATAGGCTCTGCGACTGGGCCTATCTCAAAATGCTGGAATCATTAGGCAAGAGCTACTGCGGAGCAGGCAACGAGGCTACTCTCGTCACTGCCTTCATCTACAGCCAGTCAGGTTATAAAATCCGTCTGGGCATTGCCAAAGGGCAACTGGCACTCTTCTACACCAGCCAGCATACCATCTACGGAGAGTCATACATCAATGAAGGAAATGACAAGTTCTATACCCTGTCTGCCGATCCGATTGAAGTCCGGATGACCAGTGCCCGATACCCCAACGAACAGCCTCTCTCGCTATGGGTGCAGAGCGATCCGCAGGTTAACTATGCCGCATCACCGCAGCGCACGCTGACATCACGCCGCTATCCCGACATGAGTGTCCGCGTCAGTGTAAACAAGAACCTGTTGCCGTTCTTCAACACCTATCCCACTTCCGAGGTGGGTGGCAACTTCATGACACGATGGGCGATGTATGCCAACACCGCTCCATGCAAGGAAACGCAAAACGAGCTCTATCCGCAGTTGAAGCGAGCCATCAACGGACGCTCACAGCTGGAGGCTGCCGAGCGGCTCCTCAACTGGGTGCAGACGGCCTTCGTCTATGAATACGATGACAAGGTTTGGGGCGACGACCGGGCCTTCTTCCCCGATGAGACACTCTACTACCCTTACTGTGACTGCGAAGACCGCTCCATCCTCTTCACACGACTGGTGCGCGACCTGCTCGGACTCAAGTGTATCCTCATCTACTATCCGGGACACCTGGCCTGCGCCGTCAACTTCACGGAGAATGTCAATGGCGACCATATCATGGTCAACGGTGCCAAGTACATTGTCTGCGACCCCACCTTTATCGGTGCATCCGTTGGTCACACCATGACGGGCTACGACAACAAGACCGCCAACGTCATCCTCCTGCAGTAACCTTGGGATATCTGAAACAAAAGAAGTTCGGGAACACTCCCGAACTTCTTTTGCTTTACGGGTACTCAACTTTCTTCATGTCCTCTGCCACCCATAGCACCCACTTGTAATAGCAGACAATAAAGCTTTTATACGCTTAGCTTTTGCCATCTCACGTTTTGAGGTTGTGGGGGTTGAGGGGGTATTAACTTGTGGGGTTGTATGAGATTCTCTCCGTAATTTTGCAAAAATTTCGGTGCGAATAAATGTTAATTCAAATAACAATATGACTATATCCCAGATAGTTGATAAGAAGTTTAAACGTACAAAGGAAAAATCGTTGCTGTTCGCGTCAGACTTTCCTGAATATGACCAAAATTACATGAGCGACCTGCTCTCTATCTATGTCAGGGAGGGCAAACTTGTCCGCCTGGCTAACGGTGTCTATCTGAAGACGACTGTCACCAAGTTTGGTCCCGTGTTCCCCAGCCCAACGGAGATAGCAGAGGCTATTGCAAGGCGTGACCATGCCCAAGTGCTGATGTCGGGACTTGCCGCTGAGAACTACTTCGGCCTTTCTACTCAGGTTCCCATGAAAATCGTTTTCCTGACAAGCGGTTCTGCTAGGAAACTGACAGCAGGAAACACCACGATTGAGTTTAAGCGTGGGGTTCCCAAGAACTTTGCATTTAAGGACAAGACGATGGCAACCCTCTGTCTGGCCTTGAAAAGCATCGGTAACGGCCATGTAACAAACGAGCAAAAGAACGTAATAAGGAACTTTCTGAACAACTACATCCAAGAGCATAACATCAAAAGTGATCTGAAACTCATGCCGCAGTGGATTCAGAAAATGATAAACGAGATTATAAACAAAGAATCATGATAAACTGGAGAGATCAAATCTAGCGTTTTTCTGAAGACATCGATCTTGCCATCGCCCGTACCTATTTCGGCTTGGAGGGAGATTTGACCAAGAAGCAATTGAAGAAGTTGAGGAAACAGTCCTCCATATTCGTGCGTGACACCTTCCTCGGCGAGTTGCAAGAGGCATTCCGTCAGCATGGACTTACGGAACTTTCGGCCACTGCCGAGCCTGACGGAGAAGGTGATGCCACATATCCAGAGCCGCGAAAAATCTTCATCGAATACCCGAGCTTCTTCCGCGAATCTCTCGACTACATCAAGCCGCGAGTCATGTTAGAGACTGGCGCACAGTCACTGATAGAGCCTACGACCTCGGTACAAGTGAAGAGCCTCGTTGAAACATCCTCCCCGCTTTTACCGCCAGCATCTCCCTGGCCATTCTTTTCTGCGTCATATTTACTAATAGTGAGGTCAGGACTGTCGTGTATGTGGCCCCAAGAATTGATTTCCGTTAAGAGGTATCATGTTTTATTTGTGTATATCCAGAAACTTGATGCCGTTGAAATGCACCATGTGGTCTGGATCTTCGGCAATCCAGACTTCTGATTCCCAAGCAATATCCTCAGAGAATTTGCGGAACTTCTTCTTGTCGTCAAATGCTGAGACAATCACAATCTCTGCGGTACACTCCTTCAGTTTCTCCTTAATCTTCATAACACGAATTTCGCCCATCTGGCCATAACTATGAACGGCCTCAATAAGAAAGAGAAGATTCTTTTCTTGACTGTAGGCGATGACATCGGGCAGCTCTTCGTGTTCAAGCTCAAAGAAATGCAATTCCCTAAGCTTCTCTTCTTCGCGGACAAGGTATTTGTCCGTCGCGTCGCCAAGATACAATATTTCTGCTCCAAAACCGAAGCGTGGCAAGAACTCCTCTATTATAGCTCGCTGTAACTTATTGTGCGGCCCTGCCGACAGCTTGATTTCCTTTCCGGATGGGAATCTGATGGGGATGCGCTCCAAATCACGCTTATGGGCTAGCTTCTCTCTCAACGATTCATTCTCTTTCTTGAACTTAGCAGCCAAGTCTTTCCATTTCTTTGTTCCGTAGCTGCGAAGAAGTTCAGCGAACAACGGTGAGCAGGCATAGCCGCGAGTCGGCGTATTGGGAGATTGCTCTTTAATATCCGCCGACTTGATGATGCACCCCGAGGCTATCTGCATGTCAAGATGATAACGTCGTATGTTGTCGTATGAGCCTGACGAATATTCTACTTCCAAATAATCAGTCTCAAACTTAATGATTTCTCTTGTCGTATGGAAATAATTGTCATCTGATGACTTCGCTTCAGAGAATGACTTCTTTATGCCTGCCACTGCCAAAGTGGCCTCGGCTATCCTCATCCGTGTCTGGTCGGACTTTGCCATTTCAAGCGGGATGCCTATGGAGTCTAAAACATAAAGCATTGAACGAATAAGTTTCTCTATCCTCGGCGACTTGTTCTTAATCTTGATTTCTTTCATAATCTATACGGCGAATAGGGGTTGTAACATCATGTTCAGTTCTTCAATCTCTTCCAGCGGACGCTCATCAAGTGCATAACATTCTTTCACGCTCTGCGCCAGCTTGTAGGCCAGCAGTGGCGGCACGGCATTGCCAATCTGCGTGAACTGCTGCACCTCGTTACCACAGAACTCAAACCAGTCTGGGAAGCTCTGTAGGCGAGCTGCCTCGCGCTGGACGATGCGGCGGCGGCGACCGTCTGGCAGGCGTACACGCTGCATGTCACTGGTGGCTCCGGCGAGATTGCGGCAGGTGATGGTACGGGCTGGGCGGTTGGCGTAGAGGTCACGGGGATTGATGCAGTCGCTCTTCTTCTCGTACTCAGCGATGTATTTGTCCTGTGCGGGAGTCAGGAAATGGCATCCCTCGATGACCTCGTTCATCGTGTCTCCGATGGCCTCGCCGACGGTAACTTTGTCTACTTCTCTTGTCGGGAAACGAAACTTGGAACGATGGCCTACCACAATGATTCTTTCACGATTTTGCGGTATACCATAGTTAACTGCATTTATACAACGGTACTCTACTAGATAATTAAGGTTGCGCAGTTCGTCGATAATCATGTCGAGATACCATTTGTGTGAGAATGCAAGGTTGCGTACATTCTCGAACAAGAACACTTTCGGCTGTAGACGTCTGACGGCATCAATGAAAATTGGAAAGCCGTCGCGGGCATCGTTCATTCCCTGCTGTTTGCCTCTGACACTGAACGGCTGACAGGGCGGACCTCCAATAATAATGTCAGCCTCGGGATATTCCTGCCCGACAGTCAGCATCATCTCATGGCAGTGTCCGCGCATGTTGCGGTTGTAAGTCTCGACAGCCGATGGCACCATCTCATAGCCGATGGTCTCATAACCCGCCGCCTCGAAGCCCAGCGACAACCCGCCGCAGCCCGCAAACAGGTCGATGACCATCTGAGGCTCGGTGATGCGAGGTACCAATAGTTCGTTTATTGTTTCTACGTACATGATTTATTCCTTTGTATAATCTCTGAGATGTTCAACAAGCGCTGTAGTAAGTAATCCTGTACCTGCACCTGCATCCAACAATCTCAATTGTGGTTTTGAAAAATCGATGGTAAAAAGTGAGGCCATAAACTCCGCCGTCTTCCTTGACGTGAAAAATTGGCCATATTTCTTCCGTTCCTTCTTGGGGATGGACTCCACGAAGGACGATGTAACATTATATACTATATTTAGAGCGTTACTTGCTGCCATAATATTCTTTATTTGTGGCAAAGATACAAATTATTACTGAAATAAAAGTCGTTTATCTCAGAATTTACACATTATCTAATAAATGGCACCCTAAGACTCACGGTGACAGCCAGATGCGCAAGTTAGCACAGGAGGCCTTCGTCGTGGAGTATATCAGGCGCATCCGCCGCAAGGACCGCGGTATCGGCGGCGGCAAGCTGTGGCAGATGTACCACCGTGAATTCGGGCGGGGAGCACAGTAGGGTACAACCGCTTCTATGACATCATAGAGAAGTACGACCTGAAAGTGCGCAAGAAGAAACGTCGCGCCAAGACGACAGATTCCAGCCACGACCTTCCATTGTACCCCAACATGGTCAGGGAACTCATCCCTGTCCGCCCCAACCAGCTATGGGTGAGTGACATCACCTATATGGTTGTCTATCTCGATGCCCAGACGGGCGATTACGACTTCTGCTATCTGTCATTGGTGACAGATTATTACACGAAGGAAATCATCAGCTGGTGCGTGGGCGAGACCCCGGAGGCCCGGTTCGCCATCGAGGCGCTCAAGATGGCATTGGGCCGTACTGACAAGAGCCTGATGCACTGACTCATCCATCACTCTGACAGCGGTGTCCAGTACGCCAGCTATGCCTATACCGACATACTGAGGGCTAACGGTATCCGAATCAGCATGACGGAGTGCGGAGACCCGAAAGAGAATGCGGTGGCCGAGCGTGTAAACGGCATCATCAAGAACGAATTGCTCATGGGCATGTCATTCTCTTCGATAGACGAGGTTAGGAAGGCACTCAGGACGGCCATAGACTTCTATAACAACAAAAGGCCACACATGAGTCTTGACTGGAAAACACCGGCCCAGGCTGCACTGTGTACGGGAGAATTGGAGAAAAAATGGGTGAGCTACAGAGAAAATGCCATCAAAGGCTTGGCTGCATAAGAATTTTTCGTTTACTTTGCAAAGTAAACCCCATTCATGAATAAGATAAAGTGATAACAACCGTATTTAACAATAATCATTAACGGAGTCAACCCTACTCACAAATAAGACTAAAAGTAGTCAACCAAAAGCGTTAAACTACATGTTTTGTCATCGCTACCGCTTAGTGGTAGCGATGACAGAAACAAAAAGGTCGGAATCCAAGCGAGGATACCGACCTTTATTTGTGTATGGACTAAAAAGTTTTAGCGGACACCAATAATATTTTTACAGCATGACATCAAAAAACTTGCAGAAATCATCTGCAATACAAAATAATTCAGTAACTTTGCCCTCGGAACCCAAACAACAATAACCTATGAAGAAAGTATTCCTTCTGATGTTGGCCGCAGTCTTTGTCATGCAAGTGAAAGGACAGGCCGTCATCTTCCCGCAGGCCCAACAAGCGGGTACTGCTCAGGTCAGCAACTCTGACAATGTTTATACGCTTTCCAACGAACTTCTGTCTGCCAGTTTCCGCGTCGTTGACGGCACCCTCGTCTTTGACGGTTGTGAGGCGATGGGACTAAAAGCCGGTACGGAGCTGTTCCGCATCGTTCTCGGCAATGGCACGGAGGTCAGTTCCTCCGAGATGACAATGGGCACGGTGTCCACCACCACGCTCGCCGCCGATGCGTCGGCAGCTAAAGGAGCGTTGCGTCTGCCCGGCAAGGCCATCGAGACGACTTTCACCTACGGCAATCTGAACATGACTTGGCGTGCCGTGCTGCGTGACGGTTCCCATTACCTTCGGACAGAACTCACCCTGGCTGCCGCTGCCAACGTAGCGTTCAAGTCCATTATCCCGATGATCTACACCGTTGACAACAGTAGCAGCGAGCAGGCTCCCGCCGTAGTGGGTAACACACGCGGAGCGGTCATTGCCAGCGACAAGATCTTCGCAGGCTTGGAAACCCCGATGGGCAAGAACAGCATCGTGGGGGGAGTCGATACAGAGCCTTTCGCCTATAGTGCCTGGACGAGCTCGACCTTCTCCTGGGCACCTGGATCTGAAACGCCACAGGGCATCCGCGACCTCGGGCTGCCTGCCGATGACATCTTAGGCAAGCAGGGCTATCTCGCCATCCTTGCAAGCGGCACGCAGACCGTAACCTTCCAGTACACCAGCGGCAACCACCGTCTGGACATTGCCGGTGTGGACATCATTGACCCGGCAACGGGTAATGTTGTGGCCAGCGACTACCACAAGGGCTACACGGGTGGATCGAAATCCAAGAATGTCTATACGCTCAACATTCCCGCTCCCGGTTTCTATCTCGTGCGCTATTTCCGTGACAACTATACTGAGAAGCAGAACAGCTTCAACAGCAACGGCACGATTACATGGAGTTGCGAGATCATCGCTCCCGAGCTGTTGCTTGACGACAACATTGCTGCCAACGTCCTGCCCGAAAGCGAGACGGAAACATCCAACGTACCGGCGGACGCCACACCCACACAGACCGTCATTGCCCTTGACGGTGATGCTGGTGCAGACAGCTGGACAACAGGCTCATGGACTTCCGTTTCGGAAGTTCCGGCACCCGTTGCCGCCTTCGGTTTCACGAATGCCGACGTGGTAAAGAAAGAGACTGCTGTGGGCTTTGCTGCCAAAGGCGGTATCCTCAACGCTACGCTGACCTATGCCAGTGGCAGTCATGGACTGAACATCGTGGGCGTTGAGCTTTTGGATGGCACAGGCAAGGTCGTTTCAAGCGACTATCACATCGGCTTCTCCGGTGGCTTGAAGAAATACAACACCTATACGCTCTACGTCCCGGCAACTGGCGACTATACCCTTCGCTATCTCTGTGAGACAAAAACCGAGACGATCACCTCGGCAGGTAACATTGCCCTGAGCTATGTTTCCACCTCGACGATAGCAGGTGGCGGTACGCGCACCGACGCATGGACCACGTCATCATGGCAAGAGGAAAAATTCGTGCCGGCCGAGATTACTGCTCTTGACGAGCACTACAACAGCCAATACGTCAAGGTCTATGAGACTACGGTCACGGTGACCGCTGCTGGACGACTGGATGCAGAGTTCCGCTATTCATCGGGCAGCAACCGCCTGGACATGGTAGGTGTGGAGTTGGTCAACAACGTGGGCGAAATCGTGTCTGCCGACTACCACTTCGGCTACACGGGCAACGCAAGGTCGAACAATACTTATAAGGTCTATGCGCCCGCCACGGGCAGCTACCATCTACGCTACTATTGCGAGAACTACTACGAGGCCAACACCTCATCAGGCAATATCAATCTCAGCTATACCGCTTATCCGCAGCTGCAGACTGCCGGCACACGCACCGATGCCTGGAACACCAGTTCGTGGAGTGCACCGGCATCTGTCCCCTCGCGTATCAACGAGCTGGGCTATGCCTCTGCCAACATCAAGTTTATGTCAAAGCCCGTGCGCTTCACCCGTTCAGGTGGAACCTTCAATGCACAGTTCATGTACTCATCGGGCAACCACGGCCTCACCATCGCTGGTGTCGAGCTGATTGACGTTGATGGCAATGTCGCAGCTTCAGACTATCATAGAGGCTTCTCGGGTACTGCCAAGACCGACAACAACTACACCTTCACCGTTCCCGCAACGGGCCTTTACGACCTGCGCTACTACGTGGTGCTCAACACTGATGGCAGCGACAACACTTCGTCGGGTAACATCAACCTGAGCTACAACAAGACAGAGTACTATCACATCGCCGCACCCACAGAGACGGGAATCAAGGGCGAGTGGAGCCGCCAGACTACCCTTGCCAGCGGCAAGACGTGGAAGGTCAGTGCCGTCGTGGGACTCATTGCTCCCGGTCAGGCACGCCGTTCCTTCCTCTGCTACAGCGAGCGTGAGCGTGCCGTGCCCTGGCGTGCCTTCCCGATGTACAACTCTTGGTTCGAGCTGAACATCAACCGTAACAACGACGCTGACTATGCGTCCAACTTCACGGAAGAGCAATGTGCCGAAGTTCTCTCACAGTGGAAGACCCACCTCTTTGACCAGTACGGCGTAGGCATCGGTTCCTTCGTCTGGGACGATGGTTGGGACGAGTATGGCACGTGGCAGTTCAACAGCCACTTCCCCAACGGCTTCCAGAACCTCAGCGAACAGGCATGGAGCATGGATTCGCAGATTGGCGCTTGGCTTGGCCCGGTTGGTGGCTACGGCACCAGCGGCAGTTACCGTCGCAACTACTGGAGCTCACGCGGAGGCATGCAGCTCTCCAATCCCGCCTACTATAACGTGTTCCTCGACCGCACAAGCTTCATGCTGAACAACTACCACTTCAACTTCTTCAAGTTCGATGGCATCAGCGCACAGTTCAGCGCTGTGGGCCCCGACGCAGGAGCCACGGGTGAGGAGAATGCAGAGGGTATCATCAACATCGAGCAGGAGCTGCGCAAGGTGAAGCCCGACGTGTTCCTCAACACGACGGTTGGCACATGGGCATCGCCCTTCTGGTTCCAGGTCTCCGATGCCGTGTGGCGTCAGGAAAACGACTGGGGCACCGTGGGCAACCAGGGCAACTCGCGTGAGCAGTGGATTACCTATCGCGACAGACTGGTCTATCAGAACTTCGTACAGAACTCGCCGCTCTGTCCCATCAACACGCTGATGACTCACGGATTCATCCTCTCCAACTACGGAGGCGGTATAGCCAACATGAGCCGAAACTACAATGACATCGTGCGCGAGATGCGCTGTGCTTTTGCCTGCGGTAGTGGTATGGTGGAGGTATATGCCGACTTCGCCCTGATGAACAGCATCAACGACGGTGCCCTGTGGGGCGACCTGGCAGAGTGCATCAAGTGGCAGAAGGCACAGGAAGATGTCCTGCCCGATGTACACTGGGTAGGTGGCAACCCGTGGGACGGCAGCAAGGCCAACGTCTATGGTTGGGCTGCATGGAACGGAAAGAAAGCAACCCTCGCCCTGCGCAACCCGTCGGCAGGAGCACAGAAGTTCACGACCACCTTGCGTGAGGCCCTCGATATTCCAGACTACATCCATACCAGCATCACACTGACAGCAGCCTTCAGACAGGGTGTACTCAGCGGACTGCCCACAGGAACCCCCATCGACATCGACACACAGCTGACACTTTCACTGTCGTCTTCTTCGGTGTACATCTTCAATGGTGTTGATGGTGCTCCCCTGACTCTCTACAACGATCAGGACAACACCTCCGCCATACAGGAGGCTGACGGCGGGCGCCGTACCGTCATCATAGACGGACGCACGCTCTACAAGGACGACTCGTGGAACACCTTGTGCCTGCCTTTCGCCATTGCAGACATCAATGACTCGCCCCTTGCCGGCGCAACTGTCAAGACTCTCAGCAGCACGTCCTATGAGGCTGGTACGAAAACGCTGACACTCAATTTCAATGAAGAAAACCTGACCAGTCTTGAGGCTGGCAAGCCCTATCTCGTGAAATGGGAGAGTGGCAGCAATATTGAGGATCCTATGTTCCAGGGCGTTACCATCAGCGAGACAGCCAACGCGGTATCGACCCAATACGTTGACTTTGTTGGCACCTACTCGCCTGTCACGCTTCTGGCTGACGACAAGAGCAAGCTCTTCCTCAGCACAGACAACACGGTTTACTATCCCAGTGTTGACAAGACGGTCAATGCCTTCCGCGCTTATTTCGAGCTGAAGGGGCTCACAGCGGGCGACCTGCCCTCTGCCGATGTGCGTGTCTTTGTCTTGAATTTCGACGACAAAGCCCCGACGGGAATCCGTTCCATTGACAATGTCGGCAAAGAAAGCGGCGCATGGTATGACCTTCAGGGAAGTCGTCTTGCCGGAAAGCCTGCGGCAAAGGGCATCTACATTAATAACGGAAACAAGATCGTGGTTAAATAAACAGATAGAGCTATGACGAAATATGCATACGTGAGACCTGCCGTAAAGGTCAAGGATGTAGAGTGTGAGAGCATTCTTCTGTCAACCAGTGTAACTACCACTAACGGCAATGCCAACATCAACTACGGAGGCGCTGGCAACGAAGACAAAGAAGTTCGCTCCCGAGGCGTGAGTGTCTGGGACGAAGAATAGAATAACGAATAAATATGATTGGTGTCCGCTAAAACTTTTTTGTTTCTGGCATCGCTACCACTAAGCGGTAGGCTTGTTACCTGCCCGTGGTACTGGGAGTACCACTGAGTGGAATTCTCAGTACCAGCAAATGTCCAAAACTTGGAACTGTCAGTACCAACCCACTTGGTACTGACTTTTTGTACAGAAAAGCCCCTGTTTTGCATCAGAATATTATGTGAGAGAGCCTTTCGTTGCTCAAACTGATCTCAACCAAAACCGCGAAAACACTTCTCGAAAGCTTGTTGTTCTCAAGAACCTGTTCTGTTGCGCAGGAAGATCGGAAAAGTTCACTTTCCACAAACTTCCTGACGGCACCAGAACGAAGCACGTTGTGCAGAAGCTTTCGAGAAGAAAAACCGGGAAAATAATGGGAGCGAATTTAGGAAGTTAAAGAAGTTAGCTCGCTATGCTCGCTTGGGGAAGTTAAAGGACAATAGTTTTGCTGTAGAATTGGGAGGATGAAAGCACATCGCGTCCGAAGTGTATCGGCTTTTAACTTCGTTAACTTCCTTAACTTCTTTAACTCCCAAGAATATTTCGCAGAAATGGGTTTTCACGGTTTTGGTTTACGCCATGACAGAGGCGACCAATCATACTGAGCAATACGAATTCCTTCAGCTTCATCTGTTCAAAAATTAAGTTATTTACTAAATAGAATATTCTCCACATGACTACCTACGAAAATAGGTACATAGTCAGCCGTTTTGTACCAACGGGGCTTGCCGGGCATATCGTCGTAGATGGCACGGCCGTTGATTTTCAGACCTTCAAAGGTGATATTGCGAATGGTGCGCTCTTCGTTATAACCGTTCATGACGGAAATATAGGTAGGCTCGCCGTAATAACGTATATTTCGGAAAGTAATGTCTTCGATGCCGCGTCCGGGGGCAGTGCAGTATTTATCGTTCCAAACAACTTTCACCTGTAGCAAGCTCCCCTGTTCAATCTGATTGATACGGATATTGTCAAAGAGCACATCGCGCACGAGGTTGTTGTCGCCGCAGTTGATGGCGAGGCAGCCTTGATAATCTACCTGCGGTTCGGCCTGTCCGAGGATGTCGATGTTCTCGTAGCGTAAGTGTTCTATGGTATCGCCACGCTCCGAGTTGCCATGCAGGCCTATCATGATGGGGTGTGCCACGTCGGCCCAAAGGGTGGAGTTCCGCATCGTTACATTGCGTACATTCCCAGTAAAGCCCTTGCGGGTGGCATAGGCGGTGGTACAGTCATCGCTGTTGCGGCAGAAGACCCGGTCGTAGAGGATGTCAGAACAGCCACCGAAGATGTTGAGACCGTCGCCCCACGACGGATGCGAGATGCTGCGCACGTCGTGTAGCGTGACATTCTGCGACTCGCCCATCGGACAGGTGTTCAGAACCATACCATCTATCACGATATTCCTCCCACGCCTGATTCGACAACCCTCGTAGCCTTGTGTCGGACGGGCGATGCCTCGTCCGAGTATGCTTACGTCGTGGGCATCGTCAATGCTGAATGTGCCAGTGAAGTAACTGCCAGGTGCCAGATAGACCGTCGTGTTGGAGAGCACGGCGATGCTGTCGGGTGTAGCGTAGTAGCCGGGTGCATAGTATTTGAAGGTGCGTCCTTGTGCTTTGGCCTCTGCCTCTGCCTCCTCCTTGTTCACGGGTGGCTTGGAGGTGAAGACAAGCAGATTATGGGTAATGTCGCCATCCAGCTCCACACTGAGGTTTTCTGGTTGAAACAGGAGAAACTGCACAGTGCTGTCGTTCTGCACATGGGCAATGGTGCCACGATAATCGGGTCGGATGCGTGCTGCCTTGAACTTGCGGTTCTTGCTGATGACCCGCACAAAGACATCACCAGTAAAATCGAACACACAATAGGAGATTTCGCTCACCTGATGCCTGTTGTTACCAACAGAGGCGTTCACCTTCGCCATATACGTATCCACCTTTGTCCATTCCTCACTGCCTCGCGGACAGACATAGACATCATAGTCGTGCTTCAGCGGTGCGCCTTTGGGAGCAGGATAGGTGAATACCTGATGAAGGCGAGTGCCCTCCTGTACACCTTTCACCATAAACTGGTTTGCCTCGGGGTTCTGCTGAATCTCGCCTCGCTTCTCTGCCTTTGCCTGCAAGTCGAGTAGTTTCTTCGTGTATGGCATCTTCAGTCCTTTGCGCTTCACGAAATGGTTATAGGGCAGGTCGTAGATACAACGGATACGGCCACGCCCCATTGAGCCGGGTTCCGTCCACTCGTTGTAGAGTCCCGTGCAGTCCGTCCATGTTTCAAACGGCACTTTGTAGCCCAGGTTGTAGCGGGCGGAATATTCGATGCCCTTCATCATGCGGTTGCCGAGTGCACCCCACAAGTCGTTGCCCTGTTCCCATGCCATTTCGCACGTCTCACACAGAGCGCCGAGTCCCAACTGCGCATGTCCTTGGTCACGACCTGTCTCTTGGCACTGCCCCGTCTCGCTGATATATCGTGGCAGCGAGCCATTGTCGTTGGCATGCAGGAAATAATCGATGCTGGCCTGATAGACGGTGCTGTCTTTAAGGAATATGCCACAGGCCATTCGCAACCGGTTTACTATCGCTCCCCAGTTGCCGTTGGCATACGGGCTGTCCGCCTCGAACTTGTCAATCATCGGTAGCATTGTACGGCGTATCATGTTTCCCCATTTTGCGGTCGCATGCGACTGCAAAATGGTCATCGCCCTTACTAACCAATATCCTTGGATTGCACACAAGGGGGCATCATGACCGTCGAAGCGTTGCAGCGTCTCAGCGTAGGCATTGATGATCTCCAGGGCTTTGTCTGCATGGCCTTGCTGTGCGCATTGCCACGCCGTCCACATATCGCGCTCACTGCCCCCCTTCGTATAAGCATACTTCCCATCTCGGGCAACGACCTCATAAGGTCCCGCCATCTTGTAATCTTGCTGTGCACTCATGGAGCCTGTCCACAGAATCATCATCAAGAAAAGAATGTTTCGAGTCATCGTGATCATTGTTTTATTTCATTATCACTTTCTTTCTGTTTATAATGTAAAGGCCTCTTATGGGGGCTCCGTTTATGTGGCGGCCTTGCAGGTCGTACATGTCGTGTCTGTCGTCTCTGTTTCTCTCAGACATGACGATGTCATCAATTCCACTTTCATTGCCAAAGGGGATAAAGAGAAATGGATAGTGGGTGAGCATGGTGGTGAGTTCGATGTTGCCGTCCTCGTTTACAGTCCAGTACTGATATGTGCTGGCCGTGCTGCCGGAGTGTATAGCTATTCGGTTGGAGCCGATGGGCTGTTCTATGTAGAATGACTTTAGTCTCGTTGTCTTCGGTTTGCATTCAGTACTCACGCCCATGCTGTCGGGCAGGCTGATGATGGCGTGGTGCCCCGCTCGTTGGTCAATGTACCACATCTGCCCCTCGGCTGGTGAGGAGGTATCTCCCTGTTCGAATGTGACGAGTTCTTCCTTGCCGTGGCACGTTAGTAGGCGTCCAGTGGCAGCTTCCATGATGAAGTAGTTGCCATTCTCTATGGATACGTTACTTTTTTGGCGTACATAAACATCGAAGCTGAAAGTTACCTCCTCGTTGTTGAGCACGAAGGTGGCTGTGTAAGTGTTGCTGGTCTGAATGTCATTGAGTGCAAGGGTAGCCCCGCTCTCTCCTGTGCTCCATTTTACATCGGCAGGCTTAACTACAGTCGGCAGGGCGAGTCCCAGTGTCAAGTTGCTGCCTTGTTCAACGATTGTCTCAGTCTGTTTCAGTGTAGCTGCGTCGGTATTGATGTACGGCTCGGCTGCTGCGGGCAGCAGGTGGAACGTTTGTGTTGTTGTGGCTCCACCCTGGTTACTATAGGTAACGGTGTAGTCCTTTGCCGCGCGTATGGCTGCGGTGGTGATGGTCTGCGTGGTCTTGCCGTCGCTCCACTTGTATGTACCTCCACCACGGGACGGTGCTACGCTCAATTGGCAGGTCTTGCCATAGAGTATCTTGACAATAGTATCGTTAGTCGTCTCGTTATTGTAGGTCACAGATGATGTGAGTGTACATGGGATGCAGTCGCCTTGCACGAAGATGCTGAAAGCCAGCTGGCTCTTCACACCGTTATTGTTGGTATAGGTGACACGGTAGATGTAGCTCTTGTCGGCGGTGATAGAGAGGTTGCGGGTGGTTGCGCCCGTGTTCCAGAGCCAATTGCCCGTGTCCTCCTCGCCCTCGGGCAGTTGGGGTATGAGGGTGATAGCCGTTCCTATGGGCACGCCCGTCTTATTGTTGGTAGTGTAAGTGTTTACCAGTCCGCCCAGTTCGTTGTGGTAGATGGTCTGTCCGTCCACCAGCTTTCGTGTCTTCTCCTGTGCAAGCGAGGGGATGAGGTTGGCGGTGATGGTACCTCCGTACTCCATCTTCGGGGTCAGTTCGGTGGGAGTCTGGTCGGCGGGGCAGAGCTGAGTGTCGCGAGTATTCATGAGTACCGAGAAGCCCAGATGATCGTAGCCACCACTGGTCGAACCTTCACCGCCGCCGTCGATGCCCATGTTCTGATAGGCTTGCTCGGCGAAAGGCATCGTTACGCCCTTCACGCCCTCGTAGATGCCGATAACGGTGCCCCAGTAGGGTCGCATCTGAGCACCCATCGCCGGCTCTGTCATCGTCCAGGCGCGTGAGTCAGTGTAGTAGTAGCCGTTGGTGCCGTAGATGTAATCCACCCATGGCAGACCTGTCACACTCAGCGATTGCGCCGCCAAATACTCTATACCAGCAGCGAGGCGGTGATCCATATAGGCAAAGAGATCATCGCCTTGATTCCAGCCCACCTTAGCGACATCCAAAGCCACGCCTAAGGACATCGACGAGTGACCTGCGTCGCGCCCGCTCTCGTTCAGCTGACCCAGCCGTCCGTAGGCACCTGTTTCCAACTCGTTCTCGTAGGTTGTCACCACGAAGTTGCCCATGAACTCAGTCAGACCGTCGTTTTTAATGGGTACCTCGATGCGCGGATCCTTGAACGTGCCGCACTGGTCATACTTGAAATAAGACATACCTTGATTATAGATGAAAACGTCGTCACACAACACACCAATACTGATGACGCACAGCGCATTGCACAAGCCCCAGTTGCTCCAATAGTGTCCTGGCGCTTGCCACCACTTGTCAGAATTCTCCCAGGTGCCATTACGTCCGCGAAGGAATCCTATTGCCGAAGGATACCATACATTCAGCATCCAACGCTTGAACAGTGCGAAGTCCTCATCACTCCAACCCTCGTAGTCGCGCATCAACTCTGCAGCCTGAGCAAATTGGTAACCGTAAAGTCCTGCGGCCAGCGCATAGTTGCTGTCACCGCCTATGCCCTTCGTCGTGTTGGCCCATGCCATCAATATGCGCACGGCGGCATTGGCGTTGGCCTTCGTGCCCGCTATCTTCCAGCGCAGCGCGTTCTGGTAGGCCATGGCGGCACCACGAGCCGCATTCATATAGTTCTCACCCGAACCGCCGCGCACGATGGTCTCCGTGGGGTAGGTTGGTACGCTACTCTGCGAAAACTCCGATGCTGTCAGCTTCTGCCATGCCTGCTTTACCATGGTGTTATCAGCCGCTATCTGTGCCTTCACACGGTCGAAGTCTGCCTGCGTGTGCAGTCCGCCCGGATGGATGAAGCCTCGGTCGGTATCATACTCAGTTGTCTGTGCTACAGTCTGTCCCACCACCAGCACGAGTAGCCAAAGGATTGCCTTGATTCTCTTCATAATACTTCTGTTTTGATTTTCTGCTACAAAATTACTCTTTTTCCTACATACGTATATGTCTCTTTTGTCCTAATCCCGCTGTCGCAGGCGTACAAATGACAGAATTGTACATTCAAAACATACTTTTTGAACGTTCCCAGCAGTTATCTCTACACAAAACGGTATCTTTGTAACCTCTACGGCAAACTGCGCAACATGCTTGGCATCTCACCGGCCGACTTCATTCGTAACGTCCGCCTAAAGCGTGCCGCCCAGTTGCTCACCGATAATCCGACCCTCTCCATCAACGAAGTGTCCGCCCGCGTCGGTTTCTCTACTCCCCGCAACTTCTCCACACAGTTCAAGAAAATGTTCGGTGTGCTACCATCAGAATATAGAGGAACAGAGAACCAATAAGTTTTAGCGGACACCCATCGTTAAATGCTTTTCCTTCATGTTTTAGCGAATGGTAACCTCTGCAGGCTTCAGCCCGGGGGCAGTGAAGCGGATGCGGATGGTTTCTTGGCTGCTTGTCGGTTGGATGTAGGCAAGCAGGCGACCGAAAGCTGTTTTCCTACAGTTCGCATCTGCTTTTGTGGTGTCGCGCATGTCGCTGTTCTCCAGTCCCAAGAGGCGAGCGGGCCCCTTCACCTCACAGGTCACTTCTTGATTTCCCAAGCGAACAGGAACGCCTGCTTCATCCACCACTGTCACCAATACTTGCACTAATTCAGGTTGGTCTTCCAAGACTTTCGCGCAGAGGGCAACGGGTTCTCCTGCCGTTTTGATTTCATACGATGAGACAACTGCCCCCAGCGGGTCACAACCCTCGGCACGCAGCGTGCCAGGCTGATAGACAATGTCCCACGTTATCATTCCGTTCTCGTCATCGCGTTGTTTCATCTCACCCACCTCGTTTCCGTTCAGGAGCAGACGAGCCTGTGCCGCATTGGTGTAGCAGAAGACACGGACGGTCTGTCCCTCCTTGAAATTCCAGAAGTCGGGAGCATCGGTCGAGAGGAACGGCCGCTGTCGGCGGTTGCCCTGCTGTTGGTCATTGCGGTTTTGACGCTCACGTTGCGGCAGTGCACCGATATAGCACACGGGTTCTGTGCTCCATAGGGCGGCACGATACCAGCCCCTCGCCTTGCGGAAGCTGCCATAGTCGAGCAGTCCTGCAGAAGAGCCTCGGGCGGGCCAGGGACCACTCTCCCCGAGGTAGTCGGCACCCGTCCAAAGGAACTGTCCAAAGATATGTCCGTTGTCTCGCACGGCACGCCAGGCGGGCATGTCGTGACGGTTCTCAGAACCATAGATGACCCTGTTGGGGTATTTCTCGTGGTCGGTCTGGTAGCGGTCTTCGGTGTAGTTGTAGCCTACGGCATCAATGGCTCCTGGGTAGGCGGTCTCGTTGCTCATCACCACGCCTGCCAATGCTCCCGTCACGGCACGGGAGTCGTCGATGGAACGGACAATCTTGGAAAGTCGTTCTGCGATGCGTCCGATGCGCTCGGCATTGGGCTGCTCGGGCTTATAGCCTCCGTACATGGGCTGTGAGATACTGGAACCGTCGAGAACAGGGTGTGAATAGGGATCGTTGGGATAGTCAACCTCGTTGCCGATGCTCCACAGGAAGACACTCGGGTGGTTGCGGTCACGGCGCACCATGTCGGTGACGTCACGGTCTATCCATTCCTCAAAGAAGTCAAAAGAACCTTCATAGCCGGGTGTTCCCTTGTTCCAGCCTTCCAGCCACTTGCGCTTGGGGAACTCCCATTCATCGGAAGCCTCGTCCATCACAAGGAATCCCATTTCGTCACACAGGTCATAGAGCACGGGAGCCTGTGGATTATGGCTCATGCGGATGGCGTTGACACCGATCTTCTTCAGCTCTTGCAAGCGGCGTGCCCAAACCTCGCGCGGCACGACGGCCCCTAACACACCGGCATCGTGGTGCAGGCAGACTCCTTTCACCTTCATCCAGCGGCCATTGAGGGCAAAGCCCCGATTGGCATCGAACTCGAGGGTACGCAAACCCGCCCTCACTTGGTCGTGGTCGATGACGTTGCCGTCGCTCTTCAGTTGTACCTCCAATATATATAAATAGGTGTCGTGCAAGTCCCAGCGATGGGGAGAGGGAACGGTCAGCGTGAGTGTCTGCTTGTCTGCGGAAGAGATGGGCGTGGAAGCAGTGGCAACGGTCTTGCCTTGGGCATCCAACAACGCGACTTCTGCCACGAGATTGTTGCCGTCTTTTCCAAGGGAGCTTTTTTTCGATGATTTCACTTTTTTCTGTCCAGCAGTTTCTGTCGCTACATCCACTTCCACCACGGCTTCCTTGGCATCAATGGACTTCAGCCGATAGGCGGTACCCCACTGCGCAAGATGTGTCTTGGGAGCCTGTACCAGCCATACGTCGCGATAGATACCAGAACCTGTGTACCAGCGGGAGTCGGCAGAACGACTGTGGTCAACCCGCACCGCCAGCACGTTGTCGCCCGTCTTGTTGAGATAGGGTGTCAGCTCGTAGAGGGTGGAGATATAGCCATTGGGACGTTTGCCGATGAGATGACCGTTCAGATATATCTCGCTTCGGTTGTAGATGCCCTCGAAGAAAACATACAGCTCTCCACCATCCTTCCTTGTGGGGAAGACAGAGGTGAGAGACTCGAGGTCGAAATGCTTGCGGTACCATGCGATGCCACCGGGCAGATAGCCTGTGCAGGAGGCCAGCGACGCTGACATCTCGCCTTCTATGGAATAGTCGTGGGGAAGGTCTAACTTCCGCCATGCGGAGTCATCATAGGCGGCATTCTTGAAGCTTTTGTCATCCTGTAGAACGAACAGCCAGCCTTGGTTGAACTTCACGGGGTCTCCAAATCCGACCTGTGCTTGTGCGGAGACGGAAAAAAGAAAAAAGACGAGGGAGAAGAGCAGTTTATTCATCAGTGTAGTTTGTTTTTGGTGGTTCATATATATATAATATATAAGGGAGTCCAAGTCTTGCTTGAACTCCCTTATTGTTGTTTCTGTGAGTTACTTCTTGGCTTTCTTGGCAGCCTTCTTCTTGGCGGTGGCAAGAGCCTTCTGTGCAGCAGCCTCGCCCTTGGCTTCAAGCGTGCTCCAGTAGAGGGCACCGAACTCCTTCAGCTGTGCGGTGAAGGCGCGGCCGGCTTTCTCGGTCTGAGCCTCGTCAGCGGGAGCGGCAAAGGCATGCTTGTAGCCCTTGATATCGTTCCAGTGGCCACGGGTGAAGTCGGGCACCTCGACGGGCAGACAGCCGTTGTCCATGGAGATGCTACCCAGCTCGGCCAGACAGCACCATTCTGCCAGGTCGTAAACGTCCATGTCGAGGGGCAGACCATTGCGCAGACAGTAAACGAAGCGGCTGTCCATGATGAAGTCCATACCGCCGTGTCCGCCTACTTCCTTGGCTTCCTCACCATATTTCTTTATGATGGGATGCGTGTATTTGGCAATGAGTGCCTGCTGGTCGGCATCCGAGAGATAGCCATGACCGGAGATGTTATCGGCGGAAGGTGTCACGCCGGCATCCTTCATGTTCTTGGCGGAAACGGCATAGCCTTCCACGGGATACTTGTTGGCAAAACCGGTGGTTCCTGTCAGCTGATACATGCGGTTGTAGGGCTGCGGCGTCATCACATTGTGGTGAATCTCTAAGACCTTGCCCTTCTCGGTGGAGATGAGCGTGGTGGTCTGGTCGCCATTGCGGAAGTCAACGTCCTTTCCTGTGCGCTCCTTGACGAGCTGCTTGCCTACAAACGACTTGGTGTCCATGGCCACGAGGGTCTTCATGCGGTCGCCGCGGTGAATATCCAGTACCTGTGCGATGGGACCAAGGCCGTGTGTAGCATAGACATCGCCACGGTAGTTCTTGTTGAACTCCAGGCGCCAGCCTAATTTGTCGTTGGCATCCTTCTTCCAGTAGTAGTCCCAGAAAGCACTCAGATCGTGACGATAGGCACCCATGGTGTAGATGACCTCGCCGAAGACGCCATGCTGAGCCATGTTCAGCGAGTTCAACTCGAAGAAGTCATAGCAGCAGTTCTCCAGGATCATACAATGCAGGCGCTTCTGCTCAGAGAGGTTGATGAGCGTCCAGATCTCATTCATGTTCATGGCAGAGGGCACCTCAATGGCAACATGCTTGCCGTTCTCTAATGCCTCGCGAGCAACAAGGAAATGGTGGATCCAGTCGGTGGCGATATAGACCACGTCAATATCCTCGCGTTTGCAGAGCTCCTTGTAGCCGTATTCCCCGTCATAGATGTCGGCGGGCGGCATGCTGGCATCGCGCAGGAACTTCTGGCAAGCTTCGGCGCGTCCTTTCTCATGATCGCAGAGAGCCTTGATCTCGATACCGGGGATGTGTGTCCAACGCTCTACGGCACCGGGGCCACGCATACCAAGACCCACAAAAGCCACGCGAACCACGTCCATCTTGGGAACGGTCATGCCGAGCACGCTCTGCTGGTCAGCACTACGGGCGGGAACTTTGGTAACGACGGTTCCATTCTTCACTTCATACGGCCAGTTGAACTGGGCCATAGCACTCATTGGCAACAGCATGACGACTGCCACCAGTAATGTAAAAACTAACGATTTCTTTTTCATATCAGCGGTTATTATTTAGGTTATGATGTTCATCATAAGGATATACGGGACAAAGGTACGAAAAAATATTTTAGTAAAGAAAGAAAAAGGCAAAAAAAGTAAAAGAGTTCTACTTTCGAGAGTTCATGAAGTTAGCAAGCTATGCTCACTTTGGGAAGTTAAAGGACAATCGTTAAGGATTAGAGAAGGGTGAAATCGGGCACGGCAACGGGTGTCGAACCGTTCTCGATGGAACGGCGTGACAATTCGCTGATGCAGCACCATTCTGCCATGTCGTAAACATCCATGTCGAGTGGCTCGCTGTTGCGCAGACAGTGGATGAGTCGCCAGTCCATGAAGTAGGCCATGCCGCCCCTCGGGTCGAGCTGGCGGGCGATGGGTAGCAGTTGTTCTACGTAGTCGGGCAGGAAACGTTTCAGCAGTTCGTCACGCACACTGGCGGGCAGCACCTCCTCGTTACATTCAATGCCCAGCTCGCGCAGCTTCGTCTCGGAGAATTGCAAGAGTGGTTCGGGGTATTTCTGGGCGTAGCCCTCGGTGCCGACAATCTGATAGAGTCGGCTATAGGGGCGTGGTGTCATGACGTTGTGCTGCAAGAGCATGGTTTTGCCCCGTTCTGTGCGGATGAGGGTGGTGGTCTGGTCGCCGTTCTGGAAATCGGGAGCAGCCTCACCCATGTGCTTTTCATAGACGCCAGGTCCTGTAAAGGCGGCGGTGTCCATGGCTACAAGGGTTTTCATGCGGTCGGAGCGGTGCAGGTCAAGCAATTGGCAGAGCGGGCCCAGTCCATGTGTGGGATAGACATCGCCCCGCCATTGGCGGTTGATCTCCAGTCGCCAGGGTGTCCACTTCTCGCCAATGGGATGGGCATAGCCTCCCTCCACGTGTACAATCTCGCCGAAGAGTCCGGCCCGTGCCATGGCGAGCGTAGAGAGCTCGAAGAAGTCATAGACGCAGTTCTCGAGCATCATGCAGTGTCTGCCCGTTTGTTGGGCGGTCTTGACCAGCAGGTGTATCTCATCGAGCGTTGTGGCAGCCGGTACCTCCACTGCCGCATGTTTGCCGCCTTGCATGGCGGCTACGGCAATGGGGACGTGGCTCTGCCAGTCGGTGCAGATATAGACCACATCTGCACCGCTGTCCTTGCAAAGCTCTTCATAGCCGTGTTCGCCCAGGTAAGCCTGCGGTCTGGGCTGACCGTATCTGTCGATAATCTGCAGCGCCTCCTCCACCTGTGTGGTAGAAGCGTCGCAGAGGGCGGCTACCTGCGCACCCTCGATGTTGCAGAAGCGCTCGATGGCAGCCAGTCCTCGGTACCCCAAGCCTACGAAAGCTACACGGATATTCATGGTCGAGAGATGAGTTTGGAGTGATGATGGATTTTATTGAGCATTGATCTCCTGAAGCAGGCGGTCGGCATGTCCCCAACGGTCCATCATGAAGAGCACGTAGCGGATGTCAACACCGATGCAGCGTGCCAGACGACTGTCGAAGTTGATGTCGGAGGAGAGAGAATCCCAGTTGCCGTCAAAGGCAAGGCCGATAAGTTTGCCGTCGCCGTCGAACATCGGTGAGCCGGAGTTTCCGCCCGTAATGTCGTTGTTGGTCAGGAAGCAGAGCTGCATCTTGCCTGTGGTCTTATCCTGATAGGGGCCGAAGTCTTTCGAGGAGAGCAGTTCGTGCATGATGGGCTCGGCAAAGTACTCGACGTTCTTGTCTGCCTGCTTCATCTTCTCCACCATGCTCTCGGCGGTGGTGTAGTAGCCCGATGGCTTTCCGGCGAGTTCGAAGCCGCCCACCTGTCCGTAGCTCAGTCGCATGGTGAAGTTGGCATCGCTATAATGGGGCATGTCTTCCTCCATGCGCAGCTTGGCAGCACAGAGATAGCGCTCCTGTGCGTCAATGCTGTCATAGCTGGCAAAAAGTCCTTCGCGCATGTTGCCGAGGCTCTCGACGAGATCCAATCCCAGCAATACCCCCAGGTCTTTCTTGTATGCTTTCTTGTTGAAGAAGAGTTTCTTCCCGCTCTTCATCAGGAAGGAGTTCTTATAGAGATAGTCCACGTATTCCTTGTAGTTGCCGTGGAACTTCTGGTCGATGACCTTGTAGAAGGTGGGCAGGTAACGGGCATCTACATGCTCACGGTAGTTCTTCAGCAAGGTGGTGAAGACTTCCTTGTCCAGTGCTTCATCCCACTCGTTGCTGTTATCCTCAAACTCTATGTACTGCTTGTTGGGCTTGTCTTTCGGACCTTTCACCTCCATGCCTCTCGCGCTCCTGATGGCACGGACGCAGAGCTCGTTGGTTCCGTAGAAGGTCTCTATCCAGTACATGAAGGCACGGTTGTCTTCGAAGCGGGCCTTGTACAACTCTTCCAGACGCTTGAAGTTCAGTTTGTCTTTCAGGTAGCCCGTGGAGTCCTGCCAGGCGGCGAGGCGTTCCTCGAACTGTCTCTTCTGGTTGATGATGCCGATGGAGTCGATACACTTGTTCATGCCGATGGAGTTCTTCCAGTAGTTGGAGCTCTGTGCAAACTTCGAGTCGTACTTGATGCGCACGGCCTCGTCAGCACGCATGTGACGGATCATCACCTCCTGTTTCACGCCACGCACCTGGGCGCGGGTGGCATTCTCGGCATCGCGCATCTCCTGAATGCCGTAGCTGGAGAGGTAGCGCTCGGTAGAACCGGGGTATCCCATCGTCATGGCGTAGTCACCTTCCTGATAGCCATTCAGGGAGACCTGTGCCCAGCGCGTGGGGTGGTAGGGAACATTATCCTTCGAATAGGCTGCCGGTCCGTTGGTCTTCGGGTCGGCATAGATGCGGAAGACGGAGAAGTCGCAGGTCTGGCGCGGCCACATCCAGTTGTCGGTCTCGCCGCCGTACTTACCCATCGACTTCGGGATGGTGAAGACCAGTCGCAGGTCGGTGAAGTCGCGGTAGGTGGTGGCATAGTACTTATTGCCCTCGTAGAACGGCTTGATTTCCAGTCGCAGGGTGGAGTCGTTCTGCTTGACCTCCTGTGACAAGACATTCTCTAAGGAGTCGAGAAAAACTGACTGTTTCTCCACCGTCATGGTGTCAAAGCCCTCCTTCATGAGGCGGTCGGTGATGTCCTCTTGGTTGATCATGAATGCCACGAACATGTTCTCGTTGGGCAGTTCCTCGGCATAGCTCTTGGCATAGAAGCCGTTGAGCATGTAGTCATGTTCGACGGTGGAGTGGGAGCGGATGGCCTCAAAGCCACAGTGGTGATTGGTGAACACCAGACCGTCGGGAGAGACGACCACACCCGAGCAGTAGCCCGAGAAGTTGACAACGGCATTTTTCAGGGAGTTCTCGCCAAGGTAGAGGTCGTTGTACGACATGCGGAAGCCCTCTTCCTGCATTTTCTCGAATACCTGTGGCGGAAGGTTGTAGATGGTCCACATGCCTTCGTCGGCATGTGCTGTGCCCAGTCCCAGCAGGGCCATGAGCGAAAGAATCAATTTTTTCATTATTGTTATGTTTGTTTTGTTAACGGAAATATTTCCCGATAATGGGCAGACCACTCAGGGGAAGGTCTTTCTTGACGATATAGCTACAGAAGAGAAGTATCAGGAGCGTGTTGATGACGAGCCGTAGCCAGGTTGTATCCACGCCCCCCGTCTCTTCCCAGTGCATCACGGCAGCCAACACAGCGGTGAGCAGCACATAGCGTGCGATGTCGCCGAGCGGATATTGGATGGGGTAATAATGTTGTCCGACAAAGTAGGAGAGTATCATGGCGGTGGCATAGCCGGCAAAGCCTGCCCATGCGCACGCCACATAGCCGTAGCTGGGAACGAAGATGAAGTTCACCGCCAACAGCACGGCACAGCCCAGTCCCGAGAAGACGGCTCCCCAGATGGTCTTGTCAATCAGCTTGTACCAGAAGGAGAGGTTGAAATAGACTCCCATCATGATTTCAGCTGCCATCACGATGGGAACCACCTGCAGTCCCGACCAGTAGTCACTGCCGATGATGTACTTCAGAATGTCCATGTAGGCCATCACCGAGAGGAACGCCAGCAGGGTGAAGATGAGAAAGTACTTCATGGTCACGGCCTGTGTCTGCTTGCTGTCACGGTCGCGTGACTTGCCGAAGACAAACGGCTCGTAGGCGTAGCGGAACGCCTGCGTAATCATGGCCATGATCATGGCAATCTTGAACACGGCTCCGTAGATGGCCAGTTGCTCCTTCATGTCTGTTCCTTGATAGATATAGGGGAAGAGCATTTTGTCGGCCGACTGGTTGAGCACACCGGCAATACCCAGCACGAGAATGGGCCATCCGTAGGAAAGCATGCGTCGTAGCAGGGGCGTGTCGAAGCCGTGACGCAGTCCCGTCAGTTCGCGCCAGAAGAACAGGGTGATGCTGGCTGTGCAGATCAGGTTGATATAGAAGGCTGCAGCGGCATCATGGCCGTCCATGCCGATATAGTAGATGCAGTTGAGCGCAATGTTCAGGAAGATGAACAGCAGTTTCAACGCGGCGAACTTGATGGGTCTCTTCTGATAGCGCAGGTAGGCGAACATGATGCTCTGGAAGGCATCGATGGCAACCACGGTGAACATGCAGGCGATGTATTCCGGGTGGTCGGCATAGCCGAGCAGGGAGGAAAGCGGTTGCAGGAAAGACAGGGTCAGCGCCACAAAAAGCAAGGACGTGCCGCCCACCGACCAGAGCGAGGTCGAGAACACCTGTTCTGCCCGCTCACCCTCTTTGTTGGCGAAGCGGAAGAAGGAGGTCTCCATGCCATAGGTGAGGATCACCAGCAGCAGCGCTACGTAGGCATAGACGTTGGTGATGACACCGTACTCGCCCTGTGCCGCCGGCATCTTGATGGTGTATAGCGGTACAAGCAGATAGTTCAGGAACCTTCCGATGATGCTGGACAGTCCGTAAATGGCGGTATCCTTCAGTAATGTTGTTTGATCCTTATTCATTTTTAATCAAAAGAAATGACTTCCTCCCTCTCTTTTAAAAGAATAGGTAGGCGATAGCAATCGCGGAGATGATGCCGACAAGGTCGGCAAGCAGGCCACAGGCGACGGCGTGGCGGGTCTTGCGGATGGCAACGCTGCCGAAATAGACGGCGAGGATGTAGAACGTCGTGTCGGTGCTTCCCTGGAAGATGCATGCCAAACGTCCCACGAAGGAGTCGGCACCATACTGCGTCATGGCATCCACCATCATGCCACGAGCTCCACTTCCCGAGAGCGGCTTCATGAGAGCTGTGGGCAGTGCGCCCACGAAATCGGAGTTGGCACCACAGGCCTCCACTGCTTGACCAATGCCCGCAATGAGCAGGTCCATGGCACCCGACGCGCGGAATACACCGATGGCAACCAGAATGGCCACTAAGTAGGGAATGATGCGCACAGCTGTCTGAAAGCCCTCTTTCGCTCCTTCGATGAAGGCATCATAGACGTTCACTCGCTTGCGCACGCCCGCTAATATAAATAGGGTGATGATGGTCATGAGAAGGATGTTGGCAATCGACGTGCTCACCACGTTCATGGTCTCTTTGTCCATTTGCGAGAATCCCCAGATGATACCTGCCACCGCGGCACACATGCCACCCAGCGTGAGCAGCATTGTACGGTTGATGAGGTTGATGCGCTGGTAGAGCGACGTGATAATGATGCCTGCTATGGTCGAGAAGAACGTTGCCAGCAGAATGGGGATGAAGACATCCGTGGGCTGGGCAGCCCCAAGCTGGGCGCGATAGACGAGGATGGAGACGGGAATAAGCGTCAGTCCGCTCGTGTTGAGCACGAGGAACATGATCATCGGGTTCGAAGCCGTTGCCTTCAGCTCCGCTACCTGCGAATCGCTGAGTCCCTTTTCCTTCCTAATGGCTTCAATCTTTTCATCCTTTACCTCGTTCATCTGCTCCATGGCTTTCAGTCCGAGCGGCGTGGCGGCATTGTCGAGTCCCAGCATATTGGCAGCAATGTTCATGAAGATGCTACCCGTCACGGGATGTCCCTTGGGGATGTCGGGGAACAGGCGGACAAATATGGGCGACAACAGGCGTGAGAGCACGTTGATGACTCCTCCGCGCTCGCCAATCTTCATGACACCGAGCCACAGCGAGAGCACACCCGTCAGTCCGAGTGAAATATCGAATGCCGTCTTCGATGTGTCAAACGTGGAGTTCATCATGGCGGGGAAAACCTCCATGTCACCCCAAAACACCATCCTCACCAGTGCAATGACAAAGGCGATGAGGAAAAATCCTATCCAAATATAATTCAGTACCATAACAGTTGCAAAAGTACACTTTTTTCCTCATACTACAAAGCCTCTGGCGAAAAACCTTTGGTCAGAACCAGATAAAGCTTATATTTTGGGGCAAATACACTTTTTGATGACAATTGTCGTGTTCTTTTTGTCAAGGTGATTTTTCAAAAAAATCCTCTTGAAAAATTTGTGGTTCCCCATCTTTTTTGTTATTTTTGCCAACGATTATAATCTTTACTTCGGTTCCTGGGAACCCATCAGATTTGTAATTATCTTTTTTATTAACTAAATTATTAACTTAAACCAAAATCAACAACATGAAAAAGTTCTTACTTTCTCTGATTGTGATGGTTCTGTCTGTCCTCTCGGCTCATGCCGACTGGGAAAAGACGACGTCCATTGCAGTGGGTGATGTCGTTGTGTTGGCTGTAGAGAATGCCAATGGTACTCAGGAATTATCCGGAGTGAGCAATAACCTTGGTTCCTGCACCACCTATGCTACAGCACCAGAAGGAGTCTATCCACTCACCGTGGTGGAAGGAGCAAGTGAAGGGACATTTGCATTTAAGAATGATTCTTATTATTTGGCATTTACAGCTAATGATAAGAACCAGCTGAACATCAGCGAGACCTTAGATGAACAATCGTCCTGGAATGTTTCATTTAATGAAGATGGAACAGTGAAAATTTCCAATGCGGCTGCTGACGCTCGCGTGATTCAGTGGAATTATAACAATGGAAATTCTCGCTTTGCTTGTTACAAATCAAATCAAGTGCTTCCCATCTTGTGGAAGCAGGTGGAAGATGGCACATTGCTGGCTCCCAGCATCACGCCCAGCTCCGGCACCTTCTTCGAGACACAGACGGTGACCATCTCTGCTGAAGATGGTGCTACCATCTACTACACACTTGACGGTACAGATCCCACGACGGAGAGCACAGAGTATTCAGAAGCCCTGAGCATCAGTGAGACCACAACCGTGAAGGCTATTGCTGAAAAGGATAGCAAGACGAGTTCTGTGGCCACAGTCACCATTACTTTTGGCCCAGTCTATGACAATTTCGCCGCTGCCAATACCGCTGCAACAGCTGACAGAGTTGTTTCTCGCCTGACATTCACAGAGGCTCTCGTCCTGTATGTGAATGGTCAGAATGCCTATATCCAGGATGCGACAGGTGCCATGATGCTTTATGGTACCCATGAGCTGAAGGCTGGCGACAAGATTTCCGGCTACGTACAAGGTGAGCTCTACCTTTACAATGGTTTGCCAGAAGTTGCCAACTTTACCCTGAACGCTGAGACGGTTTCCAGCGACAACGAGATTGTTCCAACCGTTGTTGATGCTGCCGCATTGGCAGAGAATCCCCTGGCTTTCGTGAGCCAGTATGTTCAGGTAAGTCCTGCAAAGTTTGCTGAAGACAAAGAAGTTTCCACCGTAACGAATGTCAATTTCAAAGTAGGTGAAACCGCCCTGATTCTACGTAACAACTTCAAAGTAGAGTTCAGCGTGGAAGCTGCGAAGGAATACACGGTGGCTGGTATTGTTACTATTTATAAGGGCAATTTACAGCTATATCCCCTTGCTGCTTCTGACATTGCAGAAATCGTTCCTCCTGAGCCCGTCGTCACTGCTGTTGTCAATGGCGACTTCAGTGAAGGAGCTGTTGCCGACAACCATATTTGCACTTATGCCAAGGACATGGAGACAAATGCGACCACTTATAGCAACATGCTGGAAGTGGAAGGATGGACAGCCGTGAACAATGGTGATGGACGTGCCGCAGGTATCATGGCCTATGGTTCTGGCAAGTGGATTGGCGGAACCGGCTTTAACGTGCCCGAATTCAATCCTGCTGGTCTTAATCGGGGAGCAGCCCTTGGCGTGGTTGCCGTATGGAGTGCCGACGCTCAGTACACACAGGCTACTACCTTCGCACCAGGCTATTATGTGCTGACTGCCCGTATTAATAATGTAGGTGGTGAAACTGCCACGGCATCCAACTTCTTTGGCGTGCATGTGGGTGAAACCAGCTATTTTGCAGAAAACAAGACATATCCTGTCAACCAGTGGACACGTGAGAACGTTTTGTTCCAAGTGGAGGAAGAAGCAGAAGGTTACTTCTCCTTAGGCTACAAAGCTACCAACGCAGGAAATGCAGCACAGCAGCACCTGTTCTATGACGAGGTGGTTGTCAAGGCATTCGAAAGCGAGGAAGCACGTACAGCTTATTTGACAGATCTGGCTACTGCTGACGAGGCTGACGCAGCCGTGTATGCTTTCGTAGAGGCACGCTTTGCGAAGACAGCTGCCATTGACGCTCTTGCTCCCGTTGGCGACGGTCTGTTCGAGTACAGCCAGACAGCCATTGACGATGCCAAGGCCGCTGTTGCAACTGCTGAAAATATTGAGGCTGTAGAGGCTGTGGCCATGCCCGTTGCTACTGCTCCCGATGCAGAGAAGCAGTACACGCTGAAGCTGAAGGATGGTGGCATGTATATGTCTATCAACGAAGGCATCAAGCTGGCCGAAGAGGAATATCCGTTCCAGCTGGAAGCCGTAGAAGGTGGCTATGCCATCAAGAATGGTGAGAGCTATGTCGCATTCACAGGCACAGGCAACAACACTTGGACCATGAACGCTACTGCTGAGCCCTACGCTTGGACAATTAACAGTTTGGGTGATGGCTACTACACCATTGCCAAGGCAACCAAGAACACCGAGTACATAGGTGTGGATTACACGACGGCAGGTTCTTCTTGCTATGCAAACAAGAGTGTAGGCGACAAGTCGCTGTGGGCACTGGCCGAGGCCATGGTTTATGGAGTGAAGGTCGCTGAAGCTGAGAATGGCTCTGTAGAAGCAAATCCCACAGAAGGTTATGTAGGCACGAAGATTACACTGACTGTAAATCCTGATGAAGGCTATCAGCTGGATGAACTGACAGTTACCTATGGCGATGGTCAGGTTGTTGAGGTATCCGAAGAGAACACCTTCGTCATGCCTGCTGACAACGTAACCATTATTCCTTCCTTTAAGCAGATTCCTGAAATCGTGGCCGCGTATGGAGAAATCCCAACAGAGGAGACCACCTTCGGTGCCGATGATGACAAGAGCATTGACATTGCTACTGACTACTTCACCATCGCCCAGGCTCAGGACACCATTCGCGTGACAGTTGCCGAAGTTGGTGAAGAGGCACAGGTTGCCATTTATGACAAGAAGGACCAGGCCATCGAAGGTCTGACGCAGAATGTGACTGCCGAGCAGGTAGAGGTTGACTTCATCCTCACCGAGGAGCAGATTGCCGCTATCCTTGGCGCAGGCGATGAATCTACAGCACGTGGTGCTTTCAAGGCTGCCGCTTTGCGCGAGTACATTCACGTCAAGGGTAAGAACCTTACTGTCAACAAGATTGAGCTTGTTGAGTACCAGGAACCGAAGAGCGAAGCAGAAATAGCCTACGAGGCAGCCCTCGCAGTTCTCGAAGATGGCATGACTTATCGCATCTCTGCTTCAGTGAAGGGTGATACCTATTACCTCAAGAGCAATGGATACCTCACAGATAATGTCAATGAGGCTACAACATTTACCTTTAATGCAGTAAATGCTGATGGAACATTATATGCCACAGGATGGAACTTGAACTGCAAGTTCACAAATCCCACTTTGACTAATGGCTCAACTGGAGATGTAGTGAATGATGGACATATCCATACGCAGACCAATCAAAATCGCAATGACTGGGAGCGTCAGGTGTTCTTCTTGAAGAACGGAAAGTTTGCTGTTCGCTCAACCAATGCTAATAGTGAGAACTGGGGCGCCAACACCTATTGGGCTGTTATCATTGGCGAAGAGATGCCTGAGGCAGGATACTCTCTCGAAACTGCTTATAACTGGGATGTCACGCCATACGTAGACCTGACAGAGTTTAACAACATCGTTGCAGAGCTTGAGGCTGCCATCGCCGCTTCCGAAAACTATACCGACGAAAGTGGTACGGCAGCTAACACCGCCACCGAGGCACTCGCTGCCGTGAAGGAAGGAAGCTACACCAGCGTGGCTCAGGTAAAAGCCGCCATTGGGCAGGTTATTGCCATCGGACGCACCTTCTTTGGTGCTATCCAGGTTATCAATCCCATTGACGTAACCAAGTTCTACATCACCAATCCTACTCCCGTTGCCCACAACTCGATGGCTCCAGGATGGGAGGGTGACAACTTCGGCGATTCTTCCAATGGTGTGAGCGAATACTGGAACAAGTCTGCCGTAGGCTTCCACCAGACCATTTCTCTGCCCGCAGGTGACTATAAGCTCTCTGTTGTGGCACTGCAGCGCACAAATATGCAAGGATATGTTTACGCTGGTGAGACCCAGACAGTCATCACAGGTGTACCTAATTCGACTGCCGATAGTCGCGCACAGGCTGCCACATGGTTCGATCAGGGCAATGGAGTCAACAATGTTGTCTTCACCATGGCTCAAGCCGGCGACGTTGTCATCGGTCTGACCACCGACAATACAACTGGTGACCACTGGACTGTATGGAGAGAGTTCAATCTTGCCAAGATTGACGCTCTTGCAGAGGTACGCGCACTCTATAACGAGGCTATTGCTGCTGTCTATGAGGCTATCACAGAGGAGGCTTATCAGAACATTCTTGGTTCTGGCGTTGAAACAAACAACCTGCGGAATGCACTTCCTCAGGAGGAGCCCACAACCCGTGAGGGTTATGAAGCTGCTATCGAGGCCATCAACACGGCTTTCGCAGCTTGGAAGGCTTCTGCCCCCAGCTACGACCAGCTGATGAATGCTTTGAATGTTGCTCAACTCTTCGGTGTTGATGTAGATGCTGAACTCGAAACCATCGGTGAGGATGAGTCATACAGTGCTGCCAAGGCTGTTGAGGATGCTGTGAAGTACAAGATGCAGGTAGCTGACATCGTGACTGAAAACTACACCGCTAACGTTTCCGCCAAGCTGGGTGAGTGGACTGACAATAACATCGGTGAAAACCATGGTCAGCACTACGACGGCACTTCTGAAAGCACCTACATGGAGCAGAAGGATGGCTGGGGAGGTTCTTCTTGGGATGCAAGCCGTACGCAAACAGTGACCCTGCCCAAGGGTGCATACGTGCTGAAGGTGGCTGCCCGCAGCTCTTCCGCAGCGAATGCTTACGTAAGTATTACTGTTGGTGCGACAGAGACTCAGATGCCCTTCCCGAACAAGAACGACGCAGGCTTCGGTATCGATACCGAGGGTAATTTGACCTTCGCTGCCGATGCTAACTACGCCAACAACGGCAATGGCCGTGGTTGGGAGTGGATCTTCGTTCCCTTCACACTTGCTGAGGACGGTGATGCAACCATCACCTTTGCAGGTAGTGCTACTTCCACCCACCAGTGGATGAGTTTCACGGCTTGGGATCTGTTACAGAACCCGACAACAACGGGTATCAATGGCATCCGCAACAACAGTGAGCTCTTCAAGAACGCAGATGTTTATGACCTGAGCGGTCGCAAGGTTCAGAACCCGACTCGCGGTCTGTACATTGTCAACGGTCGCAAGGTTGTGATCAAGTAAACAGTCCATTCCGTCCCTCTCTCCGAAGAGGGAAGCGTGAATATCAACCAAGAAGTCCCTGTCTCCCAAGAAGGAGGCGGGGACTTTTTTGAAAAAAAACTCAACACGCAACTCTTATCTCTCAACTTTTTCGTATCTTTGCCCCATGAAACCTAAACAACTATCGATATGAAGAAACTCCTTTTATTTTTTACAACGGCACTGGTGGCATTGACCTCATGGGCTGACACAACGTTCCCGACGGTCTCTACCGATGGAAATGAGGTCTGGTATTACATCCAGATGCAGAATGGATTAGGTGTGCTCACCGCGCAAGGCGAGGGCAATCTGCTTGTGACTGCTGAGGCACAGAAATCGAGAAGTAACGATCAAGTGTGGAAAGTGGTGGCAACGACAGCCAGCCACTATAAGCTGGTGACCCGCGGTGGACAGACGATGTTTTACAACACTTCCGTCAGCGACAAGCGTTTCTATACGGCGGCTTCTCCTTCTGGCGGCTATAGTTCCTTCCAGATTGTGACGACGTCCAGTAGTTCCTATCGGGGCTATGAGATCTATGTGGATCAGCTGGGAACGGGCAACTCCTATCTCAACCAGTGGGGCGGTGCCGGTGTCGGCAAGCAATTAGGTTGCTGGAGTAAGGGTGATGGCAACAATCCCCTGCAGTTCATCCCCGAGGCAGATATGCAGTTCAAAGATGTGAAGCCTTCTTCCATTGCTGAGATCACAGTATCGGGAATATCCACTTGGGCACCCGCCAACAAGCACACCCTCTGGTACACTCGTCCTGCCACAGTATGGATGACCAGCACCCTGCCCATCGGTAATGGACAGTTTGGTGGCTGTATCATGGGCGGCGTGAAGCGTGACGAAGTTCAGTTCAACGATAAGACCCTCTGGTGGGGACATCTGGGCAATGTCGTTGCCAATGGCTCATACGGTGCCTATCAGAATTTTGGTAACCTCTATATCACTTCTACCGATGCTTCTGTGACCAAAGCTACCAACTACCGTCGCTGGCTTGACATCGATGAGGCTCGTGCTGGTGTTGCCTATACCGCCAACGGTGTTGACTACAACCGTGAGTACATCTGTTCCAATCCCGACAAGGTGATTGCCATTCGCTACACGGCATCGGAAAGTGGAAAGATCAGTGACAACCTGATACTCTTCAATCAGAACGGCGTACAACCCACTTATACGGTTTCCGACGGAGTGGGTGAGGCAGTCTTCAGCGGAACCGTGAAGCGCACAGGAACCACCAACGACGAGTCCTATTATTGTCAGATGAAGGTCATTGCCACGGGTGGTACCATCACTGCCGATGAAAATGGTATCAACGTGAGCGAAGCCAACGAGATGGTGATCTATCTCTTCGGTGCTACGAACTTCTCTCCCGACAACGACGACTACATCTACCCGGCTGAGCAGTTGCCTGCCAACGTGCAGCAGCCTGTTGCCGCCGCTGTCAGCAAGGGCTACGAGAGCATCCTTGCCGACCATGTGGCCGACTACAAGTCGCTCTACGACCGTTGTGCGCTGAACATCACTTCGGCTGCCAACACGGTTTCCACCCCGCAGCTCATCAGCAACTTCGCTTCCGACAACGTCAATAACCTCCTGTTGGAGGAGATGTATTTCAGCTACGGTCGCTACCTGATGATAGGCTCCAGCCGCGGTGTTGACCTGCCCAGCAACCTGCAGGGTATCTGGAATGACAACAACTCGCCGGCATGGAACTCCGACATCCACTCGAACATCAACGTACAGATGAACTACTGGCCTGCCGAGGTGACAAACCTCAGCGAGCTGCACATGCCGTTCCTGAACTACATCAAGCGTGAGGCTTGCGACCGTTCTCAGTGGCGCAAGAACGCTCGTGGATATGCCGGACAGACCAAGGGCTGGACACTGACCACGGAGAACAACATCTATGGTTCGGGCTCCAACTGGATGCAGAACTACACCATCGCCAACGCCTGGTACTGCATGCACCTGTGGCAGCACTACCGCTACACGCTCGATACTGACTATCTGCGTGATGTCGCCCTGCCCGCCATGCGCTCTTGCTGCGAATACTGGATGGAACGTTTGGTGCTTGCTAAGGATGGTACCTACGAGTGCCCCAACGAATACTCGCCCGAACATGGTCCCGGCTCCGAGAATGCCACCGCACACTCCCAGCAGCTGGTTTGGGATCTTTTCAACAACACCCTGCAGGCTTACGAAGTGCTGAACATCACCGATGATGCGACCTTCCTAACCGACTTGCAGAACAAGTTCGCCAAGCTCGACAAGGGTACGGCCACGGAGGTTGTGAATGGTCAGACCCTCTTGCGCGAGTGGAAATATACCTCGCAGAACAATGCCGGTGAGCGTTACCACCGCCACCTGTCCCACCTGATGGGACTCTATCCCGGCAGTCAGATTGCCGACGATGCCGATCCCGCCATCTACCAGGCAGCTGTCAACTCGTTGAATTATCGTGGTTACGAGGGAACGGGCTGGTCTATGGGATGGAAGATCAACTGCCATGCCCGTGCCAAGGACGGCGACCGTTGTCAGAGCCTGATCGCTACGGCCCTCCACATCCAGACCAACACAGGCAATAGTCAGGGTGGTGGTGTGTATGAGAACCTGTGGGATGCCCACACGCCTTATCAGATTGATGGTAACTTCGGTGCTACTGCTGGTATGGCAGAGATGCTGCTGCAGAGTCATCAAGACAAGTTAGAGCTGTTGCCCGCCCTGCCTTCTGTCTGGTCGGAGGGTAGTGTAAAAGGATTGCGTGCCATTGGTAACTTCACCGTCGATATAGCATGGAAAGAAGGCAAGGCAACAACGGTCTCCATCACCTCTCATGCGGGTGAGACCGCCATCGTGAAGTATAAGAACGCTGCTTACGGATTCGATATCACCGACGGTCAGGGACAGCCTGTGGAGTTCACGATGATCAACGATAACGAGATTTCCTTCCCCACGGTTGCCGGCGAAGTCTATCAGCTGGTGGGCAATGGCAAAACCGCTTCTGTCAGAGTGAATGACCTGGAGACGGGTGACTATTACATTTACACGACGACGGATGACGGTGACCGCTTCCTCGCCATGGCTACGGCCAACAAAGTGGAGGTGGTTGCCGACAAGAATGTCGATGGAACCATTTGGACTATTACCTCTGTTCCTGCTTCAACCTATAAGGGAACAGCTGCGGAACCGGCTCTCGAAACAGAAGGAAACGTTTATTTGCTCTATAACCCTTTTAAGCGTTTCGCCATCCGTAACCAGTACCTCATTGCACGTTCAGCCTCAGGAAACCTCTACATGCACCCCATCTATCAGCATGCCGCCTCTCATTTGTATGCCATCCGTTCCACCAATGTTGACCTGGCAACCGACTACAAAAATGGTTGGTATGGTGCCACATCCGACGCCCCTACCTACGCATCCACATCCCCTGTCTTTTGCTGGAACATTGAACCAGCTCAGACCGATGGCATCAGTGATGCCGTGCGTATGAATAACGGACAGATGGAGGAGACGGTCTATGACCTGAGTGGCAGACAATTCGCCAACCGTCAGTTGCAAAAAGGTCTCTACCTCGTCAAAGGTAAAAAGGTCGTGGTGAAGTAATGAAGATAGGAATATTCTGTTCTGCCAACAACAAAATTTCCCCTGTCTATTTTGAGAAGACAGAGGAACTGGGAAGATGGATTGGCGAAAACGGCCATTCCATCGTGTTTGGCGGATGTAACATGGGATTAATGGAATGTGTGGCGAAGGCCGTTCATGAAGCGGGCGGTCAGACTACGGGCGTTATTCCCGAGATCATTGAGAAGGGCGGTCGTACCTCACAATATGTCGATGAACATGTCTTTTGTACCAACCTTTCTGACCGAAAGGATTTGTTGTTGTCACACAGTGATGTCATCGTGGCTTTGCCCGGAGGCATCGGTACGTTGGATGAGGTGTTCACCGTTGCCGCGTCGCACACTATAGGGTATCACCGGAAAAAGGTGATACTCTATAATGTCAACGGATTTTGGGATTCGTTGATGGCGTGTTTAGATGATCTTGACAGCCGTGGAATGATTCGCGGACAATGGCGCGACTATATCCAGACGGCAGTCACATTGGAAGAACTAACCGAGCTTCTCTGCCATGGCACGTCCTAAAGCCTCACATTGCTGGCGAACCTCGGGCGTGAGTCCTTGCTTCATATCGACGGGCTCGCCGACGGGCTCAAAGTGTAGGCGTTCTTCATTCCATTTCTGAATGGCAGCAACGGCTTTGGATGCCCAGCAGTGAGAGCCGAACCAACCAAAGAGGTGATTGCCCTTGATGTCTTTGCCTGCAATCTCGTTGAGAAGCACATCCATTTCATGATAAAGAGCGGTGTTGTAGGTCGGTGCACCGACAATGAGTCCGCGATAACGGAAGATGTCTCGAAGGATATAGGAATGGTGCGTCTTCGATACATTATATACCACAATGTTCTTCACACCTGCTTGGCTGGCGGCACGGGCAATGTGCTCTGCCATGCGCTCCGTGTTGCCGTACATCGTTCCATAGCAGATAACCAGTCCGGGTTCTGTCTCGTAACGGCTCATGCGGTCATAGAGCGCTACTACCTTCTGAATATAGTCATGCCAAACGGGACCGTGGGTCGCACAAATGTACGACAGGTTAACTCCGTTGAGTTTCTTCAGTGCTTGCTGTACTGGTGTTCCGTATTTTCCAACGATGTTACTGTAATAGCGCACCATCTCCAACCAGAAGGTGTCGCAATTGATCTCAGTATCGATGATTCCTCCGTTCAACGCTCCAAAACAGCCGAAAGCATCGCCGGAGAAGAGCGTCTTTGACCCTTCACTGATCGCTTCGTTGGCATTCCCGCACACGGTCATCATAGTCTCAGGCCAATGGACCATAGGAGTCATGACAAAGTCAAGACGGAGTTTTCCAAGTTCGATGGAATCGGCATTTTTAACTTCAATGGTTCCTTCGTTGATGCCGTAGAAACCATTCATCATGTTGAATGTCTTTGTATTACCGATGATCTGAATATTCGGGTAATACTTTTTGATCAACGCGATGGAGCCGCTGTGGTCAGGTTCCATGTGGTTGATGACTAAGTAGTCAATGGGACGGTCGCCAATGACTTCTTGAATATTTTCGATGAATTGTGCGAAAAAGTCTGATTCCACCGTGTCAATGAGGCATACTTTCTCGTCATCAATGAGGTAGGAGTTGTAGCTCACTCCATTAGGCAATGGCCAAAGGCCTTCGAAAAGCGTCTTGTTGCGGTCGTTGACGCCTACATAATAAATTCTTTCAGTAATTTTCATATGGTTGAGGTTTATAATTCTTCCATTCAAAGCTCTTTCATCCTTTTCCCTTCTTCTGGGGAAATGTAGTTGAAAATGCTTTTGCAGCAAGCCGCAGAGAACTGTTGTCCATAGGCAATGAGCCGATCCCATTGTTCTGCGGCGATTCCATGTTCCAGTTGTGCGCGGGTGATGCGTTCTCGTATGAGTCCGAAGATAAATCCTGCATTGAAGTTGTCACCAGCTCCGATGGTGCTGACGGCCTCCACTCTCTCCACTTCGTAGCTGCGGGCAATGTCTCCTTGAGCGCGAAGGGCAATGGGAGCTTCCCCTCGGGTACAGATGAAGTTTTTGCAGTAGAAGGAAATCTCCTGACGGTAGAGCACATCCGGGTCATCTTGCTTGTAGAGTACTTGGAAATCCTCGTGACTTCCCCGAACAATCGTGGAAAGTTCCAGATTCTCCAAGAGGTTGGAACGCAGCTTCACCGCGTCGTTGGCGTGGGCAGCGCGGAAGTTCACGTCGTAATAGAGAATGGCTCCCTGCTCATGGGCATACTGAAGAAAACCATATACCTGTTGACGAATGACGGGGTTCAGGGCGTAATAGGAGCCAAAAAGAACGATGTCATCGGCATGAACCTCGGGATAGTCAAAATCAATCTGGTCGTGCGGGTGGTCTTTGTAGAAGACATATTCGGCATCGTTACGCTCATTGAGAAACGCTAACGAGAGGGGTGACTTTGTGTCAGGATATTGATATACATGCTCCGCATGGACACCATTCTCGTGTAGGAATGAGATGATGTTGTTGCCTACGCGGTCGGCACCCGTCTCACTGATAAAAGTGGTATCTACACCTGAACGTCCTAAGGATATGATGGCATTGAAAGTGGAACCGCCAGGATAGGCCCCAATGGGTTGATTGTCACGAAAAATGATGTCGAGCACAGTCTCTCCGATTCCAATTACTTTTCTCATTTCTTTTATTTCTTGGTTTTCTGTTTGCAAAGATACAATTTTTTTCTTTCTTATTTTGTCCGTTCCCTGAAAAATGATTATTTTTGTAGCAAAATCAAAAACTTATCTAAATATGAGAAAGATTGACGCATGGACAACCGCCTTCCTGTTGGCGATGAGTTCGGTCGCTGTGGCGCAGGAAGACTTGACGGCGCAGTATGTGGGAAACGCTTCGTTTGAGAATGATCAAACGAGCTCGCTTCAGGCAGTGAATAATGGTTCTGATGGACTACGAGGTTATACACTCAACAGCCCAACGGGTTGGACGGTCAGTGGGACGGACGTGACGAAATTGTTAGTGACAGCCAACTGCTTTACTGACAACAACTTCGGAAAGGTGACGACTCTGGCCGACGGAGCACAGGCCTATTATCTGAGAATGGGCTGGTCAACGGGTTCAACCACGTTGAAGCAGACACTCACCAGCCTGCCGAAGGGTCAATACAAGCTGACTGCCGATGTACGCACGGCGTACGCCAACTCTGCAGCATCTTCGTTTGAGCTGTTTGCAGGAGCCGAGAAAACTTCTGTTGCTTTCATTCAGGGTAGCACCGGCTGCTTCACGACGGCACCATGGAAGACGGCCGAGGTTGTTTTCTCCCAGGCTGAGGCGGGTAATGTGCAGGTTGGTGTGAAGGTTGACTGGCTGTCGGGTGGTTCGTGCATCATGATAGACAACGTGAGACTTTACCAGCTTCCTGACGACTATGTTGAACCAGAGGAACCCACCGAACAGGATGTGGAAAGTCCCACCGAAGGTATTATCAATTCTATGTTTGTTGGCGAGCAGGACATGAAGGCCGACCTGTTGCAGATGTTGGCGAACTTTGCCACCTACCTGAAGAATGACTTTCAGGATTGCGCTGCCCCGAACAGTGTGGGTGAGGTCTGCGGTTGTTTCAAAGGCGAGAACACCATGGGAAACAACGAACAAGGCGTGCGTCCCAATGCCGACCTCTCTATGATCTGTGCTTTCTTGGTGAAGTATGCCAAGGGAAAGGTCACGCTACCCGATGGCGTAACCTGGAACGATTTGGAGACCATGGCGATGAAATCACTCGTTTTCGCTTATAGCACGCATAAGGCAAACAAGCTAAAAGTCTGTTCCGGCAACAATTATTGGGGTTCCACCTCCACCAGTGATGCCGTTTGGGAAAGCTCGCTTTGGGCGATGTCGGTGGCCTATTCCGCTTTCTTCCAATGGAATCAGCTCACGGCGGAACAGAAAGGCTATATCGAGAAGCTGCTGAAGGCCGAGTGCAACTATGAACTGGGACGATCAATACCGACGGGCTATGCCGGTGACACCAAGGCGGAGGAGAACGGTTGGGAGGCTGATATCCTTGCCGCCACGCTCGGACTGTTCCCCAACGACCAGCTTGCGTCTCATTGGTTCAAGCGCCTGCGTGAGTTTGCCATCAACAGCTATTCCCACAAGGATGATGCACAGAACCAGACGGTGATCGATCCCGACTACGACCAGACCACCATTGCCCAGCTGTACAAGGGACAGAATCTCTATGATGACTACACCTTGCAGAACCATAATTACTTCCATACCTCTTATCAGAATGTGGTGATGCAGGAGTTGGGTGAGGCAGCCTTGGCGCTGAAGCTGTTCCAAACGGGGCTTTACGGTGAGGAAATCTGGAAGACCAACGCACTGATGCACCATAACAAGGAGGTGCAGACGGAAGTGCTGAACTGGTTAGCTTTGGCCGACGGCGAGCTTGCCATGCCCAACGGCAACGACTGGAGTCTTTTCCTCTACGACCAGATAACGAGCTACACCACCAATGCCTGCTTCCTGCGCGATGCCGATGCGTTGATGTTAGAGAACATGGCATACAAGTATATCAAGGCACGCCAGAAGACCACCGACGACGGCTCTTGGCTGTTGCGTGCCGATGTGGGAGCCCGCCGCATGGGTGTTGAGGCTCATCGTGTGATGATGACGTGGCTCATGCACGAAGTGCTTTCCACGGCCGATCTTGCCGCCACCGACTGGGCGGAGTTCCGTGATCGTCACAGCGAGGCCCGCAAGATTGAGACGCAGAACATCGTGCGAGCCTATACCCCCGACCGCTTCACCACCTTCTCTTGGTCTGACGGCTTGAAGAGCTACACGGGCTATATCGCTTCCGATTCGCCTGACAAAAACAAGATCATTGTTCCTTTCCGCGCCAACAATACGGGTAACTTCCTCGGATGGTACACCGTTTCCGGCAAGGGAACCAATGCCACGCCCGTTGTCAATGGCATTTACGACTTGAAGGGCAACGCATGGACCATGAACGGTGAACTGAATACCAATGATGCCACGCTGAACAATCGCTTTGCCATCTACTCCACGCCAAGCAATGCCGTGCTCTATCTCGACTATGTACGTGCCAATGCCAACGTGACCATTACCAAGGAGCAGGGCGGACTGATGGCCATTTCTACCGATGAGATGACCCGTACCAAGCGCACCTTATATTATAACGAGACAGACAAAAGTCCTTTTGGAAAGGAAATCGAGTCCATTCAGGTCAAGCACAAGCAGGGCGACGGCTCACAGTTGATGAAGCTGGAGACCAACTGGGTGAATATCGATAACGAGCTGGGCATCATTGCTCGTGCTGGGAAGCAGATGGCTTTCGGCGACCGAGCCAACAACAATTCCGTGATGACCTCCAAGATTTATCCTGCCTACAATGATCAGAGCCGCACGGTTTCCGCCGGCGACATCGTTGGTCAGCGCATCTTCGCATACTATAGCAATGTTTCTGCCGCGATGACCAACGACCTCAATCCGTTTGTCATGGACTTGAAGGAACAGGTTCCCGAAGGGTGGGGAGCTGTGATGGCATACGATGTCGATGGCTCTTGTCATCTTTTCGCATCCAATTTCATGAGTGACCAGCGTTGCACGATTCACAGTATCTCGTCGAGCCTGGCTGGTGTACCCGTATTTGATGTTCCTGCAACGATTACGGGGTCGGGAACTGAAGCAGTCTGGGAGCTGACAGCGGAAATCAACCATTCCATCGCTTCTTCCTCCAAATTCCGCATCATGGCTTACGGTGGTACTTTCAAGGCTGTCTTGGATGCCGACAACTCCCGTGTGATGTATCTCACGGCTGTGGAGACAAATGGTCAGGGTGTGCAAATGATTGGCTATGCCCTCAATCTGACTGGTACTGAAGGCGTCGGTTCGGGCGAGCTCCATCTCACTCAGGGACAAACGGTGAAGATTACCTATGAAAATGGCGCATTGCATGTTGAAGAGGTGGAAAGCATTCCCGAGGAGCAGACAGAGGACCCTACGGCAGGCTACGAGGACATCACCCCCTCGGTATTGGTAAACCCTAATTTCGAGGATGACGAGACCTACGGCAAGGCAGATGGTAACGTCACCCTCGGTTCCGTTGTTTATAATCCCTGTTATGTGAACACCGTGAGTGCTGTCAATGCCAACTGGCCCAATGTTCTTCCCGTACAAGGGTGGACGGCAGCCAATGGCTTGACTTCGGGCTCCAAATTCTGTCGCATGTATTCCATGCCTTACTCGCTCTCGATGTATTGTGTGAGTCCTTCCAACGTGGGAAACTATGCTGCCCAGACAGGTAGGATGGTTTCCGATGAGGGAGTAGGGGAGCGCACGCTGACCGTGCTCAACTCCTGGGATAAAGGCTCGAATGCCATTACACAGACCGTTTCCCTTCCAGCAGGTGAATATCGGTTGTTGCTGGACATGAAGTACGAGTGTCCCAACCAGACAGCCAATGAGGGGCAGGTGGTTCGCACTTCGGGGGGAAATGTCAACACCTCATTAACGGGTGTGAAGATAGGAAACTCCACCGACTATCGTTATCCCTCCGAGCCTAACACGTGGCAGCCGATGATCTACGACTTCACGCTGGAGGAGACCAAGAATGTCACCCTTTCTTTGGGCTTTCAGACATCGCAGTCGCAGGGAGCAGCCAACAACACGTTGCTGTATATCGACAACGTGCGAATCCTGAAAAAAGAAGTGACGGGCATTCATGCCGTCGGGCCATCAGAGCCCTTGCGATGGAACGATTCGGTTTACGACCTGCATGGACGCAGAATCGCGGAGTCATCCCATCTTCCCAAGGGCATTTACGTGTCAAAAGGAAAGAAGTTCGTGAAGAAATAAAACTAATAACTGCATATACAGGTTGCCGGCATTTTGAAAAGGCCAACAAAAGAAAAACCTAAGCCTCGCGGGGCTTAGGTTTTCTTTTTTCACTCAAACTGTATCAACAGGTTGGCTGGGTCAGTTATACCAAATAGATGTGTCAGCGGTTGCGTAGTTCTCGTCCGCATCCATGTTATACATGTTGTCAAGGTCGAACTCTTCTTCGTACCATTCTTCTAAATTTTTCATAGGTGTGTTCCTTTCTCCCGTAAGGGCTTTAGTTAAAAAATAGGTGCACTGCAAAAGTACGAAAAAGAAACAGAAATCCCAATAGATTTGTTGAAAAAAAACTTATTTTCGTCTTTTTTGTTATAAAAAATCTTATGTTTGCATAAAAATGCGAAGATAATAACTAACTTTGCAACGAAAATTTAAATGTAATCGTTCAAAAGTTAAGCCAAAACTAAAAAATCAAAATATGAAGAGACTGGTTATCATGTTGCTTGCCCTTTGCTCCGTATGGACGGCTGCAGAGCTTCAGGCACAAAAGAAGTGGATTGATGTGACCGACAACTACATCGTCAACCCCGATTTTGAGGATGGTAGAAACGGTTGGAGCATCGTGCGTTACTACAGTGGGAGTGGTTCGGTGACCAACCGTGCCGGTGTCATGGAGTGCTGGAACGATGCATTCCGCCTGGTTCAGACCATTGAGAATCTTCCGGCAGGCCAGTACCGCTTGTCTGCCAATGCTTTCTATCGCATTGCCAACAACGAAAATTCCTTTGCGGCTCACATGGAAGGAACGGAGGAGATAACAGCCTATCTCTTTGCTGGCACTGAGAATGCGGTGGCCTTGCAGAGTCTGTTTTCCTCGGAAATGAACTATCAGAACGGATGCTGGTACACGTATTACAATGATACTTACCATTTCTTTGCCAACACCATGGAGACTGCTGCTGTGGTATTCGAGAACGGTGGGCTACAGAACATGGTTTCATTCACCCACGAAGGGGGTAATCTCGAAATAGGTATCGTCAGTGAGGCATGGATCAGTGATTGCTGGTGCCTGTGGGACAATTTCAAGCTCGAGTCCTATCAGGAACAGACCTATGTCACCAGTGTGAGCCTGTCTCCCTCTTCCGAGACGATTACGGTTGGCAAGAAACTTCAGCTCACGGCAACTGTGCTTCCAGAGAATGCCAGTGTCAAGAAGGTGACGTGGTCTTCCAGCAATGAGAGTGTTGCCACGGTCGATGACAAAGGACTTGTCAAGGCGATAGCCCCGGGAACAGTCACCATTACGGCCCGTTCCACCGATGGCAGCAACCGTGCAGGGTATGCCACCATCAAGGTGGAGGAGAAGCAGCGTCCCGAAGGCGACTACACTTGGATTAACGTAACCGACAAATACATTGTCAACCCCGGCTTCGATAATAACTCTGACGATGGCTGGACCTATGGACCGGCCAAGAAGGTGGAAGACGAATGTATGGAATTCTGGAACGTCACCAGTAATGTCTATCAGGACATCATCGATCTGCCTGCCGGCTGGTACCGTTTCTCTGTTCAGGGCTTCTATCGTGTAGGCGAGAATGCACAGGGCTTCCAGGACTATCGCAATGGTACGGAGCAAATCACGGGTGTGTTCTACGCTGGCGACGAAGAGAAGGATCTGGTCAGCGTTTTCTCCGACCAAATGCCTGATGGGTGGACTTCGTCGAGTGGCTGCTATGTCACTTATGATTACGATTACGATAAGGGTGACTACGTGGATTATTATTTCCCCAACTCCATGGCGACGGCCAGCGAGTGTTTTGCTGCCGGCAAGTATTACAACGAGATGGAGTTTGAGCATGCCGGAGGCACCCTCCGCATCGGTATCCGCAACAGCAACGGAAAGAACAACTGCTGGTGCATCTTCGACAACTTCAAGCTGGAGGAATATGGCACGCTCGTTCCTGTCACCTCCGTCTCTGTCAGTCCGACGACTGCCAACCTGATCGTGGGTCAGCAGGTGCAGCTCTCTGCCACGGTGCTCCCGACGACCGCCAGTTATCAGAACGTTGCATGGAAGTCACTGAATGAAGCGGTGGCAACGGTCGATGAGAACGGTCTGGTGACAGCGGTGAGTAGCGGTACGGCTTATATTCAGGCCAGTTCCGTTGACGGTTCTAACAAATATGCCCGTTGTAGGATTACGGTGACGCGCAGCCAGGCCACCTCCGAGTCGCTTGTGATCAATGAGGTGATGGCCTCCAATGTCGATCAGTTCATCAGCCCTGCCTACAACTTCGATGGTTGGGTGGAGTTCTACAATCCGACGGATCAGGCCGTAGAAATCAGCAATTTGTATTTGAGCGATGACAACAGTAATCGCAAGAAGTGGCGCACCCCGTCCGACATGGGTGTTCTCCCTGGCAAGGGCTATCGTGTCATTTGGTTCGACAGCAACACGCTGAATGGCGACAATGCACCGTTCAAGCTGGATGTCGATGGTGGTACGCTCTTTGTGAGCAATGAGACAGGTGTGCTCATCACCAGCGTCACCTATCCAGAGAGCAAGGAGCGTGTCAGCTATGCCCGCACGACCGATAATGGTGAAACGTGGGGAATGACCGATGAGCCTACGCCCGGTGCTTCCAATGCCACGTCGAAGTTTGCCCGTAACCAGCTCGGTGCTCCTGTGGTCGATGTGCCGTCTCAGATTTTCATGGGACAGCTGACCGTCAATGTGACCATCCCCGCAGGTACCACGTTGCGCTACACCACCGATGGCACCCTGCCCACAGCCGACAGCAACATCAGCACGACGGGACAGTTCATCGTTACCGAGACCTCCAACTACCGTTTCCGTCTTTTCAGCGAGAACCTCTTGGCTTCCCCGGTAACATCGCGTTCCTACATCTTCCGCAACTACGACTACTCACTGCCGTCTGTCGCCGTGGTCACCGACCCCGACTTCCTGTATGACGACATGATCGGTATCTATGTCGATGGTACCAATGGCCGACCCGGTAACGGACAGAGCTCTGCAAAGAACTACAATATGGACTGGGATCGTCCGGTTAACTTCTCTTATCTCAATGCCGACGGACAGATGGAGTTCAATCAGGATGTCAACATGTCCATCTGTGGTGGTTGGAGCCGTTCCAACTATCCCCATTCCTTCAAGCTGAAGGGAAGCTCAGAGCTTGGTGGCGAAAAGAAGCTGCAGTATCCGTTCTTCTCTGCCAAGCCCTATATCCGCAACCGTACCCTCCAGATTCGTGGCGGTGGTAATGACAACAGTTCCCGTTTCAAGGATCCGGCCTTGCAGACCATCATCCAGACCAGCGAGATCGATGTCGATGGACAGAGCTATCAGCCCGCCCACCTCTTCCTCAATGGCGAGTATATGGGTGTGATGAACGTGCGTGAGCCGAACAACAAGCATTTCGTCTTCGCCAACTTCGGATGGGATGACGATGAAATCGACCAATTTGAGCAGAGTCCCGACTCTGGCTACGTTCAGATGTGCGGTACCCGCGAGTCTTTCGATCAGCTCGTTGCCCTCACCGCCGATGCCGCCAATGCCGAGACCTACGAGGAGATTCGCCAGCTGTTGGATGTCGATGAGTACATCAATTACATGGCCATCGGCTTCTATCTGGGACGTGGCGACTGGATTCGCAACAACGTGAAAGGCTATCGCCATCAGGACAACGGTCGGTTCCGCTTTGTCAACTACGACCTCGACGGAGCCCCAGGCACGTTTGACTTCTCCACCTTCATGTCGTGGGAGTATAACTATAAGTACGACAAGCTCCTTCCCTCGGGCACCTACATCTACCAGGACAACAAGCTTGTCACCCTCTTCAAGAACCTCCTGCAGAACACGAACTTCCGACAGCAGTTCATCGACACCTATTGTGTCGTGGGCGGTAGCGTCTTCGAGCCCGAGCGTTGCAACCAGATCATCGACTCGCTCGTTGCCAACGTGGCTCCTGCCATGCGGCTCACGAACATGTATCCCTCCAGTTCGTCCAGTCTGAAGAGTTCCCTCGGCAGCCAGCTCAGCGGTGCCATCAGCAGACTGCGCGGCTTCTCTACCTTCGGGCTCTCCAACGTTACTCCGCAGACCGTCGTGCTCAGCAGCGATGCTCCTGACGCAGCGCTCTATGTCAACGACGTGAAGGTAACGACCGGCTATTTCAATGGCCAGCTCTTCTCTCCCACGACGCTCCGTGCGGTGGCTCCTGCGGGCTACACGTTCCAGGGATGGCGCACCAACAATGGTTCTACGGCCACCCAGACCATCTTCGACAAGGGAGCTTCCTGGCGCTACTACGACAGCGGTTCGCTTGATGGAGCCAACTGGACGGCCGCTTCTTACAGCACCTCCAGCTGGTACTCGGGCAGTGCGCCTCTCGGCTATGGAAAGGATGGCATCAGCACGACACTCAGCTATGGCACCAACTCTTCCCAGAAGCGTCCCACCTATTATTTCCGTCGCAACTTCGGGCTCAACAACGCTCCGACTGCTTCCGATGTGTTCTATTTCAACTATACCATCGACGACGGTTTCATCGTCTATGTCAATGGTACGGAGGCCGGACGCTACAACATGCCTTCGGGAACGGTGACCTACGACTCCTATAGCACCACCTATGCGAACGGCAATCCCGATACGGGCACGATGGAGCTCCCTGCCAGCCTCTTCCATTCCGGCACCAATGTCATTGCCGTCGAGGTTCACAACAACAGTGCTTCGTCAACCGACATCCTCTTCGATGCCTCGCTGACCTTGAAGGGCGTTTCTGCCGGTAATGTCGATTACTACTCGACCGAGGCGGTGATTGACCTGCCCAAGGACAGCTACGTGTCGCTCACGGCATGCTATACGCCCATGACCGCTGCGGAGCGGAAGGAAGCTGGCATCAACCCCGTGCGTATCAACGAGGTCAGTGGCAGCAACGACTCCTATATCAACGAATACTTCAAGAAGAACGACTGGGTAGAGCTCTATAACACCACCGATGACGAGATTGATGTTGAGGGAATGTATCTTTCTGACAACCTCTCCAACCTCACCAAGTATCAGATTTCCAAGGAGGGCACCTCTGTCGAGACGAAGATTCCCGCCCATGGTCATTTGATTATCTGGTGCGACAAGCTCACGACGACTCGTCAGGCGCTTCATGCTTCGTTCAAGATTGACGGCGACGGTGGAGCCGTGTTCCTGACCGCAGCCGACAAGAGCTGGACAGACACGCTTGCTTACTCTGCCCACGACGCACGTACCACCATCGGCCGTTATCCCGACGGTGCTGCCGATGTCTATGCCATGAGCATGGCTACCATTGGCAAGCAGAACCTGCTCACCTCCTACGCCCAGCGTGAGGATGCGAAGGTGGTGGTGGGTCTGAGACCGGCAGTGCTCATTGCAGCTACCAATGGTTTCCGCATCCGTTATGCGGGAGGTCGTCTGATCTTGAAGTCTGAAGAGGCCGACTACGCGCGTGTTGAGATCTACACCGCCAGTGGTCAGAGCATGATGGAAGGCACGGCCAGCATCCACGGTGGTGTCTCCTATGTCGATGTCTCCGCTCTTCCCTCGGGCTTCTACATTGCCCGTGCCGTTGATGCCAATGGCAACCGAGTCGCCTGCAAGTTCATGAAGTAACGGCAGGCATAACCACAAAAAAGACAAGGCTTCCACTAAGCGGTAGCCTTGTTTTCACTGCCTGGTAGCGTGAGTACCACTGAGTGGAATTCTCAGTACCAGCAAGTGTTGAAATCTTGGAACTGTCAGTACCAACCCACTTGGTACTGACAGTTTTGTTTAATTCGTCCGTGTTGTTTGACAAAAAGAAAGGAAACAGGGGAATCCTGTTTCCTTTTTGTAAAGTCCTCATCGCCTTTTTGTAAAGCCCTCATCGCCTTTTTGTAAAGCCGTTATCGCCACAAGTGTGGCGCTACTGTCCAGCCATACAGATGATAGATGTCGCGCATGTGCGTGGCCCGTTGTTTGAACGCCTCGAAGTCGCGTCGGCCTTTCTCCATCCACTGCACCTCGGCGAGTGCCGCCATGCGGGGGAGCACCTGGTATTCCACTAACTCCTCGGCACCGATATACTCTGTCCAGAGGTTTGCCTGCACGCCGATGATGTGGCGTTGCAGCCCCTCGGGGATGTCCTCGGCAACGGGTTCTAAGGAATAGGTCTTCTCGATGGGCACGTTACCGCCGATGAGCTGCGGCTCGTTCCATTGCTTGTCGGTCTGGTAGTAGTCGAAGTAGCAGAAGCTGTTGGGGGCCATGATGACGTCGTGGTTCAGCTTGGCGGCCTCTGCTCCCGGCTGTGCGCCGCGCCATGACATGATGGTGGCAGTGGTATCGACGTTGCATTCCAGCAGTTCGTCCCAGCCGATGATCTTCTTTCCCTTCGTGGTGAGGTACTTCTGTACGCGCTTCGTGAAGTAGCCCTGCAGCCGAGCCTCTGCCGATTGTCCGTTGCCAGCCGTGATGCCCTCGTCCTTGATGCGCTGTTGGCATTTGGGGCACACCTTCCAGCGGTCGCGTGGAGCCTCGTCACCACCGATGTGGATGTATTCCGACGGGAAGATGTCGATGACCTCGTCCAGCACGTTCTCCACGAACTGGAACACCTTCTCGTTACCGGCGCAGAGGATGTCGGCATAGACACCCCATGTCTGCAGCACCTGATACGGGCCACCCGTGCAGCCCAACTCGGGGTAGGCGGCGAGTGCGGCGAGCATGTGTCCCGGCATGTCGATCTCGGGAATCACGGTGATATAGCGGTCAGCGGCATACTTCACGATCTCCTTCATCTCCTTCTTGGTATAGAAGCCGCCGTAGCGTTGTCCGTCGTAGATGCCCGTGTTACGTCCGATGACCGTCTGGTTGCGCCACGCCCCCACACTGGTCAGCAACGGGTATTGGTCGATGGCCATGCGCCAGCCCTGATCCTCCGTCAGGTGCCAGTGGAAGCGGTTCATGCCGTGCAGGGCCATCATGTCGATGTACCGTTTTACGAACTCCACCGAGAAGAAGTGTCGGCAGCAGTCTAACATCATGCCTCGGTAGCCGAAGCGTGGCTCGTCGTCGATGGTGACACCCGGCAGGGTGACAACCGCCTTGCCGTCTTTCTCCTTGACGATGGGCAGGCTCTTGCGTAGAGTCTGGATGCCGTAGAAGATGCCGGCGGCGGTCTGTCCGCTGATCACGACACCCTTGTCCGAGATGCTGATGCGGTAGCCCTCCTTCGCGGGAACGTTCTTTTGATCTACCACGAGCCAGATGTTGCCCTTGGCTTCTTTCTTGTCACCGGTGAGGATGGCGGGGCACAGTCCCGTCAGGTCTTGGATATACTCTTGCAGGAACATCGCGTCGCGCATCAGGTCGCCGTCGGGCTGTGTGCAGACGATGCGTGTTTCGGCATTCAGCAGGTAGTCGCTCTTCTCCACCGCCTTGATGGTCTTCGGCAGCGGTGCCACGTCGTAGTTGGCGGTCTGTGCCTGCACGCCTGTGCAGAGCGTTGCCGCCAAGAGGAAGGTTGTTATTCTTTTCATGCAATAAACGCTTTCATTTCGGCCTCATGTGCCTTCACTTCCTTGTACAGCTGCAACTGGTTGCGGGCGCGGTCGAGGTTGTGCTCGGGATATTTGCATTTCCAGTAGTGGTCGCCAGAGATATAGTCCCACAGGAAGCGGACGCTCTGCATGAACGGGAACAGGGCCACGGCATAGGGCAGGTTCTCACGCTCCACGGGAGTCAGGAACTCGCCTGCCGACTCCAGGTAGCCTTTCGTGAAGGACTTGAAGATCTCCTCGTTGAAGGCCACGTGGCTCAAATCCGGGTCGTCCTCCGCCGTCTTGTTCGCTGCCGAGCGCAGGAAGTCGCCGTAGTCTGAGAAGATGTAGCTCGGCATCACCGTGTCGAGGTCGATAACGCAGAGGATGTGTCCTTCCTCGTCGAACATCATGTTGTTCACTTTCGTGTCGCAGTGGCAGATACGCTTCGGCAGCTTGCCCTCGCGGTGCAGGCGCTCTGCCTTGCACATCTCGTCGGCATGTGCTTCGATGAACTTCAGCATCTCTTGCACCTTCTCCTCCTTCACGCGTCCGGCGGGGTCTTTCTCCACCACCTCACGCAGCTGGCGCAGGCGCAACTCTAAGTTGTGGAAGTCGGGGATGGTCTCGCCTAATTCCACGGGAACATCCACCAGCATCTTCTCAAAGTCGCCGAAGGCAAGTCCGGCAAAGTACGAGTACTCCGGTGTCACGGCCTCGTAGGTCTTGGCACCCGGAATGAACACCATCACGCGCCAGTAGCGGTCCTCGCTGTCCTTCCAGAACGTCTTGCCGCCGTCGGCTTCGAGGAAGTGCAGCACCTTGCGGTCGATGTCCTGCTCGCCGCGCTCCTCCAGTTTCTTACGGATGTGCGATGTCACCACCTGGATGTTCCTCTGCAGCATCTCCACGTCGGTGAAGATGGCGTTGTTGATGCGTTGCAGCACGTAGTCGGGCTTGTCAGCCTCGGCGGTGTTCACTTTCAGTGTGTCGTTGATCAGTCCGTTTCCTAACGGTTTCACCTCTGCCACGGTTCCCTCTATCTGGAAGTGGCTCAGAATTTCTTTGTAGTCGATTGCTTGCATAGTAGTATAATGTTTAAGTTTCGCATATTCGCCGTAAAGTTACGAAAAAAGCATCAAACGTAAAAAGCAAAAGAGGTTTTTTTTGCTTTTTTCTCCTTTTTACCTTTTACCTTTTTACTTTTTCACCTTTTATTATTACCTTTGCACGCAAAAACAAAACAACACGCAACAATGGGAAAGATTATTCTGACTGGCGACCGTCCAACGGGCCGTCTCCACCTGGGTCACTATGTGGGCTCACTTCGCCGCCGTGTAGAATTGCAGAACGCCGGCGACTATGATAAGATGTTCGTCTTCATGGCCGATGTGCAGGCACTCACCGACAATGCCGACAACCCCGAGAAGATCCGACAGAACATCATCGAGGTGGCGCTCGACTACCTGGCCGCCGGTCTCGACCCTGAACGATGCACCCTTTTCATTCAGAGTCAGATACCCGAGCTTGCCGAGCTGACCACTTATCTGATGAACCTCATCACCGTGAGCCGCGTCCAGCGCAACCCCACGGTGAAGACGGAGATCAAGATGCGCAACTTCGAGGCCAACATCCCTCTCGGCTTCTTCTGCTACCCCGTGTCGCAGGCTGCCGACATCACCCTCTTCAAATCGACCACCGTGCCGGCAGGAGAGGATCAGGAGCCGATGCTGGAGGTGACGCGTGAGCTCGTGCGCCGCTTCAATGCCACCTATGCGCCTGTGCTTGTGGAGCCCGACATCCTGTTGCCCGAGAACCTCACCGCCCGCCGTCTTCCCGGCACCGACGGTAAGGAGAAGATGTCCAAGAGCCTCGGCAACTGCATCTACCTCTCCGATTCCGCCGATGAGGTATGGCAGAAGGTGCGTTCCATGTACACCGACCCCGAGCATGTCAATCTCAATGACCCGGGACATGTCGAGGGCAATGCCGTGTTCACCTACCTCGATGCCTTCGTCAGCGATCAGGACTTTGCCGACTTCTGGCCGGAGTATCAGAACCTCGACGAGCTGAAGGATCATTACCGTCGTGGCGGACTGGGCGACATGAAGTGCAAGAAGTTCCTCCTGCAGGTGCTCAACCGTTTCCTGGAACCGATGCGCCAGCGCCGTCATGAGTTTGAGCAGGACATCCCCGAGATTTTCAATATCTTGCGTCGAGGCACGGAGCGTGCCCGTGAGACGGCTGTCCAGACCATGGACGAGGTACGCCGCGCCATGCGCATCGACTACTTCAACGACCACGAGCTGATCGAGCAGCTGTCCGCGAAGTTCAAAGGCTAAATACAAAAAAAGAGCAATCTCCCTGATTGCTCTTTTTTTGTTGATTATCTAGAACTTCTAGCCCTTCTAGAACTTCTAGTCCTTCTAGTTTTTCTAGCCCTTCTAGCCCTTCCATAACTTCTTAACTTCTTAACTTCTTAACTTCTTAACTTCCTAACTTCTTAACTTCCTAACTTCCTCCTCTTCAGCCGAAGGTGCTTGATTTGTTGTCTGTTCTCACCCTCGCGGTACGAGATGTGCAGCCATCGTACATTCTCCTTGACCAGTTCTTCCAGCAGGCATTGATCGAACTCGATCCCTTGCACCTGCAGGAACGTCACCATCTTCCATGCCACCTCGGGGTCGGAGATGTGAATATCTGCTGCCTCGCCTGTCAGGTGTGGTGAGTTGCCGTCCCTGCCCACCTTCTTGTTCAGCTCTGTACAGCAGAACCCGCTTGTGATGCGCAGTACGCCGAAGCGTCGGCGCAGAGGCTCCAGTACGCGCTCGCACAGCAGTCTCATGCGCCTGATGTCGGCTTCGGTGGGGTTGTTCACGATGCCATGTCTGATGGCGATACCCGAAACAATGAACTCTCTCAGAGTGAAGTGCTCACTCAGTCTTGTGTTTTCTTTCATGTTTGTTTTACGTTTTAGATTATTAATGTGATTTGTTTTCCCCATGCGGGGCTCTCTATATAATATATAATAAGGTATTCCACTTTCGCAAGTTCCGCTTGCAAAGTTACTTCATAGAAGGGAAACCTCACTTCCATTTCAAATCTCCAATGTTAAAGCTCTATTCATTTTAGCTTTTTTATGGTTTTGTTAAAAATTGCAAATTAATAGTAAAAGATGATGGTTGTATCTGTTTTTTTGTGTATGTTTGCATGCTGAAAAGTGTAAAAAGGGTAAAAATACCCTTAATTGCTATCGAACTATTCTTTTATTAATTCATTTATGTCTAACAAACTTAATCAAAGCTTATGAAACAATTTTTCCGTTTCTTCTCATTGCTGCTGTTGGCAGTGATGACGACTGCTTCGGCGTATGCTGAGAGACAGAAGCCTGAGATCACCAACTATCCCGTTAGTGCTTGGGAAACAGATCATGGCTACTACATCTACAACGTCGGTACTGACAAGTGGCTCTCCAATGGTGAGGCTTGGGGTACGCAGTCATGCGTTGTTGATTTTGAGAACGATGCCAGCGGCAAAAAGCCGTTTACGTATCTGATCAAGAACGACGTTCAAGAGAACACCACCCTGCCCGAGGGTACTTACTACTTCTGGTCTGCAGATGTGGGTAAGAACAGGGGTTGGATGGCCCGTATCAACACCGATGGTACCTCTGGTAGTACCAGCACCTGTTTCTCTGATGGTAACGCAGGTCACTTCACTGCTCTGAAGGTGAACTGGGTGATTACCGATATGGGTGGTGGTGTCTTCCAGATTACCGTTCCCGTTGACGACCCCAATGGCATGTACATCGAGGGTTGCGCACTGGGTGTGAATCCCGAGCACTACAGCAAAGCTGCTACTCCCACCTACGCTCTGTACTGGGATATTCCGGCTGAAGAGGCTGGCTGCCAGTGGATGTTCTACGATGCTGAGGCATTCAATGCTGCCAACGAGATTTACTCTGTTGCTGCTCCCGCTCTGAAGGAGGCCATCGAGAAGGCTGAGGCCAACGGCATTGACGTGACCGCAGCTCAGGCTGTCTATAACAATGACAATGCTACACTGGAAGAGATCAACGAGCAGATCACGATTCTGAACGACCTCCTCATCCAGTATGCTACTGCCAAGGATCCCGTTGATGTAACTGAGAAGTACATCAAGAACCCCAGTCCCGTTCTGAATGGTGATGGTTGGACGATGCCTAAGGGAGCTGCAGACTTCGGTGAAGGTGCTACAAATGGTGTTGCTGAGTTCTGGAACAAGTCTGGCTACTCTATCGAGCAGACTATCCACCTGCCCGCAGGTCTCTACAAGCTCACCGCTATCGCTCTCTCTCGTGAGGGCCACCACGGATTCCTCTCTGCAGGCGACTACAAGGTTGAGCTCGCTCACGTATCTAATTCTGTAGTTAACAACCGTGGCCAGGCTAAGACCTGGTTCAACGATGGCAATGGTGTCAACGAACTCTTCTTCCCCATGGCTGCAGAGGGTGACATCACCATCGCCTTGACCACAGACACCGACAACGGTGACCACTGGACTGTATGGCGCAGCTTCAAGCTCGACTATCTCGGCAACGACCTCGAGAAGTCTTACAAGGATGCTATCCGCATGACCGTTTCTGAGGATTGGGCCGACGAGTTCGCTACTGACGTTACTTATACACAGTCTTACTTCGACGCAGTGGGCGCAGCCATCGCATCTGTTGATGACATCGCTTCTGTTGACGAGGCTGTTGCCGAGTTGGCTAACCCCGCTCCCGCTGCAGCTATCCAGACCCTGCGCGACAACGTTGCCGCTTGGGACGCATTCAGTATTTGGTACGACAACATGCAGACGAAGTTCTATTCCGATCCTATTGCTGAGGGTCTCCAACCTCTGGGTAACTACGTAGGTCTCTATGACGATGCTACTGACATGGAAGACTGGCTGCTTGACGTTGCTGCCGTTTGGGATGGCTATGCCAAGGCTCTGGCTCCTGTGAACGAGGAGATCACCACCGAGATGCTGACGACCAATGGTACAGAGTGGTTCGATTCTCTCTATAGGGCTACTGTGCTCGATATCCTTTCTAAGGAGATCCCGCCTCACACCGACATCACGAAAGGCTTCCTCGTCAATCCCGACTACTTCTCTGACGGTGGTACATTCGCTGGTTGGACTGTTGCTACGGGTAAAAACAAGTACGGCCGTGACAATAGTACACCAACTTGGTACAACAAGGATACAAGCAAGTATCCCACTCTGCATCGTGTGATGGAGCGCTGGAATGGTGACTTCAACATCTATCAGGACATCGTGCTCCCGAAGACCGGTGCTTACCGCGTATCTACATGGGGATTCTATCGTACCTCTGACAACCAGACCATGGGTGCTGCCAACTCTGCATGGGCTGTTTGGAACGCTGCCGAAGGTAAGAACGAAGGTGCCAACACCATCTGCGCATTCTTCTATGCCGACCAGCTTCAGAAGGCATTCCCCAACATCTGTAACCGCACCTATACTCGCGCTGAGATTGACGCTATCGGTGCTGACTACGACGACGAGACCGCAAGTGTTGGTACATCTCGTGGCGACCTCGCCAACGTGTATCCCTACGACTTCCTGCTCGTTGAGGGAACCGACGATGCTGCCGACGCATCTTCTCTCTACATCCCGAATGGTGTTTATTCTGCCGACTATGTGTTCACACACAATCCTTATCAGGAGAGCTACAAGATTGAGTTCGCATTCGTAGGCCAGGAGAAGCAGCCGCTTCGCCTCGGTATCAAGGCTGAGAACGTAGGTGTTCCCGCCGGTGACATCGGTTGGACACTGTTCGACCAGCTCCAGCTCATCTACGAAGGTGGTGACGCTGAAATCCTCGCCGAGCCGCTGGATGCATTCATTGATCAGGCCAATGGTCTCGTTGTGAAGCCCATGGATGCTGACGCCAAGACAGCTCTTACTAAAGCTATCTCTGATGGTACAACCGCTGCAGCCGATGCAGATGGTGAAGCCATGCTCGCTGCCTACATCGCTCTCGACAAGGCTATCGCCGCTGCCAACACCAGCATCGAGGCTTACGAGAAGCTCGTGAAGGCTCAGACAACTCTCGCCGAGGCTATCGCTGAGTTCAAAAATACTGCTTCTGATGACGCTGTCACCGAGGCCAACGGTTTGAAGGCTACTCTCGACGCCGGTATCGAAAACGGTACAATCGCTCTTGAGAATGTTCAGGAAACGGTTGACGAGGTTGCTACTGCCGTTGCTAAGCTGCAGATTCCTGACTTCGACAAGAAGGCTTATCCATACGACCTGACCTTCGCTATCAAGAACCCGAAGTTCACTGAAGATCTCGTGGATGGCAAGGTTCCTGGATGGCAGTACAACGAGTCTGAGGACTATGCTGCTCTCTCTGTTGCCAATGGCATTGCTGAGGGTTACGTAGGTGGACAAGTTGACGAGGTTTCTGGTGAGAGAGTTGCTTCTAAGAAGGGCTTCCAAATCTGGCAGACCATCGAGACACTGCCCGACGGACGTTCTCTCCCCGCTGGTGTCTATGAGATACACGCTCAGGGTGTAGCACGCCTCTGCGCTAACGACTCTAACGTTGCTCTCGGATTTGCTGATCCTGACGCCAATGTTCGCCAGGAAGCTTTGAACGCACATCTCGACCAGATTGCGCAGTTCTATGCTAACGGAGTAAAAACCACCATTTGCAACCTGTATGAATTGCCAGCCAGCAAGGACGAGAAGGACCTCCTGTCCAACAACCTCGATATCAGCGCCAGCGACTGGTACCAAATTTCCTTCGTTGATGACGTTGATGAAAACACAGGTGAGCCCCGTGTGTACTACATCGCCAACAACCGTTCACAGCTGGCACAGCGCTTCGCTCACAGCCGTTACAATGGTGACGGTGAGGCTGACGCCGAACTGACCAAGGAGTCTCCCTGGTACGACAACACGATCAAGTTCGCTGTCGCAGAGGATGGCAAAATCACCTTCGGTTGGGGTACCGACAACGCTGCTCCTGACACATGGGCTCCGATGACAAACTTCCGTTTGTTCATGACTGGTGGTACCAACGATCCAAGTTATGAAGAGCTGCTCACTGGCATCAGCATCCAGGAGAACAATGTTGCTGGTTCTGCTGTCAAGGCTATCTACAGCATCGACGGCCGTCAGGTCAATGGTCTCCAGCGTGGTCTCAACATCGTGAAGACCAACGGTGCCGTGAAGAAGGTGATCGTGAAGTAATCACTTTCCCCGACATAGCAACTATCCTTAGTTACTATATCATTCCCAAGCGGGTGGACGCAAGTCCGCCCGCTTTTTTTGTCCGTCCTGTTTCATCGAAAAAATGGATTCTTGTGTTCTCATTCAAGAAAAATGAGTAAATTTGCAACATCGATTCGGTTATACAAGTATCAACATGACAATGAAGAAGTACAGACTCTGGGTGCTCACCACCCTCCTGATGGCCTGTGGTACGCTGGTGTTCACAGCCTGTTCGAAAGATGACAGTTCCGCCCCCGAACAGGGCGCGGCGTTCCGCACCATGCTGAGCTCGCTCGACTGGGGAACGGACACCACCTACGTGTATGGTCACAAGACACCCGACGCGGATGCCGCCTGCTCTTCGTTGGGCTATGCCAAGCTGATGAGGCTGCTCGGCTACAACTGCAAGGCCAAGGTGTCGAGCCCGACCAACCGCGAGACCGCCTATATCGCAGGGTTGTTTGGATTTGCCCTGCCCGAGCTGAAGAAGAGTGTCGTGCCGCAGACGCGCCTGATCCTGACCGACCATACGGACTATGCCCAGTGCGTGGATGGTGCACGGGAGGCGAAGATCCTGCAGAAGATAGACCATCATGTGGAGGGGGACATCCAGGACAGCGGCATTCCCTACGTGCGCCGCGAGATGATCGGCTCCACCTGCACCATCATCTATGAGATGTACAAGGAACTGGGCGTCCGCATCGACGATGAGACCGCCAAGATCCTGCTTGCCGGATTGCTGTCGGACACACGCAACCTCACCAAGACCACGGCGCAACACGTGGACTCTGTGGCATGGCAGGAGCTTGTCAGCCAGCTGCATTTGGAGAACACAGTGGCAGAAATCAACCGCCAGATGGAGGAGGCCGCCATGAATTACGACGGCATGAGCGATGGCGAGATCCTGCTCTCCGACTATAAGGACTATGAGATTGGCGGCAAGGCCATCGGCTTTGGATCGCTGACATGCAAGGCCAGTGAGATGGAAGGCTTCATCACCCGGATGCTGGCGGCGATGCCCCAGGTGCTGAGCGAGAGCGGTCGCGACATGCTGTTTGCCAAGATTGACAATCTTGTGCCCAACCCGGACGCGGGCAGCACAGGCATACCCTTCGTACAGGACGGCACCTATTTCATCTACTTCGGCGAAGGGACACAGGCTGTTGCCGAGGCCATCTTCGGCCCGTCGCTCCGCGAGGGTGTGACCTACACCCAGGAGAATCTGTCGCGTAAACAGATTGTACCTAAAATCATGGAGATTCTGCAATGATACAGGGCGGGGAAAATTCGTTCCAAAAATTTGCACGTCTCAGATTTTCTCCGTACCTTTGCACCGCCTTTTCAGGCAACAGGACTTGTAGCTCAGTTGGTTAGAGCAACAGACTCATAATCTGGAGGTCCCAGGTTCAAGCCCTGGCTGGTCCACGCAAAGAGAGCGAATCCGCTCTCTTTTTTTTGTTCCCGCCAGCGCTTTCACCTGGCAGGTTTTCTCATTATCTGTATCATACTTATAAAAATGATTAATAAAAAAGCAACTCGCGCAAAAATATTTGCGTGAGTCAATATGTTTTTATACCTTTGTGACGGTTTCAAGCGTCACTGACGCAAAAATATTTGCGCGAGTTATGATTATAGACAGTTTTATCATCGAAGGTATTTCCAATATCGGACATTTACGTCTGGATGTCGGAGAGATGAATGCACTCATCGCCCCAAACGGTTATGGCAAGAGCAATGTACTTAGTGCCATCAGCTTTGGTCTGATGTTTCTGAATACTAATGAAGAAACGAGAAGACAGATGCTGCGGAGTCATTATCTCCCCATCAACGTCTCTATGCAGGAAAAGAAATTCCACTTTGAGGTGTATGGTCGCATTGAACGCAATGGACGTACAGAAATGGTGCAGTACGGCTATGAATGTCAATGGGCAGAGGGTGTAGTTCCTGGCTATATACTATCGGAATGGCTGAAGATTAAGGCAGAAGACGAACAACGCTATCGTCAAATGGTGAATAGGCGAGATGGCTACTACTGTATGATAGTACCGTCTGCTACAGGTCGTTGCAACAAGCCATTTGCTGCTACACCTCAGCAGCCTGTCCTCCCTGCAATAGCCAGTAGTGGTTTGTTTTTGTCTGACTTGGCAAAGGAGATATGTGACATTCGGATTCCTAACCTGAATACTTTGGATAATCCTGAATCCTATTTCTCTGTAGAAGGAGGTAACGGAATATCAACGCTTGGCGGCATGACCCTCAGCGAGTACATCTATCAGATGAAGGAAATGGATGCTGATAGTTTTAGTATTCTGTCAGATGGTATCAGACAGCTCATTCCCGGCATCGTATCATTCGAACCAGACGAAATCACACTGAGTGACGGTCGAACTAAAGTCTATGACATAAGGGTGCAGGAAATGTATAATTCACAACCCACCAGTATTCGCTTGTTGTCAAGCGGCAGCAAGCGCATGATATTTTTGTTCACCTTGTGTATGGCTGCACGTAAGCAGAACATTCCGATGATTATGGTTGAAGAACCGGAAAACTCCGTTCACCCACGACTGATGGAAAACCTATTGCTGACGCTTCAGGCATACGCTTCAAACACCAAGATATTGATGACCAGCCACTCGCCGTATCTGATGCGTTACATACAGCCCGACCAAATGTATTTCGGACTGCCCATGAATGATGGTCTTGCCCATTTCAAAAAGGTCAATCCCTCCAAGTTAAAGTACCTATACAAGTATGCTGGCGATATGGAACTGACTTTTGGCGAGTTTATGTTTGACTTCATGCTTGACATGGAGACCGCCAACGAGAAATTGACCACCTTCTTCAAATAGCAGCAGCGATGGTAAAAAGGAAAGAAACACAACCATCTCCGCATGTATTGATATTCGTGGAAGGAGATACAGATGAGGTGTTTTTCAATGCCCTCATTGACTATTACGCATCAGCCAGTAACAGTCCGCTTTTGCCATATGACATTTGCAATCTGAAAGGCGTAACAAGGTATTCCAGCAAACTGTTGGCGAAGCTGAAGAACGAATATCTGCCAACAGCACGAACTAACGGATACATGATAAAAACCGTCTGCTGCTCATATGATACAGATGTTTTTGAGGTCATGCAACCACAGATTGTCAAATGGGATACCATCGGCAAGAGCGTTAAGCGAATGGGGATTGAAGAGTTTATCCGTGTAGGAGTTAAGAGTTCCATAGAAGACTGGATTCTCGATGACCTGTCAGGTGTCAGCGCATATCTTCACCTGAAGCAATTACCATCATCACTGAAGGGCAAGAATGGCTATCAAAAGATGCTGGACTTATACAGCAAAGCTCATCGCACCTACAAGAAGGGATATGAGACTAAAGAACTTATCAATGTCCTCAATATGAGAACAATCCGCAACAAACGGCAAGATGTGCTTGCGCCATTAGAAAAAACATTGGGAGTTGTCTTATAAGTGCCGATAAGTTGCCAAATGTGCGTCAAATTGTATACTTTTGGCAGCTTATCGCGATTCGGTTGCCCCGCTTCCAGTGACTGCAACCGCTCGGTCGAAGAGTTTCGCTCCGCTCCACAAATTTTTCTCCCTCGCCTTATCGGTTGCCCCGCTTCCAGCGACTGCAACCGCTCGGTCGAAGAGTCTCGCTCCGCTCCACAAATTTCAAGCCCTGGCTGGTCCACGTAAAGAGAGCGAATCCGCTCTCTTTTTTCGTTCCGATATTATGCAAAGGTCAACGTCGTACGTCGATAGTTGTACGAAAGCCAATAGTTTCGTTTTAAGGAATCGGACAAGAAAGAATGGTCAATAAGCTCTTTTGCCAAAGAATGTTCTGCTGCAAAGGAATCTAATTCTCGTTTCACCAATCTTGCAGTCATACCCATGCGACGGCCAAATTCCTCAAAGTCCTTGCGCCCCACAGTTCTTGTATCAGATAGTTGCATGCCCTCCTTGAACAGCCCTTTGTCAAGAGCAAAGATACGTGGCATACTCAGATGCAGACTGGTATTAATGAGGTCGTATGCTGGAGCAAGGTGATATTCCCCATCGCCACGATTGATGAGTGAGAAGTTCTTCAGGTGAGCATCATCATTGAGGGTAAGATAATTGAACACGATGATACGGAAGAACTTTAAGATTTCGACAGGGGCTGCCTTGACATATTTGCGGATGATATCGGCGCACTCCTCATAACTCAGATGGTTGTATTTGTAGTCGCTGCCACCATTGGCGTTGGTTAATCCTGCAAGAGAGGCAAAATCCTCCTGGCTATATTTTTGTCCGTTGGGACCGACATCAAAGCGTCGGCAAAGATAGGCTGCCTCTCCATCTCGGAAAAAGCAAAGAGCGTTAGCCGCAGTTTCTATATGATATACTTGTGAGGCCAACTGCATGGTCAGATGCTCGTTGGCAGGACAATACTTGCGTTCGAGTAAGGCATACGATGATGGGGCAGGCTTCAAGATGTATGTACCCCGTTCACCCTCAGCGGGCTTCACCATGCGCCCTGCACCATTCAATATCAAACTTGCTTTGGGCTGCACCCCAGACAGCGAGATGCGTCCTACATTTCTCAGATAGGCTTCCTTGTCGGCACTGTCATTATTGGGACTGTCAAAGTCAAGTATATGAGAAACCTCTTTCCCGTCAAACAGTTGTTTTCGGGCTGCAGGGGAATAGGTGGCAAAGCCTTCCTGCAAGGTAGATGGACATATACAAAGTTCTATCATGTTCAAATTGGTTTTACGGTTACCGCTCCAATAGCATCATGCTGTGCTGTTGCTAACATGATACCGAAGTCATCGTTTTCATCGATATGAAGCAACATAGACTGCACTTGGCGGTTGGAACCTTCGGACAGCATATTAAAGAAATAAGGGAAAAGATGGTTGGAACGATATGGCTCTTTCCTGACAGGCATAGCCAAACAGACCGGCTCGCCATGGTAATCCTTGCCATAGGTAAACACGTATTCTTTGGCATCCGTCTCTTGTAGGATGCCAGCCTCTATGTCGTGAACATAAACCTTACACTGTCTCATAGTCAAGCTGCTTGATGTCAATTCCTATTTGCAGACCCAAAGTGTCCAGTAGCGTGAGCAAAGTGGCGAGCTGAGGGTTACCCTCGCCTCGTTCAATTGCTACAACGGTATTAACAGCCACACTTGCTAAATCAGCCAATGTCTGTTGGTTAATTCCGAGTTTCTTCCGCCTTTCCTTGATAGCATTTCCAATTTCTTGCTGCGTCATCATCTCAAAATTGCGAGTAAGCGAGCGCAGAGCCAAGCCTGTTTGAGCTATGCCGAGCGCAAGCAATTTATCCAATATATTGCGATTTTGGTGCAAAGTTAGCAATAAATCTTCATATACAAAGCAAAAATCGCAATAAAATGGTAATTTAGACTTCGGTGTACTCAAAAGATCACATAATGGGGTATATAATCCCAATATGTTGTGATTTTCAAAGTTGTTGAACAAACCGTTTTCTGTGGCAAATACAGAGTGTATCTGTGGCAAAAACACTTTTGGGATGTCTTTTCCTGATGCGACATGTGCATGTCGTTCACAGAATAAATACCTATTTTAACATAAAAAAATCGTAAAAAAGCCATTTTTTTAAAAAAATTACACTATATTTGCCGATTGAAACAACTAACTTTGATGTATATCAAATGAAAACAAATATAATAACTAAATCTTTAAATGTATGAATTACCGCTTTATTGAACTGTCCAAGAGGGCTTTATATGGCTTGCTCTTGGCTGTTGTCTGTGGTGGATTCACAGCGTGTAAGGATGATTACGACCTTGACGAGCCGGGCAATTACCCCAGCTTCCTCAATGGTCCGATCTACTCTACGCTGAAGAATCCGGAATCATCAGGATTGGTAGGGACGTTCAAGGACTACATCCGCCTCATCGACGATTTGGGGCAGGCGGATATGTTGGACAGAACGGGTTCTGTAACTATCTTCCCTGCCAACGACGAAGCATTCCAACGCTTCTACAGCAACAACAATTGGGGAGTGACATGCTATGAAGACCTGACAGCCGCTCAGAAGCGTCTTCTGCTTCGTTACTCTATGTTGAAAAACGCGCAGCTTGTGACCATGCTGTCCAATGTACCCTTCAGTGGTGGTACAACCTCCAGTGTTGACAAGGGTGTCGCCATCAAGCAGACTACCTACTCGGCACTGACCGACTCCATCCAGCATTTCATCGGTGCAGCCAACTTCCCCCAGAACAACAAGTACTGGGAACGTTTCTACACCCGTGGAATCGACATGGTGACAGATGGTACTGAGCCGATGATGGTACACCTCACCAAGGAGTATCTGAACAAGAACTCCATCAGTCACCTCGAGGGCGACGCCAACAGTGACTTCGCTATCATCACCGGTACACCCTACACAACGGACAAGTCTTACGTTTTCCGTAACCAGATCATCACACCTGCTCCCAACCTGCAGGGTCTGACCTGTTCCAACGGTTACATCCATCAGCTGGAAGACGTGCTCGTTCCGCCGGGAAATATGGCGGAGGTGATCCGTACCAGTTCAAACACCCGCTACTTCAGCCGCATGCTTGAACGCTTCTCCGCTCCTTTCTCCGATCCCAGCACGACCGCAGCCTACAACGCTACGGTGACTGAGTTCAACGAGACAGCCGAGCGCAACGGCTCCAGCGAGCGCATGACTCCTATCGACACCATCTTCCAGAAGCGCTACTTCAGTGCCCGTTCTCAGGGCGGTGGCTCTTTGTCGATTGACCCCAACCGCAACCGCTTCAACTACCTGTTGAGCTTCGACCCGGGATGGAACACCTATAACACCGGTGCTACGGGCTCCAACGCCCTTTCAGACGTAGCTGCCATGTTCGTTCCGACCGACAAGGCCATGTGGGACTTCTTCACCAAGGACTCGAAGGGTATCAACATCATGAAGCGCTACGGCCAGCATCCCGTCAGCGAGGGTATGTCTGAGCAGGACTTCCTTGAGGACCTCGATGATATCGACATCAACGTGGTCAAGGACTTCCTCAACAACTTCATGAAGGCTTCGTTCTCCGCCTCTGTTCCCAGCAAGTTCGCCAGCGTGGTGAAAGCCGGCTCGGGTGACCCCATGGGACTGACCGTCAACGACCTGGAGAGAGACGAGGCAACTGGCAAGTACGATGTACGCATCACCAACAATGGTGTCATCTACATGCTGAACAAGGTATTCTCGCCCGACCGCTTCAGTGCTGTTACAGCTCCGATGCTGTTTGCCGAGGATATGAACATCTTCCGCGACGCAGTGAACGACGGTGACGCCTCTGAGCCCATCGCCAACTACCTGCCCATCAACCTGAACTACTATGCTTACCTCCTCGCCATGAGTTCCAACTACGGACTTCTCGTTCCTAACGACGAGGCATTCGGAGGCTTCTATCTCGACGCTCCTTACTTAGGTTACTCTCCCCGCTTCCTCAACTTCGTGTATGATCCGAGTGTGGAGCCCGGTAACCCCTACGTGCGTTGCTACTCTTATCCCGCCAAGAAGGATGCCGCAACCGGATTCTACGTGCGCGATGAGAGCAAGGACTCTACGGAGCTGGCTGGAAGCTCGTTCCCCGCATCACAGTTCAAGGACATCCTGAACACACATACCATCGTGCTTGAGACTGGCGGAACACTGGAGACCAACAACTACTACCTCGGTAAGAACGGTGCCGGTCTCGAAGTGTCGGTCAACAGAAGCGGATATACCGAGGATGGAAAGACCTTCTACGGAACCATCCGCAGCGGTGCCCAGATTGACAACGGTCGTCCGGTTTCGCGCATCGTGGCCATCAACGACCAGGAGAATGGTACGACACTCGTTCTCGACCATCCTGTGGAAACCCCGATCACATCGGTATTCGCCACGTTCTATTCCAACCGTAACGGTACCAAGCTGAACGTGAATACAGAGAACCCCGTGAAGGACTGCTCACGCTTCTCGGAATTCCTTTCACTCTGTATGGGTCGCCTTGCCGGTACAACGACGGAGGTACGTACTTCACTCCTCACCATGGCGTATGACGAAAGGGAGAGAGCTGCGAAGATACCTCTCTACACCATCTTCACCAACAACCCCGGTGGCGTAGGTGCCCAGAAGTGTCCCGATATGGACGTGAACTTCTTCAAGTCGTATAACTACACGGTCTATATGCCCAACAACGATGCCATGCAGAAGGCATACGCAGCAGGTCTTCCCACTTGGAACGACGTGCAGGCTGTATCCAGAGATAACTCTCTCTCCGCTTCACAGAAGCAGGAGAAGGTGCGTGCTATGTGTGAAGTGATCAACGCCTTCGTGCGCTACCACTTCCAGACCAACTCGGTATTTGTTGACAAGAACATTAAGGCTCAGGAGTGCCTGACCGCTGCCTTGAACAGCAACAGTGTTCCCTATCGTGTGAACGTCAGCGGTGTTTCCGGACAGGAAACGCTGCGGGTTACAGACAATACTGGTGTCACCATCAGCATTGAGAAGAACCCTGCCAAGATGCAGAACCAGATGGCTCGAGACTTCATCTTCAACGACCTCTATACAAGGGCTACAGGTATCGTTACCTCTTCATTCTCCGTGATTCACGAAATCGATACTCCGCTCAATCCTACGGAAAAGAGCATCATCGAGGAGTATGGCGGAACGAAGACGGCCGACGGCATCTACCGATATGACTACACTTTCGAGTAACACCTTATTATATATAGGATATGAAAACAAACAAGATAAAATATCTGTTCCTCGCCGTCTTTGCACTGTTCTCCACAGTTGCGATGGCACAGGGAACCCGTATCTCGGGTACGGTCAACGATGCTGACGGCCCCGTGATGATGTGTAATGTCGTCGAGGTCGATGCCAACAACCGTATCGTATCTCAGGGCCAGACCGACATCAACGGTAACTTCTCCATGGAAGTGATGAATACGAAGAACAAGCTGAAGATCTCGTATATCGGATATAAGACCAAATTACTGCCTATCGGTGACAAGACCGTGTTCGACGTAACGCTCGAAGACGAGAACATGATTACCGAGGTCGTGGTCGTTGCCAAGAAGAAGTTCAACAGCGGCGGTCTCGCCATTCCCGACAATGAGGTGTCTGTGGCAGCACAGACCTTCAACATGAGCGAGGTGGAAGGTCTGTCCTTCACATCTGCCGACGAAGCACTGCAAGGTAAGATTGCCGGTCTTGACATTATCGCCAACTCTGGTAACCTCGGTGCCGGTACTTCCATGCGCTTGCGTGGTGTGACATCGGTCAACGGTTCTGCCGAGCCTCTGATCGTCGTCGATGGTAACATCTTCGACAACCCCGATGAGAACTTCGACTTCACCAACGCCAACGAAGAGACATACGCCTCACTGCTTTCTGTGAACCCGCAGGATATCGACAAGATCGACATCCTGAAGGACGCCGCCGCCACAGCTATTTGGGGTTCGCGCGGTGCCAACGGTGTAATCTCGATCACCACCAAGCGTGGTGCGCGTGGTAACACAAAGGTTGACTACTCCTTCCGACTCCAGGCTTCATGGCAGCCCAAGGGCTACAACCTGCTCAATGGTGACGACTACACCATGATGCTGAAGGAGGAGTTCTACAACCCGACACAGAACAGAAACTACACCAACAACATCAACGAAATCAACTATCCCACCTTCGACCAGTGGGCTGACGCTCCGAACTGGAACAACAACACCGACTGGGTGAAGGAAGTGACACAGACCGGTATCAGCCAGTATCACTACGTGGTGATCTCGGGTGGTGGTGAAAAGGCCAACTTCCGTATCTCCGCAGGTTACGACCGCCAGGAAGGTACCATCATCAAGCAGACCCTGAACCGTTTCTCGACGAAACTCGTGCTCGACTACTTCGTCAGTGACCGTATCAAGTTCTCGACCACCTTCCCGCTTACCTACACGGAGAACAACCGTAACTATACCGACATCCTGCCTATCGCACAGAAGATGGCGCCTAACATGAGCGTTTATCGTCAGGGTGCCGACGAGCAGGACACCAACGAGTACTATATCATGATGCCGTCGGGCGCCAGCGACGAGGCAGGTTCTTCCGTAACGGGAACTTCTTCTCGCCAGCTCTCAGCCATCCGCTCACTGGGTAACCCCGTCGCCATCGCCGACCTCGCATGGCGCAAGGAGGAGACCTACCGTATCTCACCGGAGTTCAAGCTCGACTACTACCTCCTCGGCAAGGAAGACGACCACACCCGTCTCGACTATACGGGACTGGTCTATATCGACATCTTCTCGAAGAGTGAGCCCAAGTACTGGCCCGGTTCGCTGTCCACCGACGCATGGAGCACCGGTAACTACAACCACTCCGAGCAGTACGACTACAACTCGCTTTCTATCACAACCCGCCACACCCTGACCTTCACACCGCACTTCAAGAACCAGGACTGGTTCTCAACGATGTTGATCAGAGGTGAGCTCACAACAGGTACCAACAACCACCAGAACCTGGTGACTTCCAACATTCCCCCCGGAATCACCTCACCCTCTGTACCGGGTCACCTGCGTAACATGAGCACCGGTAACGGTGAGTGGCGTTCTATGTCAGGTATCTATTCCGGACACCTTTCCTACAAGTCACGCTACGCCATGGACTTCTCGCTCCGCGTGGATGGTACGACCAAGTTCGGTGACAAGAAGAAGTGGGGTTACTTCCCCGGACTCTCCGGACGTTGGAACATCAGCGACGAGCCGTTCATGAAGTGGTCCAGAAAGTGGCTCTCCATGTTGGCATTCCGTCCCTCTTGGGGTATCGTGGGTAACCAGCCTGGAAGCGAATACTTGCAGTATGCCAAGTACAACATCAGCGGTATCTACGCAGGACAGAGCGTTGCCTATCTCGAAAGCTTACAGCTCGACAACCTGCAGTGGGAGCGCACGATGTCATACAACATCGGTGGTAACTTCGGTTTCTTCAACGACTTGATCACCGGTGACTTCAACTACTATTACAAGAAGACCAAGAACCTGCTGATGTCAGGTGTACGTATTCCCTATACCAGCGGTTTCTCCTCACTGCCCTGGACCAACGTCGGCGACATGGAGAACAAGGGTTGGGAGTTGAACATCGAAGGTAACAAGTTCATCAAGATCGGCAAGTTCTCGATGAGTGCCAACTTCAACATCTCTCAGAACTTCAACGAGATCCTCAAGATGGACGAGAGCGTGCTCGAGTCTATCAACAGCGAGTGGAAGGCTTCCGACAGAACGGGATACCTCAACCGCATTCAGGTGGGTAACCCCCTCGGATCTATCTACGGCTATCGTTACAAGGGCGTTTACCGTTACGAGTATGACGACCTGATCGAGATGAGAAAGGATCCCGTAACGGGCGTAGAGCTCAGCGAGGATGCCTACAGACAGAAGCTGAACGACTGGTTCGCCAGCTCTACCGATGCTGACCCGCACACGGCTCCCGTGGTTCTCGACGACAACGGAAGAGTGGTGCTGAACTCCAACGGCACACCCAAGAGCCTGATGTATGACTACGATGGAACGAACTACTACTTCAAGGGTGGTGATGCCATCTATGAAGACGTGAACCACGACGGACAGATCAATGGTCTCGACGTTGTCTATCTCGGAAATGCCAACCCGAAGTTCATGGGTGGTTTCGGATTCAACTTCTTCTATGGCGACTGGTCGCTGAAGACCAGCTTCAGCTTCCGTACCGGTATGAAGGTCGTGAACAGCGCACGTAGAGGCTTGGAGGAAATGTACGGTTCTTACAACCAGCTGTCGTCCGTGAACTGGCGCTGGCGCAAGAGCGGTGATATCACCCAGATGCCTCGCGCTCTCTACAACACGGGATGGAACTCCCTCGGTAGTGACCGCTATGTGGAGGATGCTTCTTTCGTCCGTCTCAGCTATGTTCAGCTGAACTACAACTTCAACAAGAAGCTGCTCAAGTCCCTCGGCCTGCGTCGTCTGCAACTGAGCGTCTCTGCACAGAACCTCTTCGTCTTCTCCAAGTATAGCGGCATCGAGCCTGAGGTGGCACCGAAGACATGGGGCGTGGCTTACGACGGATCACTCACACCGCGTTCTAAGTCGGTTACTTTGAATATTAACGTTGGTTTCTAAAACAGAATCAGATATGAAAGTCAAGAATATATTTAAAATAGGTGTTGTGGTGGCTGCCGTAGCGTTGCCGCTCACATCATGTAACGACTTCCTGACCATCTATCCGACGGACAAGACCATTGGCGAGGACTTCTGGAAAACCAAGGAGGACGTGAAGCAAATGGTGGCAGGTGCCTATAGTAAGATGGCTGAGGGCAACATCCAGGAAAAAGCCATCATGTGGGGCTCTTACCGTTCTGATGAAATGGAAGTCTATACATCCTTGAATAGTAAGGCCATCGACAATATCGACGCGGCAAACATCATGCCGAGTAACGGATATTGCGACTGGAGTGCTTTCTGGGATGTGATCAACCGCTGTAACATCGTGCTGAACCACCTGGATGACGTGACAGCTGCTGACCCGCAGTTCTATCAGGGTGACCGCGAAGAGGCGGAAGCTCAGATGAGAGCACTGCGCAGCCTTTGCTACTTCTATCTTGTCAGAGCTTTCCGCGATGTTCCTTACACCACCCACTCCTACGAGAAGGATACCGAGGTGGAGCCTGTTCCTCAGCATAACCCCGACAGCGTACTGCAGTGCTGCATCGCTGACCTGGAGTACGCCCAGACCAAGGTGCTGAACTCGGGAGCTTATCCCGATCTGCGTAGCAACTACGCTTTCTTCACCAAGAACTCTGTATGGGCACTGATGGCAGACATCTATCTCTGGAGAGCTTCCATGAAGCACAACACGGATCCGAGTGGTGCCAATGACGACTATCTGAAGTGTATCGAATACTGTGACAAGGTGATTGCCGCCATGGATGCCAAATACCGCAAAGACATGGCAGAGATGAGCAGTCTCATCCGTATTGACGAGAAGGATATCTACCACCTCATCGACGGTTCTATAGCTCATCAGAGTATCTTCGGTGCGCAGCGCAACTCGAGAGAGAGCATCCTCGAGTGGCAGTTCCAGAACCTCTCGGGCTATGGAAACACCACGCTCGCTACCTGGTACATGAGACGTGCCAGCAACAAGGCAGAACCTAATGTGTATGCTTCCATGGAGTGCTTCTTCCAGACGGGTAACAGCTCTACCAAGAGCGTTTATCTGAATCAGCACGACTATCGTTTCTGGAACAACGTCTTCGACGTGAACAACTCGCTCGAGAAGCAGCTCGGTATCCGTAAGATGGTGGCAACCTCTGACTGGTATTCCAACACTTTGAGACGTACCACCAACGGACAGAAGAAGTCTGAAGCTTCAACATCTTCCTACGATACCTATGGTATGGACTGGATTGTGTATCGCCTGACAGACATCATGCTGATGAAGGCTGAGGCCCTCGTCTGGGCTGATGGCGGTGCAAGAGGTACTGCACAGTACAACGAGGCTTACCAGCTGGTGAAGGAAGTGAACGACCGTTCATGGGTTCCCCTCCGCACACGTGCCAGAAACTCTGTGGAGACCGATGCCGACAAGACTTTGCTCGACTCTCTGACCTGGTCTTCTACCTTTGCTACACAGGCCGGTATGGAACAGCTTGTCCTGGCAGAGCGCCTGCGTGAGCTCTGCTTCGAGGGAAAGCGCTGGTTCGACCTGATGCGCTACGCTTATCGTCACATGACAGGTGTGGACATCACCAAGAGAATGGTGGAGTATGACGATCCGGAGAACAATCCGGCTCTCTATGAAGACATGAAGACCCTGATGGTTAGAAAGCTGGCTTCCGGTGGTGAGTCGGTCAAGGCCAAGATGAAGGCAGAAGCCCATCTCTACTGGCCCATTCCGCTCAGCGACACCAAGGTCAACTCGCTCCTGATTCAGAATCCTGTATGGAAAGAGGACAAATCAATGGAAAAAAACTAACGGCGTATGAAAACGATTAATTATAAAAGGCTTTTTAGCCAAATAGCGGTTGTGGCTGCCATCCTGCCTGCCGCCATCGGACTGACCAGCTGCTCTGAGGACTTGGACGAGTCGAACCTCTATACAGCAACCGGCCAGACCATCGAAGACTATCTTGCTTCGGAGCCTGAGTTCAGCGACTTCAACTACATCCTGCAGAGGGCTGGACTTGACAAGGTGCTCAGCGCATACGGAAAGTACACCTGCTTCGCACCCGTGAACGAGGCTGTGCAAATCTATGTGGACAGCTTGTGGAACGACACCACTCGCACCGACCATAACGGTATGAGCGTGGAAGGCGTTGAGGGACTTTCAGACTCTCTCTGCGTGGATATTGCCAAGTTCCACCTCGTGGACTTCCGCGAATACTGGGCTGTCGATATGGGACCTGGTACGACCATCACCACCATGCTCGGACGTGAGCTCACGACCAGTGTGAACAGCGCAACGGGTAACACTGTGGTGAACTCGTATTCTGAGATTACCAGCATCGACAACGAGCTGGAGAACGGCGTGCTGCACGTGCTCAACCGCATGCTGACACGTTCCAACAGCTTGCTGCCTAACGAGTTGGGTAAGTACACCTTCTTCAGCATCTTCGCTGAAGCATTGCAGAAGACGGGTCTGGCTGACTCGCTGCTCGAATCTGTGAAGCGTCAGCCGAATGGTGACCCCATGGAGTACACCGTGGATAACTCGTACAACTTCTATGTACCCAAGGATTGTGCCGTTGGTTTCACGCTCTTCGTAGAACGCGACGAGTTCCTGAGACGTGCAGGCATCACCTCTTTCGAGAAACTTCGCGAGTATGCCAACCGTACTTACGAGAACTGTGATCAGTGGTATGACTATGTGAAGCAGAACCACATTCAAGTCAGTACGGGTGAGGACTATACCAATCCTTGGAACTGCGTCAACATGTTTGTTCGCTACCACATCGTCAAATACAAGATTCCGTATGACAAACTGGTCTATACAGGTCTGAACGAGGCAAGTGCCAAGGTGGGCTTCTATGAGTACAACGAGACCATGCTGCCCTTCACACTGATGAAGGTTTCTGCTGATGAAGTGGCTGGAACACGTTACGTGAACCGCATCATCTCGAACAACACCCTGATCGAAACGATTCAGGAGAACTCAGAAGACACCGTGGAGACCTCCAGCGGCAACTCTTACGACTATGTGCTGGATGTTCCCAAGCACGACGTCATCCTGCCCGGTTATGCCATTGAGCAGAGCAAGGAATACCAGCAGCCTCTGAATGGTTATATCCACTGTATCAACGGTATCTTGACCTACGACCAGAGCGTACCTCAGCAAGTGCTGCGTGAGCGTCTGCGTTTCGACGACGCTGCTCTCTTCCCGGAGATGATGAACAACAGCTTCCGTTGCGCAACCTATGCTTACATCAACAGTAAGAACGGTGGTAAGTCAGGTGCTGAAGCTGCCCTTGGCGGTGACTACATCCGTATCCCGTACAACTACTTCGACTATATGAAGATGTACAACGGCGACGATACGCACATGTATTACCTCTCAGGCTCAGGCAATGGTTGGAGTAACTATCAGAAGGATGAGTTCAACTGTATGGGTGCCTTCGACTTTGCCATGCGTCTGCCGCCCGTTCCGGCTGGTATGTATGAAATCCGTATGGGTTATACAGCCAACGGCAACCGAGGCATGATGCAGGTATTCCTTGGAAGAAACAACAACCAGAGTCAAATGGCTGCTACGGACATCCCGCTTGACATGCGTAACGTGCCGTCAACGACCAACAACCAGGCTGACGAGAACATTGCTACCGGTTGGACCCTCTACACCAATGAAAAGGACTGGGGTGTACAGACCGATAAGAACATGCACAACTTAGGTTGGTTGCGTGGACCGCTCTACTACCTGGTAGGATCGACGCTTGCACGTGCCAACGCTCAGGACTTGCGCCGTGTCGTTTACAAAGGCCCGCTGGATCAGGGCGAGTACTGGCTGCGCTTCAAGACGGTGCTGCCGGAGAACACGGGTACACAGTTCCACCTCGACTATATCGAGCTGGTTCCTGAGTACGTCTATAACAACCCGCTTTATTTGGAGGACTTGTTCTAATTTAAACCTGCAAGCAATATGAAAAGGAAAATGATATATAGAAATGCAATCGCAGCTGTGGCTCTCGTCTGCGCGGGAGCTTTCACAGCCGCGTGCAAGGACTGGGATGATCACTATGATGCCACCCCGTCTATCGGAGAGTCCAACATCACTCTGTGGGAGAATATCAAAAACAATCACCCGGAGCTCTCCAGCTTTGCTACCTTGTTAGAGAAGGCTGGCTACGATTCGCTGCTCTCCACATCGCAGTCGTTTACGGTATGGGCACCTGTCAATAGCGAACTGAACTTTGACAGCCTGAATGCCCTGAGCCTTGACACCTTGAGAAATGAATTCATCAAGAACCATGTGGCACGCAGTAACTTCGTGGCGTCTGGCAATATCAACGAATCGGTCTTCATGCTGAGCGGAAAGGTTCTTTCCTTCAAGCTCGGTGAGGGCGGATACACCATGGACAATGTGCCTGTGGCAGCTGTGAATATTGCGAATAAGAATGGTGTCATGCACACCTTGGCACACCCGCTGTCTTACTTGAAGAATATCTATGAGAGCCTGAACACCCATTCGGGTCCCATCGGCTCCTTCAGCGACTACTTCCACTCGTTTGACGATAGCACCTTCCTTCCCAGCAGATCGGTTGTAGGTCCTATCGTGGATGGTCAGATTACTTATCTCGATTCCGTGTTCAATGCAACCAATGACCTGTTCATGCACATGTCGAGCTACAAGGATGGCTTCTTCCTTGATGGTGGTGGTTCCTACATCAACCGCGAGGATAGTAGCTATACCATGTTGGTTCCTACTGACGTGGCTTGGGACTCTGGAAGAGAGAGCATCAGCAAATATTTCCACTATGTGTCGGATTTTGTTTTTGATGATGTTACAGAGACAGGTAAAACCAGTGAGACAAGAGACTCTATCAAGTTCAATGCCGACTCTCTGAGCGAGTTGACGGTGCAGAACCTCATGATGAGTAACTTGATCTACAACAACCACAATTACCTCAACACGCGTTTGGTGGACCTGAAGCCCGGTGAGAAGTTCAATGAGGGTGACTCTATTGTTTCTTCTTATTGTCAGGTGCTGTACAAGGAAGATGCCGACTACCTCTTCGATGGTGCAAAACGCTACGAGAAGAGTAATGGTAGCCTGTGGATTACAGACAATCTGAACCTGCGTGCTTGGAACGGCTGGGCTCCCATCATCAAGATTGAGGCCGAGTCGAACCAGAACCTGATTGTCGGAAGTCAGTATGACGCTGTTTACGACAATGTCACCAACGTATCGCAGAATGAAGACGTCAAGGGTTCTGTTTCCGGACACCGTTACGCCATCATCTCCAACGCTGCAGGTACACCTCCTGTGTTTGATGTCTATCTGCCCAACGTGGTTTCAACAGAATATGCCATCTATGCAGTGATGGTGCCGAGCAACATCAAGAGTGCTTCAGGAAGTGAAGAGGAAGTGCTCCCATACGCTCTTCTCCCCCAGATCAGCTATCATGATGCCAATGGTAAGCTGAACGGTACAAGCCGTTACACCGAGAAAGAGGGTTGGACCCGCTCCTTGGAGTATCTGCAGGATGAAACCGGTAAGAACTATACTGTCAACACGGGCCTGAAGGTTTCTGAGGCAGGTAAGATCGATACCCTCTTCCTGGGCTATCAGAAGTTCCCGATGTGCTACTATGGCTTGGATTCTTATGCAACGGGTAACATCTGCCGTCCGTCACTCCACATTCAGACGAGATCGCAGGCCCGTATCTCTACTGGGTCTGGTAACGTCCGTGTAGAATGCGATCCTACCATCCGTATAGACTGCATTCTGCTCGTACCGCGTGAGTTGCAGGATTACCTGAAAGCGCATCCTGACTATATGGCGAAAGAACGTCCTGAATACCAGTATTTTGCTACACATTAAGTCGTAATTTAAAAGTAGTATTAAGATGAAAAAGCATAATATTCTTTATCTCAGCCTGCTATTGGCTATGGGTATTTCCACTTCAGCCTACGCTCAGGATGATGAGGTGGTTTACGCTGACGGTGCCGTGCAGCAAGAGACTGTTGTGAAGAAAAAGGCTGTGGCCAAGACTCCCCAATACCCCATGATGGAGGTGAAGGGTGAGGTGATTGACGCTGTGACCAAGGCTCCCCTCGCCGGTGTGCAGATACAGACGCTCGATGACAATCGCTTCGCGGCCATGACCAATGAGAAAGGTGAGTTCACCATCAAGGTGCCCACTTTCGCCACAGCATTGTATTTCCATACGTCCCAGTATCTGAGCCAGCATGTCGCTATCGGTAAGAACGATGGCCTGAAGGTGGTGATGATCTCCGACAAGTTCACTTCGATGTATGACAAGCAGAGTGATGTGCGTGCCATCAAGGGTGCCAAGCTCCTGAACACGACATCGACCAACGTGAGCACGGACATTGAGGATAATCTCGGTGCCGATGTTCGCGCCATCTCCCGCTCGGGTGGTCCCGGTTACGGTTCAGCCTTGTTCATGCGTGGCTTGAACTCCCTGAACTCCAACGCCCAGCCGCTGTTTGTAGTCGATGGTATCATCCGCGATATGCAGCCCACTCGTACAGGTCTGCACTATGGTGACTACAACGACCTGCTGCTCAACATCAACCCCGAGGATATTGATGAAGTGAAGATCCTCAAGAACGGTACCTCCATCTATGGTGCCAAGGGTGCCAACGGTGTCATCCTGATCAACACCAAGCGTGGTCGCAGTATGGCAACCCGTATTGATGCCAATATCGGTATCGGTGTGGTGACCCTGCCCAAGATGATCGATGTGATGAATGCCGATCAGTATCGTATGTACGCTTCTGAAATGCTGGGAACCTATCCCAACATCAACACCTATTATACAAATGAGGTGAAGTTCCAGTTCCTGAACCCCGAGCGCAACATCTATCGCTACAAGTACTTCGGACAGGATACCAACTGGAAGAATGAAGTCTATAAGAACGCACTGACCCAGAACTACAACATCAACGTACAGGGTGGTGATGACATCGGTATGTATAACCTCTCCTTGGGCTACACACTCGGTGAGAGCACAGCCAAGCGCAACGACTTCAGTCGTCTGAGCGTCCGCTTCAACACCGACATCACGATTCTTCCCAAACTGAAGACTCGTTTCGACATGTCGTTCACCAAGAGTACCCGCGATGTATTCGACAATGGTGCTCCCGAGAATATCAGCTCAAGCCCCATCGCTTCGCCGACATTCCTGGCACTGATCAAGTCTCCGTTCTTGAATCCGTACACCTATTATGATACGGGTGTCCTGTCATCCACGCTCTCTGATGCAGATGACTTCCTGTCTGGTCTGAATGACGCTACGCTGACATTGGGTAACCCCACGGCACTGCTCGCCAATGGTGATGCCATCAATAAGAACCGTGTAGAGAACACAGAGTTCTATGCGGCCATCTCCACACGCGAAGAGTTCACCAAGGATCTCGTTCTGTTCGAGACCTTCAGCTACTTGCTCAACCGTGTTTCTCAGCGCTACTACCGTCCTGTAACGGGCATGCCGAAGTTCTTGATTCCCGGTGTGAACATCGTGAACAACCTTGCCATGTCTATGTTCTCCAAGGAGACCAGTATCAACAGTGATACCTATCTGCAGTACAACAAGCAGTTAGGTCGTCATTCGATCAAAGCCTATGGCGGTCTGCGTTACCTCATGTTCGAGTTCGATGACAACCAGCCGCAGGGTATGTACACCGAGGGTGGTAACGATAAGCAGCCGAACATCTCCGACGGCATGCAGCTCAAGCAAGCCAATGGTGTTGATGACCAGTGGAAGTCCATCACCTGGTATGCAAACGCAGATTACAACTATATGAACCGCTACTATGCACAGCTCTCTGCTGCTCTTGAAAGCAACAGCCGTTTCGGTAAGAAGGCTGACGGTTTGAGCTTAGGCGGTGTGAGATGGGGCTTCTTCCCCAGCTTGCAGTTGGGTTGGAACATCACCAACGAGTCTTGGTTCCCCAAGAACATGGGTATCAACTACTTCCTGCTGCGTGCCGGATATGAAATCACCGGTAACGATGACATCAACATCATGGCATCCCGCACATCGTTCAGTTCCTACAAGTTCCTGAACACCTCTACCGCCGCTCAGCTCGACAACATCGGTAACGACGAGATCAAGTGGGAGCAGACCTCCAAGTTCAATGTCGGTTTCAAGGGTTACTTCCTGAACAACCGTCTGGGAATTGACTTCGACTATTACATCCATACGACCAACAACCTCCTCACGTTGAAGACCTTCGAGAACCCCGTTGCCGGTATCAACAACTACTGGAGCAATGGTGGTAAGTTGCAGAATACAGGTTATGAGCTGACCGTGATGGGTAAGCCGCTCATCAGCAAGGACTGGAACATCGAAGTTGGTGCCAGTGTCGGTCACTACAAGAACGAGTTGAAGTCTCTGCCGAATGATGACAAGATCTATCTCGATGGAGGAAGCTTGGATGCAACAGGCAATATCGTTGCCAATGCACAGGGTTATACCTCTTCTATCTATGGAACAGATAACATTGCCACCATCGTTGGTCAGCCCGTAGGCATGTTCTATGGCTACAGAACCAATGGAGTCCTTGCTTCTGAGGATGCTGCTTCCAAGGCTGGCAAGAACGGAACCGACTATCTCTATCGTCGCAACGCAGCAGGTGACCTGATTCCCTTCGAGGCTGGTGACATGCGCTTCGTTGACCTCAACGGCGATGGAATCATCGACGAGAAGGATAAGACCATCATCGGTAATCCTAATCCCGATATCTATGGTAACATCTTCGCTAACGTGATGTGGAAGAACTTCTCACTCTATGTGGGCTTCAACTACTCACTGGGCAACGATGTCTTTAACTATCAGCGTTCACTGCTCGAGGCCGGAAATAACTTCTACAACCAGACCACTGCCATGCTGAACCGCTGGCGTGTGGAGAATCAGGTGACGGATATTCCCCGTGCCGTTTACGGTGACCCCGCAGGCAATGCCCGCTTCAGCGACCGCTGGATAGAGGATGGAAGCTATCTGCGCTTGAAGACGCTCCGTCTGACCTACAAGGTGCCCCTCGCTCTCTCTTGGCTACAGGGTCTCTCTGTATGGGCAGAAGCCAACAACCTCTTTACTCTGACGCACTATTTAGGCAGCGATCCCGAATTCTCGGCTTCCAACTCTGTTCTCTATCAGGGTATCGACCCGGGTAACGTGGCTCTGAGCCGTTCATTCACTTTCGGATTAAGAATCAATCTTTAAAGAACTGACAACGATGAAAAAGAACCTATTTATATTTGTTGCGCTTTTCGGTCTCTTCTTTGGCATGACTTCTTGCCAGGACCTGCTCGACACAGAGTCTAACAGACAGGCTTATGACCCAGCGCTCAACCAGAAGACCGACTCCATGTTCTACACGCTCGGTATTCTGAAGGCAGTGCAGCAAGTCGCAGATCAGTATGTGCTGGTCAACGAGATGCGTGGTGACCTGACACAGGTGAATGAGAATACTCAGTCAGACTTGAAGGCACTGGCCAACTTCACGGCGGACATTACCAACAAGTACGACTCTGCCTATCTGTACTATCGTATCATCAACAACTGTAACTATTATATCCTGCATCGTGACTCTACGCTCACGACGCAGGGATATAAGGTCTCCATTCCTGAGATTGCACAGGCTCACTCCATCCGTGCGTGGGCTTACACACAGCTCTGCAAGACCTATGGTCGTGTACCGTTTGTCACAGAGCCCATCACCAGCATCTCTCAGGCAAATGCCGATGAGTACAAGCTTCCTTCCAACTGGATGACACTCGAGGAAATCCTCGCCCGTTTGGAGTCTGACCTGATTCGCTATCGTGATGCCGCACTGCCCAACTATCGCAATGGAGACACGGACATCAATGGTGGTCAGCTGACTTTCGGTGGTGTGAAGGGTATCACCTCTCGTCGCCTGATGTTCCCTGTGAATCTGGTATTAGGTGACATGTACCTGGAGACTGGCCAGTATGAAAAGGCTGCCGATGCTTACTTCAAGTACATCTACAGAAATTCTCTCCGTGCAGTGGACTGTGGTGTCTCTACCGATGTGCTGTCTGACGAGAAGATTCGTGAGATTCCTAACTTCGGTGGTGGCTATTCTCCTACCAGCTACGATTGGAACTGGAACTTCTGGCTGAGTGGTTCTGGCAACTATTATACTGTTTCCACCTCTGGAACAGCGGGTGACAACATCACCTACGTAGCCGCTGCCGGTAACCGTCTGCTCGGTACGACATCTACGCTGCCCGCTCTGTTCGGTTTCGACTACTACACCTCTACCTTCAATGAGGATACGGTGCATGCCTCGATCGGTTCTGACCAGTACTTGGAGGAGCGCGAGATTGATCCGTCACAGGCTTATCTCGATCTCTGCGACAAGCAGCAGCTCTATTTCAAGTCTTCTTCTACCAACCGTATGGTTGTTGCCGACGTGGGTGACCTCCGTCGTTATGTGACGCTGAACAACACGAAGTCCACCACTACGAACAACGAGTTCACGATGGTTCGTAAGTACATGGCTGCCAACGTGAATATCTACCGTTCTTCTACGGTGTGGCTCCGTTTGGCCGAAGCCATCAACCGCATGGGCTATCCTGATGCAGCTTACGCCATCCTTCGTGATGGTCTGAACGTGGCTGACCTCGATACGACCGTTACGTCACTCAAGCGTTGCACCTATGTGAAGGAATCTACCCGCCGCAATCTTTTCTTGGGTAACTATGTACCCATCCTGCTGGATGTCTATCGCAGCACGTTCACTTCCAACTATGGTATTCATGGCCGTGGTAGCGGTGACGTAGGAAAGAAGGCGGAAGGCTATCTGTCGGGTTCTGTGGATCCTTATGTTATGGACACCATCGTCGGTGCCAAGCTCAAGGAGTTGCAGGCTACGTATGGCATCACACTCGAGGGCAACATCAATGACACCATCAATGCCGTTGAGGATCTCATCTGTGATGAGTATGCACTGGAGCTCGCTTTCGAGGGAACCCGTTTCAATGACCTGACTCGTCTGGCACGCCACAAGAACGCTCCGATGCCTGATGGCACCACACTCTATTCTTCCGACTGGGGCTACCGTTGGTTGGTAGAGAAGCTGAAGGCAAAGCGTGCAGGTCTGCCTGCTGATGACAGCTGGTGGTATCTGCCTTTCAGCAAGTAAGTCAATTCTGAAAGAAATATCCTAAGTGGGGATGCTCTGGTATCTGCCTGAGCATCCCCATTTTAATGATTTGGAAAATAATCCAACGCAAAAATCGTTGATGAATCAAATGTACGAATCAAAATGAAAAGATTTTTATCCCTTTTACTCAGTGTATCTCTTTCCACGGTGATCTCCTGGGCAGACGATGTGGATATCGTTTACCAGTTCGACACGACATCCGATGTGAGTGGCAACTATACTGGAACACTCCATTCGGGTGCAACGCTGGTTCCCTATTCCAATATCCATGTGCTGGACTTGGGAACGGAGAACGGATATTTTGAATTGGATCCTGCCGTGGGCGAGATCATCGGTGGCATGGGCGAGAACTATCTTATTGCCGCCACCGTATTCATCCCGGAGGATGCCGACCTGACACAGAACGGTAACTTTGTCTGGTGCTTTGCCAAGTCATCAAGCGAAGGTTATCAGTTCCTCAGTGCCAAAGATGTCCGTTTTGCCATCTCTCAAACCGATTACACGGGCGAGTCTTCCGTCACTTCCAAGTCAGAGCTGGTGCGCGGACATTGGAACTCTATCATCTATGTGCAGCGTCGCACAACGGGTGTCCTTTATATCAATGGAACGGCAACGTCGGGCAGCATTTCCCTCTTGCCTTCTGCCATTGGTGCGACATCGCAGAACTACCTGGGTCGTAGCTGCTATGAAGGCGATTCCTATTTGAAAGGTTGTCAGATTGCCGAGTTCCGCATCCACAACTATCGTTATGGAAACCTGAGCAGTCTTCAGCAGCTTGCCAAGGATTTGAATGTCTATGCCGACTCCGTTGCTCTCCGTAAGCGCATGCAGGAGTATAACCCCGGCGACTGGACGGCATTGAAGACCGACATTGAGCTTCCCACCCGTTATGGTGACTTCAGAATCACCTGGGCAACCACCAATCCCAATGTCATTACCGACCGTGGACACATCACCCGTCCCGCAGCCGGATATCCCATCGCCACCGCCTCACTCATCGCCACTTTGAAGATCGACTACAATGGCGAATCTCTCGTTGAAGTGCTGGAATTCCCTGTCGGCGTACTGCCGGAGATCTCTGATGAGGAGAGTGTTGCGCTCGATGTCGCCAATATCACCTTCACGGATGGTCATCTCAACAACCTCTACACCAACATCACCCTGCCGACCGTGGGTGCCGAAGGTTCCACCATCTTCTGGGAGTCGAGTGATACCGAATGGGTCACCAACGAGGGACGTGTGCTTCGTCAGCCTGAGGCCGGTGCAGAGAAGCATCACCTCACGATGACGGCAACGGTCATGAAAGGTCAGGTGAAGGAAACACGCCAGTTCGATACCTATATCCATCCGAAGGAGAACTACAAGAGCTATCTCTTTGTCTATTTCCCCTCCAATGCCGACGAGAATCTTTACTATGCCCTTTCTACCGATGGCTATAACTATACCCCCATCAACAAGGGCAAGCCGTTCTTCAAGGCCGATACCACCACCGTCATGGGTGGACTCCGTGACCCGCACATCCTGCGTGGCAACGACGGCTGGTTCTATATGGTCAACACCGACATGAAGTGCTCCCTTGGCTGGGAGAGCAATCGTGGCATCGTGCTTTCGCGGTCGCGCGATTTGGTTCATTGGACGCATTCCACAGTCCACTTCCCCACGCGCTTTGAGCGTACGACCTTTGCCAATGTTGACCGTGTCTGGGCTCCCGAGACCATCTACGATCCCGATGCCGGCAAGTACATGGTCTATTTCTCCATCCGCACCACCGACGGCACAGCACCCTTCGACAAGGACTATTACTGCTATGCCAACGAGGACTTCACAGACCTCGAGGGCTTGCCAGAGTATTTCTATGACCGTGGCTCTGCCACCATCGACATGGACATCGTCTATAATGAGAGCGACGGCCTCTACCACGGTTTCTATAAGAACGAGGGCGAGGGCGGCATCTGCAAGGTCACTGCCAAGCGCCTGACGGCCGAACCCGGACAGCCTGCCGGTTCGCAGTGGTCAGAACCCACCCGCACCCTTCAGCAGACCACCGAGGCCGTCGAAGGTGCCGGTGTTTTCAAGCTCATCAATCGCGACAGCTGGATTCTGATGTACGACTGCTACAATGCCAAGCACTACCAGTTCTGTTCCAGCCCCGACCTCTCCACCTTCACGTTTGTCCAGAACACCGCTACGTCCGGAGCCTTCACGCCCCGTCACGGAACCGTGCTCCCCATCACAGCCGAAGAGGAGGCCACTCTGCTTGCAGCCCTGCCCATGAGCGGAGTCACCCCGTCCATCGTGGGTAGTGAGAACAACCACACGAAGACCTCTAATGTCGAGGTGTCCTCCAACAATATTTACATGCCCGTCGAGCCGGGTGTAGATATCACGTCCTTCGATCCCTGTTTGGTGCCGGCTTTGGGCTGCACCATCACCCCCACGGGAGCGCAAGACTTCTCTGCCGGTCCCGTTGCCTATACCGTCAGCAGCGGTGATAACAAGGTCGTCTATCAGCTCTCGGTAGCTGTAGAGGGCAACCCTGTCATTCCCGATTACCATGCCGATCCCGAGGTGCTCTTCTCCAAGAAGACAGGTCGTTTCTACGTCTATCCCACCACCGACGGTTACAGTGGCTGGGGCGGTTACACCTTCGACGTGTTCTCCAGTCCCGACCTCCTGCACTTCTCCAACGAGGGTACCATCCTCAACCTGCAAATCAACAAGGATGTTGCCTGGGCCTCAGGTAATGCCTGGGCACCTTGTATCGAAGAGAAGTGGGTGGAAGGCAAGTGGCGTTACTATTTCTTCTTCAGCGGCAACAACCGCAATCTGAGTAAGAAGACATTAGGCGTGGCTGTTGCCGAGAGCCCCACTGGTCCGTTCAGGGCAATGGGCACACCGCTCTTCACTTCTTCGGCTGCCGGTCAGATGATTGACTCAGATGTCTTCACCGACCCCGTTTCCGGTCAGACCTATCTCTATTATGGAAACGGTCAGATGTGCTACCGTCTGATGAGTGATGACATGATGAGCGTCGGAGGATCGGAATATGTCATTACGCCGACAGGCGGTACGAATGATGACTATCGCTATCGGGAAGGAACCTATGTGTTCTATCGCAATGGGATCTATTATTTCCTTTGGAGTGTTGACGACACGGGCTCTACCAATTATCATGTGGCATACGGCACGAGCACCTCGCCCACAGGTCCTATCAAAGTTGCTTCCGACCCCATCGTCATCATTCAGGATCCCTCGAAGAAGATCTATGGAACAGGTCACAACTCCATCATCAATGTTCCTGGAACCGATGACTGGTATATCGTTTACCACCGCATCAATAAGGCCTACCTCAATGATGGTCCAGGCTATCACCGTGAGGTGTGTGTGGACAAGTTGACCTTTGCCGAGGACGGACGGATCAACCGTGTCACCCCGACCCGCGAGGGCATTGAGCCTGTGCAGGTGCCCAACGTCCAGGAGATGATCACTGGCGTTGAGCGCACACCCAATGGCGAGTCGGTTGCCCTGCGCACCGATTACTATACCATCGGAGGCGTTTCTTTGGGTAGCCAGCCTCCCCTCAAGGGTGGTATCTATATCCGTCGTGAAGTGCTTTCCAACGGTCAGGTGCGCAGCATGAAAATCGTTAAATAGTATTTCCGAGAAAGGCAAAAGCGAGGTAAAACTTGCAGCATTGCCCGAATTCCACTAACTTTGCACTCGTAATCTCAAGATTATGAGTGCATTTTCTTTTGAAGGAGACTCCGTTTCAGCGGGTCTCACCACCGCACAGGTGGAACAGAGCCGTCGTGAGCATGGCGATAACGTGCTCACTCCTCCGCCTTCTGTGTCGTTGTGGCGTCTTTATATCGACAAATACCGTGACCCTATCATTCAGGTGTTGCTGTTTGCTGCTGCCGTTTCGCTGGTTCTTGCTTTTTTCAAGAACGACTTTGTTGAAACGGTGGGAATCATCCTTGCTATCTTTTTTGCTACGACGGTCGGCTTTTATTTCGAGTGCGATGCCACTCGCCGCTTCTCCATGCTAACGGCCCTCGACGAGGAACAGCCTGTCAAGGTGCGCCGTGATGGAAAGGTGGTGTTGGTGTCTCGCCGTGATATTGTGGTAGGCGATGTGATCTTGTTGGAGACGGGTGATGAAGTGCCTGCCGATGCCCGTCTCATCCATGCGCTCAATCTTCAGGTCGATGAATCCACCCTCACGGGTGAGCCGATAGCGGAGAAAGTAGTTGAGAGTGGAGAGTTGAGAGTTGAGAGTGATTCTACTACTTACCCTTCATGGCAGTTGCTGCGCTCGTCGCTGGTGATGAGCGGACGAGGCGAAGCCGTGGTTACTGCTGTCGGTGACCATACGGAGATTGGCAAGGTGGCCCGTCAGTCCTTAGCGTTCACTCATGTCAAGACTCCGCTCAGCATACAGCTCGGCCGCCTTGCTTCTCTGATTAGCAAGGTCGGCAGTGCCATTTCCATTGCGGCATTCCTGGTCTTTCTGATTCACGACATACTGGTCAACACCGCCCTTTGGCATAGCACGGACTATGTCGGCATGTCCGAGGTGGTGCTCCGATACTTCATGATGGCCGTCACGCTCATTGTGATGGCTGTTCCCGAGGGACTTCCCATGGCCGTCACGCTGGCTTTGGCCCTGAACATGCGCCGCATGCTCAAGAGCAATAACCTGGTGCGCCGCCTTCATGCCTGTGAGACGATGGGAGCCGTGACCGTCATTTGTACGGACAAGACAGGCACGCTCACCCAGAACCGAATGACCGTGCAGGACGTGTTCGCGGGCGATGGAAAGAGCCAGGTGAATAGTTCTGAGCAGTTGTTGTTGGCGATGGCGGTAAACAGCACTGCCGAGTTGAATGACGATCAGGGCATCGGCAACCCGACAGAGGTAGCCCTGCTCCGTTATCTCCAGCAGCAAGGGGCTGACTATCGGGCGTTGCGTCGTGAGGCGGAAGTGCTGTCACAGGAGCCGTTCTCTACCGAGCGCAAATACATGAAGACCACCGCTCGGGTCAACGGCAGTAGCTATACCTTTATCAAAGGTGCGCCCGAGGTGGTGTTAGAGCGTTGCACGATGACCGATCAGGAGCGTGATGCCATCCAGCAGGCGCTCTCCTCAGCACAACAGCGGGCCATGCGCACGCTGGCATTTGCGGTAGCCCCCCATCCATCTTCTCAGGGGATGACACTGCAGGCCATCGTCACCATCAGCGATCCCGTGCGTTCCGATGTGCCGGATGCTGTGGCAGCGTGCCGCAAGGCAGGTATCGACGTGAAGGTCGTGACAGGCGACAACGGACTTACCGCCTGGGAGGTGGCCCGTCAGATAGGACTCCTGCAGGATGTTCCCCCCCAAGGCCGGAGTATTCTCTCAGGACAAGAGTTCGCGGCCCTTTCCGATGAAGAGGCCATGGCGGTGCTGAAAGAGCTCAAGGTGCTCTCCCGTGCCCGTCCCTCCGACAAACAACGGCTGGTGGAGCTGTTGCAGCAAATGGGTGAGGTGGTAGCCGTGACGGGTGACGGTACCAATGATGCACCTGCCTTGAACCGCGCCCATGTAGGACTTTCCCTCGGATCGGGTACCAATGTCGCCAAGGATGCCAGTGATATGACCTTGCTTGACGACTCCTTCCGTTCCGTGTCACGTGCGGTGATGTGGGGTCGCTCGCTCTATAAGAACCTGCAGCGTTTCCTCTATTTCCAGTTGGTGGTGAACGTCACGGCCTTGCTGCTCGTTCTTGTCGGTGCCTTCGTGGGCACGGAGATGCCGCTGACGGTAACGCAGATTCTGTGGGTGAACCTCATCATGGACACCTTTGCGGCCCTGGCTCTCGCCTCGTTAGTGCCTTCGCGCGATGTGATGAATGATCCGCCCCGTTCCCGCTCGGCGTTTATCATTCCCCGTAGCATGGGCATACAGATTCTTTGGACGGGATTCCTGTTCTTCGCCGTGATGTTTGTCTTCCTGCTCTATTGCGAGTTCCATCGGGCTGATGGCATAGACATACGCGAACTGACATGGTTCTTCACAACGTTTGTGATGTTGCAGTTCTGGAATCTACTGAATGCGAAGGCACTGGGCTCCCGTCATCCGGCGCTACGCCACTTCTTCTGGAACCGAGGTATGGTGTTGGTATTAGGACTGATTCTTTTGGGACAGTTCCTCATCGTGCAGTTTGGCGGGCGTATGTTCCGCACCGTTCCGCTATCGTGGCAGGAGTGGGGTGTCATCATCGCTGTCACCTCCTTGGTGTTGTGGGTTCCTGAGACGGTAAGAATCATAAGAAGTAAGAAATAAATGAAAAGGATGAAGAACATCATATTTGATCTCGGTGGCGTGTTGGTAGGATTAGACGGACAGCGTTGCATCGATGCGTTCAATGCCATTGGGTGTGAGCGGGTGGCCGAATACGTGCGCCTACGTCTCACGGCCGACCTCTTCCTCGATATTGAGGAGGGGTCTATCGATACTGCAGAGTTCTGTGCCGAGGTGCGTCGCATGACGAATTGCACGGCAACAGACCACGAGATTATCGGCGCATGGAACGCGCTGCTCACCGAAATCACCGACGAGCGCAAACAACGCCTGAAGGAGCTCCGCCGTGCCGGTTACAGGGTGTTCCTGCTCAGTAATACCAACGACATGCACTGGCAATACACCCAAGAGCTGTTGGGGTGCGTGGAGCATGGCGTGGGGAATGAGGACTGCGGAACATATTTCGACCGTGTGTTCCTTTCCTACCGCATGCATCTGAGCAAGCCCGACGTGCGCATTTTCGAGGAAGTGTTGCGCCAGGCAGGACTGCAGGCGGAGGAAACGCTTTTCATTGACGACAACCGTGACAACATACAGGCGGCAGCCTCGTTAGGCATACAAACCTACTTGAACGAAAAGATTGACAATTGGTTGCATGAAGACGATCTATTTAAATAGTCAGACGCCGCTACCCACCGAGACCTCGGTGGCCACGATAGGCTTCTTCGACGGTGTTCACGTAGGACACCGGCACCTCGTGGCACAAGTCGTGGCACAGGCTCGTCGTCTGCATCTGTCGTCCATGGTCATCACCTTCGACCGTCCGCCGCGTGAGGTGCTGACGGGTGTCGTGGAGCCCATGTTGCTCACCTCGCTTGACGAGAAGCTCACCTTGCTCCGTGACACCGGTGTTGACACCGTGGTGGTGCTGCCCTTCAGCAAGGAGCTGGCCGCACTTACGGCACGCGAGTTCATGGCAAGCGTCTTATGTCGCCAGTTGCACGTGTGCTGCTTGCTGATTGGTTACGACAACCGTTTCGGACGCAACCGCACGGAAGACTTCAACGACTATGTTGCCTATGGTCATGAGTTGGGCATCGATGTGATGCGTGCCGAGGAGTTGCGTGTGGATGGTGAAGGCGTAGGCTCTTCGATCATCCGTCGCTTGTTGCGTGAGGGTGGGGTGGAAGCAGCTGCCCGTCTTCTGGGCCGACCCTATCAGTTGGAGGGAGTCGTCGTGCATGGCTATCAGCAGGGACGGCTCATGGGCTTCCCCACGGCCAATCTTCGTCCGGAGCCTGTCGTGCGGTTGGTGCCGGCGGCGGGCGTGTATGCGGTGGAGGTCGTGGTGCGTGGTGCCGATGACGGGAAGTGGCTGCCTGCCATGCTGAATATTGGGACACGTCCCACCTTCGATGGGCACGAGCAGAGCATCGAGGCGCACATTCTCCACTTCTCTGCTGACCTCTATGGACAGCAGTTGGCGGTGCGCTTCTTGCGCCGCATCCGTGGTGAACACCGCTTTGCCTCCGTGGAGGAACTGCGTCGGCAGTTGCTGACGGATCGTGAGGAAACAAGAAAGATATTAGAAACACATCAGAAAGAATATGAAGACATCAACAAGATTATGGCTTGACACCGCGTTCTATATTGTGGTGTTCCTATTGTTACAGTTGGGCACCATGGTGGTGCTGATGCTCGTCTATCCCGACTTCTCCGCCAATGCGGAAGCCTTGGCCTTGTCGTCGGCGGTGAGCAGTCTGCTCACGATAGTCCTTTTTGCCGCTTTGCGTTGGTCACCTTTCTCACGGGCCTATGTGCGCTCTCGCCCTTGGGCGGTGTTGGCATGGGTTTGCGTATTGGCCATCGGCACGATTATCCCCTCCGAATGGCTTTTAGAGTTGTTGGATGTAGATCTCGGTGAGACGGAGAAGAACCTTTTCCGCCAGTTGTTCTCCACGCCTTGGGGCTATGTGGCCGTGGGACTGCTTGTACCTCTGGCAGAGGAGATGGTGTTCCGTGGTGCCTTGTTGCGTGTGCTTTTGATACTGGGCATCCGTTGGACGGCCAGTCGGGCTGTAGGCTCCCAAAGTCAGCTGGCCCTGCGTGCGGTTGGTAAGCAGGCGATTGGCGTGTGGGGACCGATTGTCCTCTCGGCATTGGTCTTCGGACTCGTCCATGGCAATCTGGCACAGGGCATTCACGCCTTCCTCATCGGCCTGCTGCTCGGGTGGCTCTATTGGCGTACTGACAGTATTGTGCCGGGCGTGGTCTTCCATTGGGTCAACAACAGTATTTCCTATGCGCAGATGCGGCTCTTCCCCTGGACGGAGGATGTCACCCTTGTTGAGCTATGTGGCGGCAGCCGCATGCTGGTGTGGCTTTACCTGCTTTTCTCGCTCATGCTGTTCCTTCCCGCGCTCTATCAGCTTCACCTTCGCCTGCGTCGGCCCAGTCTTCTCAACGACTGATGCGCCCATTTGTTAGCAAATCAAAAAACAAAGTCGGTTTATAGCATGATGTGAGATTTTTTTAATACCTTTGCCCATGCTTTCCGTTTTGAAACCCAAACAAGAATAACAAATATGAAACATTACCTGTTAAGCCTGCTATGCCTGTTGATGAGCATGACGGCTTTCTCAAACACCACGAAGAGTGTGACCCAGGTCACGACCCCCGTCACGATTACCGAGAACTGGGACTACCGCATTGACTCGACGACTCCCTTTGCCGAAGAGGGTAAAATTGATATTCAGAATACCGATCATGCCGTGGTGATCTTCAATAACCTGAAGCCCAGTCAGGCCATCAGTTTCCTGCGCTACATCACCATCAATGGCGTGCGTGCGGCGTATAACTCGAACTGTCAGGTGAAGATGTACGGCTCGGGTGCCATTGTCCTGCCTTACGGTACTTCGGTGAAGATGCTCACCGTTTATAGCGGTAAGGATTTCACGGGTGAGTCGTGCAACGACTTCGACCTTCGTAATGACGGCGGCTACATGAACACACTGACTGAGGAGCAGTTGAACAACCGCATCCAGTCGTTCAAGCTGAAGCGCGGCTATATGGTGACCTTCTCCTTGCGCGAAGGCGGACGTGGCTACAGCCGTTGTTTCATCGCCGCCAATGGCGATTTGGAGATGAACCTGCCTGCGCTGATGGCCAATCGCGTGTCTTCCTACCGCATCTTCCAGTGGTTCGACTCCTCGAAGAAAGGTATTGCCAGTACCACCGACGCGACCGTCATCAATGCCCTGAACGCCGCATGGTGCTACGACTGGGGCTTGGGAACCAACCGCCTGCCCGACTGTGAGAGCGTGGTGAACCACATCTACGAGGACTATCCCACCTCATCCGAATGCGGTAAGGTGACCTATGCCACCCACATGAAGACCAACAACGAACCGGAGAACACCGCTGATGACAAACCCCAGAGTCTGGAAACCATTTTGGCGAACTGGGAGAACCTCATGCGTACGGGTATGCGACTCTGCACACCGTCGTCATGGGACGGAAGCCCCAATTTCATCAAGAACTTCCTCAGTGCCATTGATGCGCGTGGTTGGCGTTGTGACCTGGTTGACCTGCATTGCTATTGGACCGAAGATACCTATTATACCATCCCCAGCCTTTACAACCAATACAAGCGCCCCATCTGGATTTCTGAGTTCGTGTGGGGAGCCTCTTGGAACAAGAACGGAGCCTTTGCCTCGGGTGTCACTGAGCACCAGAACGCCGAAACGATGAAGCGCATCATCAACCAGTTGAACAACTGGGGCTATGTGGAGCGTTACGCCTACTGGAACAGCGAGGTCTATCCCTCTAAGGTATATCGCGACGGCTCGCTTTCGGAACTCGGAGAGTGGTATGCCTCTCAGAAGACAGGTATTGGTTACAACAAGAGTTACGAGTTCGTACCCACAACGCCCCCTATGTCCGACCCTGACAATATCGCCGTGGTCTATCAGGATGGTGCGGTCACCGTTTCATGGCACGACTACAACGGAGAGCTCAATAGCGTCATGAAGATTGAACGCAAGGCGAATGATGGCGTGTGGCAGGCTGTTGCCGACATCGACCTGCAGGACGGCCCTGCCGACTATACCTTTGTGGATGAGGAGGGACGCGACGGTTATTCCTACCGTGTATATCTGAAAGACTATAACGGCAAGGAACGCCGCACATCTGAGATGATGGCCGTGCATGCCAACTTGCAGGTCGGCGACATGGTGAACATGGCCGGTCAGAATCTCTATGCTGGTGGAAACATCCTGACCAACGGCGACTTCGACCTGGGCAAGCAAGGATGGAGCAATGGTTCCGGTACATCCATCGGTCAGCCCGACTTCCAGATTGTGCCCATCGGCGGTTACGACGGCGGTGCTTATCTGCAGGGTTGGACGAACCAAGGTTCGGCTACGACGGGTGGACTGAAGAAGAACATTTCCATTTCGGCAGGCAAGAACTACTATTTCTCTGTCTGCTGCAAAGATAACGGAGGCAACTACCAGCGCGCCAGTCTTTCTTCTGATGGTGCCGCTGAGTCGAGTGTCGTCCTCTCATTGCCCGCAACATCGAAATGGATCAAATATGCCGCGTCCTTCAACAGTGCCGACTACACCCGCTTCCTCATTCTCCAGCGGTGGTTTGGCAGTACGGCACAGATGGACAAGTTCGAGCTTCGCCAGCTCTTCGCTACCCGCGAGGAAGCATTGGCAGACGGGGTGTCCATGGCTCGTCAGCGTGTCAATGCCATCAGGACGTTCAATACCAAGTATTCTTACCTGAATACCGAACTGCAACAGAAGGTCAGCGCCGCTTCTGGTACCGACGAAGAGGTGTTGCAGCAAATCAATGAGGCCATCACGACGACCATGGGTGCCATCCGCAACCGTGAGCGTTTAGACTCGCTCCTCAACTACGCTCATACGCTCGTTGACTGTAACCTGCTTGGCGTGGAAGAGTTGCAGGCACAGGTGGAGACAGCCGCAGGCTTGAAGACCGCCGATGCCATCGCTACGGGCATTGAATCCCTGCAACAAGCCATCAACGAGTACCTGCCGATGTATGATGCGACCGACATGATCCAGAACCCCACCTTCGAGAAAGCGACGGGGTGGAGTGTCGCAGGAACCTACACGGGTGGTGAGCAGACCGTGAAGAAGCAGTTCGGACAGTCGTGCTGGAACGCCTGGTGGGGCGGTATCAGTGCCTCTGAGGGAACCGCCAAGACGATGGCCGTAGAGCAGAAGATTGCTGACCTGCCGATGGGTTACTATGCCCTGCAGTGCAAGGCACTCACCCAGCACTATTGTCTCTCTGACCAGCATGCCTACATTGCTGTCAACGATGATGTTCAGGAGTCGCCCGCACTCACCTTCGACCGTCTCGACTTGCCTTCTGCCACAGCCGATAACGTTTGGCAGACATTGGCTACCGCTCCGGTATATGTCGGACCCAAGGATACGCTTGTCATCGGTTTCGCCGGATCCAAGAAGGGAGCTGTTGACTATGCTTGGCGCTCCTATGGCAACGTAGATAGTAATGGCGACCGACGCGAAGGATGGTGGTGTGCCACCGACTTCCGTCTCTCCCGCCTGCCGGTTTACATCCGCGAGGTGGAACCCGGTTCATGGGGAACCATCTGTCTGCCGTTCAACATCAAGCCTTCTGCCGACTTCACCCTGTACAAGATTGCCGGTGTGAATGCGGAAAAGACCAAGGTGTTCTTAGAAGAGGTGACAGAATCTCAGCCTGGTGTGCCCTACATTTACCAGTCTGCTGTGTCCAAGCTCGCTTTCTTTGGCGGTGAGGATGCCTCTTTGAAGCCCGTTGTCCCCGCAGGTATCATGGCCATGTTCGAATCTACCGATGTTGCCAAAGTGCCCAACCGTAGCTGCTATCTGCAGGATGGCAGGTGGCTCACCGCAACAACGGTCATCCGTCCGCACTTCGATTCCTACACCTTCGTCATTTCCCGTCTGGCCAGTCTGACTGTCTTGGATTCCTGGGACGGTGCTTGGCTGCCCATCGGAGACTATACCGACGGTATCGAGGCGGTGAAGGCAGAAACCCCGTCTGATGCAGATGCCAATGCCTATACGTTGGGCGGTGTGAAGACAAAGCCCACGCGCCCGGGTATTTACATTATGGATGGTAAGAAAGTCATCAAGAAATAATCATCTTACACAGAATCCAGTTGACAGCCGTCAACTGGATTCTTTTTTGATACCTTTTTCCTTTTCTTCTTTCCGATTCCCCTTTCGTCTTCTTAATTCTTAAAAAAATTAAAATCTTTCTTATATAATAAGGTGTATGCAAAAGTTATTTGTACTTTTGCGCCCTAAATATAAGAAAGCAAAAACTATGCAAGAAAATTTAGTAATCGTAGAGAGTCCTGCAAAGGCAAAAACCATTGAGCGTTTCTTGGGAAAAGACTACAAGGTGATGTCAAGCTATGGACATATACGCGACTTGAAGAAAAAAGAACTGAGTATAGACGAAAAGACTTTGGAGCCTTGCTACGAGATACCGGCAGAGAAGACCAAGCTGGTCAGCGAACTCCGACAGAATGCCAAGAATGCCAAGAAGGTGTGGCTGGCTTCCGATGAAGACCGTGAGGGAGAAGCCATCTCATGGCACCTGTGCGAGGTGCTTGGACTTGACGAGGCAAAGACCAACCGCATTGTCTTTCACGAAATAACAAAGCCTGCCATCATGCAGGCCATTGAGAACCCGCGCCAGCTGGACATGAATCTTGTCAATGCGCAGCAGGCCCGCCGTGTCCTCGACCGCATCGTCGGTTTCAAGCTTTCTCCCATCCTGTGGCGAAAGGTGAAGCCGTCGCTCTCTGCAGGACGTGTGCAGAGCGTTGCCGTGAGACTGATTGTGGAGCGTGAGCGCGAGATACAGGCTTTCAAGAGCGAACCCTACTTCCGCGTGTCGGCCCTTTTCGGATTGCCGAATGCCGACGGAACGGAGAGCGAGGTGCGTGCCGAGCTCGACAGTCGCTTCAAGACCCGCGAGGAAGCCATGGCATTCCTCAATGCCTGTAAGGATGCGGAGTTCTCTGTCAGCACCGTTACCAAGAAACCTCTGAAGCGCATGCCGGCACCGCCCTTCACAACTTCTACCCTGCAACAGGAAGCCGCTCGCAAATTAGGCTTCTCCGTGTCGCAGACCATGATGGTGGCTCAGCGCCTTTATGAGAGCGGTCGCATCACCTACATGCGTACGGACAGTGTGAACCTCTCTTCGCTCTGCATCGGTGCCAGCAAGGAGGAAATCGTGAATCTCTATGGTGAGGAGTATAGCCGTCCCCGCAACTACCAGACACGTTCCAAGGGCGCACAGGAGGCACACGAGGCCATCCGTCCCACCTACATGAACAATTCCACGATTGATGGAACCATGCAGGAGAAACGACTCTATGACCTGATCTGGAAAAGAACCGTGGCCTCCCAGATGGCAGATGCCGAGATTGAGAAGACCACCGTTGAAATCGCAATCAAGGGAACTGACAAATCCCTCTCCAACTACCATTTCGTGGTACAGGGAGAAGTGGTCACCTTCGATGGTTTCATCAAGGTCTATCGCGAATCTACCGATGATGAGGAGACGGCCAACGAGGAGTTTGCACATACCATTCCCGAGATGAAGAAAAACCAGGTGCTGGAAAGAATCGAGGTGACATCCACGGAGCGTTTCAGCCTGAGTCCTATCCGCTATACGGAAGCCAGCCTGGTCCACAAGCTGGAGGAGCTGGGCATTGGTCGTCCGTCAACCTACGCACCGACCATTTCCACCATCCAGCAGCGCGAGTATGTACACAAAGGTGACAAGAAGGGCGAGGAGCGTAGCTACACCATCGACACCTTGAAGGATAACAGGGTGATCACCAAGAACAAAAAGGAGATGGTGGGCTCGGAGAAAGGAAAGCTGCTGCCGACCGATATCGGTGTGGTGGTGAACGACTTCCTCATGCAGAACTTCCCCGACATCATGGACTACAACTTCACGGCCACAGTGGAAGAGAAGTTCGACCGCATTGCCGAGGGAAAAGAGCAGTGGGAGAAGATGATGGCTTCCTTCGACAAGAAGTTTGAGCCCGTTGTAGATAAGGTGATGAACGCGCGTTCCGAGCGGAAGGCCGGCGAGCGCGAACTGGGCCTGGAGCCTGGTACGGGCAAGCCCGTGTTTGTCAAGATCGGTCGCTTCGGACCGGTGGTGCAGATCGGCGCTGCGGAGGATAAGGACAAGCCCCGCTTCGCTCAGGTTCCTTCGGAGAAGAGTCTGGAGACCATCACCCTGGAGGAGGCATTGGAACTCTTCCGCCTGCCCCGTACAGTAGGACAGTATGAGGGTGAGGACGTGGTGATCGGTGCTGGTCGCTTCGGCCCGTATGTGATGCACAAGAAGAAGTATGTCTCCTTACCCGCCACTGACGACCCGATGACTGTGACGATGGAACGTGCCATCGAACTCATCGAAGAGAAGCGTCAGCAGGATCAGCAGCGCCACCTGAAGGAATTCAGTATCGATCCCAAGCTAAAAGTGATGAACGGACGTTTCGGCCCCTATATTGCCTACGACGGGAAGAACTACAGACTGCCGAAGAACTTGCAGGCAAATGCTGCCGAGCTCTCTTACGAGCAGTGCATGGAGATTGTGAATAGGTAAATGATAAGGATTATACTCATCGGCTACATGGGAGCCGGGAAAACCACGGTCGGCAAAGAGCTGGCAAAGGCTCTCGGCATCTCGTTCTACGACCTCGACTGGTACATTGAGACCCGCCGAAGAAAGACGGTGAAGCAAATCTTCGACGAGCGAGGCGAGGAAGGATTCCGGCAGATTGAGCATAACATGCTCCACGAGGTAGCCGAGTTCGAGAACGTCATCATCTCCTGCGGAGGAGGAACGCCGTGCTTCTTCGACAACATGGACTACCTCAACCAACAGGCGGAGACCGTCTATCTGAAAGCTTCGCCAGAGGTGCTCTACGGACATCTCAAGATGGGGAAGGGTGTCCGCCCGCTCCTGTTGAACAAAACGCCCGAGGAGGTGCAGACGTTCATACGCGAACAGTTGGCATACCGTGAGCAGTTCTACGGGAAGGCGAAGCATACGATTGACGTGAACCTGATGGACAACTTCGAGAAGATTGCCATCACCATCCAGAAGATCCGAGAGGAATTAAATCTATAACTCAAGTTTCGCATGATAGGAAGATAAAGGAAGTTAAAGGAATATATAAGATATAGGTAAAATGAAGAAATGGACCATTGAAGATTCGAAGGAACTCTACAACATCAACGGATGGGGTACCTCGTATTTCGGTATCAACGAGAAGGGTAACATCTATGTGACTCCTTGTAAGGACCTGACGCAGATAGACCTGCGTGAGGTGATGGACGAACTGGCGTTACGCGACGTGACACCTCCTGTGCTGCTGCGCTTCCCCGACATCCTCGACAGCCGTATCGAGAAGACAGCCAGCTGCTTCCAGAAAGCCAAGAAGGAGTATGACTTCAAGGGTCAGAATTTCATCATCTATCCCATCAAGGTGAACCAGATGCAGCCGGTCGTGGAGGAAATCATCTCCCACGGCCGCAAGTTCAACCTCGGACTGGAAGCCGGCTCGAAACCCGAGCTGCATGCGGTGATTGCCGTGCAGTGCCAGAGCGACTCGCTGATTGTCTGCAATGGATACAAGGACCAGAGCTACATTGAACTGGCACTGTTGGCACAGAAGATGGGAAAGCGCATCTTCATCGTTGTGGAGAAGCTGAATGAGCTCGACATCATTGCCAAGGCTGCCAAGAAATTAGGTGTCAAGCCCAACCTCGGCATCCGCATCAAGCTGGCCTCGTCGGGGGCTGGAAAATGGGAGGAGAGCGGCGGCGATGCCTCGAAGTTCGGACTGACGAGCTCCGAGCTGCTGAAAGCCCTGCAGCTTCTCGATGAAAAAGGATTGCACGACTCGCTGCGACTCATCCATTTCCATATCGGTAGCCAGATCACGAAGATTCGTCGCATACAGACTGCTCTGCGCGAGGCTGCACAGTTCTATATCCAACTTCATAAGATGGGCTACAATGTTGACTTCGTGGATTGTGGTGGCGGACTGGGTGTCGATTACGACGGCACACGCTCGTCCAGTAGCGAGAGCTCTGTCAACTACAGCATACAGGAGTATGTCAACGACTGTGTCTATCAGTTTGTGGATGCTGCCGAGAAAAACGGTCTTCCGCATCCCAATATCATCACGGAGAGCGGACGGTCGCTCACGGCCCACCACTCGGTGCTGGTCATCGATGTGCTTGAGACGGCTTCCTTGCCGGAGATGCCCGAGGAGTTTGAACCGAAGGAGGAAGACCACCAGCTGGTGAAGGATCTCTATGAGATATGGGACAACCTCAACTCACGCTCGATGCTGGAGGACTGGCACGATGCCGAGCAGATACGCGAGGAGGCACTCGACCTGTTCTCCCATGGACTGGTTGACCTGAAAACCCGCGCGGAGATCGAAAGCATGTACTGGAGTGTCTGTCGTGAGATCAATGCCATTGCCAAGTCGCTGAAGCATGTGCCCGAGGAGCTGAAGAACCTCGACAAGCTTTTGGCAGACAAGTACTTCTGCAATTTCTCGCTCTTCCAGTCTCTGCCCGACTCGTGGGCCATCGACCAGCTTTTCCCCATCGTGCCCATCCAGCGGCTCACAGAGCGTCCCACACGCAACGCCACGTTGCAGGACATCACCTGTGACAGCGACGGTAAAATCGCCAACTTTGTCACCAACCGACATATCGGACACGTGCTTCCCGTGCATACCATCAAGAAGACGGATAACTATTACCTGGGTGTCTTCCTCGTGGGTGCCTATCAGGAGATCCTCGGCGATATGCACAACCTCTTCGGTGACACCAATGCCGTACACATCTCCGTGAAGGACGGCTCCTATCACATCGACCAGATCATCGATGGTGAGACGGTGGAGGAAGTGCTCGACTACGTGCAGTACAATCCCAAGAAACTGGTACGACAGTTGGAGATCTGGGTGAACAAGAGTTTCAAGCAAGGTAAGATCACGCTCGAAGAAGGCAAGGAGTTCCTTTCCAACTATCGCAGCGGACTCTATGGTTACACGTATTTAGAGTAAGAACTCATAGTGAATAGTGCATAGTGAAAAGTATATAGTTTTGACTACCCTTTCAATTCATGACTATTGATTTCCAAGGCAAATCATAACTATTCACTATGTACTATTTACTATTCACTATAAAAATAGCATGAAGGAGAAAGTTACAATCGTCAAGGTCGGTGGTGCCGTCGTTGAAGACGAGGCACAGCTGGCGCAACTCTTACAGCACTTTGCTGCCATTCCTGGTGACAAAGTGCTTGTTCATGGTGGAGGACGGCGTGCTACCAAGGTGGCGTCGGCCTTGGGAATCGAGTCTAAGATGGTCAACGGGCGGCGCATCACGGATGCTCAAACGCTCGAGGTGGTAACGATGGTCTATGGCGGACTCGTCAACAAGAACCTGGTGGCGAAGTTGCAGGCGAAGGGTATCAACGCCCTCGGACTGACAGGTGCCGACATGAATGCCATCCTTTCCCATCAGCGTCCTGTCAAGGATGGGGTGGACTTCGGCTTTGTGGGCGATGTTGACCGTGCCGACGGCAAGATGCTCAGTCAGCTGATCGGTATGGGCGTGACACCGGTTATGGCTCCGCTCACCCACGATGGAAAGGGCCATATCCTGAATACCAATGCCGACACGATAGCCGGTGAGACCGCCAAGGCGCTGGCTCCCTACTACGATGTCACGCTGGTCTATGCCTTCGAGAAGCCTGGCGTACTGAGGAATCCCGAGGATGACAGCAGTGTCATCCCGTTGATTACCCGTCCAAGCTTTCAACAGTTGGTGGCCGACGGGGTCATCTCCGGTGGCATGATGCCGAAGATTGAGAATGCCCTGCAAGCTGTGGATGCCGGTGTCACCAAGGTGGTCATCACCCGTGCCGATGCTATTGATGGCGAAACGGGAACGGTGGTCTGTGGGGCATAGGCATCTTAAATACAAACAAACGTTAAAAAATAGGACAGGCTGTAACTTATTCCTCCTTCCATTCGTCATTTCTATAGCAAGCAGATGAAAAAGGTCAGTTTCCGTAACGATGTGTTGCCGTTGAAGAATCAGCTTTATCGGCTCGCCTTGCGAATAACGCTGAACAGCGCAGAGGCGGAAGACATTGTACAGGACACGATGATGAAAGTCTGGAACCAGCGGGAGCGCTGGGATGAAATAGAATCCATGGAGGCTTTCTGTTTGACCATCTGCCGCAATCTGGCACTCGACAGAATGAGAAAAGCCGAAAACCAGAACGATTCGCTCGACAAGACGATGGAGCAACAGCCCGACAGGGCCTCCTCTCCCTTTGAGCATGCTGTCACTCAGGACCGCATCCAGTTAGTCAGAGAAATCATCAATACACTTCCCGAGAAACAACGCTCTTGCGTTCAGCTGAGAGACATCGAAGGGAAAGCCTATAAGGAGATTGCCGAGATCCTTTCTATCACAGAGGAGCAGGTCAAGGTCAATATCTTCCGCGCAAGGCAAACCATTAAACAAAAATTTCAGAACTTGGAGAATTATGGATTATAAATACATCGAACAACTACTCGAGCGCTACTGGCAGTGCGAGACCTCTTTGGAAGAAGAGGGCATCCTCCGCGCGTTCTTCAGCCAGTCGGAGATTCCGGCCGAGCTGCAGCAGTATCAGGCGCTCTTCGCCTACGAGCACACGGAGAAGCATTCCGCCGTGTTGGGTGAGGAGTTTGACGAGAAGATGATGTCCATGATTGATCAGGCCGAGCCCGTCAAGGCAAAGACCATCACGATGACCCACCGGCTCATGCCCCTGTTCAAGGCGGCTGCCGTGGTTGCCATCATCCTCACGCTGGGTAATGCCATGCAGGTGCCGTTTGACAAAGGCTATGCAGGTAGCGTGGCGGAAGAGACGGTCGGTCAGGGAGTTTCCGTCGCATTGAAAGGCGATTCCGCCATCATCGACTCTATGCGGCAGAGCAGTCTCCAGGCGCTTCCCAATGTGGAGAACTTTAAATAAAGAAAATTTCTATGCTTTCTCAATCAATACATGTTTAGTAAAACAAATCAGAAACTGTGAAGTTTCATTTTTCTCTCGAATTAAAACAAGCGAAGAGCCCTGCTTACATCGCCGATGTAAGCAGGGCTCTTTTCTTCTGACATTTTATACCTCTCTCACTTTATCACAAACTTGAGATTCGTTGAACACGTGGCATCAGCACGTGTTGCATAGCTTCCCATTTCCCTTACGAACACCTTGTCGCAATAGAACCCACGTCCACTAAAAAAACCAGACAAGCTCTGTCCGTAGTACATAGGGAATTGTAGCCAGGCTTCCTTCAGGTCGTAGTTCATGCGGGTGGTGTAGTCCTCATAGCCGTCTGCTACTGTCTCCCTCCACGCCAATGAAGCGCATGGAAGTATTGCTCATCACTTCCATACCGCTCAAATCCCACACGGCATTCGGATCGTTTTCTTCCAAAGGCATGTATGCCACTTGCTGTCTTTCTACCTTGTCGCCTCTTCGGTAGCTATTTGTTTCTGATGCTATTTGTGCATGTGATGGTATGCAAGCAAATAATAACACACCACAAAATGACAATTTATTAAAAGTATTCATTCTTTGTTAATTTCATAAATAAGTTTACAGGTCTTGGGAATAAGGATTGGCAAGAAAGCTACATAGCTGTCTAACAACCATTCTGTGGAATCAAATGGAAGTGCAGTTATATAAACGCAACAAATAAGGAATTCTGTAAAAAACCATAATACATCTGAAAAAAAGTGAACCTCATGTAGTTCCATAATGCTACGAATAATATGTAGCAGCCGTGAAAGGAACGCATCAACTATGATATAGCCAATTGCCATAATAGCCATATAAAAATACAGATATAGAATGCCTCCGCTAGTCCCTATTATATAAATGGATATACAAATATGGATGACAGAGAGTATGAGAATCCCGATATAAGTTATACAGTATTTCATCTACTTTAAAATATCTATTACGGTTCTTATCTTATGCTATTTGTGCATGTGATGGTACATTAAAGATGAAAAGGAATTGAAAAGAAATAATGAATCCCTTCATGTTTTTCTTATTGAGGATTGTAGAAGTGTTAAATGCCATATTTATTTTTGTATGTTTCAATTATATTTATATCAAAGGACATTAACGGACATTTGTTTTTTTTAAACTTAATAGTTCGTTTTCTTTCTTTCATTACTGGGCATTTTGAACGTAAAGATATCTTTCTTACACAGATTCGATTCTTAATAAGCTCTATATGAATTTGATAATCGAATTTGCACGCTTGCCCACTCTCCTTTCCTATTAAAAATCCATTATTACTCGTTCTTTCAAGATATTCAACATTAAGAAGATTGTTATCAAAAACATCCGAAAAAATGTATGATTTTCCACTTATCCACACAACAAGTTCTCTGTGTAGGGTGTTGATATCCATAAAACCATCAAAAAGATTATATTCATAATAGATAGCAACACTCAATGTGTCAGAAATAGTTATACTATCCATACATATACGCTCTCGTATGGAGTCATCATAAAAGTCCACTTTATTTTTACACTTGCCGTTTGCATCTAATAATACTATGATGCAGGTAAGGATTAGAATTAAACACCTCATCATTTGTCACTTTTTTATATTCCAAAATATGGTTGCGCCTTTACTCGACTGAAAACGTTTCTCGTCTGCAAAAGTACAAATATAATTTCATTTGAAAAAAACAAATTGAAGAAAAGAAGAAAAGAGCCCTGCATACATCGCCGATGTAAGCAGGGCTCTTTTATATGTGGGCACAACTTATAATGTTTTAATACATTTTATTTGATGCGATTTTAATGTTTGGAAACATTTTATTTGATGCGATTTTAATGTTTGGAAACATTTTATTGTTCTTGGCAAAAACATTGTCAAGGCTCATGAGATACTGAGCAAGGCTGGGATGCTGTAATATGCGATTTGCATATGTCTTTCTTGACAGAGCAATGCCATACGCCTCAATTTCGCTATGTATGACATGAGCCATTGAAAATCTTGGGAATTTAAAAGAAGAGCAAAGGTAACTTTCTAAGGCCGTTTTGCAACCTTGTAGAATTTGTTTGCTTTCTTTTTGCCGAACAAAAGGCTGATTCAAACCAACATAAACCAAAACCTTGAAAACCCATTTCTACGAAATATTCTTGGGAGTTAAAGAAGTTAAGGAAGTTAACGAAGTTAAAAGCCGATACACTTCGGACGCGGTGTGCTTTCATCCTCCCAATTCTATAGCAAAACTATTGGCCTTTAACTTCCCCAAGCGAGCATAGCGAGCTAACTCCTTTAACTACTTTAACTTCCTAAATTCGCTCCCATTATTTTCCCGGTTTCTTTCTTTGCAAAAAGTCAGTACCAAGTGGGTTGGTACTGACAGTTCCAAGTTTTGGACACTTGCTGGTACTGAGAATTCCACTGAGTGGTACTCCCAGTACCACGGGCAGGTAACAAGCCTACCGCTTAGTGGAAGCGAAGACATCTGAGAATTTCACAATGTCATTATAAGTGAATATGGCGAATGTCAACTGTGAAAAATTATCTGTCATAACAACTTGCTTGTTCAACAATTAGAACGTGGATAAGCTCCTTCGGCTTTCCAGAACATTCTTTTTCTTTATAATCTCTGGGGATTCCGAACCTCTTTACATCATTATCATCATATATGTTTTCCACATCAATATAATTATAGTATGTAGATTTACATTTAATTAAATATCTTACAAAAGAATCTATTTGCAACTTAGAATCATCTTCGTTGCAAAAACATCCCTGCTCGCCAATACAGAATGCCATAGAGTCCATTTTGACCAATATTCGTGCATCACAAGTAATATGCGATGTGTCTTTTGGATATTTTTATTTTAGTGGATATTGGAGAATCTGTTTCGAATGGCTTTATAAGACGACAAAATGGATTTATCTATAGCTAGCAGGAAGCATTTCCTTTTCAGCTTTCCAAAGGGTATCGACGGTGGCTCCTTTTTTCAGGATGAGGTAGTTGTTCTTGATTTCAAGCTTGTTAGTGTCTCCCTCAATGATAATCAGAGAATCGTTTATTAACTCCCATTGATGAGTCAGAAGGAGGTCTCCGTGATTTTCCTTGTTGAATCCACGATACGTTTCCCAGTAGGTAGCATAAGTGCCATCTGCATTAAAGCAGACGAAATAGACACCTGACGCACTGTCTTTGTATCTATACCAAAACTGCTGGCTACCCCCTGTCAGCATCTTGTGTACAGATGGTTTGCAGGAAAAGAAAACGCAACAGAAAAGTATTTGTAAGAAAAATGTGATATATCTATTCATCGCTCAAATCCTTAAAATCATATTCTTGTCCTTCGATTACCCATTGCATATCGAAATTGCTCGGAATCATTCCTTTCTCGACGGCATACAGCGTATCCGAAACTGTTCCGGATTGTAGCTGTACGCTATTGCTGGAAAGCTGTTTTATCGAATATACTTGATTCTTAATATATACCGAATCCGCATTTATCATATACCATCCCTTGGAGCCAAGTGGAGAACTGTATGTTAAAAGGAAACCAGAGTCATACCATTTGCCAAAGATCAGGAACCTCCCTTTCTTATCGAAATAGTAGTACAGAGGAAGTCCATCTTCGTTCTTCTGTGATGTGCTCCAAAACTTAAATGCCCCCTCACCACTTAGCTTTAACGCAACTTGTTCTCTGCAGGAACAAATTATTAGTGTTGCTATTAGGATGATTGGTACTACCTTTTTCGATATCCTATTTACTTCCATAGCATCTTATAATTATCAGGAATATCTTCTTCTTTCATTGGAGACAAAGAATGTTGGGCTTTCTCACCCTCTTTCTGCAAAACGATCAGCGAAGGTTCCATGCAAATAACAGTATATTTTTTATGGCTGATCTCGATATTGTTTTCCTTCGAAAGGTTCCATTCTCCCCGTTCCAAAAGAGACATGTCATATCCTGTATGATTAAAGCCCATCGTGTGTCCTTCAAAAAGTAGCCATTGGCCATCTTTGTCGAAATAGTGAATTAGAACCTTTGACTTGTCCTTCCCATTCTCATACCAATACCGATAGCCGTCTCCACACAGAAGTAAGGAACTATTTTCCTTCTGACAGGAACACAATGTCATAAGTGTTATAATTAAAAAAACAAATGTTTTATTCATTGTCTTCCCTTTCCCTCTGCACCACGTGTGGCATTTACAACCGAAGTTTCAAATTTTATGGACTCTATTCATCATATAATAAATCATTAATGTTATCATAATAGGTAATCCAGAATAAAGGGATGTTTTCTTTTGCCTTGTATTGAGTGATAAAATCCTTTGCCATTAGATAACTTCGATGCACATAGTCTGAAAGGGTTTCATGTTCCATCCTGTCACACGACCAGCCTTCGTACACGTATTGGCTAAATTCGACATGACCGTCTTTTAAAAAAAACACCTCTCCACCTAAAACTGGAAGAACTTCAGCATGGAGGAAGTCTAATAATAACAGTGCTTCCTCTTTTACATAACCAACATCTTATCTTTCATCTTCTCTTCATGTTAAAAGGTACTGCAAAGATACACCAATAAAAGCAAACACGAAAAAAATTGGTGAATAAAAAACTAACAAAAAACTAATCTCTGCAGTGAGCATAGTGAGCTAACTTCTTTAACTCCCTTAACTCTCGAATCCAAACTGAGAGATAAGCGGTCGGCAGTTCCTGATGGTAATGGGAATGGTCTCCGTTTCGATGCTGTTGGCATGGATGCGCAGCCTGACGATGGCGGCACGGCTGTTCAGGGGCTTTGCCTGATCGAAGATGAAGTTGCCGATGCTGTAGTAGATGGGGTGTCCTTTGTATTCTTCAATGGTTTGTAGCGTGTGCGTATGGTGGCAGATCAGTGCGTCGGCACCGGCATCAATCAGGGCCCTTGCCTGGAGTCGCTGGGAGGCGGTGGGGCTGAGCTGGTGCTCCCACCCCCAGTGCAGACTGACGATGATGACGCAGGTGCTGTCCGTCTCTCGGAGGTTTCTGACTCGTGCTACGAGTGTGTCGAAAGGCTCCTGACTGACACAGGGCTTTTCGGGGAGCCATGCCAGATTCTCTAACGGCAGGCAGTTGGAGGCCATGAGATAGACGGGACGAGGCTGTCGGCAGAGAAGCACGGGCTTGACGGCTTCTTGTAGGTTCTCACCTGCGCCGACGGCAGTCATTCCCGCCTGTTCGATGTTGCGCCGTGTGTCCATGAGCCCATCCCGATCCTGGTCGAGACTGTGGTTGTTGGCAAGGTTCAGATGCGTGAAGCCACTTTCTTTCAATATCTCCAGCCATTCAGGTTCGGCCCTGAAGACGAAGCGTTTGAAGACGGGATGTCTCAGACGGGTAACGGGGCACTCTAAATTCCCAACGACAATGTCTGCCGACCGAAATATTTCGGCGGTTTCATCGGGTATAAGCTGCTTCTTTCCGTTGTATTCTATCTGCTTGCGCACACCACGGTCGAGCAGGATGTCTCCTGTCATGACAATCGTGGTCTGCGCAAGCAAGGCTTGTAGCCACAGGAGGCTAACAGCCAGAGCTATAGAACATCTCTTCATTGTCTTCAGGTGCCTGTTCCAGAGGCACGACGATTTCCTTCATCCACTCGGGTGTTCCGGTCGTGGGGTGCTGCTTGAGGTTTTGCTGCCACTCCTCGTCGTTCAGTCGCTGTTCGTGGATGGGGCGTTGGAACTCACGATACGAGAGCACGGCTCCGCGTGTCAGGTAGAAGGTTCCGTCCATCTCCACGAGCACGTAGATTTCGTATGCGGGTCCTGTGGCGGCGTAGAGAATACTTGGGCTCGGATTGTTCTCGGCGTTGGCGGTATAGACATCCGCTACGCAGGCAATGGATTTGTCTGGGCCCTGCACGTCGTCCCAGCCCATCAGCCATTGTTCCGGCTCACGTGCCAGGTCGAGCGAGATGTTCTCAAACTGTGAGCCGATGATTTCCATCTCTTGGTATTCGACATCGCTGATGGCTCTGCACCCTAACTCCTTTCTGCTGATGTTCAGCAGGAACTCTGCCACCTCTTTGATACGTGTACCTGTCGTGATGGCCTTCTCCGTCATGAGTCCGTATCTCTCCAGCACCTCTTCTAAGGCGTAGTTCAAGGCAACGGCTTTCTGCCAGAATGCCACATTGGGCTCGACATAGCTTTTCAGGATGGGGTCGGGGGGACCACCGGCACCGCATTCGGCACCCATGGGCTGTTTGGCGTAGAGGATGGCATCGTGTTTCAACTCGGCCCATGATGCCAAAGCCGTGTTTAGGTTCTTCTTCGCCCACTGCGGGGTTTTCATGAAGGCGGGGTAGTTATCCAAGGTGTCCTGCATGCTGCTGAGGCTTTCTAACCAACGGTTGCTGACAGTGGCTGTCCAGTCGATGTCTTTCATGCGCCGTTTCATGCTGTCGAGCATGGACTGATAGCCTCCCCATTGTTTGTTTTCCTCCAATTCATCGATGAGAATGCGCTCTGCGGCATTGCTACCCATGGCGGCAAAGACATCAAGCCCTCGGGGAACGGCACGCAAGGTGGGACGGCCCTTCGCGTCTATCATCTCGTTCAGAACCTCTGCGTCGGGCTGATAGCGTTGGGGCATCACGTTGATTTTCGTGTGACTGGTATTCTCAAACTTCGGACGGATGCGGATCTGTCTGTCGCCCAGCTCCTCCATCTTGCTCCGCAAGGCGGCCATGGCCTTCTTGTCCTTGACGAGCTTGTCGGCACTCATCCCCGTGCGCCTGATCTCATCCGCCAGTTGCATGATGGTCACGTTGTCTGGCTCTCCGAAAAGGAAGGTCATCGGTTCGAAGAGCTGTGTGTAGAGTCGCTTGGCCTTGTCGTTGTTGTCGATGAAACCGGCGAGCAGGGTGGCGGACTTCAGTTGCTGTGCCTTGTCGGTGCCGAAAGGAACGGTCTGCAGCCACATCATCGTGCGGAAGTAGCGTTGCAGCTTCTCGTTGCGGGTATAATGTCCGCGTGGACGGAACAGCGAGTAGCCGAACTTCACATTCGTGTAGCCGAGGAAGTCGGAGTAGGTGTCTTCTGAACGGTTGATTTTATCGGTTTCATCGGCGATAACAGCGTTTAGCTTGGCGTCTCCGAGGTCGGGCTTCTCACCTGTCAGCGTGCTCCATGCCACGGCGAAGAGAACCTCGTTGAAAGTGTCTTTCCCGTGCATGCCCACATATACCTCCTGACAGAACTGGCGCAGCAGCGAGTCCATGCGATGCTCCTCGATGTCGCGCAGGATGGAGTCGAAGTAGAAGTGGAACAGCTGCAGGTAGAGATCGGTGGTGATGAACGAGGGGAAGTCGCTGTAGTCGTTCTTCTCATAGATGTGGAACAGCTGCAGCTTGTTGTTGGGAACGATGGCAAAGCCCTGTCGCCCGAGCGCCTCTTTCAGTCGTGGGTCGAAGTCGGTGAGCTGGTAGGGGTTGATGATGAGGTCGGTGTTGAACATGTAACCGTCCTTCGTCCTTAACTTCCAGTAGAGCTCCTGCTCCCGTTCCCCGATCTTCTCGATGAACTTGCGCTCGGCGGGTGTGAGCTTGACATTCTGGTAGTAGCCGTCATAGCCGTTGAAGTAGAACTGATTCAATCCCTCGTCTTTCTGTTCCTCGTTCTCGTATGCGTCATAGCGTTCCCATACTAACGAGTCGTACCAGGAAGTGGAATAGTAGATGCTGCGCAGGTCGGCATCCTTGAAGACGAAGCCTTGTCGTGCGGCGAATCCGTTCTTCAAGACGCGCAGTTCCGCAAGCGAGAGCTGGCTGATGTCCATGTTAGTGTCAATACCATGGATGAACTGCTCCATATCCAAGTGCCCGTTGCCTGGAAGATAGGCATGCTCTTTCTTCGGCCGCTGTGCCGTGACTGTCATGCACAGAGCGATGAAAAGGGCGAAAATCGTTGCTTTCCTCATGTTTATGGTTGAATGGTTTAAAAGTTGAATGGTTTAAAAGTTTAATAGCTTAATAGTTTAATAGTTTAATAGTTAACCCTCTTGAACACCCTATCGGCCTCTTCTTCTGAGACCTTGACGGCAAGGAACCGCTCGAAGCCCATGCCGAAGCCTTGCCAGCGATATTCTGCCACGACGAACAGCCCGTCGGTAGTGCTTTCCACGGCACGGATGATACCTCCCTCTGTATCGGGAAGGAAACGGAAGTCCTTCAGGATGCCTCCGAGCTTGGAACCCATCCACAGCGGACGGACATGGCCTCGAAAGTTCTTGAAGATGAAGAGTCTGCGGGCGGGGGTAGGATAGTAGCGTGTCGGTTTGATGACTCCCACCATGCAGTCTGTGGAGCCGTCGCCATCGACATCACCTGTTTGGAACTGATAGACGGGGTAGGGCAATTGCCATCGGTCTTCCGTGGAGTCGGTGACAAGTACCACATAGCTCAGGCTGTCGTTCACTTGCACCAGCCGAAATTCCTGTGCCTCGGCACGGGCCACGCCAAGCAGCAGGCCGATCACCACCATCACCTTGTTCTTCATATCACTCTCTCCGTTCCCTGCCTTCACCCCTTGTCACTTCACAGCAGTCCCTCGATCTCCTTGTCGAGATCCTTGACTTGTGCGTCACGCTTGTACAGCGTGTTCGTCTTGTCAATGAGGTAGAAGGTCGGGATGCCCTGCACGTTGTATAGCTGCAGGTACTTGCTGTTCAGGCTGTTCTCATCGCGCACGCAGATCCAGGGCAGAGCCGCCGTACTGGTTTTCCAGAAATGCTCGTCGGGGTCTAATGACACCTGGAAGATCTCGAAGCCTCGTGCGTGATACTTGTTATAAAGTTCGCGCAGCTGCATGACGCGGGCGGTGCTCTCCTCGGAGGAAAAGACGTGGAAGTCGAGCAACACCACCTGGCCCGTCATGGCGTTCAGATGGCGGATGGCACCGCGGTTGTCGGGCAGCGCAATGTCGAGCACACCCGTGTAGCTCACCTTCTCCGCATCGATGGTCTGTTCACGCTGTGCGCGGAGGATGCGGATGTTCTTCATGCCCTCAATGGCGATGTTGTGCAGATTCTTCCCACGCTCGGAGTCGGGGTAGTAGGAGTCCCAGCTGGTTGCCACGGCAGCGAACACCTTCACGTCCTGCTCGTTGGTGCGCGGATTGAAGATGAGGGCATTCATATTGCCTAATCTGACCGTCTGGAACAGGGCGAAGTAGGCGTATGCCTTGGCGGGTTCCTTGAAGATGTAGTTCAGCTTGATGCTCTCCTTGTATTCGTTGAGCACCTTCTGGATGCTGTCGCTCACCTCGTTGTAGTTCAGCTCCATGTTGCTGGCGATGTTGTCCGTCAGCGACTGCAATGCCAGCTGCAACTGAGCCAACTCTTGAATCTTCTCGCAGTCCTGCGACCCCGTCACCTCGTAGCGGGCGGTCATTGTGGGGTAGGAGGCTTTGATGCCAATCTGTTCCGTGGAGTCGATGGCCACATTGATAATCTGACCGCCGATACGCAGGCGGTAGAAGTCGGGTGCTTCCGGTGCCTCGCCAGAGAAACTAAAATGCCCAGTTTCATCGAGCTTGACAGAGTCTATGGCAATCGCCCCGTTCAAACTCATGTGCTCCAAATAGAGCGTAGAGTCCGCAGCATCCGTGATGTCGCCGTTGATACAGAACTTCTTGTTTGTACATGAAGCAGCCAATAACAGGAGCATGACTCCTCCCGCTGCTATCATCCATTGATTGATAATCCTTTTCATTTTCGTTATAAATTTTGGGGACAAAGTTACGAAAAAACGAGTGGAACGCAAAAGAAAACCCTTTTTTCTTTTGCATATAATAAATAATGTGTATCTTTGCATGTTGAACATTATTATTAACTAAATAACACAACTTATGAAACAAAAAACTCTACTTCATTTTTGGCTCCTGCTATGTGCTATTGTAGTGGGAAGCGGAACAATGTGGGCGCAAGCACCAGTCAATACCACTTTGTGGGAAGAAACTTGGACAGGTGGCTCTGCAAATCAAACACCTTCGGTCTATCAGTTTGGTGGGACAACCGTTTATGGCGACGCAACATTAACTTATACTCAGAGCTCTGATAACACTAAGTTGTATGCCGAGGAACTTGCAGGAGGAACATCTCCGGAATTGCTGTTGTCAAAGAGTAATAAGACTTGGACTATTAGTGGTATTCCGACAGGTCAAGCTGTAAAAATGTCATTGACTTTCAAGTCCAACAAATCGACTTTTGCTATCACAAGTTCTACAGATGACATTTCGATTGATGGAAGTGGAACAAGTTGGACGATTTCCAATAAAGGTGATGTTGAAACTTTTGATCTCACAATTAAAAACACAGGTTCATCTAATGCTCGTATAGACGATATCGTTCTTACAGTGACAACTGCTGGCTCTGGTGGAGGCTCTGAGCTGACAAATAGTGACCTCGCTCTTACAGATGCTCCTGTAGCTCTCAACTTTGATCTTTACAACAACAGTTCTGCTCAGGTTATCAACTATACGACCTCCAGCGCGGGTGCTGTAACTGTTAGTGATAATGACTATGTGACAACTGCTGTTGACCAAAAAAATCAAACTATTACTGTTACGCCCAAGACAAGCGTGACTCCTGCTGCACAGACGATCACCGTCAGCCAAGAAGCTGATGAATCTTATAAAGCAGGTTCTGCAACTTTCACAGTTAATATAACTGATTCAACTCCTATTCCGACTTATACCGTAACTTTAGGTGATGATAGCTCCACACTTACCGAGGAAACAGGTGGTGCAGGTGTAATACTGCCTTCTCGTGATGCTCTCAATGGCTATACTTTTGTCGGTTGGTCAGAAGAAAATGTCAGCACTGAAACAACAGAAGCTCCTGTTATTATTGCTGCAGGCGCTTATGCTCCTACGACAGATGTTACCCTCTATCCTGTTTATTCAAAGACAGTTGGTGGCGGAGGTTCAACAAATGAAGCAGCCGACGTTACTATTTCTGAATATGCTTCAGCGAATAAATGGACAAATGGAACAGCCTTCCAACCGCTAATCATGGATGCAAATATTAGTGTAGGTGGAGAAATCAGCGGAAATAACTTCAAATATTATAGTTCGGACAATTCTTGGCGTTTCTATAGCGGTGGATCTTTTACGATTTCAGCAAGTAATGACGCAACCTTGTCTTCTGTTACACTGACATTCAGCAGTGGTGGTGCTCTTTCTTATAATAGTAAAAGCATAACAAGCGGAACGGCTTTCGATGTTGAAGGTACTTCTGCTGAGATTAATAGTTCTGCAACTACCAAAATCACTGCAATCTCTGTGAACTACACAATTGCTGGCAGTGGTACTACCTACTATTGCAGCACGCCAGTATCTAAAGCGGATCCTGAGCTGTCATTCTCTGAAACTTCGGTCAATGGTGCTATAGGAACCGAATTCACGGCTCCCACACTTAATGCCGCAGATGGATTCAACGGAACAGTCTGGTATGAGTCTTCTGACGAGAGTGTTGCTCAAATAATGGATGATGAGACTGGCGAATTAAGACTCGTTGGAGAAGGAACAGCCACCATCACGGCAACCTTTGACGGTAATAATACATTCCAGCCGGGTGCTGCAAGCTACACACTGACTGTAACAGACAATCGTATCGTTACAACAACATTTGTGGAGGATATCGAACTCGATTTAACAGAAGTTGAAACACTAACCCAGCTGACTCCAGTCGTCAAGGATGCTGAGGACAACATCATAGATTGCACTTATGAAGATTTCCCGCCTAAAGTTTCATACGAGGTTGTTTCTGACGACAACTATATCATTGGCTCTATAGACAACAATTCAGGCGAGATAACCCTTAACGAGGCTGTGGGCACCGCTACTCTGAAGGCATCCTATAACGCTTATAATGTTAGCAATACCTACAAGCCAAGTGAATGCACCTTCACGATTACTGTTATTGACACTCATGCTCCTGGAGCCGTGAACAATCCTTATACCGTAGCACTGGCTCGGGAAGCTATTGACAATAACGAGGGCGTGACAGGCGTTTACGTTACAGGTATCGTGTCGCAGATTGGTACTCTCAGTTCAGGCGCTCTCTCTTACTATATTTCTGAAGATGGCACAACAACGGCCGATCAGTTGCAGGCTTATAAGGGTAAGAGCTTCAATGGTGACGACTTCACTTCAGACGATGACATTCAGGTGGGCGACGAGGTTGTGATATATGGTGATTTGACTAAGTATAAAACGACTTATGAGTTCGCTGCCGGTAACAAGCTTGTTACTCGTAGGATTACTCCCGCACTTGCCTTCGGACAGGAATCTTACGAAGTTGTAGTAGAAGAAAAATTGACCATCACGGCTTCCTCTGAAAATTCAGAGGGTGCTATCACTTACACTTCTTCCAATACAGACGTTGCCGATATCGATGCCGAGACGGGTGAGGTTCTAGCTTATGCTGCTGGTACCACGACCATCACGGCGACCATCGCTGCAACCGAGACCTACAGAAGCTACTCCGTTGATGTACTGCTGACGGTTACCGACGGACGCGCTGCCGTGAACATCACCGAGATAACTGCAGAACAGACCTCCATCGTAGTTGGTAACGTAACAAATGCTGTTGTTACCAACGACCAGGAAAATTGGACGGCAGCCTATACCTTCACTTCTGATAATGAGGAGGTTGCTATGGTCGATGAGACTACGGGTGAAATACTGGCTATCAGCAAGGGTACCGCCAACATCACGGCTACGTTGAATGTTGATGCAGAGGATCCCAACTATATCGAAGGCAATGTCAACAGCATGTCCTTCGTGATTACTGTTGTGAATCCTTCTCACACGGCACACTTCTCTTTCAATGGAACTGTTGACAACAACAACGATGTGCTCGTAGAAGAAGGTGAGGCTATCGCTTTCCCCTCTATAGAAGAGATTCCTGATGGCTACTTACTTATCGGCTGGGCAGCAGAAGCTGTTGATGGCTTTGTCTTTGATGCTCCTGAAACCATTACCAATGCTGTGATGGGTAGCCAAGATGTGACTTATTATGCAGTGTTGGCTGCCGGTAAGATGGCGAAGACAACAGATAAGCTGGATAACGCATTTACTGGCGTTTCGGGCAATAGCTATCAGTCTTGGAGTGGCTTGTCAGCAGAAGATGGTTCAGATGCTGTTTATGCAGGTAATTCTGCAGGTAGTAATGGGTCTATTCAGCTTCGTTCAAATAATAACAATAGTGGTATCGTTTCAACCACGTCAGGTGGTAGAATCTCAAAGGTTACTGTAGCTTGGAACAGCAACACTGTTGAAGGAAGAAAATTGGATATCTATGGATCTAACGAACCATACGAATCTGCCAATGACGTTTATGATATAGAGGCACGCGGAGATTTACTCGGTAGCATCGTTTGCGGAACAAGTACAGAACTGACGATTGTCGGTGATTACGCATACGTTGGAGTACGTTCTAACAATAGTGCTATGTATCTTAACGAGATTGACTTCACTTGGGAGCAGCCTGAATATGATGGTTATTGCTCAGTTACTCCTACAAAGGTAACTCTGGATGAGACAAAAGGATACACAGGAACTCAGGATTATGCCATCGTTAAACTGAACCGCACTGTCAAGGCCGATACTTGGAGCTCGTTCACCGTTCCTTTCAACATTCCTGAAGAGCAGATTCCTGGGTTTATCACTATCAAGAAACTCACAAGCAGCAGTATGAATGGAGAATACGTGAAACTGAACTTCGAATCGGCTTCAAGCATTGAGGCAGGTGTTCCCTACATGATGAAGAGTTCGGTGGAAATCTCTAACATCAAGGTGTATGGTGTTGACGTGGATTCTGAACTGAACGATATTGAGACCACCTACGCCGTGATGAAGGGTAACATGGCACAGATGAATGTTCCTGTTGGTGCTTTCTTCATCAGTAACAACACTTGGTATGAAGCAGAGGCAGGTGAAAACAGAGCTGTTGGCATGAAGGCCTTCCGTGCTTACATCGAGCTGACGGAAAAAGCTCAGAATGCCGGTGCACGTGGATTCGTGATGGACATTGACGGCGAAGTAACAAGAATTGACACTGTCAGCCAGTCTGGCAATGTACAGTTCAACGGTACCGCCTATGACCTGCAGGGTCGTCGTGTTGAGAAGCCCGCTCGTGGACTCTACATCGTCAACGGCAAGAAAGTATTGGTTAAATAAGAAAATACGAGATAGAATATGAACAAGAGAAGATACATACAGCCGTTGGTCAACGTGAAGGAGGCCATGGCAGAGGAACTGCTCACGAAGATTTCCACGACTACCAGTTTGGATGGAACTACCTACGGTGGAAGCATCTATGACGATGATATAGAAGCCGACGCACGTCTATACGAACACAAGAGTGTCTGGGACGAGTAATCGGTAGGTAAATGGAAAAAGAGTATCGGTTATGGGTCTGATGACCTGTAATCTAATATAGACTGAGGGGTTGCGCCACGGCGCAACCCCTCTTGTTTTTGTTTTTGCACCTTGCGCTGATATACACTCATAAAAAAACATAATAATGTGGACTTTTCTTTCCCTATATAATAAATAATGTGTAACTTTGCGTCCGATTTTGCAAAAAACATTTTTATTTTTAGATGTTATAAAGACAATAAGTTAATTTTTTAGATGAACGTTATTACGAAAAGTGTTCAATTGCCTGATGGAAGAACCATCACAATTGAGACCGGGAAAGTGGCAAAGCAGACCGACGGTTCGGTGATGCTTCGTATGGGCAACACCGTATTACTCGCCACTGTTTGTGCCGCAAAAGATGCAGTTCCCGGAACAGATTTTATGCCTTTGCAGGTTGATTACAGAGAACAGTATGCCGCTGCTGGCCGTTTCCCCGGCGGATTCACCAAGCGCGAAGGAAAGGCAAGTGACAATGAGATCCTGACGAGCCGTCTGGTTGACCGTGTGCTTCGTCCGCTCTTCCCTTCTAACTATCACGCCGAGGTGTTTGTGAACGTGATGCTGCTTTCTGCCGATGGCGTAGATCAGCCCGATGCATTGGCAGGATTTGCCGCTTCTGCCGCTTTGGCATGTTCAGATATTCCTTTCGAGTGCCCCATCAGTGAGGTGCGCGTGGCTCGTGTGAATGGCGAGTACGTCATCGACCCCACTTTCGAGCAGATGAAGGAAGCTGATATGGACATCATGGTGGGTGCCAGTGCCGAGAACATCATGATGGTGGAAGGTGAGATGAAGGAAGTGTCCGAGCAGGACCTCCTCGGTGCTCTGAAGGCTGCCATGGATGCCATCAAGCCCATGTGTGAGCTGCAGACAGAGCTGTCGAAGGAGCTGGGTAAGGACGTGAAGCGTGAGTATGACCACGAGGTCAATGATGAGGAACTGCGTGAGCAAATCAAACAGCAGTGCTATCAGCCCGCTTACGACGTGACGAAGCAGGCCCTGGAGAAGCACGCCCGTGCTGAGGCTTTCGAGAAGATCCTTGCCGACTTCAAGGAGGCATACGCCGCTGCCCACACCGACCTCACAGAGGACGAGCTGGAAGAGAAGTATGCCATGATGGACCGTTACTATCACGACGTGGAGCGCGATGCCATGCGCCGCTGCATCCTCGACGAGGGTATCCGTCTCGATGGTCGTAAGACCGACGAGATCCGTCCCATCTGGTGCGAGGTCTCTCCGCTGCCCATGCCTCACGGAAGCTCTATCTTCACCCGTGGTGAGACACAGAGCCTTTCTACCTGTACGTTAGGAACGAAGCTCGACGAGAAGCTCGTTGACGACGTGCTCGACAAGAGCTACATGCGCTTCCTGCTGCACTACAACTTCCCCCCGTTCTGTACGGGTGAAGCCAAGGCTCAGCGTGGCGTAGGCCGCCGCGAGATTGGTCACGGACATCTGGCATGGCGTGCCCTGAAGGATATGATTCCCGAGGACTTCCCCTATACCGTGCGTCTGGTGAGCCAGATTCTGGAGTCTAACGGCTCTTCGTCAATGGCTACCGTCTGCGCAGGCACCATGGCCCTGATGGATGCCGGTGTGCCCATGAAGAAGCCCGTGAGCGGTATTGCCATGGGTCTGATCAAGAACCCGGGAGAAGAGAAGTATGCCGTGCTCTCAGACATCCTCGGCGATGAGGACCACCTGGGTGACATGGACTTCAAGACAACCGGTACGAAAGACGGTCTGACCGCAACACAGATGGATATCAAGTGCGACGGACTCTCATTCGAGATCTTGGAGAAGGCTCTGATGCAGGCCAAGGCTGGACGTGAGCACATCCTCGGCAAGTTGGTGGAGACCATCAGCGAGCCCCGTGCCGACTTCAAGCCGCAGGTTCCCCGCATCGAGCAGCTGGAGATTCCGAAGGAGTTCATTGGCGCTGTCATTGGCCCGGGCGGAAAGATTATCCAGCAGATGCAGGAAGAGACAGGCACAACCATCACCATCGACGAGATTGACGGTGTGGGCAAGGTGCAGGTTTCTGCCCCCAACAAGGAGAGCATCGACGCTGCCCTTCGCAAGATCAAGGCTATCGTGGCTGTGCCCGAGGTGGGCGAGGTCTATGAGGGTACCGTACGCAGCATCATGCCTTACGGCTGCTTCGTAGAAATCATGCCTGGCAAGGACGGTCTGCTGCACATCTCCGAGATTGACTGGAAGCGTCTGGAGACTGTCGAAGAGGCCGGACTGAAAGAGGGCGACAAGATTACCGTGAAGCTTCTGGAGATTGACCCGAAGACTGGTAAGTACAAGCTCTCTCACCGTGTGCTCGTTCCGAAACCCGAGGGATATGTAGAGCGCGAGCGTCGTCCTCGTCCTGAGCGTGGTGAGCGCCGTCAGCGTCCCGAGCGCAATGGTGAGCGTCGCAACGAGCGTCAGCCCCGTCCTGAGCGTCGCAACGAGAATCGTGAGCCCCGTTTCACCGAGGAGTATCACGATCCCACTCAGCATGAGCCGAAGGACTTCAGCGATGCCCTCGACCACAACATCGACTAATCGCTTAGAGCGATACCTATAAGAAGAGGAGGATGTGCGCGCACATTCTCCTCTTTTGTGTTCTCTTGCCCTCCTCGGGCATTATGAGGGGCTCAACTTGTTACTTCACCACAACCTTTTTCCCGTTGATGATGTAAACACCCTTCTTCAAGTGACCATCGGATGGTTTCACGACCCTGCGTCCACTTAAATCATACACAGAATTGTCCAATCGCAAATCCTGATATCGCAAATCATCGGATTGTCTGATCGGGGTGATGCCAGTTGTGGCACCATATTTCTGGAAGACACGCACCCAGTCGAAGCGGGTTTCATAGGTGAACGCCGTGTCGGGAGCCTTTGCCCAGGAGCCGTCTCCTACACTCTGATTGAGAATCAGGTAGAAGGCATGCTCGAAAGGCCATTGTCCCTGCTCGATAACGGATTCGTCCTCTGACTTGGCGTACGACCCCACGGGGTTGCCATCGACGAAGAACGTGATGAGGTCTTCCGTCCAGTCGGCAGCGAAGACATGCCACTCGTTCTGTGTGACGTTCTCGCTGAAGGAGCATGCGGGATTGGTCTTGTTGCCCAGGTCGTCAATCCAATGGGAGTGAAGTGTATGGAAAGCGGTGTTCTTGGCGTCTATCGCCTCGAAGATGTCAATCTCACCGCCATTGGGCCATATTTGGGTCGGTGGCTGCGGCATCATCCAGAAGGCGGGGAAGTTGCCTGTGTGGGGCAAGGTCTTCAGGCGTGCCTCGGCGCGTCCGTAGGTGAACGAGAAGTTGTCCCGCGTCTCCACAGAACCGGTGAGCATCTCTACAGGGTCGGACTCAGTATCGGGATTGGCAATGGCACGGCAGACGAGATGTCCGTCCTGGATGAAGACCACCTCTTCAGAGTTGCTGATAAAGCGGTTCCAAGTGCTTCCGCTGCGTCTGGAGCGTTTCCATACCGCCTCGTCTGGCTGGCTACCGTCAGCCAAGTTGAACTCGTCGTGGAAGAGCAGGACATAGTCATCATTCTCGTTGGCCTGTCCTGCAGGCAGGATCTCAAGTGTGAGGTCGGCAATGGCACCGCCATTCTTCAGGATGCCGTTGCCTTCGTCGGCTCGTCCGGAGGGATCGGCACTGTCCCAGTCTATCTTCACACGCATCCGGTAGGTACCTGGTTGCATGTCGGCAGGGAGCGTGAAGGCGGGTGTCTGCACCAAGGAGAGGTCGGTCACCTCTCCGGTACTGTCGTAGCAGCCGTCGGTCAGTGTCATGCCCGAGAAGCTCACCAGGTCGTTATCGGGTTGCAATGCACCCCGTTCTCCAGGTGTTTGCACGTCGAACTGTCCGTTCCGGTCTTTGTCGATATAGATGTAGCTGTCCATCCATCGGCCCGTGAAGGCCAGGGAGGGTGACACCAGTTCTCCCGCATGGGCGCGGAAGGTGCAGTCGGTCATGTCGTGGTACATCTTTTTATTGTTTTTTACGTTGAACGTATTGCCGTTCAGTGTGATGCTGTTCAAGACACGGTCGGTGCGGGTGCGGTCAGCATTCGGGTCGAAGCTGATGGGATAGTCGCTCTGGGCTGTCAGCTGCAGGGAATAGAACAGGCAGCCGAACAGCGTGAGTGTTGGAAGGTGTAGGATTTTTCTCATAGGTGCAGATAATAGATGGGGTGGGGTTAGGGTTGTAGAATCTTGTTGTACTGTTCAGTGTCGAGTGCCAGACGGATGGCCTCTTGCAGTTGCTTGTCGTAGCGCATGGAGTGCTCAATACCGCCACGCTGGTAGTAGTAGGCGGTGACGAGGTCGTTGCCAATCACCTGCTTCAGCGTCTCACGATTCAGGTCGAGGTCCTTCTCGATGTCGTGTTTCAGTTTGGCACGCAGGTTGTCAAACTCTGTGCGGGCATCGTCGTAATAGCCCTCGAACTTCGCAATCTTCTCCAACTCGGCAAGGTAGGTCTCTGTGGAGCGGTCGTATTTGAAGTTGCTCTTCAACACGCGCTGCTTGAACTCGTCAAAGTCCTCGTCGCTGAGCTCAAATTCCTTCGGTGAGGCAATCGTCGGGTGTTTTGCCATGTAGTCAATCTCGTAGTTCAGCACCAGCTCGGCAGAGTCTATTAGCTCCGTCAGACTGAATACGATGTTGGTCATCGAGTCGGGCTTCACTTCCACATCGGGCTTGATGCCTCCACCGTCGCGCACCTCGCGTCCGTTCAGCGTGTGGAACACCTTGGTCAGTGAGTCGGGGATGTGCTCCACGTAACCGCCACGGGCATGGCGGAAGTTGCGGGCCTGGATGCAGCGGCCACTGGGGATGAAGTATTTGCTGGTGGTCAGCTTCAGACTGCCGTTGTAGGGTAGGTCTGTCGTCATCTGCACCAACCCCTTGCCGTAGGTGCGCATACCGAGGATGACCGCACGGTCCATGTCCTGCAGGGCACCGCTGGTAATCTCACTGGCACTCGCCGACTGTCCGTTCACCAAAACCACCAATGGCATCACGCTGTCTAATGGCTCCACAGTGGTCTTGTAGTCGTGGTTCACGCGACTCATCTTTCCTTGGTTCGATACCACCAGACGACCTTTGGGTACAAACATGTTCACGATGTCCACAGCTTCCTGCTCAGAGCCGCCGCCGTTGTTGCGGAGGTCGAAGAGCAGTGCCTTCATGCCCTGCTTCTTCAGGTCGATGAAGGCGCGACGGAACTCTTTGGCAGAGCCCTCGGTGAATGAGCTCAGGTTGATGTAGCCCACCTGGTTCTCTAAGATGCCGTAGTAGGGGATAGCGGGAGTCTGGATGGCACGACGGGTAATCTTGAACTTCATGGTCTTCCCGGTGCTCGGGCGCAGAATCTTCAGCATGAACGTGGTTCCTGCCTCGCCGCGCAGACGCTCGCTCACGTATTCGTTCTTCTTGTCCGTCATCACGCTGTCGTCGATAGACAGGATGATGTCACCCTTGCGCAGTCCCACCTCAGCGGCAGGCATGCCCTCGTAGGGCTCGCTGATGACCACCCTCTTTCTGTTGAAGTCATAGCGGATGATGGAGCCGATACCCGCATACGTTCCCGTACGGAGGAAGGTGAGCTCCTTCAACTTCTCCTCGGGATAGTATTCTGTGTAGGGATCCAGTGAGCGCAGCATTGCGTTGATGCCGTTGCCGATGACCTCGCCAGCTTTCAGCGTGTCCACGTACATCATGTCCAACTGCTTGTAGATGACGTTCAGGACGTCCAGGTTCTTTGCCACGTCGAAGTTATGATCCTTGTCTTGTGCCCATCCCTGTACAGTCAGCGTGAGCAGCATACATATCAGAAGTTTCTTCATCATTACCATTCTTGTTACAGGATTTTTCCTTGTTGTCTGCAAATTTACGATATTAATATGGTATAACTCCCAACCCCCTGCGTTTTTTTGAATTATTTTTAGATAAATCGAAAAAAAATCAAGAAAAGTTTGGTGGTTTCAAAAAAACGCTGTACTTTTGCATCCGCAATCGTAAGATTACTGCTTCAGTAGCTCAGTTGGTTAGAGCACCTGACTGTTAATCAGGGGGTCGTTGGTTCAAGCCCATCCTGAAGCGCCAAAGAAAGAGTCCTGTAGGTCAATGACTTACGGGATTTTTCTTTTTTATACATTTCAAAATTGTAGCCAATTTGTAGCCAATTCTGTTTTGTTGTAGCCAATTCGTGTTTCTCCTTTGCAGAA
>CADCDK010000003.1 GCA_902800185.1 uncultured Prevotellaceae bacterium
TTCACGGACAATCAAAATACGATCATCGTCCGTGAATGTGTAACCTTTCAATTCTACCTCGCGTGTCTCATACCAACCTGTGGCTTCATTATACACGCGCTCTGTTCTTGTCTTGTGCTTCATTGTCACTTTCTTTTTGACTCCTAAAGTGACAACTTTTTCTAGTATAAGTCAAAGTTAATGAAGTTAAAGAAGTTAGCTCGCTATGCTCGCTTTGGGAAGTTGAAGGACAATAGTCTTGCTCAGAATTGGGAACTGGAAGACAAAAACCTACAAAACCCTTCTCGAAAGCTTATTGTTCGTAAGAACCTGTTCTGTTGCGCAGGAAGATGGGGAAAGTGAACTTTCCGCTAACTCCCTGACGTCACAGAACCAAGCACGTGGTGCCGAAGCTTTCGAGAAGAAAAACCAAGAAAATATTTTTTCTTTGTAGATAAAGGAAGATAGAGGTTTTCCAGCGTAGCGGGGTTTTTCATTTCGCAGAAATGGGTTTTCCCGGTTTTGGTTTTGAGTGGCAGGTTTTCACGGTTTTGGTTGAGATCAGTTTGAGCAACGAAAGGCTCTCTCACATAACATTCTGATGCAAAGCAACGGCTTTTCTATGCAAAAAGTCAGTACCAACCGGGTTGGTACTGACAGTTCCAAGTTTTGAACACTTGCTGGTACTGAGAATTCCACTCAGTGGTACTCTCAGTACCACGGGCAGGTAACAAGCCTACCGCTTAGTGGAAGCGCCCCCTTTTATGGTCATACACCCAGATTTTGGCAAGAATAATTACCCCAAAATTATCTTTTCAAGTATTCTTTTTGTGTTTCGGAAATAAATGTGTACTTTTGCTATCGAAATCAAAATGCTTTGTAGTTATGACAGCAGTACAGTTGAACGCAGAGATTCTCCGCAACATGAGCATTGTGGTAGAGGACGAGACACTGATGAATCAGTTAGCCCGATACCTGCGCAAGTTGGTGGCCAAGAAAGAGGACCCCACGTTGATGACGCAGGAGGAGTTCTTCGCCAAATTAGAGCGTGGCGAAGAGGAGTTCCGTCAAGGTAAGACCTACCGGATGCTTCCCGGCGAGAATTTGGACGATTTTTTAAAGCGAGTAGGCTAATATGTTTGACATCAATTACACCCGGGAAGCCATAGACGACCTCAAGCGCTTGCAAAGAGATGAGCCGAAAGCATACCAAAAAGCACCGACTGGTCTATCGTATTTTTGAAACTGAGGTGCTTATCCTTGTCCTTTCGTCTTACGGGCATTATGACGACAAGTAGTACCTGTTAAAATGCAAAATTTCGGCAATAATTAGAAATATTGCCGAAATTTTGTGTATCTTTGCACCCGTAAAGCTCATATAAGAATGAAGAATTATGGTCAGGACATCATGAATTTCGCAGCCTTGCACACTAATTTCGGCTTGCAAGACCTGTATGCGCATCTTGACGGGGAAGCAGAGATTTCCCGTCAGACGGTTTCATGGTATCTGACTAAACTGACAGAGTCAGGTCGTTTGCGTCGCATCGGACACGGGAAATATGCCCAGACAAACAAGCAGCAGTTTCTAATCACACCAACGGAAGATGAGCTCAGCCTAAACAAAGAACTGAAACAGCACTGGCCGTTTGCCCATTTCTGCATCTATAATGGCAGTGTCATCAGTCCCCTGCAACACCTTCTGGCAGCAAACAACATTACCTATATTGAGACTGAGCGGGAAGCCACGTCTGTCGTATTCAATCACCTGAAGGATGAAGGACGGAAGGTCTATTTGCGTCCCACGCGCGATCTTATATATACTTATATAGACCTGTCACAGCCCGCCATTTTCGTAAAACCACTTATTACGGAGTCCCCCGTTCAGGAAGTTGATGGCGTATTGGTGCCGACTTTGGAGAAACTGTTGGTGGATTTGCAGAAAGACACCGATTTCTTCTACCTACAGGAAGCAGAGGGCGTGAACATCTTCCGCAATGCCTTGTCGCTTTACGCCATTAACGAAAGCCGCCTGCTACGCTATGCCAGCCGTCGGGGTATCAGAAAAGAAATAGAAGCCATCATCAAATCTATCAATTCAAATGATTAGCAAGGAATGTTTTACTACCGAATGGATTACACAGAAATCCATCGAACTGAAATACAATGACAAGAACCTCATAGAGAAGGTAATCCGTGCCTTTTCTCTTCTTGAAATGCTTGCAGCCTCCGGCTGTCCGTTCCATTTCAAAGGAGGTACGAGCCTGATGCTGATTCTCGGCGACGGATCACATAGACTATCTATCGACGTTGATATTATGTGCCCACCAGGAACAAATATCGAAGACTATCTAAAGGACTATGCCCAAAGCGGTTTCTTGGAGTACCAGCTTGTAGAACGTCGTCAGGCAGGGAAAGATGTACCGAAGAGCCATTATTTCACGAACTCGCACTGGCTGTTCCAGGTGAAGCCTTTCTGGGTGAACAGCGTGACGGCCTTGTCACCATCCTTCGGATAGTAAGAAGGGTTGGGATTGAGACAGACGGCCAGGCCCTGACGGTGCTTGTCGCCCACATCATAGCCCTCCCCGCTGGCATCGTAGCTGTAGCAGAAGGAATAGTTGTGGAGGACGATCTCGCTCTTCGGGTTGTTGAAGAGCGATGGCATCAACGAGAGAATGGGATATTTCTCTTCGTAGAGCTGCTTCAGGATGGCAAGGACATCGTTGGCGATGCTCTTGTGACATATCAGCGTACCGACATTGATGTGATAGTACTTGTCGGTAGGCTCCGTCCAGTAACACAAGGCACGAACCTCACGCAGGTCGTCGGCCGAGGTGCCGGGAGCCAGGAACTCCGCACTGCCCGTATATCCCTCCGTGAGTGTCATCACCCGGAAGCACTTCGCATAGCCGAACTCGTTGACAGCCTCCTCATCGGTCTCAGAGCCCACACTCCAGTTCGTCAGTGCCTCACGATGAGCTCTCTTCTGAGCCTCTGTCAGCGGCTGCAGTCCTTTGTCGATAGCCTTGTCGATAGAGTCGGCAACGTCGCCGGCACACGATGCCATCATCGCGCAGCAGGCGAGGACGGCAACTTTCATTAGGATCTTTCTCATGATGGTCAAATGTTTGAAACAAAAAATCTGTAGAACAAGTCTCCACGGGAGACCATTCCACAGATTTTCTATCGTTTGTTAGAAATAACTACACCTTGATTTCAACCTCTACGCCGCTGGGGAGTTCGAGCTTCATCAGTGCATCAACGGTCTTGGCTGTTGAGCTGTAGATGTCGATGAGACGCTTGAAGTTTGACAGCTGGAACTGCTCACGAGACTTCTTGTTAACGAAGGTCGAGCGGTTTACTGTAAAGATGCGCTTGTGTGTGGGCAGGGGAATCGGACCGCTAACGATAGCACCGGTAGCCTTGACTGCCTTCACGATTTTCTCTGCTGACTTGTCAACCAACTTGTGGTCGTAGCTCTTCAGCTTGATACGAATTTTCTGACTCATTGTTTGATTTTTTAATTAATGATTGAACTTTTTTACTATTTGCTGCCGCTAAAGAGTCATTTGCTCAACGACAGTTTTTCTCTATTTCGGGCTGCAAAGGTACATACTTTTTCCTGAACAGCCAAATTTTTCACGCATTCTTTTTGGATGTTACATCATCATGCGCTTAAACCAGATTTTAAACAACGGGTCGGTAAGAGAATAACCCGTCTCGTCGTAGTCGGCTATTTCGCGTTCCACGATGGCTTTCTGCAGTTTCTCCAGATTAGAACGAGTACCCAAATTGAATTGGCTGGCCACCTCCTTCTTTCCAAAGTCTTTATTATAGCCACTGCACAAGGCACGGATGAAGTTCAGCTGGTAGGTGGTCAACTGAAGAGTCTGTTCAACGAACAGCGGACTGACTTGAGCCAGCGTTTCCTCGAGTCCTTCCAAGAAGCTCTCCTCTGTAACAGTATCTGACGAAACTGCCAGCACGTTCCACGCCAACTGCTGAACGTAGGCCGAGTAATTGTCAACAGTAGTACATATTTTGGTTGCCAACGGTTCTGAAATTTGCTTGCCTACACTTGCAAAGCGACTGACAATGAAAGGTACCCACTTCTCAGTAGGGATTCTCTTAAGGAACAACATTTCGCCAAACTGGTAGAACGGCAGGCTGCGGCTGTAGAAGAGTTTGCTCATCAGATGCTTCTTGCTGCCAAAGAGACAATAGGATGTGCGGCGCTGGTGCTGCCAGATGCTACGAAGTCTTTTCTGGACGGTGATGCTGTCAGGAAATTCACCAATCTGTTGGAACTCGTCAATGCAGACAATGATATGAATGCCGCGCTTCTGGGCTATACGTTCCGGCAGACTGAGTATTTCTTCTGGACTATTTGCCTTTGGCGTTATACCTAAAGACAACGAGAATTCGGTGTTTGGTTCAGGATTGAAACTGATCTTTGGCGTGATGCTCATGATAAACTCCTTAGCCGTTTCCAGCATCTGATCCATCTTTGTAACTGTTGACTCTATGATGGATGCTGCAAACTTCTCGTAGAAGTCGTATTCTGTGCGACATTTGTAGATATCCATATAGATCACTTTGAATTGCGGATCCGTAATCTGCTCTGCCACACGCTTGACGAGTGATGTTTTGCCCATTCGTCTTGGAGAAATAATGATGGAGTTGATGCCGTTTTCAAAGTTCAACTTCAACCGCTGCGTTTCCAATTCTCTGTCAGTAAAGTTGTCGCCATCCACTGACATACCATAAATAAAGGGTCTTTTCATCTTTCTAAAATTCTTCAGATGCAAAGATATAGAAAATATCCTTATGGTGTTACACCAGTCGGTGAATATTATCAATAATTAACTTAAAACGTTTATTTTAAGCTATTTACAAATACAAAAAAAATGTTCACCAAGTGGTGTAACACCAGTTGGTGAACATTTTTGTGTAGAAATTATCGTAGTTTTATTTGCACCAGCGTTCTATCAGACACTCATGGGTCTTTGCCTCGCGATCGTAATTGATGCCCACAAGCAGCAGATGATCCACATAGTCAGCTACCTTCATCGGGTATTGTTGGCGCTTGATCTGACTGATGGCACTGTCGGCATCCTTGTTGAACTTCAGTTCCAAAACGATAGCTGGCGACTCTACGTTCTTGCGCGGTATGAGCACCAGATCGGCAAACCCTTTACCCGTAGCCAGCTCCCGGTGAATGATGTAGTTGTTGCGGGCATAGTAGAAGGCGATGCTTAGCACACAGGCCAATGAGTTTTCGTTGTTGTAGGAGAGGATGCTGGTGTTCTCGTCGTGAGCAGACTCCACACCGCGGGCTACAGCCTCGCTATCACCCTCAAGCACCGCCTGCAACAACTGCCGCGACTGCTGTATGGCGTTGACCAGAGGTTCCCAGTTGTTTGACTTCACGGCATTCACCATTTCACCGGCTACCTCAAGATTCGGGATGTAGCACTCGCTTTCCTGCCAATTATATGACAGATAGCCCAGATGAATCAGCACCGTCAGCACGTCGTCCTTGCTACGAATATCCGACACGTCGTTACGGAACCCTGTGGGGTCAACGATGCAGCGTCCGCCTGCCACCATGCGGATAATGTCGTCTTTTAGGCCCTCATAGTTCATATTGATATAGCGCGCTACGGCATCGAAGGCTCCCGTCGAAGCCCAAAAGCTGCGGCAACGGCGACTTCTGAGGGCTTGCATCACAGAGTTGGGGTTGAACATCGACTTGTCATCACCTATCTGGTAGCCGTCGTACCACTTCTCCAACTCGTCGATGCCCATGTCGTGTTTGGCAGCCAGTGTGCAGACCTCTTCCTTGGTGAAGCCGAAGAACCGTCCCATATCTACCGGTTCCACCATCGAATACTCTATGAAGTTATTCAATGCCGACTCCGTTTTATACTTCTTGATGGGTAGGATTCCCGTCATATAGACACCGGCAAAGACACGGGCTGCATTGACATCCTTGAACATACGGCGCATCCAGCCGACATAGTTATCCATCGCAGGAGAAGATGACGGAAACTCTCGACAGATGGCATCCCACTCGTCAACAATGAGGATAAACGTCTCGCCTGTAGCCGCATTGATTTTTATAAGCACTTCCATCAAGTCATCATCCTCCTTCACCTTCACCTGCGGATAGGCTTCAAGGATGTCTGCACGCAGTTTTTCCTTGATTTTATCTACGATACTATCATTCTTGAAGCGTTCAGTAAATGCACTAAGGTCAAGGTATATGACGGGGTACTTATTCAGGTGCTGCTCAAACGACGGGTCATTGACAATCTGCAGGTCGACAAACAAGGCACGCGAGTCAACGGAGTGGTCGTAGTATGCCGCCAGCATCTTTGCCGCCAGCGACTTGCCAAAACGTCTGCAGCGCGTCACACAACTGAACCTACGCTCCGTAAAGAGCGTACTGTTCACCACCGAGATCAGCTTTGACTTATCAACGAATTCACCGTTACGTACCGACTGGAATGCAGCATTACCTATATTAATATATGTACCCATAGCCGTTCATTGTTCTTTGATGTTGCAAAGTTACGGAAAGTCGAGCGAAAAGCCAAATTTATTTGAGCTTTTCCGAGACGGAGTAATTTCGCGCTTGCGCAATGTTACGGAAAGTCGAGCGAAAAGCCAAATTTATTTGAGCTTTTCCGAGACGGAGTAATTTCGCGCTTGCGCAATGTTACGGAAAAACGAGGGAAGTGCAAAAGGAAAGCTTGTTTTTCTTTTGCACTTCCGAGTGCTAAGTAAGTTCGGCGTAGCCAATGTTACGAAAAACGAGGGAAGTGCAAAAGGATGGAGGACTTTTTTAACTTTAGAAAAAAAGGATTCCCGAAAGCGGTTGTTGCTTCCGGGAATCCCATTTCTATACTGTAACAAGGCTATGCCTTTTTACATTTCGCTTACACGAGGTCGGCACGACCCTTCACCTCCTCAAGCACGGCCTTGGCGATAGAGCTTGAGAGCGGTGCGTGATGATCGTACTCCATAGAGCTGGTGGCACGACCAGAGGTGATGGTACGCAGAGCGGTTACATAGCCGAACATCTCTGCCAGAGGAACCATGGCCTTCACGATGCGGGCACCGCTGCGGGCCTCGTCCATACCCTCTACCTGACCACGACGCTTGTTCAAGTCGCCGATCACATCACCCATGTTCTCCTCGGGAGTAACAACCTCTACCTTCATGATGGGCTCCATCAGGGCGGGGCCGGCCTTCGGGCAGATGTTCTTATAGGCGTTGATAGCAGCGAGCTCGAATGAGAGCTGGTCGGAGTCCACGGGGTGGAACGAACCATCGACGAGGGTCACCTTCATGCCTGTCATCGGGTAGCCACCGAGGATACCGTTCTTCATGGCACTCTCGAAGCCCTTCTGTACAGAGGGGATGAACTCCTTGGGGATGTTACCACCCTTCACCTCGTTGACGAACTGCAAGTCGCCCTCGGTGTAGTCAGCGTCCTTCGGTCCGACAGTGACGATGATGTCAGCGAACTTACCGCGACCACCCGACTGCTTCTTATAGACCTCACGATGCAGGGTAACCTCCTTGGTGATGGCCTCCTTGTAGTTAACCTGGGGCTTACCCTGGTTACACTCAACCTTGAACTCACGCTTCAGACGGTCGATGATGATGTCGAGGTGGAGCTCACCCATACCGGAGATGATGGTCTGACCACTCTGCTCGTCGGTACGTACGGTGAAGGTCGGGTCTTCCTCAGCCAGCTTAGCGAGACCGTTGTCGAGCTTGGCGATGTCGGCCTGGCTCTTCGGCTCTACGGCGATAGAGATCACGGTGTCGGGGAAGGTCATCGACTCCAGCACGATGGGATGTCCCTCGTCGCAGAGGGTGTCACCCGTGCGGATGTCCTTGAAACCTACGCCTGCGCCGATGTCACCAGCGTCGATGCTCTCCATGGGAATCTCCTTGTTGGAGTTCATCTGGAACAGACGGCTGATGCGCTCCTTCTTGCCAGAGCGGGGGTTATAGACATAGCTTCCGGCAGTGACCTTACCTGAATAGACGCGGAAGAACACCAGACGACCCATGTAGGGATCGGTAGCAATCTTGAATGCGAGTGCTGCGGTGGGCTCGTCCTCGCTGGGCTTGCGGCCCTCTTCCTCGTCGGTGCTGGGGTTGATACCCACCACGGCCTCTGTGTCCAGAGGTGAGGGAAGGAATGCGCAAACGTAGTCGAGCAGGGGCTGCACACCCTTGTTCTTATAGGAAGAACCCAGTGTCATCGGGGTCAGCTCCATCGAGATACAACCCTTGCGGATGGCTGCGATGATCTTGTCTTCGGGAATATCCTGACCTTCGAGATACATCTCCATGAGCTCATCGTCGAAGTTGGCGGCCTGCTCGAGCATCTTCTCTCTCCACTCGTTGGCCTCGTCAACGAGGTCGGCGGGGATTTCCTCGATGTCGTACTCAGCACCCATGGTCTCATCGTGCCACAGGATGGCCTTCATCTTGATGAGGTCAACGACACCCTTGAAGTTCTCCTCGGCACCGATAGGAATCTGCACGGGGCAGGGGTTGGCACCCAGGATGTCCTTCATCTGCTGTACGGTCTCGAAGAAGTCGGCACCAGAGCGGTCCATCTTGTTCACATAACCGATACGGGGAACGTTGTACTTGTCAGCCTGGCGCCATACGGTCTCCGACTGGGGCTGTACGCCGTCAGCAGCAGAGTAGGTGGCAACGGCACCGTCGAGCACGCGCAGTGAACGCTCTACCTCTGCGGTGAAGTCCACGTGTCCCGGAGTGTCGATGAGGTTGATCTTGAAAGTCTTGTTGTCGTAGTTCCAGTTACAGGTTGTAGCAGCACTGGTGATAGTGATACCACGCTCCTGCTCCTGAGCCATCCAGTCCATGGTGGCAGCACCGTCGTGAACCTCACCAATCTTGTGGGTCTTACCGGTGTAGAAGAGGATACGCTCAGATGTTGTTGTCTTACCGGCATCGATGTGAGCCATGATACCGATGTTACGAGTCAAGTGTAAATCGCGATTTGCCATTTTCTTTTTACCTTTTTCTTTATTACGTTATTCCGCTTTCTTAGAATCTGAAGTGTGCAAATGCGCGGTTAGCCTCTGCCATGCGGTGCATATCTTCCTTACGCTTGAAGGCACCACCCTGGTTGTTGTAGGCATCCATGATCTCTGCAGCGAGCTTCTCGGCCATTGACTTACCACCGCGCTTGCGTGCGAAGGCAATCATGTTCTTCATTGAAATGCTCTCCTTACGGTCGGGACGGATTTCGGTAGGAACCTGGAATGTGGCACCACCGATACGACGGCTCTTCACCTCCACCTGCGGGGTGATGTTGTCGAGGCCCTGCTTCCAGATTTCCAGGGGAGACTTCTCTTCCTTGTCCATCTTGCCCTTCACGATTTCCAGAGCACTGTAGAAAATTTCATAGGAAATGTTCTTCTTTCCATCATACATCAGATGGTTGACGAACTTTGAGACCTTCTGGTCATTGAACACCGGATCCGGAAGGATCAGGCGCTTCTTGGGTTTTGCTTTTCTCATTTTTGTTTTAAAATTTAATTTGCGGAGGCTGTTCTCATGAATGTTCTTCAACGTCCGCACCCGGACATTTACTCAACCTTGTAAGATTCTCCAGCAAAACGAATTATATAAATAATGTAGGAATTTTAGAAGTGGAGATGTGTAGAAGTGGAGGAGTTTTTGAGTCCCGGCTCTTTTTTCCCCGAGCCCCAGTTCTGAAGTTATGTGTCAACCACATGCTTACCAACTTAGGGACTCAAAAACTCACCTGTCCTTCTTACTTCTTAGCTTTCGGCCGCTTGGCACCGTACTTGGAACGACGCTGTGTACGGTTGGCAACGCCGGCGGTATCAAGAGTACCACGGACGATGTGATAACGTACACCGGGAAGGTCCTTCACACGACCACCGCGAACAAGCACGATAGAGTGCTCCTGCAGGTTGTGTCCCTCTCCGGGGATGTAGGAGTTCACTTCCTTCTGGTTTGTCAAACGAACACGGGCAACTTTACGCATTGCCGAATTAGGCTTCTTAGGAGTGGTTGTATAGACGCGCACGCAAACACCACGACGCTGAGGACATGAGTCCAGCGCGGGAGATTTGCTCTTGTCAACGAGCTCCTGTCTGCCTTTTCTTACCAATTGTGAAATAGTAGGCATAATTGTACTTAATTTTTGTTATTTATATATTTTATTTGTTGATTTTCAATCATTTGCCCCTCCCTACAAGCTTTCACGCATGATGTCCCCTCCTATCGAAACGGGCACAATAAGGGCATTTCGGGCTGCAAAATTACAAACAAATTCCCAATCCACCTAATAGAAAAGAGAAGAAAGTATAAAAAAGACATTTGATTTAACAAAATATAACCATTTTAACTTTTATATCCAAACACAATGAACCCCAGAAGTCTTCTGTCTAACTTCTGGGGTTCACTTCCATTTGACAAACGCTCAACGTTTGTCATTCGATGAAACCAAACAGTTTCTTAGTCGTCCCAAACACTGCTGCTTTGCGGCTCTGCCTCTCTTGACTCAAGCAGGTCGAAGTTGTCGATCGTCTGAGTTTTTACATCCAGTCTGCGGTCGCTTCCTGCCATGAGCGGAGCACTTTTCAGCAGCACCACCTCAAAGGTTGGCTTGATATATTGCTTTTTCATAACATCCATATTGTTTTTGTTCTCTTTACTCTCACTTAATCACAACTTGAGCTAAAGCTCGAGCTCGTTCACGCTCGGTAAAGCATGAGCAAGCTCTGCTTTACACTCACTTAATCACGACCTTGCGCCCATTAATAATATAGAGGCCGCGCTGCGGGTTCTTCACGCTGCGTCCCTGCAGGTCGTAAACGACAGGGTTGTTTGTCTTTTCCTCATTCACACGCACGGCGTCGCTGATGCCTGTGGTCTCATCTTCAAAGACAATAGACAGACGGGCAGGTGCGCTGATGGGGAGATAGACACGACCAGAGCCCAGGCGGTTGCCACTCCAGGTGTAGAAGGCTGTCACGCCACCTACTGTTCCCAGGACGTAAACGCCGTTGGTGGTGTTGGCATCGCTGATAAGCAGTTCGTTAGTCTCATTTTCGTCACTGTCTCCCACCGTCATGGTGTAGGTCTCGCCGGCCTCTCCGTTGAGGATGTAGGGCTTGCCTGCCTTGACACTTGAGACAGATTTCAGTACTGCCTGGCCTTCGATTTTTTCGTCGTCAATTCTCGACACAACGTAAGCCTTCAGGCCGGTGGGCAGGGAAGCCACGTCGGCACTGCTCACCAGTGTGCGCCAGCCTGTGCTACCCATTGTCACGTTGTAAGTAGCGGCGGGAACGAAACGGTAGAGCTTGGGCATGGTGTTCTCGGTGTCCTCACTTGTGTAGCAGGCGTACTTCGACGAAATCACGAAGGTGGAAATCATCATGGCGTTAAACTTGAGCACGTTGTGGGTATTGGCACCAGCGAAGGTGATGGTGGCAACGTTGGTCTCTCCGTCAATGTCAATCGTAGCCTTGCCGTTGTCGCCAACGGTGGTCCTGTCGGCACTTTTCAGCTCGTCGGCAGAGCTCGACGAAGCGTAGAGGTAGTAGTTGTCGGCCGTGCGGAAGAGCCATTTGCCGCTACCGTCTTCTTCCAAGACAACGATTTGTGCATCCTCGGGAACGGACGAGATGGTGTTCTCAGACACTGTGACCTCTTTGGAGGCGCGGTCGGCATCGTTCTGCTTTGTGCCCAAGGCGTAGTTCTTGGATTCCTTCTCGGCAACGATGAGCAGACGGTCGCCCTCCTGCAACTGGGAAGCGCTTGTCACCAGCTGGTAGCTTCCGTCACCGTAGGGTGCCACGTCTCTCGACTTCACGGTCAGCGTGAACTTGCTCACCATGTTGTAGCTTCCGTCGCCTGTGCCACGGACATCCGTCACGGGAACAGTAACGGTAATCACCGATGAACCCACCTTGAGGGCGGTGAGCTTGCCTGTCTCTCCGTCGTAGCTGACGACATCGGTCTTGCTTGACTCGATGGTAGGTGTGCCCACGGTTCCCGTGATGTTTTTACCATCTGGGTTATTGATGCTGTAGTAGGTGGAAGCGTCCTTCACCTCGTCAAGGTAGATGTTTGCATCACCGCTGGTCAGCACACGTGTGTGTTCGTGAATATAGTTGACGGTCTCCATCTTCGGAGTCTTCGAGTCTTTCTTACCGCTGCCGCCGCTGTCACGACCGCCAATGCTGAATTTGCTGGCTTCCAGAATCAGCGGACCGGCAACCATAACAAGGTCGCCTACACAGATATCCTTCTCGGTGAGGTCGTTCAGTTCTCTTTTTCTGCCGCACGAAATCTTCAGCTCCTTGTTAGTTGCATCGTCTTCGGTTCCGTCGTCAGAGATATAGTAGGTCAGTGTTCCCTCATTGCCGGTCTCTGTGCTCAGGCCGGGAATGAATGAGCTTGTGCTGGAAGAAGTCTCAATTTTAGAAACACGACCCATCACGAAGTAGTTGCTACCACCAGAGTTGCCATTAGTCGTGATATAGGAAATGGCATCGGAGGGGTTCGCGAAAGGTTTAGTGTAGGTACCTAATGAATCAGGGTGTGAAGTGTCCACGAGCAGCGTGTATGAAACGGTGGCTTCGTCATAGGACGCGTTACCGCTAAACTTGGCGGTGATGATGGATGTACCGCGTCCTACGAGTGTAACTACACCGCTGCCGTCAACAGTGGCAACGTCTGTACGGCTGGACTCGAAGGTGAATCCTGTCAGTTCGTTAGGATTGTAGAGCGAGGGGGCGGCGACTTCTTCAGTACCTTCTCTGTTTTTGAATTTCTGTGTGTAGTCGTCGGCCTGAGCGTAGGCATTGTTGTCTCCAGCTCTTTGGAAGGTGTTTGTCCACTTGATTCCTGCATCGGGAAGGTTTGACTCCACCTTCTTGAAGAAGGCGATGACCGTCTTGTTGATGTCGGAGTCGATGGAGGTCTTCGTGTTCCAGCTCTTGCTGATGTACTTGTTCTTGACACCCACAATGCGGCTGTTTCCTCCATCCATATCTACTGCCAGGAAGTCAGCATTGTTGTTGTTCTCGTCCTTAACCAAGCCGAAGGCATACTTCTTGTCGGTGGGGTCGCCCACGCGCAGACCGTCGTCGGCATCTGTTACGTACAGATAGTTATCACCAACCTTAAAGTAGCACTTGCTTCCAGTGGCATCTTCCAGCGTCCACTGCAGGTTCGCGGCAATCTCGCCAGTCAGCTGGTCCTTGCCGTCGTTCAGTGTTACTGATGTAGCGGAAGGAGCTTTGTCGGCGGCGGGGTCGTTGGACATAGCCACACCCGTGGTGATGTCAACAATCACGATGACATCGCCTGGAGCCAACTCGGAGGGCGACTTCTTCATCCACTTGACGCTTTCCGCCCATGTGTTTAAGATTCCCACTGTCATTACCAACAACAGGAGAATCGTCTTTTTAGTAAAAAATTTCTTCATTGTTATTTTATCTTGTTACCTTAAATACTTGTTACCTTAAATGCTGGTTCATCAGCTCTTTCCTGAAAATCGGCTGCAAAGTTACATATTTAATTTATATATTACATATCTGTTAAATTATTTTAACTTTTACGGATAGTCGGTCAGTAAATAAAAAAAGGTAAAAGCGTGCGCCGTTCCGAAAAAAATGTGTACATTTGTGGGCAGAAACCTAAAACAAACCATCAAGAAATGAAACTGAACAAACTTTTTTCAATGCTCGGGCTGGCAGCAGCACTCGTGTGCATTCCGGCAACGAGCATGGCATCCGCACCGGCCGACAAGCCCACTGCGGTCAAGAAACAGGTGGGCGACTTCACCATTGGCAAGGGCACATTCCTGCTCAACGGCAAGCCGTTCATCGTGAAAGCAGCCGAAGTACACTACCCCCGCATCCCGCGCGCCTACTGGGAGCACCGCATCCAGATGTGCAAGGCATTGGGTATGAACGCCGTGTGTATCTACATCTTCTGGAACATCCACGAGCAGCGCGAGGGCGAGTTCGACTTCACGGGCAATAACGACGTGGCAGAGTTCTGCCGCCTGGCACAGAAGAACGGCATGTACGTCATCGTGCGCCCCGGTCCCTATGTCTGCGCCGAGTGGGAGATGGGTGGTCTGCCCTGGTGGTTGCTGAAGAAGAAGGACATCCGCCTGCGCGAGCAAGACCCCTACTTCATGGAAAGAGTGAAGATCTTCGAGCAGAAGGTGGGTGAGCAGCTGGCCGACCTGACCATCCAGAAGGGTGGTCCCATCATCATGGTACAGGTGGAGAACGAGTATGGTTCGTATGGCGAGAACAAGCCCTACGTCAGCGAGATCCGCGACTGTCTGCGTGGCATCTATGGTGAGAAATTAGCTTTGTTCCAGTGCGACTGGTCTTCCAACTTTGAGAAGAACGGTCTCGATGACCTCGTTTGGACCATGAACTTCGGAACGGGTGCCAACATCGACAACCAGTTCCGCCGACTCGGCGAGCTCCGTCCCGAGGCTCCGAAGATGTGCTCGGAGTTCTGGAGCGGTTGGTTCGACAAGTGGGGAGCCCGCCACGAGACCCGTCCCGCCAAGGATATGGTGGATGGTATGCAGGAAATGTTGGAGAAGGGCATCTCCTTCTCGCTCTACATGACCCACGGAGGAACATCATTCGGCCACTGGGCAGGTGCCAACAGCCCCGGCTTTGCACCCGACGTGACCTCCTACGACTACGATGCCCCCATCAACGAATATGGTCTGACAACCCCGAAGTTCTTCGAGCTGCGCAAGATGATGGAGAAGTACAACGACGGCAAGAAGATGCCTGCCGTGCCCAAGGCTCCTATGCCGATTATCACCGTGCCTAAGTTCGAGCTGAAGGAGTTCTGCCATCTTTGGACTTGCATTACCACCGAGATTGAAAGCCGTGAACTGAAAACCTTTGAGGAGCTTGACATGGGTTGGGGTTGCGCCTTCTACCGCACGCAGCTGCCCGAAATTCCCGCGAGGAGCGTGCTCACGCTCGAAGCCCACGACTACGCCCAGATATGGGTTGGCAACAAATTCATTGGCAAGATAGACCGCGTGAAAAACGAAAAGAGCATCACGCTGCCGCCTGTCAAGAAGGGCGAACAGCTCACCGTTCTCGTGGAAGCCATGGGACGTATCAACTTCGGCCGGGCCATCAAGGACTTCAAGGGTCTGCCCGGCAACGCAGTGATAGAGGCGGAAATTGATGGCAACGAGGTGGCGTGGAATCTTAAGAATTGGCGCATACAGCCTATACCCGACAGCTACGATGCCTTTGCCCGCCAGGTAACGGTTACAGACATAAAAGATGTTATTGTGCCTGCAAATGGAAAGAACGCGCCGGGCTATTACCGCGGCTACTTCACGCTGAAGAAGGTGGGCGACACCTTCCTGAACTTCGAGACATGGGGCAAGGGCCAGGTCTATGTGAACGGTCATGCGATGGGTCGCATCTGGTCGATTGGTCCACAACAGACGTTGTACGTACCTGGCTGTTGGCTGAAGAAGGGCAAGAACGAGGTCATCGTGCTCGATGTTGTCGGCCCCAAGGAGGCTATTGTCTGGGGCCAGGCTGAGCCTGAGCTGAACAAGCTGCAGTTGGAGAAGAGCAACAAGCACAACAACATTGGCGACAAGCCCGACCTAAATAGCCAACAGCCAATAGCTAATGGCCAGTTTAAGGCTGGCAACGGATGGCAGACCGTGAAGTTCGCTGCTCCTGCCAAGGGTCGTTACCTCGCCATCGAGATGAGCTCCACCCAGAGCGGTAACGAGGTTGCCGCCATTGCCGAGCTCTACCTGCAGGGCACCGACGGCAAGCGCATTTCCCGTGAGCCATGGGTTGCCAAGTATGCCGACTCAGAGGAAGAGAATGGCAACCACACCCTCGACAAGGTCTATGACCTGCAGGAATCCACCTATTGGCAGACGGTGAGGGGTGCTGGTTTCCCGCATCTGCTCGTCATCGACCTCGGTAGCGTGCAAACCGTCACGGCACTGGAGTACCTGCCCCGTGCTGAGCAAGGTGCGCCCGGTAGCGTGAAAGGCTATAGGGTTTTCCTTTATTAAGGTCATCCCTACCCTCACTCTTTTATCAAAAGTGAAGTTTTTGTGAAGTCAAAAACAATTGTTGTTTACAAGAAAGTGCTTATCTTTGCATCGAAATCAAAAATATAGCATTATGAAACGACAGTTGTTTTTGACTTTTTTCGTACTGATGACGGTCTTCGGTGTACAGGCACAGGAAGACTCCCTTCTCATCCAGTATCAGGCCAACTTCGACAGGTTCGCTCGTGAGAACCCACAGGAGCGCGTCTATCTGCACTTCGACAACACCTCTTATTATAAAGGAGAGCATATCTGGTATAAGGCCTATGTGGTGGAAGGGGCTTCGCTGCGTCCCAGCGACCTGAGCCGCGTGCTCTATGTGGAGTTGGTGAACCCCATCGGCATTCCCGTGGAAACACAGAAGCTTGCCCTACGGGACGGACAGGTCAGCGGCTCGTTCCTTTTGAACGACACGCTGAACGCCGGTTTCTACGAGGTACGCGCCTATACGGCATGGATGCTGAACTTCACACCGGGCAACGGTCACGGATGGCAACGGCTCAACAGTCGTTCCTCACGCGAGTTCTACGGAAACCGCTTCATGCGCTACCTGCAAGGCAATGCCGGCATCTTCAGCAGGGTGTTCCCCGTGTATGAGCGGGTGAGCAACGGCGACTATACCACCAAGCGCATCCCCCTCCTGCCCAAGGCTACCGCCTCGCTCGTGGAGAAAGAGCGCGACAAGATACAGATCGACTTCTATCCCGAGGGCGGCAACATGGTGCGAGGTGTACCCACCCGTGTGGCATTCCAAGCCCACACCTCCGAGGGGCGCACGCTGAACGTGGAGGGAAAGCTCATGCGAGGCAACAAGCAGATCGGAACCTTCAAGACCGACTATGCCGGCAGGGGACTGTTCCAAGCAACCGCCGACTCCACCGACGAGCGCGAGGACGAGGTGCTGCGCGGGCTGAAGCTCTGCGTGAACTACGAAGGACACGACTACACGTTCCGACTGCCCAAGTCCCACCGCCGTGGCTATGTGCTAAACGTGTTCAACACGGAGAAGACGCTCTCCGCCACCGTGGCACGCAACAACCAGACCAAGGGTGAGCCCATGGGACTCAGCATCACCTGCCGAGGCAACACGCTCTACTACGACGTGCTGGACCTGCGACGACTGGAACGGGCGAATATCGTCATCGACAAGAGCTCGCTCATGACAGGTGTCAACATCTTCACCTTATATAATATAAGGGGGGAGGTCGTGGCACAGCGCGAGGTGTTTGTCAACAACCACGACATGGACGGCTACCGGCTGCAGGTGACGCTGCCCGAAGACACCACGGTGGTATGTCCCTACGGGAAGATTGAGGTGGATTGCCAGATTGTAGATGGCAACGGACAGCCCGTGGAGGAACGAAACCGCCTGTCGGTGGCAGTCACCGACGGACAGTATCGGGATGCCAACTATGCCGACTACAACGTACTTTCCTATCTCTTGCTCTCGTCAGAGGTGAAGGGATTCATCCCCCACCCCGAATATTACTTCGAGAAGGACGACCACGAGCATGCCGCGGCTCTCGACATGCTCCTGATGATACAGGGATGGACACGGTACGACTTCGAGCGGATGATGAGCACGCAGGAGTGGAAGCCCCTGCTCGGCATAGAACAGGGACTAAACTTCCGTGGGCAAATCGCCGATGACAACGGCTACTACGAGCGGGCACAGTGGAGCATGCTGAAGGAGCCTATACACGTCTATACCGAACTGCAAAGTCCCCAGTATGGCGTACTCACACAAGACATCAAAACCGACTCGGCAGGACGCTTCCATATCAACTACGCCCCCTTCTATGGAAAGGTGCGCATGTACTTCACGCTCAACAAGGACTCGGCAGAAGTCATTGGCGAGAAACAGGCCGGTGTAGCCGGACATCTCTTCGACCCCCTCACCTACAAGCGACCGGCGTTCCTCGTCGGCAAGCGACTGATCCCCCTGAACCCCTATTCGCCACTGCCCCGCAACTTCGACTACTATGAGACGATGGCACTCGATGAGCCCATCGACAAGAATATCTTCCGCACCGGCTTCATAACGACAATCGACGACGATGAGACGCCGTTCATGTATGACCGCTACTCCAAGACCTTCCGCATCAAGGAGGTGACCAAGACGAAACGGCGCAACTGGTCGGACTTCCGAGAGGTGAAGCCCGTGGCGGTGCTCGATGTTTCCGAGCTGATGACCTACCTGTCCAACATCTTCGGCGACGTGCAGGACTTCCATTATTTCGGCTTCCATAGCGGTGACATCGACCATTTTGGAAGCGACACCCGCCTGAGCATGGGCGGAGGTTCATGGGGAGGCATCAACTTCAACGACGGCGGTTTCACCATCAACGGACAGATCGGTGCCGTGACCGACGGACATGAGCCGCGCAGGTACACCCCCAATGACAGTGACAACTACAACCACATTTTTGCGGGCATGGGGAATGACAATCCCACCTCGAGCACCGGGCGCAGCTTCCGTCTGGACTTCCAAGCCAACCCCTTCAGGAACTACGACCGCCTGCTCATGCTCTTGGGCATCGACGGCATGAAGCATGAGTTCGTCAATCCCGCCGAGGTGGGCGGGGAACCCATCTACCGACATCCCGACATCTACGGCAAGAAAGAGAACCTGCCCACCGGCATGAAGTTCTTCCCTGCCGACATCAACTTCCGACGACTCAAACTCTATGCCGACGTGAGCGACCGACGACTGATCCATCAGCGCGGACGCTACAACGAGGTGCTCTACGCATACGACCCGCAGTCCACCACCAACGATGACCACCCGCTGACCAGCATCCTCGCCTTTGAGACCGATAGCCTCTGGGACGACGGAGTGCCCGAGCCCGAGTTCTACGGGTTCCGTATCAACTTCCAGGGATTCAGTGAGCCCGACGAGTTCTATCGAGTAGATTATAGCCAACAGCCGCTGCCCGAGCAGGGCGACTACCGTCGCACGGTGTACTGGAACCCCAATCTGCGCACGAATGAGCACGGACATGCCCGCTTCTCGTTCTATAACAACGGGTTCAGTCGGCAACTGACGGTCTCGGCGGAGGGCATGAGCAAGGGGGGAAAGGCGATTATACAAGAATGAGAAATGAGGAATGAAAAATGAGAAGTGAGGAATGATGTTTCGTAAGCTGATTATAGAGCAAGCTGCCAGAGTGCTCATTGGGATGATGACGGTACTGATTGTGGCATGCGTTTCCCCATCGGAAAGACGGGGGAACAGCCTCGCCATGTCGGTAGAGACATCCTATGCGCAGGAGCGACAGGAGAAGCACGACATCATGCCACCCCTCGACAACGCAAGCACCAACCTCCGGGAGGTGAACGGCATAGAACAGCTCACGGACATGGAACCGATGGAATCGCAGGTTTTGAACTCTCCCAAGGAGGGAAACGTCTATTGGCAAGCGCGCATGAACGACTCGTGCGACGTGAACCTACGGCTTGAATTTGAGAACCCCGGAGGCGGTGAGCCGGCGGTCGTGCGACTGAATGCCGCCTACGTCTCCCGCCGTAACCGCATCGACCGCCACCGCATACAATGTGAACAACTGAAATGCGTATTTGAGGGCAATGCCCCGCTCAGCTTCTCGTTCTCAACGGAGTTTGAGTATTTGGGCGTGAGCTACCGAGTGCGCGGACACTTCACCGCCGGCGACGAGAACAGCGGACATAGCAGTGTGCAGTGCGTACCGCTGACACTGAGCCGCGAGAGCCTGCAAGAAGGAGAATATGGAGATATAGCAAGATAATATGAAGGTCATCAAACTTTTATTGAGTTGTCTGCTGCTCCCTTGTATCGTCCTGGGACAAGAGGCAGAACAGGAACCCATAGATTCCATACGCCAGATGGAGGCAACCATCGTGAACGCAAAGACAAGGGAGCCGTTAGGGTTTGCCACCATCTACGTGAACCCCTATCTCAGCACGATTGCCAACGAGGTGGGGGGATTCTCACTCTCTGCCCATGTAGCCGACACGCTCCATATCTCCTATGTGGGCTTCAAACCGATACACATCCCAGTCGCTCAGGTGGACTCGATTATCCCGATGGAACCGGGCGGAAGAGTTCTTGCCGAAGTGGTTGTCTATTCGCCCGACGCCATCATCGGCAGGGCATTGTCACGTCTGCGCAAGGAGCATCGCTTCCATTCCAAGCACCGGGCGGACTTCTTCTTCCGACAGCTACAACGTACCAACCATCGTTGCAGCAGTCTGCAAGAGGCGTTCCTGTCGGCACGGTCGGCCTTCTCCGTCAAAGACATGTCGCTCATTACCGGACGCTACCTTGCCCATCACGAAAGGCTCAACAACCCGATGAACGCCTATCGGCTCACGCAGCCCGAGGTGTATAGCAAAGACAAGAAGAACGCGCAGATGGCACCCATCAGCAAATGGCATCGCGCCTATTACAACAGCACCTCGACCACCATCACCGATGGCGAGCGCGAGTTCTACGTCGTACACTTCTCGCCACGCGACACCAATGCCGTCGCGGTGGAAGCCGATGTCTATATCGATGCCCGGACATTCCAAATCGTCCGATATACAGGGCATTTCCGCAACTGGTTTGTCAGGTATTCGAAAAAGACAGACGGTGAGGAGCAGGAAGAACCCGTGCAAGTGAATACGGATGACGCACTGTCCCAGCTTCTCTATCAAACCGCCTACAAGAGACGCCAGCTCGTGCGCATCCCCATGAAGTACACCTTCGACCTGTTCTATCAGGACGACCAGAAGTTCCTGGAGGTGAAGACGGTGAACTTCCACACCTCGTTCCGCATGGAGGACAAGCCGAGCGAGGTACGGGGCAGCCTCATCAATGTAGGCAAGTTCCTGCGGGGAGCATACGGTGAGCCCCTCGGCCTACAAGGAAACCTGCGCAGAGAGATCAAGGAACGGGGCTACGACAGCAAATTCTGGAAAGAAAACGAGATCATCAAGCGCACACCCCTGGAGGAAGAGGCTCTCGACATCTTTGAGCGGGAGAACCTGGAAGGGGAGTACGAAGAATAACAACATATCAAAGCATCAACAACAATAAAACAACCAATATGACAATGTCTTACAACAAAGGATTTCTCTATTTCATCTGTGCCGTCTCCGCCATGGGTGGACTGCTCTTCGGCTATGACTGGGTGGTTATCGGTGGTGCCAAACCTTTCTACGAGCTGTACTTCGGAATCAGTTCGAGTCCCGTGATGCAAGGCGTGGCGATGAGCACCGCCCTCGTGGGATGCCTGATTGGAGCGATGGTGGCAGGAGCCGCTGCCGACCGATGGGGCCGCAAGGTCTTGTTGACCGTCTCTGCCATCCTGTTCACGACAAGTGCCATCGGCACCGGACTGTTCAACGACTTCACCTTATTTAATATTGCCCGCTTCGTAGGAGGCGTAGGCATTGGCGTCGCCTCCGCACTCGCCCCGATGTATATTGCCGAGGTGAGCCCGTCGGAGATCCGTGGTCGGATGGTGTCCCTCAACCAGATGACCATTGTGCTGGGCATCCTGGGCGCACAGATTGTCAACATGCTACTGGCACGAGACACCAGCGTGGCAACGGAACAGGCGTGGAACGTGGAATGGGGCTGGCGATGGATGTTCTGGGCAGAGACCCTACCCGCAGCACTGTTTCTCGTCATGAGCTTCTTCATTCCGGAGAGTCCCGTCTTTCTGGCGATGAAGAAGCAAGCAGCCTCTCAGACATCCGAAGCCAGCTCCCCGCAAAGGAAAAGCGAGGGCTTGAGCGTGTTGGCTCCATACCGCCGCGTGCTTGTGCTCGGACTTGTCATCGCCGTGTTCCAACAGTGGTGTGGCACGAATGTCATCTTCAACTACGCACAGGAGATCTTTGTCGGTGCGGGATTCGATGTGGACAGCATGTTCATCAACATTGTCATCACGGGTATCGCCAACGTCATCTTCACCTTCGTGGCCCTCTACACCATTGAGAAGTGGGGGCGCCGCACGCTGATGCTGATTGGCGCAGGTGGTCTGGGACTGATCTACCTGATCTTGGGCACCTGCTACTTCATGGGGCTAACAGGTTTCGCCATGGTGGCACTGGTGGTCGCCGCCATTTCGGTCTATGCCATGACATTGGGCCCCGTCACCTGGACGTTGCTGGCAGAAATCTTCCCCCATCGGGTGCGTGGCGTGGCGATGGCTACCTGTACGTTTGCGCTCTGGGTGGGCTGCTGCACGCTGACCTTCTCGTTCCCCTCGATGAACGCGGCATTGGGCAGTAGCGGCACGTTCTGGATCTATAGCTGTATCTGCTTCTCCGCCTTCATCTTCCTGTTCAGGAACTGTCCTGAGACGAAAGGAAAGAGCTTGGAGGAACTGGAACAAGAACTGGCCAAGTGATTTTTTCTAAACTTTTCGAGAATAAAATACAAAAACAAACGTTTCATAGTATAAGTACTAAAACAAACAAAAACTGCAAACATGGTAAAAGCATGGAGAGAAGTCGTCAGCATCCCAACCTACGAGATCGGGAAGACTGAGAAGAACCCGATGTTTCTAGAGAAGCGTGTATATCAAGGCTCCAGTGGTGTGGTATATCCCTACCCTGTCATCGAGTCCATAGCCGACGAACCGACACCGCATGACTGGCGGGTGGTCTTTTTGGAGAATGAGTATCTGAAGATCATGATCATGCCCGAACTGGGCGGTCGCATCCAGATGGCGTATGACAAGATACGTGAGCGTCACTTCGTCTATTATAACCACGTCATCAAGCCCGCCCTCGTCGGACTGGCAGGCCCGTGGATCAGCGGTGGCATCGAGTTCAACTGGCCACAGCACCACCGTCCCTCCACCTATATGCCCATAGACTGCAACATTGTCAGCAACGAGGACGGCAGTGTCACCGTGTGGGTGAACGAGATGGAACGCATGTTCCACCAAAAGGGCATGGCAGGCTTCACGCTACGTCCCGGCTGCGCCTACTTGGAGATTCAGGGACGTGTGTCGAACCGCACCTCGCTCCCACAGACGTTCCTGTGGTGGGCGAACCCCGCCGTCAAGGTGAATGACGAGTACCAAAGTGTGTTCCCACCCGATGTGAACGCCGTCTTCGACCACGGCAAGCGCGCCGTGTCCTCCTTCCCCATCGCCACGGGCACCTACTACAAGATGGACTATTCGGCCGGTGTCGATATTTCCAACTACCGCAATATCAAGGTTCCCACCTCCTACATGGCCGTCAACTCGAAATACGACTTCGAAGGCGGCTATGAGAACGATACCCGGGCAGGCATGCTACACGTAGCTTCCCACCACTTCTCGCCCGGCAAGAAGCAGTGGACATGGGGAAACGGCGACTTCGGCAAGGCGTGGGACCGCAACCTCACCGACACCGACGGGCCCTATATTGAGCTCATGGCGGGTGTCTATACCGAGAACCAACCCGACTTCACCTGGCTGATGCCCTATGAGGAGAAACAGTTCACGCAGTATTTCATGCCATACAGGGAACTGGGAGTCGTGAAGCAGGCCAGCAAGGACTTCGTGATGAATATAGAGGAGGTGACGGGCGAGGAGTCTGGAGCCAGAGGAAAGGCTGTCCATTTCAAGGTATTAGCTACATCCAAGAAGGAGGTGCGCCTTGTGCTAAGAAGAAAGGACGGAGAGATATATTATAATAAGGTGGTGACGCTTTCGCCCGAGGAGGTCTTTGAGCAGACGGTGGATGTGAAGGACGCTACGCTGAAGGACTTGGTGCTGAACGTGGGGAACCTACGATGGGAGGCGGAGGATGACGATATCCGTCCCATCCCCGACGCAGCGGAAGCCGCACTGCCACCTGCGGACACGAAGACCAACGACCAGCTCTATCTGACCGGTCTGCACTTGGAGCAGTATCGCCATGCCACTTGGAGCGCCCTCGACTACTACGAGGAAGCCCTACGTCGTGACCCGCTCGACGTGCGCTGTCTGAATCAGATGGGACTTTGGTATCTGCGCCGTGGCCGATTCGACAAGGCGGAGCCCTATCTGCGGAAAGCCATGAAGACATGGCAGAAGCGGAATCCGAACCCCTACGACGGCGAGGCCATCTTCAACCTGGCGATATGCTTGAAATACCAAGGACGGTTGACAGAGGCCTACGAGCTGTTCTGGAAATCGACCTGGAACAAGGCCTGGGCCGATGCCGGCTACTTTGAAGCCGCTTGTATCAGCGTGAGCCAAGGTCGCTATGAAGAGGCACTGGACGAACTGGAGCGTTGTCTCATCTTCAACAGCTGCAACCACAAGGCCCGTGCCCTGAAAGCCACCGTGCTGCGCCAATTGGATGAAAGCGGGGAGAGGAAAGAGACACGGGAGAAGTGGATGGAAGAATCCCTGAAACTCGATCCCTTCAACTATGGCTGTCTGTATGAACAGTATCTGCTGACCCAAGACAATAGCTTGCTTGAGAGGATGGATGAGCTGATGCACCGCAATCCCGAGAACTATCACGAGCTGGCACTCGACTATGTTCAGGCAGGACTTTGGAGCACCGCCCACAAGGTGCTGGAACATGCCGTCAGTCTTCAGGACATCACTTCAGAGCAGACGATAGCCACACCCATGACGCTCTTCTATGAGGGATGGTGCTCTCTGATGGAAGGTGATGAGAAACGCGCCATCACCTGCTTCAAGGAAGCCGAAGGAAAGTCTGCCGACGGTTGTTTCCCCAACCGTCTGGAGGACGTACTGGTACTTCAGTTGGCGAAGAAGATGAATCCCGACGGTGCCCGTGCCCCTTACTACTTGGGCTGCCTGTACTACGACAAGCGACAATACGACCTCGCAGCCGAGAACTGGGAACGCAGTGCCGAACTTGATCCGCAGTTCCCCGCCGTGTGGCGCAACCTGGCACTGGTGCGTTTCAACAAGCAGGAGCGTCAGCAGAAGGCCTTGGCATACATGGAGAAAGCCTTCCACCTCGACGAGAGCGATGCTCGCATGCTGATGGAGCTTGACCAGCTCTACAAGCGTCTGCAAAAGCCTCATGCCGACCGACTGACTTTCCTGCAGCAATACCCCGAACTGATTCAGCAACGCGACGACCTCGTTCTCGAGGAAATCACCCTGCTCAACCAGTTGGGACGCTACGGCGAAGCGAAGACCAAGCTCGATGCTCATCAGTTCCATCCTTGGGAAGGAGGTGAAGGGAAGGTTCCGGCACAATATCAATTGGCAAGGATGGAACTGGCCAAGCAAGCCATGGGACAAGACCTGCAAGAAGCTATCCGACTCCTGCAGGAATGTCTGGAATATCCTCACCACCTCGGCGAAGGAAAGCTCTATGGTGCCCAGGAGAACGACTTCTACTACTTCCTTGGCTGTGCCTATGAACAGCAGGGACATACCGAGGAAGCCCGCGCATGCTGGGAGAAGGCTACCCACGGGCCACAGGAACCAGCCGCCGCCATGTACTACAACGATGCCAAGCCTGACAAGATCTTCTATCAGGGACTGGCACTCGCCCAGCTATCGGCATTGGCGGAGAAGGAAGGGATGGAAGAGGAAAGCTGTCGCTTGCGCGGACTGGCCCATGGTCGATTCTACAAACTGATCAACTACGGCAAGCAACACATCTTTGAAAAGCAGCGGATGGACTACTTCGCCGTTTCGCTCCCCGACCTGCTCATCTGGGAGGACTCGCTGGATGTCAAGAACCGCATCCACTGTCTCTACATGCTGGCACTGGGCTACTTCGGCCTGGGCGACAAGGCGCATGCCGAGCAGTACCTGCACGAGGTTGAGCAGCTCGACATCAACCACTATGGCACGATTGCCTTCCACTCACTGATGAAAATGATGGAGAACCAATAAGGGCAACCCTTATCAAACACCAACGAAGGTGCCGCCACGACTAAACCGAGAGAATGAAACGGTTGAGGTCGTCGGCGGCACCTTCGCGGTTGAATATCTTCTTGAATAGACGTTTGCGGGCATTGGTGGAAGCCTGCTGCGTGCGTGAGCAGAGGTTTGAAATCTGCACGTTGTTGAAGCCCAGCCGGAGCAGGTAGCACAACTGCAAGTCGCTGGCCTTGAGTGTCGGACAATATTCGTAGAGCCGACGGGTGAAGTGGTCGGCATGGTCATCCAAGAGCTGGGCTATCTCCTGCCATTGCTCAGGGGTAACCATACCAAAGGTAGTACCATTCGCCAAGGGCTCCAAAGCCTGATAGAGCGGCGATGAACGGAAAGCCGTTGTCAGCTGTTCCTGTCGCGACTGCTGGCGGCGCACTTGCTCCAACTCCTGTTCCTGCTGTTCCTTTTCCATTTGCAGGAGCCGTTCCTGCAACTCGTCGTTGCGCTGTCGGGCATCCTCAATCTGTCGGTTCAGTTCATCGATGCGCTGTTTCGTTGCAGTCATGAACGCCTCACTGTTGCGGCGCAACGTCTCTTGCGCCTGACGGTAGCGTTCCGCCTGTTGGCGCAGTCGGTTGTTGCGGCGACGGAAAAAGAGGTACAGGAGGAGAAGGAAGACGACCGATGCCACGACCATCAAGATGAGACGGATGTGTAGGCGGGCATTCTCCCGCTCCACGTCCAACTGGTTCTGCAACGAAGCGACCAGGCTGCGGTTCTCCGTAGCCATGCGGTGACGCAAACTATCGGTGAGCGCAAGACTCTCCAACGCGGTCTTGTACGCCTGGGGTGCCTGTCCCTCCTTGTATTGCAGCTCGGCCATATACTGGGCGGCGGAGGCATGTGCCTGCACGTTCTCAGTCTCCATGGCACGCCGCAGATACCATTCGGCGGAGTCTTGTCGGCCCAACTGGACATAGATCTTTCCCACCGCAAGCAGCAAGGCACCATTGGCGGGCTGTTGGTCCGCATGCTGGCGCAACGTGGGGAAGAGCCGCTCCACCGTAGTGCGGTCGCCCGTCTGCATGGCAAGGCTGATGTATTCGGGGTATAAGGAGAGGAGGGTGGTTTGTGGAAGGTGATTTGTGGAAGGTGGAGTGTGGAGGGTTAATAGTTGCTCCGCACGCTTCAGGCAGTTCATTGCCAGCTCGGTCTCGCCCAAGGAACGCAGGGCACGTGCCATGTCGCGCATGGCATAGACCATGAGGATGGAGTCTTGCAGTCCTGCCGCAAGGTCATACGCACGGCGGAACGAGGTGAGCGCCTCGGCACGGTTGCCGTTGTTGAGATGCAGATGCCCGATGTTGTCGATAGCGAGGATGCAGAACTCATCGCCCGCACCTCCTGTTTCCGCCGCCATCTGCATCTGCTTCATGGCCTCGGCAGCAAGTCCCATGTCCATATAGACACGGCCGAGCAGATAATGGGCTTCCGCCTGCTCATACAAATCGCCATGGTTGTCGAGGTAGCGGACAGCCTGTTCCATCTCCATGGCAGAGGTGTGGCGCACATGCTGTCGGTCTTCCGTCAGCACCGAGTCCATGACTGCCAAGGCCTGTTTTTTGCCCATTCCATCGTAGCTGCAAGCCGTCAGGAGCAAGAGCAACGCCCAAACTATCGCATGTCGTTTCACCATCTTTCTCACTATTCACTAATCACTTTTTCACTCTACACTCTCCACTATACACTCTTCATTGTCCTCCCAGTCGCTCAAAATAGGTGATAACCTCCTCCCATGTCTTGAACTCGTCGCTCCCAAACTCAATGCGGGCACCCATGAAGTCCTTGGCAGGTGCGGGGTCGATGAAATAGTCGCCATAGAGCAACTGCCGCTGGTTGGTGAAGACGACACGGTTGTATGTCGGCGTGCTGAGCTCCTCCTCAATCCAAGCCTGCGTTTTCTGCATATAGACAGGGTCATTGGTTGGAGCGGGACAGACGATATAGACACTGTAGTGCTCGATGAGCATGAGGAAGGCTTTGCGCATGCTCGATGCCGGCTTTCCCCAACGATCGGCCAGAGCCTCCACGGCGATATAGACAATCGGACGCTCACGTCCCTCCTGTCGGTCATCAATCCAGCGGATGACGGGCACCACGCCGTTCATGAACGAATGGTCGTCCATGCGGTGCTCGCCATGAAAGCGGATTGCCTGTGTGTAGTGCTGACGGAAGAGGTCGAAGGTATGTACCAACGGGTCTTTGTCGCCGAAGAGCCCGAACACACGCTGCTGCTCCTCTGCGTTGACACCCGAGAAGCACTGCTCACTCATCAGCCTGTATTCCTTCACCAGGGGTTTATCGACATAGAACTCCTGCACACCATCCGCACGGGGCGAGAAGAACTGCTGCTTGCCCGTCAGTCCATGCTCGTGCATGGTATCGGCAATCTGAAAGGCGGGATTGATGAGGATGCGGTCGTAGCCGTAGAGCATCTCGGCATACATTCCGCCCATGGAAGTGCCGATAATCAGGTCGGGATGGTCGGCTGCACATTTCTCTCGCAGCAGTGCCATGGCCTCCTCGGGATGAATGGGCAGGTCGTAAGCGATGACCTGCGTCTCGGGGAATATCTGACGGATTCGGCTCACCGTGCCCGACTGGGCAGATGAGCCGAAACCATGTACATAGAGTATGCGCTTGCCACGCATGATGTTAGGGAAAGACGACATCATAGGTGGATTAGAATTTATAGACGGCGAATGTCTTGGCAGGAACCTTAACAGTCGCTGTATTCTTGTCGATGGTGATATCGAAGTTCTTCTGATTGACGGGCTTCACAACATCCTTCTTCTGAATGGTGTTGCAAGCCATGGGATCATTGCTGTTCAGGGTTGTCAGTTGAACATTCTCGGCAGCAGGCAGAGCCTTCAGCCCCTTGAAAGTCAGCGTAACGGTCTGTGGCTGGTCGCCGACATTGACAATCTTCACAATGTACTGGTTAGCACCCTTGTCATAAACAGCACTGGCGCAGAGACCGTCTTGTCCTGTCACAGGCAGAGCCTTCGACTTCTTGGCACCAGCCTCCTTGACCTCCTCGGTCAGCGACAGCACATTGGTACCGGGGTTCATGGCATAAAGCTGCTGAACATAGTAGTTCGGGGTGCGCACAGTGGTGAGGTTGTCCACCCAGATGAGGTCGGGGCGCCACTGCCAGCCCTCGACATGGGCGAAGAGCGGAGCATAGGTTGCCATCTGCACAATGTCGGCATTGCGCTCGAAGCCCGTCATGGCAGCAGCTTCATGCAAGGCAGCATCAAAGACATTCATGCCCTCGGGAGTGGGTTGCGGTTTCTGCTTGATGTGGCAGGCATACTCTCCGGCAAACACCTTCGGGCCCTTGCGGTCATAGCTATCATAGCGTGCTACATTCTGCAAGAACCAGTCCTGATTGCGATAGTAATGTTCATCTACAAGGTCTGCTTTCAGGCGGGTCATCTGTTCCCAACCATAGGTAAACTGTTTGTTGCCATGGTCATCGGGGTCGGGACCACTTGAGCCCACAATCTTCATCTTCGGATATTTCGCGCGAATGGCGGCAACAAACTTCTCCAGACGCTCGGGATAGAGCGGTCCCCACTGCTCATTGCCCACACCTATCTGCTGGAGGTTAAAGGGCTCGGGGTGTCCCATCTCGGCACGCAGCTTGCCCCACTCCGTATCGGTGCTGCCGTTGGCAAACTCAATCAGGTCAAGGGCATCGTCGATATACGGCTGCAGGTTATCTACAGACACATGCACACGGTCGGCATCCTTGTCGGAGTTCTGATACTGGCAGGCAAGACCCACATTCAGCACGGGCAGAGCCTGGGCACCAATATACTCGGAGAGCAGGAAGAACTCATAGAAACCCAAACCGTAAGACTGGAAGTAGCTGGGGAAGAGGCGGTGAGCAAAGGTATAGTTCCAACGGTTCTCGTTAAGCGGACGGTTCTCCACCTGTCCAACCGTTTCCTTCCACTGGTAGCGTGAGGCGAGATCTGTACCCTCGACAATGCAACCGCCGGGGAAACGGAACACGCCAGGATGCAGGTCTTTCAAATCCTGTACCATGTCGGCGCGCAGAATGCCCTGCCATGCGTCCTCGGGGAAGAGGCTCACGTGGTCAAGGTCAACACTGTTCTGTCCTTCTAAGAAGATGCGCAGGAAAGCCTTGGCATCCGTGCGTGGAGCTGTCAGCTGAGCCGTGAACTTCTTCCACTCCCTGCCGTTGATGTCCACGTTCTGACGAGCCATCACCTCATTATCACTGCCAACCAGCTCCACACGGATGCGGGCATTGTCAGCGTTACGAGCACGACCGAAGACGGAGAAATTGTATTTCATGCCTTGCTTCATACCCATACCGAAGTAGCCATGATTCTCGATGCCAGTCCGCTTCTCGCGGTGTCCGTCATCGTTCAGCGTGGCATAGTGCGGATTACGGTCAAAGGCGGGTTTCTCGCTGTTCAACTGGACATTGCCGAAGGTCTTCCAGTCCAAGAAGCCACCACTCAAGCGTTCTCCTGCTGGGGTGATGTGAAGCGGTGCCTCAAATGAACGGTTACTGACCAGCTCGGCATAGAGACCGCCGTCGGCCCCGAAGTTGATGTCCTCAAAGAAGATTCCATACATCGTGGGTTGAATCTCTGCACCAAGTTTGGTGCTAATGGTAAACTGGTGCTGGGCTTGAGCCGTTGCCGTCATGCCGAAAAGACAGACCACCAGTGAAGCAAATAAGTTTCTTTTCATTGTGATTAGCTTTTTGTTGATGTCTTGCGCAAAGGTACAAAGAAAATATCAATTATCAATTATCAATTATCAATTATTTTGTAATTTTGCAGCATGAGAACCAAGCATCGCAATCCCATCATTGTTCCCGAAGGCACAGAACAGGTACTACTGCATGCCTGTTGTGCACCCTGTTCGTCTGCCATTGTCGAATGGATGCTCCAACACGGCATTCAGCCCACCATCTATTATTACAATCCCAACATCTTCCCACGTGAGGAGTACGAAATCCGTAAGCAGGAGAGCAAGCGCCATGCGGAGAGCTTGGGCGTGAGATGGATTGACGGTGACTATGACCATGCCAGATGGTTAGGCTGTGTGAAGGGATTGGAAGGAGAGCCTGAGCGAGGCAGCCGTTGCGAGCAGTGTTTCCGCATGCGTCTGAAGGCGGCGGCAGAGGAAGCCGTGCGGCAGGGGTTGCGCGTCTTCACAACCACGCTGGCCTCGTCCCGATGGAAAAGTCTCGACCAGATAGAACGTGCAGGGCTCGCGGCACAGGCACAGGTTCCCGGTACACTTTTCTGGGCACAGAACTGGCGCAAGGGCGGGCTCTATGAACGTCGCAACCAGCTCTTGCGCGAATACGCTTTCTACAACCAACAATATTGCGGCTGCGAGTTCAGCATTCGAATTTAATGACGCATATCAAGGCTTTTCCGACAAGAAGTTTCGTTTTTTCAGAAATATGTTGTAACTTTGTACCGAAAAGCGCTTTGATGCGTCCTGATGACTAACAATCAAATATTTATAACATAAACACCAAAAACTATGAAGAAATTGTTTTTTATGACAGTCCTCATGAGCCTTGCACTCGGCACCAATGCCGCCAAGGTGAAAAAGGAGACTGCACCGGTTGAGCCCCCGAAACCTCAGCCAACATTTACAGAATGGCATGACTTGCAAGTAAACGAAGTGAACCGCATGAAAATGCACACTCACTTCTTTGCCTACGAGAACGAAGCCCTGGCACAAAAAGGAGACATGACCAAGTCCAACCGCTTCGTGTCTCTGCACGGCACTTGGAAATTCAACTGGGTGGAGAATGCCGACCAGCGTCCTACTGACTTCTACAGTGTTGATCTCGATGACTCTAAATGGGGCACCATGCCTGTTCCTGGCATCTGGGAACTCAACGGATATGGAGAACCCGAGTATGTGAACGTGGGATTCGGTTGGCGCGGACACTTCAACGAAGCTCCTCCCGCAGTACCCACCAAAGACAACCACGTAGGTTCATATCGCCGCTCGTTCACCATTCCCGCCGACTGGGATGGCAAGCAGATTGTGGCCCACTTCGGTTCTGTGACATCCAACATCTACCTCTATGTCAACGGTGAATTTGTTGGCTATTCTGAGGATGCCAAGGTTGCAACAGAGTTCGATATTACATCCTACGTAAAACCCGGACAGGAGAACCTGATCGCCTTCCAGACTTTCCGTTGGTGTGACGGCTCCTGGTGCGAAGACCAGGACTTTTGGCGCTTGAGCGGTGTAGCTCGCGACAGCTATCTCTTTGCCCGCGACAAGCAGGCCTCTCTCTACGACCTGCGCCTGACACCCGATTTGGTCAACAACTATCAAGATGGTGTTCTCAACGTGAGCGCACTGCTCTCAGGCAAAGGAAACGTGAGCATCGAGCTCCTTGACGCAGAAGGAAACAAGGTGGCAAGTTCCGTCATCAACCAGTGGAATGAAAGCCTCCCCGCACAGGGACAAACCAATCTGGAAGTAAAGGCTCCGAAGAAATGGAGTGCAGAGACACCTTATTTATATACCCTCATTGCCAAAGTTACCACAGCACCCGCCGTCAAGAAGGTTGGACGCAAGGTGGTACAGACTGGTGAGCCCGTGGTGACAGAGGTCATCAAGCAAAAGGTCGGATTCCGCAAGGTGGAGATTAAGAATGCCCAGCTGCTGGTGAACGGTCAGCCTGTTCTCATCAAGGGTGCCGACCGCCACGAGCTGGATCCCGATGGTGGTTATGTTGTTCCGCGTGAGCGCATGATTCAGGACATCCAAATCATGAAGCGCCTGAACATCAACGCTGTGCGTACCTGCCACTATCCCGATGATCCCGTATGGTACGACCTGTGCGACGAGTATGGACTCTACATGACCGCAGAGGCCAACCAGGAAAGCCACGGCTTTGGCTATGGAAACGAAGCCGAGGCCAAGAAAGAGAAGTTTGCCCTGCAGATCCTGGAGCGCAACCAGCATAACGTCACCACCTACTACAACCATCCTGCCATCATCGTATGGTCACTCGGTAACGAGACCGTGAACGGTCCGAACTTCGAGGCTGCCTACGACTGGGTGAAGGCTGAGGACAAGAGCCGTCCCTGCCAGTGGGAACAGGCCGGACGTGAAGGTCGCAACACCGACATCTTCTGTCCGATGTACTACACACCGTGGAGCTCAGAGGCTTATTGCAAGGACGATAAATACCAGAAGCCCCTCATCCAGTGTGAATACAACCACACGATGGGTAACTCCAGCGGTGGTCTGAAGGAATACTGGGAACTGGTGCGCAAGTATCCGAAGTATCAGGGTGGCTATATCTGGGACTATGTAGATCAGGCACTGCACCGCAAGCCCAATGCCAAGATGCTGAACGCATCGCTGGATGAACTGAACCGCGTTGCCGACCTGCCCTATGCAGAGCTGAACAAGATTGACTACACCTACGGCGGCGACTACAACAAGTATGATCCCTCTGACAACAACTTCAACTGCAACGGTATCATCGGTCCCGACCGTCAGCTCAACCCCCATGCCTACGAAGTGGCCTACCAGTATCAGGACATCTGGGCACGTCCCGTGGACCTGAAGGCAGGAAAGATCGAGGTTTACAACGAGAACTTCTTCCGTTGTCTGAAGAACTACAAGCTCGTATGGACACTCATGGTTGACGGCAAGGCTCAGCAGAACGGAGAGATAGCCGATCTCGATGTAGCTCCGCAGAAGACCAAGGAATATACACTTCCCTATTCTCTCGCCGACGTTCCTGAGAAGGCTGAGGTGCTGCTGAACATCAGCTTCCGCCTCAAGACCGCCGAGCCTCTCATGAAGGCTGGACAAGAGGTTGCCTACGAACAGCTCAGTGTCCAGAAGTGGGGCTACAGCTGCTGTGCTTTCGAGGAACAGACCAACGTTATCCCCTCAAAGATTCAGGTAGAACAGAAGAAGGGTGATGACATCACTGTTTGGAACAACAACTTCTTTGTGAAGTTCAACAAGACCACTGGTTTGATGACCGCTTACGCCGTATTGGGCAACGACCTGCTCGGTGAAGGTGGAACACTGCGTCCCAACTTCTGGCGTGCCCCGACGGACAACGACATGGGTGCCGGTCTGCAGCGTAGCATGAAGGTTTGGAAGAACCCGACAATGACGCTCACCTCACTGACCGCAGAGAAGGACAAGAAGAACAACACGGTTGCTGTGAAGGCTGTCTATGACATGCCTGACGTGAAGGCTCAACTCACGATGAGCTATATCGTTACCGAGGGTGGTTCCATCCATGTGTTTGAGGATATGAAGACCGATGCAGAGGCTAAGGTAAGCAACATGTTCCGCTATGGTGTTGTCATCGACATGCCTTATGCCAGTGACAAGAGCAAGTTCTATGGACGTGGCCCGATTGAGAACTATTCCGACCGCGCCGCACAGAACATCGGCATCTATCAGCAGACCGCTGACGAGCAGTTCTTCCCCTACATCCGTCCGCAGGAGACAGGCACGAAGACTGACATGCGTTGGTGGGAACAGCGCAATGCAGCAGGCTTCGGTCTGCGCATCCAGAGCTGCGAGCCATTCACAGCCAGTGCCCTGCACTATAACATCAGCGACCTCGATGACGGCGATGACAAGGAGCAGCGCCACTCTCCCGAGGTTCCCAAGTCTCGTTACACCGAGCTGTCACTTGACCTGGTGCAGACGGGTGTCGGCGGTATCAACAGCTGGAACCACGACGCACAGGCTTTGAAACAGTACCGCGTGGAATACAAGGATCGTCAATTCAAGTTCTGGCTCATCCCTGTGAAAAAGTAAGCGAAAAAGTTCTTAGGAGTAATTAAAGAAGTGAAGATGAATACAAGAGAATATATCCAACAATGGGCTGACTCTTACCGTAACGACCTCATCCAGAACATCATGCCGTTCTGGATGAGGAACGGTCTCGACCGCAAAAACGGAGGAGTCTATACCTGCCTGAACCGCGACGGCTCGCTCATGGACACCACCAAGTCGGTTTGGTTCCAGGGACGATTTGCCTTCATCTGTTCTTTCGCATATAACCATGTAGAGAAGAATCCTGAATGGCTGGCAGCAGCCAAGTCAACGCTTGACTTCATCGAGAAGCATTGTTTCGACAAGGACGGTCACATGTTCTTCTCCGTCACTGCCGACGGACGCGGATTGCGCAAGCGCCGCTACGTGTTCTCCGAGACCTTTGCTACCATTGCCATGTCGGAGTATGCACTGGCCACCGGGGACATGACTTATGCCGAGAAAGCACTCCGCTTGTTTGAGGACATGCAGCGTTTCCTTGCCACGCCAGGTTTCCTACCCGCCAAGTTCGAGCCAGAGGTCAATTTGCAAGGGCACTCTATCGTCATGATGCTCATCAACGTGGCTTCACGCATCCGTGCAGCCATCGACTCCCCGAAGCTGACTGCCCAAATTGACGATTCCATCGACAAATTGCGCCGCTACTTCATTCATCCCGAGTTCAAAGCGCTGTTAGAGACCGTAGGGCCCAACGGTGAATTTATTGATACCAATACCACGCGTGTCATCAATCCCGGACACTGCATCGAGACCTCCTGGTTCATCATGGAGGAAGCACGAGCACGCAACTGGGATCCATCACTGCTTGACATGGCACTCACCATCTTCGACTGGTCTTGGGACTGGGGATGGGATGAGCCTTACGGCGGTATCATCAACTTCCGCGACTGCCGCAACCTGCCTCCGCAGGACTATTCGCAGGACATGAAGTTCTGGTGGCCGCAGTGCGAGACCATCATTGCCTCGCTCTATGCCTATCTGGGCACTGGCGACGAGAAATACTTGGAGCGTCATCGCATCATCAGCGACTGGACCTACAAGCATTTTCCCGACCCAGAGTTCGGCGAGTGGTACGGATATCTGCACCGCGACGGTACCGTGGCACAACCTGCCAAGGGTAACCTCTACAAAGGACCGTTCCACATTCCTCGCATGCTCATCATGGGTTACTCGCTCTGCCAGGAGATTCTTCATCAAGCAAAGTAAACAGTAAATATTTAATGCTATTATTAATTCAACAATGTCCGACAACAATAACAATCAGCGTCCGGCTCAGCTCCAAATGGACTTGAAACCGGAAATAGCATCAGGAGTATATAGCAATCTTGCTCTTATCAGTCACTCACATAGTGACTTCATTCTCGACTTCGCCCGCATTCTTCCCGGTATGCCTAAGCCCGAGGTCTGTAGCCGCATTATCCTTGCGCCCGAGCACGCCAAGCGCCTGCTCGCTGCCCTACAGGAGAATATCATGAAATATGAGCGGGAATTTGGCAAGATTGAGATTCCCAACCAGCCGCAGCGTACCATAGCACCCTTTGGCACCGGCAAGGGAGAAGCATAGACCGCGCCAAAGAGCTTCGCCTATTAAAATCACATGGAGCCAAGAACTTAGTCTATATGTTCTTGGCTCCATGTGAGTTCTAATGTATAGTCATCGCCGCTATACACACAGCCGTCACTCCACTCGCGTCCTTCTATCTCAGCACTAAAGTGGAGAGTTTCACCTGGTGTGAGCAGAAATGTTTTCTCACCCCAACGGGTTAACGTGAGACAGTTTTTCTCAATACGAGCAACCTCTAAGCTTGCGAAACCGGTGAAACAGCCGAGACGCCCCAGCTTAGCCTCAAAATCCTCCTCTTGATACTCCCAGTCACTGCTGCCACCAATGCTCCACGACTGATGGCCATGACGAGCATGGAGAATGATGGGGGCTGTGGCGGGGTTCTCCTCTTGAAAGACTCCGTTGATCCACATTCCCTTCTGAGTTATTCCTGCCTTCTCACGAACGTATGTTCCCTCTCCATGACAGCGTCCGTCATGGAACTCGCCCTCATAGCATTCACCTTCGTGATAATAGCGTCCTCCCGTGAGTTTCCCGCTACCCTCTGGACGGTTGTCCGCAGTTTGCCCTTGATAAACCCATTCGCCAGAGCCATACTCGATGTATCCGTCTTTCCACACATGGGCCTTTACCATGCCTTTGTCAAAGGGATCAGGCAGTTCCAAAGTCTTGGCAGCACGCAGGTCACGTTCCCATTTCCCTGCCTCTTTTAGCTGTCCATGCTCCCACTGTTCGCTGCGATACTTGCCTGTTGCGGCACGGTGCATTTCAACAAAACCATGATAGGGCTTGAACATCCGGACACCACCGCCAAAATGGTCGAGACAATCACCGTTAGGCAGATATACAGAGGCGCGAGTTGACGGCTCATAGTAGTATTGATCGTAATTGTTCTTACTCCACGTACCACCGCACTGCTCAACGCGATACACCTTATTTCCGTCCTTCAGAGTCAGGGTGAGACAGATGCAGTCTTTTCGGCTCTCCTCGTCCAGCGTATAATCCAGCACCTCCAATTCGCGTTCTTCTGGCTCATCCATTTGCCATCGTATCATCCGTTTGTTGGCATACCACTCAACGATCTTTGGCTTGTGTTCGTCCAAAAATAGTTCAAAGCCATAGCGCTTATTGCCGGCACAGAACATGGCAATGCTGTCTGGGCCATTGGGGTGATGGATGCGGAACACGCCATGAAGATTGAACACCTTACGGTCGGAGGAGGTGTGTATCCATGCATGCTCAATATAGGAACCGTCGGCAAATTCGTAGCGACCCTCGGCAGCATAGGCCGACCCATCGATATTGGCATAATTGAGATGAAAGACACCCTTGAAGTAATCGCCAGTGGGATACCACACCTCCCCATTGCCGATAGGCCCTGCCAGCTTCTGCAGAATGGTATCGCCAAACTGCCAGCCTCCCTTGTAGAAGATTTCCGTTTTAATAACCTTCACACATGTCAGCGAATGGCGGATGACACCATATTGCTTCGACAGGGTGGATTTTTGCAAAAGTACCTCCTCACCATGTTTGATGGTGAACGATTGACCCTGGTACTCCAAGTCTAACTGTCCTTCCTGATAACCGGTTACAATGGGGGCAGAACTGTTTGGCCAATGCGGAAGTTGTTCTCCTACTTTGATTTCGCACTCGTCCACTTCGTCCGTCTGCAAAAGTTCCTTGTTCACAAAGGCTCCGCGGTCGCTGTAGCTGCGATAGTAATTGATGTAACATGCTGTTGCCATAGGTTTGTGTTTAGGTTTGTGGGTTCATGATGAAGAGCAGGGGAAAAAACTATTGATAGTATTGTTGGGCACGGGCAAGAATGGAGGCGGGAATGAGGTGGGCAACGGATTCCCCTTGACGGATGCGGTGGCGCACCTCTGTGCTGCTAACATTGTATAGTTCTGTATTGACAATGCTAACGGAGGGGGGCAAAGAACTGGGATTGATAGGGGCATCTTCGCGCGGATAGATGACAATGGGATAATGGGCGAGGATGTCTGCACTGTGATACCAGCGAGGGAAAAGTTGCCAGTTATCACCGCCAATCAGCAACACGAACTCATGCTGTGGAAAGTCTCGGCTCAACGACTGCAGGGTGTTCCATGTGTAAGAAGGCCTTGGCAGATGGAACTCATAGTCACAAGCCTTTAGACAGGGCTCATCCGCCAATGCCTGTCGCGTCATCTCTAATCGCAGGTGGTCGGACAGGAGGTCGGGTGATGACTGTTTCAGCGGATTCTGCGGTGAGACCATGAACCACACCTCATCAAGCCCTGCCTTGGCAAGCAACTGTTTCGCCAAGGCAATATGCCCATTGTGGATGGGGTTGAATGAGCCGCCGTAGATGCCGATCTTCATGGATTACAACTATTCGTTGTTCGCTTTTTCACTATATACTATGAATGGAGGAACGCTCCGATAACCTTCAATGCCTCCGCCTTGGCGGTTTCAAGGTCATCGTTCACGATAATGCGGTCAAAGTGCGGGGCAAAGGTCAGTTCGTAGGAAGCTTTGGCAAGTCGTGCCTCTATAGCCTCGGGAGTGTCGGTAGCCCGTCCTTCAAGACGATGGCGAAGTTCCTCGATAGAGGGCGGCTGGATGAATAGGCTCAGGGCTTCTTCACCATAGTACTGTTTGATATTGCAACCTCCCTTTACGTCCACATCGAAGACGACATTCTGTCCCGCCTCACGTTGGCGTTCCACCTGTTCTTTCAGCGTTCCGTAGAAGCGGTCTTCGTAAACCTCCTCGTATTCCAGGAATTCATTTCGGGCTATGCGCTCGCGGAATTCCTCCGGCGAAAGGAAGAAATACTCCACCCCATTCTGCTCAGTACCACGCGGCGGGCGACTGGTGCAGCTAATGGAGAAGTAAAGACGCAGTTCTGGATGTTCTTTCATCAACCACTGTACAATGGTGCTCTTACCACTCCCACTCGGAGCACTCACGATGATCATTTTGCCCTTTTCCATCTTCTCTAACTATTTCTTTTAATGAACTTCCTCCCTTACAAGACATTCAACACCTGTTCCTTGATTTGCTCAAGTTCGTCTTTCATCTTGACTACAATGTTCTGCATCTCAGCCTGGTTGCTCTTGGAACCGGTTGTATTGATCTCACGTCCCATTTCCTGTGCGATGAATCCGAGCTTTTTGCCCTGTGCTTCAGCCTCCTCCATGGTTTCACGGAAGTACTTCAAGTGGTTGGCAAGGCGTTGCTTCTCCTCGCTGATATCCAGTTTCTCGATGTAGTAGATGAGTTCCTGTTCCAACCGGTTCTTATCGTAATCAACCTCGGGAATTTCCTTCAATCCATCGACAATACGGTTGCGAATCTTCTCCACCCTGCTTTTCTCAAGGGGCTCGATATTCTTCAACAGAGTCGCAATATTGTCTATCTTCTCATTAAATTTCTTTTGCAGCGCCATACCCTCCTGACGTCGGAAGTCAACAAGACTGTTCAACGCCTCCTGAATGGCAGCACGGGCAACCTCCCACTCTTCATCCTCCAGCAGTTCGGTATCGGTGCGCAAAGTAACGTCAGGCAGACGTAACAACGTCGCATACCAGTCTGTTGGCTCTGGTATGCCAGTTGCAGCAGAGATTTCTTTGATTTGGCGGTAATAATTCTCAACAATAGCAGCATTGATGGGCGTGGCATCAGCACCCGCCTCTTTCTCGATCCACACGGAGAAGTCAACCTTTCCTCTTACGAGAGATGCAGAGACCATTTGGCGAATCTCCATCTCTTTCTCACGATAGAGCGGAGCAATACGTGTAGAAAGGTCGAGCTGTTTGCTGTTTAATGACTTTATTTCAACATTTATCTTTTTGTTTTTGTAAGCTACGACAGACTTTCCGTAGCCAGTCATCGACTGTATCATATCGTTCTATGAAGTTAAATTTCTGCAAAAGTACGAATTTCCCACGAAAAAAGCGTAATTTTGCATTCTATTTTCAAAGAAAAGATAAGATTATGTCTTGTATTTTACATATTGAAACGAGTACAGACGTATGTTCAGTGGCTGTCAGTCTGGATGGTGCATGCATTTTCGAGGAGGAAGACCACAGCGGTCCTAACCACTCTGTGCAGTCGGGTGTGTTCATCGACCATGCGCTTACCTACATCGACCAGCACTTGCATACGCTCGATGCCGTTGCCGTGAGCTGCGGCCCGGGATCCTATACCGGACTACGCATCGGCGTTTCTACTGCCAAGGGCATTTGCTATGGTCGCGATGCCAAGCTCATTGCCATTCCCACATTGGAACTGCTCTGCGTGCCCGTGTTGCTTGGCGAGAAGGTGAAGGAAGAAGACGCCCTGCTCTGCCCCATGATTGACGCACGCCGAATGGAAGTGTACGCACAATTGTTCGACCGCTCCCTGAAAGAGGTTCGTCCCATTCAGGCAGACATCGTGGATGCCGAGACCTACAAAGCATTCCTCGACGAGCGGCCCGTCTATTTCTTCGGCAATGGAGCTGCCAAATGCATGGATACCATCAACCATCCCAACGCCCATCTCATTGAGGGCATCGAGCCCCTTGCCCGATGGATGTTCCCATTGGCAGAGCGACGTTTCTTCCAGGAAAAGTTTGAAGACGTAGCATATTTCGTGCCGTTCTACCTGAAAGACTTCGTTGCCAAGATGCCCAAGAAGCTTTTGTAAAAGTGGAAAGTAAAAACATAAAAGAGAAAAATCATATAAGCACTATGAATATAGAAGGAATGGATTACAATACGCAGCGTGAGAAGCTGGTGTTGCCCGAGTATGGGCGTGAGATTCAACGGATGGTTGAGCATGCGGTGTCAATTCCCGACAAGACAGAACGCCAGCATTGCGCTGAAACGATTATTGCCATCATGGATCGCATGTTCCCGCAAGGCAAGCAAAGTCCCGACTACAAGAACAAGCTGTGGGATCATCTGGCACTCATGAGTGACTTCAAGCTTGACATCGACTGGCCCTTTGATGTAAACCAAGTGAAGAAAATGGCCGACAAGCCTCAGCCGATAGACTATCCCATGACGAAGATTCCCGTGCGTCATTACGGCAACATGGTTTTCGAGATTTTCGATAAACTGAAGACGATGGAGCCCGGAGAAGAACGAGACGAGCTGGTTCGCATCACTGCCAACCAGATGAAGCGTTGTCTGATGCAATGGAGCCATGGCTCTGCCGACAACGAGAAAGTAGCTTCCGATTTGGCACGTTTCACAGACGGTGTTATCCAACTGGATCTTGATACGTTCAAGTTCGAGAAGATTAACATGCACGATCTGGTTGAAAAGAAACGTAAAAAGAAATAAAACCGCAAGTGTTATGGAGTCATTCATCATAGAAGGCGGTCGTCCACTACAAGGCGACATCAAACCACAAGGTGCCAAAAACGAGGCTTTACAGGTGATCAGCAGTGTGCTGCTTACTGACGAAGAGGTTCGTATTCAGAATATTCCTGATATTCTCGATGTGAATAACCTCATCCAACTCTTGCGAGACATGGGTGTGAAGGTAACCAAGAATTCTCCCCATGACTATACTTTCCAAGCCAATCAGCTCAACCTCGACTTCCTACACAGCACGGAATTTGTCCGGAAATGTTCTGCACTGCGAGGCAGTGTCCTGCTTATCGGTCCACTGCTCGGTCGTTTCGGAAAGGCAACCATTGCCGAACCCGGCGGTGACAAAATCGGGCGTCGCCGTCTCGACACCCACTTCCTTGGTTTCAAGAACCTCGGAGCCAACTTCGTCTATGAAGAGGAGCGCAACGTCTATCATATTGAGGGCGAACATCTGCAAGGATGTTATATGCTGCTTGATGAGGCCTCGGTAACAGGTACCGCTAACATCATCATGGCTGCCGTGTTTGCAGAAGGGACGACCACTATTTACAACGCTGCCTGCGAGCCTTATATCCAACAGCTCTGTCACCTGCTCAATGCCATGGGTGCCAACATCAGCGGGATTGCCTCCAACCTGATTACCATCGTAGGAGTTAAGAAACTACATGGTGCTACCCATAAGATTCTGCCCGACATGATTGAGGTAGGCTCGTTCATCGGCATGGCTGCCATGGTGGGGCATGGCATCCGCATCAAGGATGTGTCAGTGGCGAATTTAGGAATTATCCCCGATGCCTTCCGTCGGTTGGGTATTACCATCGAAGTGGACGGCGATGACATCTTCATCCCGCATCACGAGCATTATCAGATAGACTCTTTTATCGATGGTTCCATCATGACTCTTGCCGATGCACCATGGCCTGGTCTGACCCCCGACCTGCTCTCGGTGCTGCTTGTGGTCGCAACGCAGGCACGGGGCAGCGTGCTCTTCCACCAAAAGATGTTTGAGAGCCGTCTGTTCTTCGTTGATAAGCTCATCGACATGGGTGCCCAGATCATCCTTTGCGACCCTCACCGTGCCGTGGTCATTGGGCATGACCACCAGCTCCGTCTGCGTGGCGGACGCATGACCAGCCCCGACATCCGTGCGGGTATCGCCCTGCTCATTGCTGCCCTCAGTGCCAACGGAACCAGTCGCATTGCCAACATTGCGCAGATAGACCGTGGCTATGAGAATATTGAACACCGACTCAACCAGCTCGGTGCCAACATCAAACGTACAGACGACTAAGCTCATGATCAAGACAGAGGATGTATATAAAATTGGAAAAATCGGCAAGCCCCACGGACTGCGAGGCGAAATGAACTTCCTGTTCAACGATGATGTCTTCGACCGCACCGATGCCGAGTACCTGATCCTGAAGATTGACGGCATCCTCGTTCCGTTTTTCATGGAGGAATATCGTTTTCACGGTAGCGAGACGGCCCTGATGAAGTTCTGCGACATTGACACAGTAGAGCAGGCACGTGAACTGACGGGATGTGAAGTTTACTTCCCACGTCACCTTGCCAAGGAAGACGGCGACGAACTCTCTTGGGCGCAAATCATAGGATTCACGCTGACAGATGCCACAGGCGGCAAGACCGTCGGCACAATTGCTTCTGTCGATGACTCTACCATTAACATCCTTTTTGAGGTTAAGACTCCTGACGGACAGGAAATACTCATTCCCGCCAGCGAGGAACTGATTACCGATGTGGATGCCGAAAACCGCACCATTACCTGCTCCCTCCCCGAGGGAATCCTTGAGCTATAACCATAGAAATGATAAGGCCCATAAGTCTTATAGGACCTATGGGACCTATAGGACCTATAAGTCAAAAAACAATAACAAAACAATGATGAAACAACAGATATGCATCCTCGGTTCCACCGGTTCCATCGGAACTCAGGCGCTTGATGTCATCAGTCAGCACCCCGACCGCTACGAAGTCTATGCACTGACTGCCAACAACCGTGTAGAACAGTTAGCAGAACAGGCACGGCGTTTCCATCCCGCCGCCGTGGTCGTTGCCAACGAGTCACGTTACGAAGAGCTGCAAGCACTTCTCTCAGACCAACCCGACATCAAGATATATGCAGGCAAGAAGGCTCTCGATGACATTGTCGAGGCAGATCCTATAGATATGGTGCTCACCGCCATGGTGGGCTTTGCCGGGCTCTCTCCCACCGTCCATGCTATCAAGGCAAAGAAAAAGATTTGTCTTGCCAATAAGGAGACACTGGTTGTGGCGGGAGAACTGATTTGCCAGTTGGCACAAGAAAACCGAGTTCCCATTCTGCCTGTTGACAGTGAGCACTCGGCTATATTCCAGAGTTTGGTTGGCGAAGGTGACAACGGGATTGAGAAAATCCTGCTCACCTGCTCGGGCGGTCCCTTCCGAAAGTTCACTGACGAACAGTTGCAGACCGTTACAGCCGCCGATGCACTGAAGCATCCTACGTGGGACATGGGTGCCAAGATTACCATCGACTCCGCCACGTTGATGAACAAAGGCTTCGAAGTCATCGAGGCGAAATGGCTCTTCGGCGTGCCTGCCGAGAAGATTCAGGTGCTCATCCACCCGCAGAGCATCGTTCATTCTGCCGTGCAATTCTGCGACGGCAGCGTAAAAGCTCAGTTGGGGGTGCCCGATATGCGTCTTCCCATCCAGTACGCCTTCTCGTTCCCCGAGCGCCTGTCACTCAATGGAGAACGTCTGGACCTGTTCCAAAGTCATTCGCTGGAGTTCTTCGAACCCGACCTGCGGAAATTCCGTTGTCTTGCCCTTGCCTTTGAGTCACTCCGACAGGGCGGTAACATGCCATGCATCGTCAATGCCGCCAATGAGGTGGTGAACGAGGCGTTCCGCCAAGACCGCTGCTCATTCCCGCGTATGGCGGAAATCATCGAAGAGACCATGCAACGCACGACCTTCGACGCACGCCCATCCCTCGACACCTATTTTGACACAGATGCCGAGGCACGGCGAATCGCCACTTCTTTACTTTAATACGTTCAGGGAATCCAACTGTCTTTCCACTCCACAACAGGCGTTCCCTCTTCCGAGAAAGTAATGGGAAGCCAGATATAGCGGGCATCTATCGGGTGTTGCGGTCTCCAGATGTCTGCCATGAAGATATAGGTTGTAGAGGGTTGATGGGCAGTTGAAGAGTTTGGGACGGGCAGGATAAAAGTGCTCTGTCCGCCGAAAGTAATATCCTTCTTCGGACCTACGCAGGGATTGGGATGCTGCGTCCAGGGTCCGAAGATATTTTTTGCAGAGAACATTCGTGCCTCATTGGGGGCCCAGCCCGTACAGCCACTGGTGATCATCCAGTAGGTACCGTCACGTTTAAAGATGGCGGGTGCCTCGTTGTGCCCGCCAGGAGCCACGCGTACATAGCGTCCTGTGTGGGCTGTGTAGTCGTCCGTCAGCTCGGCAATCTGCAGGGTGAGGTTCTCTTCCGAGGAATAGATGTGGTATGCCTTCCCGTCATCATCGACATAAATGGTCATGTCGCGCGACATCTGTCCACCTTCCAAATCACGCCTTACGAAAAGTCCCTTATGGACTGCATCCATCCACTCGTCCGACCACGACTTATAGTGGCGCTCGGACTTCAATGCCTTCATGACATCGGCATCCATTCCCTCTGGCAGTATGCCAGGATTGACACGTCCCGAGCGCAGGAACCTGTACGGTCCCGTTGGCGTGTCGCTGACGGCAACACCGCAACGGGCGGCATCATAACCCTTGCCCTTCAGTTCCAAGTGGAACCACATGACAAACTTCTGGGTCTTTTCATTATAGACAACCTTCGGACGCTCCAGAATGCACCCACGCTCGATATCGCTACCACGCTCATCGCTTACGCTGAGAGCTACGCCCTCGTCCTTCCAGTGCACCAAATCCTTGGACGAATAACAGGTGACACCGACAAGGGCATCACTGGTCGTTTCCGATTTATGTTCACCAAACCAATAATAGGTATCACCATGTTTCAGCACGCCGCCACCATGAGCATTGATATGCTTGCCGTTGTTATCAGGCCAGAGTTTGCCAGAATCTATGCTCTTGCGTTCACGGGTTGCATGCTGATAGTCGCCCTGAATCTGCTTGCCCAATACCAGCTTGTCACCTGAGAGGTCCACCTCGAAGAGGCAAGGCACACGGTGGTACCGCCCGTTACGGTTCAGATGACTGTGTACAGACATCAACCAGCGTCCGTCGAAAGTCTTGAAAAGCATGCCATGCCCGAAGTTCGGTGGCGTAATAGGGTTTGGTTCCTGTATCCAAGGTCCATCGAGCGTACCACTTTCCGAGTAGGCAACGCCCTGCGTATAGACATCGTCAATCCAGCTGGTCCAGAGCATTCCGAGCCGTCCCGTACCTGTACGGAAGAGGTAAGGGCCATCGGTCACCTTGTTGGGCTTTACGACCCCGTCTTCCACCTCACGGTTCCATGGCGAGTCAGAGGCACGGAAAAGCACTTTTCCTTCGCCTACGGAGCCACTCAAGTCTGGCTTCAGCTCTATCTTCTCCATCGTTCCGTTCCAGTTCTGCAACCACTCCCCGCAATACACCATGTAGGGCTTGCCGTCGGTATCCACCCAGAACGTACCATCGAGCGTAGGCTTCGTGGCCGGCAGATATGTCTCGTCTGCCATCGGCACGTAAGGTCCATCGGGACGCTCGCTCACCAACACATGGGAGGCACGTCGCGGAATGACATTACCACGCACGGTATCAATCTTGATGCGCTCGTTGGTGAAGGTTGCAAAGTAATAATACTTGCCGTTGTATTGGTGCAGTTCGGCAGCCCAGATGGCAGGATTCTCGCCCATCCACGATTCGGGATTGGTGCGTGTCACACGGAATGGACCCGTCCACTGGTTCAGGTCGTAGCTGGTATAGAGCCTTCCGCCCGTCCCCGTCATATAGTAGGTTTGCGAGGCAGAGTCCGCAAGGATGCAGGGATCGCTCAACACGATGGAATCACGGGGTACGGTACGAATCTGCTCCCTGCGGGGACGTTGCCGCTGATACACCCGTACATAGTCTATCTCGTAGCGCATCGGCATGGCATGGTCATCAATCTCGCCGCCATTGTCGCCGCCGATGGCAAGGTTCAACAAGATGTACTGCGGTCGCGTAAAGGGATTGATATGCTGCCCCACCGAGCCATTGACGGTCTCGGAGAGCGGTATTTGATTCAGCAGTTCGTCGTCAAGGTAGATGTTGATGGAGCGCGGTGTCCAGTCCATCCGCCACGTGTGGAACTTCTCCGCCCAGTCCTTGTCACGGTCGGTAAAGTGGGTGAAAGGAATCTTCTTCGAGTTCCAGACGGCTTGCCCGTGGTTGTCGTTCCCCCAGCAGGCATTGGCAAGGATATGAGGAACACCGTTGATGCGGTAGTACTCCATCACGTCAATCTCGCCACACGAGGGCCAAGGCAAATCCTTGCCCAAGAGCCAGATGGCAGGCCATGCACCTCCAGCCGTGGGAATCTTTGCGCGCACCTCCATTCGTCCGTAGGTGAAATCAAACGATTGGCGCGTGGTGAGTGATGCCGCCGTATATTCTATCTGCTTGCGTTGCGAGCGCCAGTCGCGCCTACCTTTATTATATAGAGGATTCTCGCGCTGCTCTTTACGCGCTTCAATGACCAGGCAGCCTCCCTTCTGGTAGGCATTCTCCCCCTGATACCACTGCGCTTCATGGTTTCGCACAAAGCCACGTTCTGGCTCCCACGTCTTGCTGTCGTAAGGTCCGTCGGTGTTGAATTCGTCACTCCAAACGAGTTTCCACGTTGCCTGCGCCTGCACATTCAAAGCCAGCAACGTTACAAAGAAACAAAGAAAAGTCCGTCTCATCATGTTTTTGTTTTTGGTTATCTCTTACATAATAGACGTTCAGAAGAACAGATGGTTTATTTCTTCACCATTTGAAGAATCTTTTTGGCATCGCCATCATTTTCGGCCGCTTCTTTCTTCAGTTCGGCGAGAATCTCCTTGCCGTCCTTCTCGTTGTTCACAGCCTTGACGAACCAGCTCCTTGCCTTGGCTTGATCAGCGGCAACTCCCTTGCCTTTCATATAGCACTTCCCCAACGCTAACTGCGCATCGCCATTGTCCTGCTTGGCAGCCTTGGTGAAGAACTCAAAGGCCTTAGCGGGGTTCTTCGCCACTCCCTCACCGTTCTTATAGCATTTACCCACCTGATACTGCGCCTTGGCATAGCCCTGCGCCGCCGACTTGCTGTACCAGGCAAAGGCCGTCTTGTCGTTCTCCTCCACGCCATTACCCTTGTCATAGCAGCGTCCCATGCGGTACTGCGCTTTCCTGTTTCCTTTCTCTGCGGCAGGCTTCAGCTTGGCAATGGCTGCCTTGTAGTTCTTGGCATCATAGAGAGCCTTCCCCTCTGCATAAAGCTTGTCCGCGCTTTGTGCCAGTGCCGTCATGCAGAGCAGCATCAGCAACATCGTTGTCATCAGTTTTTTCATTGTTCTGTAAGATAAAATCGTGAACACTCTGTTTAGCTTTTCTCCTGCAAAGATACAACAACGTTTTCGGGACAGCAAGGAATTATGGGAATTTAACGCAGTACCCTCCAGTTCGGCCATTTAACTTGTTTTAGGGCGAATTGTTTGCATATATCGGAAGAAATGCCGACCTTTGCGGCTCACAAAACAAATCGATATGGAAATTTTTCTGATTAGATGTTTGCAGTTCATCCTGTCTATATCGCTGCTGGTGCTGTTGCACGAGGGCGGTCACTTCCTGTTTTCCAAACTCTTTGGCGTAAGAGTTGATAAGTTCTACCTGTTCTTCGACCTCGGAATAGGAAAGTGGAACGGCAGTCTTTTCAAGTTCAAGCCCAAGAACAGCGACACACAATATGGCATCGGCTGGCTGCCATTGGGCGGCTACTGCAAGATATCAGGCATGATTGATGAGAGCTTTGACACCGAGCAGATGAAAAAACCGGCACAACCCTGGGAGTTCCGCACCAAACCCACGTGGCAGCGACTGCTCATCATGATTGGCGGCGTGCTGGTGAACTTCCTCCTCGCGCTCTTCATCTATTCCATGGTTCTCTTCACTTGGGGTGACGAATATATCGCCACGCGCGACATGAAGATGGGCATGAAGTTCAACTCCGAGGCCAAGGCACTTGGCTTCCAGGACCACGATATCCTCATCGGCACCGATCTTGGAGAATTCAAGGAGTGGGGAGCCGACATGTTCCGCGCATTGGCAGAAGCCCACCGAGCCGACATCATCCGTGACGGCAAACCCATGAGCATCGACCTGCCTGGCGACCTGAACCTCCTCGACATGATCAAGAGCACCCCCAAGTTTGCCACCCCCTTCATCCCGGCAGAAATAGACAGCGTTATTCCTGCCTCGCCAGCTGACGCCATCGGTATGCGGAAGGGTGACCATATCCTCGCCATCAACGGTAGGGAGATCGATTCCTGGAACGAGTTCCAAAACGAGATGGGACGCATGACCGATGTCATGACCGAGGCACAGACCCGTGCAGACAGTTTGAAAGTGAGGACGACCACCATCGTGTTCCGCCATCAAGCTGCACAAGCCGGCACAGACACCCTGCTGACAGCCAAGGCTGACACCGCCCAAGTGGTGCTCAGCGAAGAGCTGATGTTAGGTGTTACCATGTCGAATGTACTCACCTACTACAAACCTACCCAGCAGACCTACACGCTTCTGGAGAGCATCCCTGCCGGCATTGCCTACGGATGGAACATGCTGAAGGGCTACGTGGGTGACTTGAAATATCTCTTCAGCTCTGACGGAGCCAAGTCCCTGGGTGGATTCGGTGCCATCGGTAGCATGTTCCCCCCCATGTGGGACTGGCACGCCTTCTGGCTGATGACGGCCTTCCTAAGCATCATCCTTGCCTTCATGAACATCCTGCCCATCCCCGCCCTCGACGGCGGCCATGTGCTTTTCCTCATCTACGAGATGCTGACAGGCCGCAAGCCCTCAGAACAGTTCCTTATCCGTGCCGAGTATTTCGGCTTCGGTCTCGTGCTGTTGCTCATGGTGGTAGCCAATCTGAACGACATCCTCCGTTGGCTCGGCTATATGTAGAAACTATAACTCCGCATCATGACCTCTCTCCCCTCTCCCCTCGTAGATGTCTCCGTACTGATGTTGTTCTTCAACCGTCCCGATTCTTTTCGGCGAGTGTTTGAACAAGTACGTCTGGCCCGTCCCGCCCGTCTGTTTCTCTATCAGGACGGTCCGCGTGGCGACCACGACCTGCCCGGCATTGAGGCCTGCCGACAGATTGTTGCCGACGAGAACATCGACTGGGAGTGCGAGGTACACCGCTGCTATCAGCAGCACAACCTCGGCTGCGACCCCTCTGGCTATTTGTCGCACACATGGGCATTCTCCCTTACTGACAAGTGTATCGTGCTGGAGGATGACGTTGTCCCCTCGCAGTCATTCTTTCCCTTCTGCAAAGAGATGCTCGACCGTTACGAGAACGACGAGCGCATTACCATGATAACTGGCTTCAACGTCGATGAGGAGACCCAGGACGTTGCCGAAGACTATTTCTTCACTTCCGTTTTCAGCATCTGGGGGTGGGCATCGTGGCGGCGCGTGGTCAGCCAGTGGCAGGGCGACTATGCCTTCATGGACGACCCACAGACCATGAGTCAGCTCACGGCAGTCGTCAAGGAACGCCGCTTCCGCTCCGACTTCATCAAGATGTGCCACGACCACCGCGCCTCGGGCAAGCAATACTTCGAGAGCATTTTTTGGTCGTGCATGTTGCTCAACAACGGCCTTGCCGTCATGCCACGCGCGAACCTTATTACGAATATTGGTGCCACAGCCGACTCCACCCACTATTCCGCACTTCGCACCATGCCCCACGGCCTACGCCGCATCTTCACCATGCAGCGTCATGAGCTACAGTTCCCCCTGCGCCATCCCCGCTATGTCATTGAGCATGTAGCCTACAAACACCGTCTTTACCGTGTCAATGCATGGGGCCATCCCTGTGTGAAAGTCGTCCGTTCCCTGGAAGAGCTCCTTCTGAACCTCCGCTACGGCAACTTCCGTCACATCTACCGTTCCATCCTGCGCCGCATCAATAAATGGCTCGGACGCGACCGCCACGTATAATGCCACAAACTGTAGTCTTGTTTTTTCAAATTGGTATATTTTTGTATGGTTGCGCATCAGAGTGTGCGGAATAATGAGTATCTTTGTGGCGAAATACATGGACTGCGGTATGAAAATACGTGTGGCTTTTTTCTTTGAGAACAAAGGATTGGCAGGCTTCGACTGCCGTCGCATAGGCGAGGGCAATCCCGGATTGGGCGGCACTGCCTACATGTTCTACGTGGTTGCGTGGCTGCTCGCCTCGCGCAACAACGATATTGACGTGACACTAATGACAACACATGAGGGGCTCTTCCCAGATTGCCTGCGGGTGGAACAGGTGGAAGGACTCACCGATGCCATGCGCCGATGTCGGAAACAGGGCATCGAATATCTCGTGACGAAGTACAGCGAGGAGCATCGCCAGATGAAGGAGTTGTTCCCCCCCCCAGGAAACAAGTGCGAGGGAACAGGGTGCAAGGACGTGAAGTTGATCGTCTGGTGTCATAACTTTGCCAGTGCGAAGATGCTGCGGTTTTATGCCCAATGTCCTAACGTGGCACGGCTTATTTGTGTGGGGCGCGAGCAGATGGACCGTTATAGGGATCATCAGGCCTTTGCCAAGTCCGATTACATCTTCAACTGTGTCGATACGGGCATTGTGACCCACCAGATGAAAGAAAGCATGCAAGAAGATTTTGCACGACGGGGCAACATAGTGTGCTACATCGGGGCGGTGATTCCATCGAAGGGCCTGCACCTGCTTACCGCCGCTTGGCGAAATGTGCTGAAGCAAGTGCCCGATGCGGAGTTGTACGTAATAGGCAACGGTGCGCTCTATGGAGGTAACCCGAAGTTGGGACCATGGAATCTGGCTGAACGGACTTACGAGCAGAGGGTCTTGCGCCCGGTGATGGAGGACGGAAAGCTGTTGCCCAGCGTCCACCTCATGGGAATTGTGGGAGGAAAGGAGAAGTTTGACCTGCTTCGAAAGGTACGCGTGGGAGTGCCAAACCCATCGGGTGAGACCGAGACGTTCTGCATCAGTGCCATCGAAATGCAGCTGATGGGAGCCCGCATTGCCTCGAAACGTTGCCCAGGCTATCTGGACACGGTGCGCAACGGCAGACTGGTCAACTCGAAAAGGGAGCTTGCAGACTGCATCGTCAGGGAACTGTTAGAGCCTACCACGGACTACGTCAGCACACTCAAGGACATTCGACAGCGGTTTTCACTGGAGGCTGTTGCCAAAGATTGGGAGGAATTATTCTTGGAGGCTCTGCCCGAAGGCCGTCATCTGCACGACATCCTGCCAATGGCGAACCTCGACTTTGAGCATAAGTGGCTGAAGGAGCGGCTACGGCGGTGGAAGGAGCAGCTTCCATGGTTGCGGAGAGTGCTTCCAATGGTGGACAACTTCTACGAGGCGAAACGTGCTGCGTCACATTTCCTTGGGCGATACCTCTAATTTTGTAGGGGTAACTTTCAAAATATGCAAGAAATGTTTCAAAATTCACAAAAACCATCAGAAAGAGCGTTGGAGGCTTACGGGAATGAGAAAAAATGAGTAACTTTGAACCTGCAACAGAGATACCGAGGAAACAAAACTGATGGAATAAAACATAATAAGTAATATTAAACCATGACAACTATGAAAAAATTCATGAATTGGATGTGTTTCGTTGCCCTATTCTTCTGTAGCGCAATGAACGTACAGGCTGAGACATTGCGCGGTACGGTGAAAGATGCCGTTACCGGTGAAGCGCTCATTGGTGCAACGGTCAAGATTGTAGAATTAGACAATGCCGCTGCCGTGGCCGATATGGATGGCAACTACTGCATCAAGATCAATCAGGGTGGACGTTATACCATCGAGGCAAACTACATTGGCTATGAGCCGAGTGTAATCAAGGAAATCCTGATTTCCGGTGCCAAGGAGGTTGTGATTGACATTACCCTGCGTGAGAACAGTTCCGAATTGAAGGAAGTGGAAGTGCGCCCCCGTGTGAACAAAGAGGCGACCGTCAATCCTTCCGTACTGACAGGCGGCGTGATGCTCTCTATGGAGGAGGCAAGTCGATTTGCCGGCGGCTACAACGACCCCGCCCGTCTGGTCATGTCGTTTGCCGGTGTGTCGGGCGAGGCTGACGGTAGCGGACTGTCCATCCACGGAAATGCGCCAGAGCGTATGCAGTACCGCATAGAGGGTGTGGAGGTGTTCACGCCCAACCACTTCAACGACTGCTGGAATGCCGGTTACGGACTTGTGAGTGCACTCAACTCGAATGTCATCGGCAACAGCGACTTCTTCACCTCAACTTTCAACGCCAACTACAACAACGCCCTCAGCGGTGTGTTCGACGTGAAGATGCGTCCAGGTAATAACTCCAAGCACGAGAACATCCTGCAGATTGGTACCGTGTCGGAGGAACTGACGCTGGAGGGTCCGATCTCGCGCAACCACAACAGCAGCTACATCATAAACTACCGCTACGGATTCACGTCGCTCGCAGACAGGCTGAAACTCATGGACACTGAAGGGTCGCACATGACCTTCCAAGACTTCTCTGTCAAGCTGAACTTCCCCACCAAGCGTGCCGGTACCTTCTCTATTTTCGGTCTGGGTGCCTTTGACTCCAACTGGGACGAGCGCGTGAAACTGAGCGATGTTCACTCTGCCTACGATGCTTCCGACAGCGAATCCAAGGTGGTACAGCTTTTGGCTGGTGTTTCTCACCGCATACACTTCGGCAACAAATGGACTTGGCGCACAACAGCTGCCTACAACACGCAACATATCAAGGACGACATTTTTTATTTCGGTCTGAAGCGCTCTGCCGAGGGTGTTCTCATCAATCCCCTGGACTTTGATGAGCCTGAGACGAAATATCCCTTTAGCAAGCAGAAGATGAACGAGGATCGCGTGTTGTTCAACACCGAGATCTCCAAGCAGGTCACTGACAAATGGCTCACACAGTTTGGTGGAGAGTATTCACACAGATTCTTCAATCTCACCTATCGCTCTCACGACAAACTCTACGATGAAGTCAATCCGATGACAGAGTACACCAATATGAAGGACGACACGGGACTGGCCAATTTCTTCTGGCAGAACCTCATCACGCTCAACAAACATGTGAGCATCTCGGCAGGCGTTGCAGCCAACTATTTCCTGCTCTCGAAGGACTTCTCCGTAGAACCGCGTGTCAGCATGAAATGGGATCCGGACGACAAGAACAGCATCTCGCTGGGCTATGGCCTGCACTCAATGGTGGAGAAGCTGGATGCCTACTTCTATCGTGACCCGGCAGGAAACTTGGTGAACAAGGATCTCGACATGAGCAAGGCTCATCATCTGCATATTACCTATACCCATAAGTTTACCCCGAACCTGATTATGCGTCTGAACGGCTTCTACGAGTATGGCTTCGACACGCCCGTGGGTACCAATGGCAGCACCTACTGCGTGACCAACCGCTATTTCAACTATACAGAAGAGAAACTGGTCAACAAGGGAAACACCCGCAACTATGGCGGCGACATCACCTTGGAGCACTACATGAGTCATGGTTTCTTCGGACAGACCAACTTCTCACTCTACAAGTCGCAGTATCGTGGCGAGGACAAGGTATGGCGTAACCAGTTCTACGACCGTGGATTCATGTTCAAGATCCTGGGCGGTAAGGAGTGGATGATAGGCAAGAACGTGTTCAATGTCAGTGCCAAGTACAGCATCCAGGGCGGTCTGCGCTACACTCCTATCGACGTGGAGCAGATGCGTGCCAATGTCGCTGCTGGCATCGTCGATGACAATCCTATCTACAAGGATAATGAGGCATTTTCAAAGCGCTTCAAGCCGACAAACATCGTCGATCTGACCGTGAGCTACAAGATTAACAAGCGCAAAGTAAGCCATACCATCGCCTTCGAGGGTCTGAACATCTTTGCCACCAAGACTCCTATGTTCCAGCGCTTCGACCTGGGTAGCCTCGAAGCTCGCACCGACGAGGGAGGCATCTCACTGCCCAACATCTTCTACCGTTTGGACTTCTAAGATCAAAGAAATAATTTACTGCTGTTCGCTAATATCCCAACTCCTGTGTTACAAAGAGTTGGGATATTTTTTGACAATCCCCCTACTCCCAGACAGTAATCACAACGTGAGTTCAACGAATTCAAAACAAGCAGAACTTTACAAAAGGCTAACAGGAATCCCCGTTTACTTTCTTTTTGTCAGGCAAAACGGATGAATCAAGCAAAACTGTCAGTACCAAGTGGGTTGGTACTGACAGTTCCAAGTTTTGAACACGTGCTGGTACTGAGAATTCCACTCAGTGGTACTCCCGCTACCAAGCAGTGAAAACAAGCCTACCGCTTAGTGGTAGCGCCCCCTTTCGGCTCGCTTAGACAGGATCCAACAGATAGTCGATGAGCTGAATGCCATTGTACAAGTACAGCCATAAGGCCAGCACTGCCAACGAGGGACGGAGCACCCGAACAGGTACGCGCTGATAGAGCCCTGCCAGACAGATGGTCAGGAGGAACAACCAGTGGGGCGACATGATATAGACTTCATTAATAGTGAAGCCCAAGACGAGATGCAGGAATACATCCATCCCTAACCAAGAAAGACACAGCCATAGGAAACGGGAACGACGGTTGAACCATGCGCCGGCAGCCATGAGAACAACCATGAAAAGCTCTATCACGTAGTTCAACACCCAATCATAGTGTACAAAGACGGGACGCTTTTTCCAAATGTCCTGTACGAAATATTGCTGATGGAACTGTAGTGACTCCCCAAAGAAATTCTCCACGAGTGTGGTATCGCGTGGCGTGGTGACATCGGTCCAGTTAATGAAGGGCAGGTTGGCAAGCGGTTTTCCGTTGCGACTGACATATTTCTTAGGTTTGTATCCCTGTTTTCTGCTACGCTTCTCCTCTACTTTCTTCTGTTCTGCCTTTCTCACCTGCTGCACGGGCTCCACAAGTTGCTTGTACTGCCAATGGCTCACGCCCAGCAACAGCACAGCCGCCAACAGGAAAAGGAACTGCATCTTAAGTGTGCGCACGGAGAACAGACTGCCCAGCCACACCTTCACGCCGTTGGTCAGGGTGACACCCGCCGTCAACACAAAAAGCAACAAGAAGCGCAACCACCCCTGTTCCTTGTCCCCTGTCCGTTGCTCCTCGCTCCTTGTTCCACATACATACAATGCCAACAGCAGGCAGGGCAGGGAGAGGATGAAATGGTCGGGTACCACAGAACAGAGCATCATGTAGGCATAACCCCAAGTGAGCACAGAGAGCAGGGTGGCATCCAACGACGGCAGACGCATGATGTCGGTCAGAATACGGCGCAGCAACACGTAGGAGAGTGTTGACGAGAGTACCACGATGGGCAACAACACCCACTGCGTACAGTTATAGCCGGTGAGTTCCATGAGTCCCTTGTTCAGCCAATAGAACGGATACATCATGAACGAGAGCAAGGGATGGCGATAGACATCGTAGCCCGGTTCCCATGCCGAGGTAACGGCATAGTTGATGGGATCGTAGCCGGACATCTCATAGACCTTGAAGAACTTCCAACGGAACCAGCGGTGGGTGTTCATCATCACATCGTGATACTTATACACCGCGAGAAGGTTCATTACGGTGTTGAACAGGAACATCAGTCCCGTACTGAGGGCTTCGTCTTTTCGTAGTTTAAAGTTCATAGTTACATAAGCATGTATCGGGTGATGAGCCAACCGTTCCAAGTCCAAAGCCAAAGAGTCAGCACAAGCAGGGAGACACGAAGCAACCTCAACACGGACATTCCTCCAAGGGACTGGAGATGAGAGGAACGGAGCAGGAAGCCGATGGCAATGGGCATGACGAAAATCCAGTGGGCAGACATGATATAGACTTCGTTAATGCCGAAGCCCAAGAGGATGTGCAGGAACATGTCGATGGCGAACCAACTCAGGCAGAGCCGCATGAAAGTGTCGCGCCACGAACAGAGGATGCCCAACAGGAAGAGCAGCACAATGACGGCTTCGAAAACATAGTTGAACGCCCAACGATAAGTCACAAAGACGGGACGGCTGACATTGAGGTCTTCAAGCAGATGGTCTTCATGCAGCTGTATCGACTCACCAAAGAGGTTCTCGACCATCGACTTCACACGGGGTGAGGAGATGTTGGTGTACTCGAACATGGGGTTGTCTATCAATGGCTCTCCGCTCTGTTGTTCGCGCCAGGCATTGTGGGTCTTGATTTTCTTCTCAAGCTCCGGATTCTTCCGGAACTTCTTCCGCATCTCCATCTGGTCCTGGCGGGCTCCGGGCTCGACGTATGTCTTGTACTGCCACACATACCATCCGCCCAGTAACAGGACGGGCAGGAGCAAGGCCACGGTCCAGTAACGCCAGTGGAAGACACGGCGACCATTCACAAAGAGAGCTGCCAGCAGGGGCTTGATGCCATTGGTGGTGGTCACGCCCGTGGAAAACAGGAAGAGCAGCATCGTCTGCCATGCCTTCATCATCCGACCGCTCCGCATACGTCGCCCGGCAATATAGAGGGTCATCGTGAGTAGGAACATGGAAACACAGAAATGGTCGGGGACCATGACGGTAAGCATCACGTAGCCGAAACCGAAAAAGAACGCGCTCATCAGCGTAGCATCGAAGCGGGCGAGCCCTATCACCTCGCGTTGGATGCGATAGATGAAGACAAACGAATAGAAGGCACAGAAGATGAGGATGGTCGCCACGATGAAGACCGCAAAGTTGTAGTTGTCAAAGCTCATCAGCCAGTGGTTGAGCTGAGAGAAAGGGTACATCAGCGTGGCGAGCAGCGGATGGCGGTAGAGGGAGTAGTGAATCTTCCAACGCGACAGGGTAATATAGGTCAGGCAGTCGAAACCCGACACCTGAAACTTTCCGTAGAACAACGACCAGAACCCAAGGTTGCCGCCACGCGTGAATCGCTCATAGTACTTCCAGATCATCAGACCGTTGAGGGCGATGAAGATGAGCAGTGCCGTCAGTGCCGTCAGGAGTTCTTCTTTCTTCAGCTTGAATATATTCATAAGGGAAAGATTACGTCATGTACTGGAAGATGTGTACGGTATTATATATAATAAGGAAAAGGACGGTCAGGCGTGTGACCCACCTGATGATGCTTAGCATGTAACGGTCTTTGACCTGCTTGAAAAGATAAGCCATGGCGATGGGCATGATGAAGACCCAGTGGGTGGTCATGATATAGACCTCATTGAGACCGAAGCCCAGTCCCACGTGCAACAGCATGTCGAGAGCAAACCACGAGCAGACCATCCAAAGAAAACGGGAATGCCTGCCACACCACAATCCCACGACAAACAACAGGACAAGGAGGCACTCGACAATGTAGTTGAACGACCAACGGTAGTACACGATGATGGGACGGCTACGGAACTCATCCTTCAGCAGATGGTCGGGATGTAGCTGCAACGACTCTCCGAAGAGGTTCTCGACCACGGAGTCCCAGCGAGGTGTTGACTTGTCGGTCCAGCGCAGGAACTCGCCCTCCCCCATCGGCTCACCCAGTCTGGGGTCCCGCTTTTTCACCTTCTTCTTCACCACCGGGCTTTTGGTTTCGGACTGGACGGCATGCTTCTCTCCCTCGGGGGAATTCGCTTGGACCTTTACCTCCTGCAACTTCGCCATTCGTTCTTTCTCTTCCTTGGCCTTCTTCTCTTTCTGAGCTCTCTTGGCGGCATGGCGTGCCTGTTCGTGAGGCAAGACGAAATTCGTGTATTCCCATCGGCAGAAACCCCACATGAGCAATGCCGGCAGGAGGACTGCCCCCAGCAGATATTGAGGACGGAAGAAGGTGCGGCCATTGACAAAAAGTCCGGCCAGAAATGTCTTCAGTCCGTTGTTCAGGGAGATGCCCGCCGTCAAGACAAAGAGGAGGATGGTCTTGCCCATGCTCAGGCGTCGCCGTTCCTTGATGAGCCTACCCGACACATAGAGCGTTAGCAACAGCAGGAACATGGAGAGGATGAAATGGTCGGGCACCATCAACGACACCATCACAAAGGCAAAAGAGAACAGCATCACCGAAAGCCACGTGGCATCGGAACGCTCCAGCTCTATCACCTCGCGCAGGATGCGGTACATGAAGACAAAGGCATAGAACGCTGCTGCCACCAGCATAGCGGCCACAACAAACTGCACACAATTGATGCCCGTCAGCCACATCAGTCCACGGTTGACAACGTAGGGAAGATACATCATGAACGCGAGCAACGGATGGCGATAAACATTATAACGGGCTTCCCAGTCACTCACCACATAATAGGTGATGGGATCGAAGCCCGAGATGCTGAACCACTTCACAAACAGGTTCCAATAGTCATTGCTCAACGGTGTGAAAACATCATAGTAACGACAGATGGTCAGTACGTTGAGCATGATGAAGAATGCCAAGGCTGCCCAAGCAATCCAACGCTCCTCACGGCGGACGGAGAATAACGCGCAGAGCCTCTCCCTTGTGTTTCCTCCCAGGAGGGATGAAGGACAAGGGGCAAGGGGCGAAGAACTGGAGATGAGGAAGCCCTCATCGGCATAGGCCAGCATCTCACGGTCGCCCCGACTGTCGCCATAGGCTGTGATGTCATACTCCTCCCGATGGAAGGTGGCATCATGCTCGGCCAGTGCCGCTTCGACCCGTCTTACTTTTTCCTCACCATAGCAGTTGGAGGTCATAAAACGTCCTGTCAGCACTCCGTCCACCACCTCTATCTGCGTTCCTAACACCGTGACCTGTTCATCAAAGAACGGACGTACCCAGTTGTCAATGCTGGCACTGACCACCAACGCACGCGCTCCCTCCGCCTGAGCCTGCCGGAGTCTTTCCATCATGTCAGCACGCAACAGGGTACGCTTTTTCTCAGCAAATGCCCGACAAAGCTCATCGAATCGGCTGAGGGGCATCCCCTTGAAATAGAAAGAGAAAACACGTTGCTTGGCTTTCCAGTTGGGATAGAGTCTGAGCTTCATCAATACGAGCAGCGGACTATGTAGCAAGAAACCGAGCAGGAACATCCCCGTGCCACAGGCAAAGCGGATGAACTCCAACAGGGTGTCACTCGTTGTCAGGGTGCCATCGAAGTCGGAGAGAAATATCTTCTTGCGTTCTATATCCATCTTTCCATCCATATCCTATAGGTAGATAATCACGATGAAGGCTGCTAACCAAAAGACGACTATTGCCTGCATCATCCGGTCGCGAAGCAGCAATTTGGTGGGGTCTCCGCTCTGTTCGTCAACCACGGTGAGCTGTATATAGCGCAGCAATCCCAACAGCACGAAGACACTGGTGAGATAAAGCTGATCGGTGCCGAAGCGTGCGATGACCTCCGGCGAGACGGTGTACATGATGTAGCAGACCAGCGTGACTGATGCCGTGAAAGTGATGACCTGGTTGATGAACGTGAGATTATAGCGACTGGTGTTCTTCCGCGGTGCCTCACCCGTCTGGTTCATGCGCACCACGTCGTCACGTCGCTTGGCAAATGAAAGGAAGAGCGTCAGCAGGAAGGTCATCAGCACAATCCAGCGACTGAGCGGTGTCTCCGTCGCCATGCCACCTGCCAACAGACGCAACACAAACCCAAAGGCAACAATGCACACATCGACAATGGCATATTCCTTCAGCCGCGCACAGTAGGCAAGGTTCAGCAGCCAATAGAACAGGATGATAGCACCCACCTGCAACATCTGACAGGGCATCAGCAGAAGCACCAACATTGACATCAGGATCATCACTCCCATGAGCACGTAGGCCTGTTGGATGCTGACAGCTCCCGAAGCCACGGGACGCTTGCACTTGACAGGATGCCGACGGTCTGCCTCCACGTCTATCAGGTCGTTGAAGCAATAAATGGACGAAGCGGCGAAGCTGAACGACAGGAATGTGATGGTTGCCGCAAGTATGTTCTGCCCAACGAGCAGACTGCCGCCAAAGAACATGGGCAGCAACACGAAAACATTCTTGACCCACTGCTTGGGACGTATCAACTGAAGAAAATTTTTCATACCTTTCTTTTTTATACATATTTCCCGACAAACCGACTGATATAACCTGCCACACGCTGCAGAATCCATGCAAGCGGCAGAGTTGCCACAACAGTCAGCACGGCGGTCGGCCAGTAGCCGAGACGATAGACTTCTATGTTTTTCAACACGAAATGGGCGTGAATGAGATAGATTTCCAGACTCAACCCGCCAATATAGTTCAGCGAGTAGTTGAACCAAGAAACGGAGCGGATGGTCCAACGCTCGGTGATACGGAAGAACATGCCGAGCAGAATGACGGCACTCACGGTGAGCGGGATATATAGCATGCGCTCCACAAAAAGAGGGAACTTGCCATGACGCACCTGCTCCAGCCATACGCTGGCAGCAAAGGGCATGATGAACATCACGAGCAACAACCATATATCTGCAGCACGGAGTTCATCCTTGCGCCTAATCATCTCCCCCATATTGATGCCAATGAAGAAAATGGGCACGCGGCTCCAGAAAATCTCCAGATGTCCGACCGCCTGATGGATGGGCAACACCCACTGCACAATGACACACCACATGATCATCGCCACGGGTAACCACCGATAAAGCGGCAACTTTCGAATCAGCATCATGTAGAACGGGGCAAAGCAATAGAGCATCATCGTGGCGGGAATATACCAGAATGTCAGCTCGTCGTGCAGCCAGAAGTCCCAGTTGATGAGAATGTCGCCCAGCAAATCCGTTATCGATGTGCTATGGCCGCCATGGTTCAGATAGTCCAGGACATAATATAGGCTCGCCATGATCAGCCATGCCGGATAGATGCGCAAGTAGCGGCGCTTGAAGAATGTGGCCAATGAAGATCTGACTGGAGATGCACTGAGCTTCGTCCAGGAGAACCACAGTCCGACACCACTGAGGAAGAAGAAAATATCCACACCGATGTTACCCGTGCGGCGCAACCCAAAGAAGGCGTCGGTGCGAGGCAACCACACATGGAACAACACTATGAAGAGCATGGCGGCTCCCATGAGCTCTCCGCGATAGCGACTGATGAGTGAAAGGTTCATGGCTTTATTTGACAATTGAACGATTAGTTATCACACCTATGATCTGCTACTTATTCCTCGAAGCATTGCCCTGAATAGCAACGCCAAAGCAATGCTCGTCACGATGTAGATGAGCAGTCCCGTATATAGATCGCCGTGACGCGAGATGGGGATGAATATCTTGCGGGCGATGGGATGACAGATGAAGAGGGCTGCGGAAATCTCGCCCATCCACACTAACGGACGCATAGACCAAGAGGGCAAGACCTTCACCAACGAGTAGCCGAATGAACAAACAAACAGGGGCACCAAGAACCAGGAGAAATAACTCATGCTCAACGAGTAGATCATCAAAACCGATATAACGGTCAGACATACGGCTACAGGCTTGTTCATGAGCATGGGCTGTCGGGCAGAGAGCAGTCCGAGTCCGAAGGGCAGCATGCCGCCCACGAAGTTGTAGCGCCAACGGTTCAGCTCCTCGCTTTCCGGTCCGCAGGCCATCTGTATCAGCGTACAGAGCACCATGGCACCCAATGTCCATCCCCAATGGCGACGGTATAGCAACAACCGGTAAACAATGTATAGCTGCAACATCAGACCAAAGAACCAGAACGGGCCTGGCCAGATGACCTTGTCGGGCGTGGGCAGCAGGTTGTTGACCAACAACAGCTGGGCTGCCACATCAACGAATCCGTACTTATGGGGGCCTGGGGTGATGAAGTCAATCATGAGGAACGCCGCATAGCCCACAAACATCATCAGCCATAACTTGCGGAAGTGTTGGACCACGAAGTCCCATGCCCCACGGAAATAGTTGGCTCCCGTAATCAGTGATGGTCCCTTCTCATACTTCATGACCAGTCCGTAGGCACTGAGAAACAGGAAGATGGGCACACCATAATGACCGAAGAAAGAGAGCACGTGCATCACCCACAACTCGTCGAAGTTATGAATGGCGCGTCCCATTGCCTCGGCATTCTTACCAAAGAACTGGTATTCATTCTCTTTGATGACCGGTCCTAACCAGTGGCAGTAGTTATGCAGGAAAATCCCGATGATAGCCAACCCTCGCAGGGCGGTGCATTCGGTACGGCTTAATAGTTCAGAGTTCATAGTGAAAGGGCAATATCCTTATTTTTTCGTTCCTAATTTTTCAGTTCTCAGCTTGTCGTAGTCCGCTCCGTCTTGCAGGATTCTCGGCCGCAGCTCATAATAGTCGGGCGACAGGATGTTATACTCAGGATGATAGGTAGGCGCGGCAATGCCTGCCAGATAGAGTAGCATGTGGGGTAGCGCGTCGGTCATCAGACGACGATCCTTGGCCGCCTTGACCTGTTCGAAGAGGTCGGGATGGTTCTCGATGTATTTCCCTGAGCACCAGATCCAGAAAGGTATCTCAAACTCAAAATGAGCCAAGTCATAGTCAATCTGCTGCGTATGGCGACGACAAAGGATGCCGCGCGTTCCCTCATAGCACTCTTCGCCATGGTCAGGCATGTAGATAACGATGGCATCCTCCTGCTCAAAACGTCGGCAAATCTGGTCAACGATGGAGTCGTTGTAGAGACAAGCGTTGTCGTAGTCGGAGAGGAAGCGGCGCTGGCGTGGTGTCAGCTCGGGACGGCTCTTGACATAGTCTTCAGGACGGAAATGCTTCTTGCTCTTCGGACAGCGGATGTTATAAGCCGTATGCTGACCTAACAAGTGGAAGATGGTCAGTGTCGGTCGCTCCTCGTCCCCCACTTTCTGTCCCTCGTTCCTTGCCTCCTGTATCTTGTCATAATCGCTCAGAAGTCCTTCGTCGAACAGATGCGTCTGTTCATTGCGGATGTCGAACATCGCCTGACTCAGCGTAGGATTATTCAGGAAGAATCCCCCGCTGAAGTCGTAAACGGCTTCCTTCGCCTTGGGCAGGAACTGGTTCGTGAGGAATGTCACCTCGTAGCCAGCCTTGCGGAACAGTTCGGGAAAGAGGGGGTAGTCGCACCACTCTCCCTGCTCTCCAACCACATGCATGGAGAAGAGATTCTTGAAAACGAAGCTCGTGAGGTTCCAGGGTGCGATGACATCGCTGAATTTCACCAACTGTCCTGTCTTCTCACGGGCAATCTGCCTGGGTGTGGTCGGCACCGTGTAGCCATATTGCTGGGAGTGATGCTTTCCAAAACTCTCGCCGATGATGAACACGATATGGGGTGAACGCACCGAACAGCTATCTACCACCGCACGGTCAATCGTTGCGATGAGCTGGTCAATCTGCTGTGCTGCCAGCACGTTTGAATAAACACTAAAGACAAATCGGTAGGGCGAAGCGTAGAGTATCGCCTTGTCCGGGCGGGTGAGGTCATGTTCCACGGCACCGATGGTCTTCTGTGTCATCAATCGCCACGTCGCCCGTTTATTATCCCAGCACTCCTCTACAGAGGTATAAAGGAGATACACCACCACAAGAGCCAATGGGACATGAATGAAAAGGGACGGATGGGGAATACGGAAAGGGATTTTCATTCTACACTTCACACTCCTCATTCCGTATTTCACGCTCCACACTCCGCAACCCATATGCAGTAGCGCAAGTCCGAGAATCCACATGGCATTGCCCGCCAACATCTCGGCGGAGAGAAAGAGGCGCACGAACTCGCTCGCCTCACGGGCATCGGTCTCGCCAACAAGCATCAACATCGAGGGGGTGAGCGTAGAGCCAAACTTCTCGAAGCAATAGACATCAGCAAAGGTCACAAAATAGGCAAAGACGCACATTACCACCTTCACCCATCGACGCACACGAGACGGGATGACGGCAAGCACCGCACAGACCACATAGAGGTCAAGAAAAAGTTCCCAATAGAGATGGTCGTAGAGCTTGGCACCACGTGTGTTTGGCAGCGTCAGCCATGCACACACCACGCCCAACGCATACATGAACACAAAGAACATGGCATTGCAACGTAATGGCACAGAGACCAACCCGAGGACTTTGCCTATCCCCTTTCTTATTTCTTCACTCTTCATTCTTATTTAATAATCACCTGCAAAATTACACTTTTTTCTGCAAACGCCATTGGTTTCTAAGGAAAAAGAGTAACGTTTTTCCTTTCTATTTTTTGTCATATCGGAGAAAACACGTATATTTGCAATCAGAATCAATAAACATAAAAACTGATAACAAGATGTTTGGATTAGGCGGACAGGAAATTCTGCTCATTGCACTGATTGTGCTGTTGCTCTTCGGCGGCAAGAAGATTCCCGAACTGATGCGGGGATTAGGAAAAGGCGTGAAGAGCTTCAAGGACGGCATGAAGGAGATTGAGGGGAACACCAACGAAGAGACGAAGAGTCAGGAAGTCAGGAACACGGGAGACGAGAAGTGAACACGGAACACTGCGACAACAACGCTACAGGCACGTTCTGGGATCATCTTGATGTCTTACGCTCGTGCTTGCTTCGCATGCTGGTAGTGACCGTGGCGGCAGGCATTGTGGCATTTGCCATGAAGGAAACGCTCTTCGCCATTGTGCTGGCTCCCCGCAGCAGCGAGTTCATCACCTATCGGCTGATGGGCGTAGAGCCCTTCCAACTACACCTGATGAACACGGGACTGACCGAGCAGTTCATGATTCACATGCGTACAGCCCTCTATGCGGGACTGTTGGCAGCATCACCCTACGTGCTCTACCAACTGTTTCGTTTCATCTCACCCGCTCTCTATCAGAATGAACGTCGCTATGCTGCTGCCATTGTGGGAAGCAGCTATGTGATGTTTATCGTGGGAACGCTGGTGAACTATTTTCTGGTCTTCCCTTTCACCGTGAGGTTCCTCGGCACCTATCAGGTAAGTCCTGACGTGGCGAACATGCTCACCCTGCAATCGTATATCGACACGCTGCTCACGCTGAGCCTGCTGATGGGCATCGTCTTTGAACTACCCGTGGTGTGCTGGCTGCTCTCGAAGATGGGCCTGCTCACCGCTGAGCCGATGCGCCACTACCGCCGGCATGCCATCGTTGCCATCCTGATTGTAGCTGCCGTCATCACCCCCACCACCGATGTGTTCACGCTCATGGTGGTATCACTTCCCATCTGGCTGCTCTATGAAGTCAGTATCGCAATCGTCAAGAAATAGAACCTTCACTATTACTAATCAATCATTATTCATTAGTAACCATGCTTAGGAAAATCAGAACCACACTGGCACTGCTGTTCTTCATCGGCATCACGCTGCTGCTCCTCGACTTCACGGGAAGCCTGCACGTCTGGCTCGGATGGATGGCAAAGGTGCAACTGCTACCCGCAGTACTGGCACTCAACGTGGCGGTCATCGTCCTACTGGCGGTGCTGACACTTGTCTTCGGACGCATCTACTGTAGCGTCATCTGTCCTTTGGGTGTCATGCAGGATGTCATCGGTTGGCTGGGAAAGAAAGCGAAAAAGAACCGCTATAGCCATTCACCCGAGGTGAAATGGCTGCGCTATCCCATGCTCATCGTCTTTCTGACAGTCACCATAGGAGGCATCGGCTCTGCCATGGCTCTGCTGGCACCCTACAGTTCCTACGGACGGATTGTCACCAACCTGTTGCAACCGTTCTGGCTGTGGGGCAACAACCTGCTTGCCCTGTTAGCGGAACGCGCCGACAGCTACGCCTTTTATGGAGTTGACGTCTGGATGCGCAGCCTGCCCACATTCATCATCGCCCTGCTAACATTCATCATCATTGCCGTGTTGGCATGGCGCGGCGGACGAACCTACTGCAACACCGTCTGTCCCGTCGGCACCGTGCTGAGCCTGCTCGCCCGTTTCTCCCTGCTGAAGGTTCGCTTCGACAAAGAGAAGTGCCGTAGCTGCTCACTCTGTTCCAAGAATTGCAAAACGGCATGTATTGACTACAAAAACCACACCGTGGACTACAGCCGTTGCGTGGTCTGCGGCAACTGTATCTCGAAATGTAACTTCGGAGCCTTGAAGTATGAGATGAGAAGGACGAAGGGCAAGGAGCAAGAGAAGGATGGTTCACGCCGCTCGTTCCTGCTGTCATCGGCCTTGGTCGCCACGGCAGTCATGGCACAAGACAAGAAGAAGGTGGACGGTGGATTCGCCGCCATTGAAGAGAAAGCCATACCCGAGCGACAGACACCGCTGACACCACCGGGCTCGATGAGTGCACAGCACATGGCACAGCACTGCACGGGCTGTCAGCTTTGCGTCGCCCAGTGCCCCAACGATGTACTGCGCCCGAGCACCGACCTGCTGAAGCTCATGCAGCCCACGATGTCCTACGAGCGTGGCTACTGCCGTCCGGAGTGTACACGCTGTTCCGAGGTGTGCCCCACAGGGGCCATCAAGCCCATCACGCGCGCCGAGAAGTCTGCCACACAGATAGGGCATGCCGTCTGGGTGAAGAAGAACTGCCTCGTGCTGACCGACAATGTCATCTGTGGCAACTGCGCCCGTCACTGTCCGACTGGTGCCATCGAGATGGTTCCCTCCAACCCCAACGATGACGAGTCGCCCTTTGTTCCCGCCGTGAACGAGGCTGCCTGCATCGGCTGCGGAGCCTGCGAGAATCTTTGTCCGGCACGTCCCTTCCCCGCCATCTACGTGGAGGGACACGAGGTGCATCGGGAGATTTAGAGAGGTAAGAGGTAAGAAGTAAGAGGTAAGAGGTAAGAGGTAAGAAGTAAAGAAGAGCTATATGAAAAAGAATCAAGATAAAGGAATTTCCCGCCGCTCGTTCCTGAAGGTGATGGGAGCAGGAGCCGTCACGACGGCTGCTGTACTCACAGGCTGCAAGGACAAGAAAAAAGAGCAGGCTCTGGAAGAATACAAGAAGCAGGTAGAACCGCCCACAGGCAAGATGACCATGCGCTCCAATCCTAACTCCGGCGATCAGGTTTCGCTGTTGGGCTATGGCATGATGAGACTGCCTACCTATAAAGATACAGGAAGATCTGGGAGCGAGGACGACATTGACCAGGAGATGGTGAACCGCTTGGTGGACTATGCCATTGAGCATGGCGTGAACTACTTCGACACCAGCCCCGTCTATTGTCAGGGACACTCCGAGCGTTCCACAGGCATCGCCCTCAGCCGCCACAAGCGCAACGAATTCTACGTGGCGACGAAGCTGTCGAACTTCAACGACGAGATCTGGAGCCGCGAGGAAACAATGAAGATGTACCACAACTCGTTCAAGGAGTTGCAGGTGGACTGCATCGACTACTACCTCCTGCACGGCATCGGCATGGGAGGCATGGAGGCCCTCAACGGCAGATACATCGACAACGGCATCCTCGACTTCCTCGTCGAAGAAAGAGAGAAAGGACACATCCGCAATCTCGGCTTCTCCTACCACGGCGAGATAGAGGTCTTCGACCACCTGCTCTCACTGCACGACAAATACAAATGGGACTTCGTGCAGATAGAGCTGAACTACCTCGACTGGGACTGGGCAGACGAAATCAACGACCGCAACACCGACGCACGCTATCTGTACGGCGAACTGGAGAAGCGGGGCATCCCTGCCGTCATCATGGAACCGCTGCTCGGCGGACGCCTGTCGAACCTGCCGCAGTATCTGGTGAAGGAGATGAAGCAACGGGCTCCCGAGCGTTCCGTGGCATCGTGGGCCTTCCGCTATGCAGGCACCCCCAAGGGCGTGCTCACCGTGCTGAGCGGCATGACCTACATGGAACACCTGAAAGACAATCTCCTCTCCTACTGTCCCCTCACACCCGTCACCGAGGAAGAAACGGAATTCCTCTATCATGTGGCAAAAGAGGTGGTCGGCGTGGAGACCATTCCCTGCAACGACTGCAAGTACTGCATGCCCTGCCCTTACGGGGTGGACATCCCGGGCATCTTCGTACATTATAATAAAGTAAAGAATGCCGGACGACTCCCGCGCCACTCACAGGACGAGCACTACGAGGAATACCGACGGGAGTATCTCATCGGTCTCGACCGCAGCGTGCCCCGCCTGCGACAAGCCAACCACTGCATACAGTGCGGACAATGCGAGCCCCACTGCCCGCAGAACATTCGCATCCCCCGCGAACTGGCTAAAATTGATGAGTTCGTCGAACAGATGAAACGCGGAGAAGATTGAATAAATATCAATAACTTTTCGGCAGAAAAGACTGAAAAGTAACAGAAATTGTGTAACTTTGCAGTCAATAGAATGAATCAAACTAACAATCTAACAAAATCATGAGAAAAAATCTGATAAGAGCATTCCTTGTATTGCTCGCCATGATGCTCCCACTGACGGGCATGGCAAAGAAGAAACAAGAGAAAGTGATGACCGACCGCGAGTACTGGTGCTCACAGGCCTACAAGATGGCTCAGCCCGTGCTGGAGAACATGGCAAGGGGCGAACTGCAGAAGAACATGCAGCTGGAAGTGAGTCCCAACTGGGACGGACGTAACAAGAAAGTTGCCTACATGGAGGCTTTCGGTCGGTTGATGGCCGGTATCGCCCCGTGGCTGACCCTGCCCGATGATGACACACCCGAGGGAGTGCAGCGCAAACAGTTGCGCGAATGGGCATTGGCTGCCTACAAAAACGCTGTTGACCCACAAAGTCCTGACTATCTGGCTTGGCGCGGACATGGACAGGCACTGGTTGATGCCGCTTACGTGGCAGAGTCGTTCATCCGTGGCTACGATGCCCTGTGGGTACCCCTTGACGAAGTAACCAAGAAGCGCTATCTGGAAGAGTTCCAGCAGCTGCGCCGTGTGGAACCTCCCTACACCAACTGGTTCCTCTTCTCCTCGACCATCGAGAGTTTCCTTGCCAAGGCCTTTGGCACGAAAGAGTATGACGACTTCCGCGTGATGATGCCCATCCGCAAGGTGGAAGAGTGGTACGTGGGCGACGGATGGTATGCCGACGGCCCCGTTTTCGCCTTCGACTACTATACCAGCTACGTGTTCCACGCCATGTACTTAGAAACCCTGAAGAACATGATTGATGCCAACCAGCGCGGCACACGCCTGGAGTACCAGAAGTATTACGACCGTGCCTTGAAGCGCGCCCAGAAGTTTGCCATCATCCTGGAGCGATTCATCTCGCCCGAAGGCACCTTCCCCGTCATCGGTCGCTCTACACCCTACCGTCTTGCTGCCCTGCAGCCGTTGGCACTCATGGCATGGTATCAGAAACTACCCGGCGACCTCTCCAACGGACAGGTACGCGCCGCACTGACACAGGTCATGCACCGCATGTTCGACCAGCAGAACAACTACAACGAGGGCGGATACCTCACCATCGGCTTCTGCGGTTCACAGCCCGGCACCGCCGACTGGTACACGAACAACGGCTCACTCTATATGACCAGTCTGTCGTTCATGCCGCTCGGACTGCCTGCCGACCACGACTTCTGGACCTGCGAGGCTCAGCCCTGGACACAGGTCAAGGCATGGGGCGGACAACCCTTCCCGAAAGACCACCGCTGGGGTGACGACATCCAGACAAAGGATAAGTGGTAAAATTCTCAATTCCAAATTACATAACAAAGATGAAGAAGACAACAATTATTCTTTTTGCATTGTTTGCACTCCTCACCATGCCTGCAACCGCCAAAGAGTGGACCCAGCAGGAGGTGAAGGACATCGTCTTCCAAGTGAACGACACCTGGCAGCGTAACCACGGACAGGAACGCTCGTTCTGGGATCCTGCCGTTTACCATACAGGAAACATGGAGGCTTTCCTCCTCTTCAAGAACCTGGCCTGGATGAACTACTCCAAGGAGTGGGCAGAGAAAAACTTCTGGCAGGGCGCACGCGAGAAGGACAACACCAAATGGCAATATAAACAATACGGCGAGTCGATGCAGCACGTGCTCTTTGGCGACTGGCAGATCTGCTTCCAGACCTATCTCGACCTGAACAGCGTGGCCCCCGCCGACTTCAAGACCGCCCGCGCCAAGGAGGTGATGGGCTTCGAGGCCGACTCCAAGGACAACGACTTTTGGTGGTGGGCAGACGCCCTGTATATGGTGATGCCGGTGATGACGAAGATATATAAGCTCACGGGCGACACGAAGTATCTGGAGAAGATGTATCAGAACTGGCAGTACGCCAACAGCATCATGTACGATCAGGAGACGGGACTCTACTTCCGCGATGGCAAGTATGTATATCCGAAGCACAAGACCGCTGCCGGCAAGAAAGACTTCTGGGCACGCGGAGACGGATGGGTGCTCGCCGCCTTTGCCAAGGTGCTGAAAGACCTGCCGAAGAACGACCCGCACCGCAAGGAGTACATCCAGTACTACCAACGTCAGGCAGCCGCTGTTGCCGACCTGCAACAGGAAGAGGGCTACTGGACCCGCTCAATGGCTGATCCTGACCAGGCTCCCGGACGGGAGACATCAGGCACGGCACTCTTCACCTACGGACTGCAGTGGGGCATCAACAACGGCTATCTGCCTGCCAAGAAGTACCAGCCCGTGGTAGATAAGGCCTGGGAGTATCTGGCTACCATCGCCCTGCAGCCCGACGGCACCGTGGGCTACGTGCAGCCAATCGGCGAGAAGGCCATCCCCGGACAAGTGGTTGACCAGAAGTCGGTGACCAACTTCGGCACAGGAGCTTTCCTCCTCGCCGCCTGCGAGTACTACCGTCACCTCGGGAAGTAATCGGAGAGACTCTCGGATTACCCCATAACGATCAATTATTCTCCGAATCGCTTGGCGGTTCGGAGTTTTCTTTTTAAATTTGTACTCAAATCAAATCAGCTTGAACGAGTTAGTACTCTAATCAGGATAAAAGTAATGAAGAAAAACATAATATCAATCATCCTCGCCCTCGCTGCCATCACAGCATCGGCGCAAAAGAGTTTTGATGCAAACAAGTGTCCGGGCTGGCTCTGGCAGATAAGCGGCAACGGCTTGGCACAGAAATCCTATCTTTTCGGCACTTGTCACGGCGAAGGCCACAACTTCACGAAAGAAGAAGTATTTAGTTTTCCTGGCTTACAGGATGCTTTCGACGAATCGAAAATGGTGCTGTTCGAGACGGATTTGAATCCAGAACACATGGATACAGCTGCCATAAAAAAACAAGCGAAATGGATTGACGAGCTGTTTCGCAACCCCGGTCCTGAATACATGATGCCGGAAGGAGTCTATTACAAGACACTTTACGACAGCATTGCTCATTTCAATGAAGTCAACAATTTTCTGACCAATAAGGTGAAAGACACAGAATACTGGAAGAAGACTCCGGGATATTGGTTTACGAGAATTGGCATCACCATCTTTATTGCAGCTCGTCGGGTGCAAATGGTAGATGATGTTTTATATCAAGAAGTCGTGAAACAAGGTAAGGAAAACGGAGGATTGGAAGAGTTGCAGGATGTTGATGGTACTCTTCAATCCATGTTTACAGACACGAAGGGAATAGACACACTCTCGATGAAAGAGCAGGCAGACACGCTTTATCGGATGATCAGCAACTTCACCAATGGTACAACACGCCGAATGTATCAGGGATTCTACAAAGCGTATATGAGCAATGACACTTGTCAGATGGCAAAGTTTCTGGCTGAAACCCCAGATATTTCAGGAGCCAAGTACAGTTCTCATGACAAAGAACTGCTCAACGACCGAAATGCGGCGTGGATGGTCACCATCAAAAAGAATATCCCGGAGAAAACCTGCATGATAGCCGTTGGCGCAAGGCATCTGATGGGTGCAGAATCGCTGATTGCCATGCTAAGGCGCGAAGGATATACCGTCGAAGCGGTGAAATGATGGGATAATCACACGATAAAAATTCAAATACTAAAATGATATGAAAAAAATCATCCTATCAATCATTCTCGCCCTCGCTGCCATCACAGCGACGGCGCAAATTAAAGTTGAAGTTAGCGAGACCGTCGAACTCATGAGCATTCTCGCTCGCACGGCGGGCTATCCAGAGTACAGTATGGATTTGGCCGGACAATACACGAAAGACACGGAGGCGTGGTTCACACCTTACAAGCAGCACGCCGCCGTAGTCCTCGCTCAAGAGTTACGCAACAAGTACGGAATTGGCTATGAAAGAGTGATGAATATGGCCGTTCACCTCAACATTGAAAAGGGAAAACTGACGCTCATCGGCAATCGCGCCGAACTCAACAACGGCGTGTACGACGGTTGGAAGAATGTCGATGTTGATGACTTCGTGAACAAGCTCAATCAGTTCTATAAAGACACCCGTTTCCACAAATTCTTCGAGCAGCATCGCGCCTTCTACGATGAGGGTGTGAAGAACTTTGAGACCGAGATGATGCCCAAATTCCATCAGGAGTGGTATACCCGTTTTTACGGCACGGAAGCTCCCGGACAGTTCCACATCATCATCAATTTCACCTACGGACGCCACAACAACGGCGTGAATCGCCAGTTGCCCAGTCAGCCCTTCGAGGTGTTCGCCATCTTGGGTTACCAACTCAACCCTACAACGGCACAGCCCCAATGGTTTACCGATGTTCTCGTCCATGAGTTCAACCACTCCTTCGTCAATCCCCTGCTCGACAATGCCACCAATGCCGCACTCATCGAGAAGGTGGGTCAGAGGCTCTACATGTGGTCACAGCCAAAGATGAACAATCAGGCCTACAACGACTGGCATATTGTTATCAACGAAAGCATCGTCCGCGCAGCCGTATTCATCTACATGATAGACAACGGACTCATGAGCAAGCAGACGTTCAACGAGATGTTCAACGAAACCTGGCGCAACGGTTTCCGCTGGACTCCCGAACTCGTGAACAGTCTCCGATACTACGCCAACAACCGCGATAAGTACAAGACGCTGAATGACTATTATCCTGAAATTGTTAAATGCCTTGATCAATACATCAACACCGAAGCGACACGAATGCAGAATGCGCTGAAATAAGCATCCTCTCTTTTTGCAAGGTCACAGTCGCCTGTGCCTTTTAGCTGTTTCCTTTAAAGGAGTGGATGCGTCCTTTCCAATAGTTGGAACCTCTCTCGATACGTCGCTCCAATCCGTAGGAATAATGCTGTACGATGTTCTGGATGGCTTTGCGGACGTGCTCCTCACACGTAATCTTTCTTCCTGTGAGCTGGTCAATATAAAACGAGTTCTTCAGCACACCGTGCTCCCAGATCTCCGTGTAGTGAATGGTCTTGTCCATGTCAGAGTCAACCAGCGTCCACGTGCCGTCGGGGAGACCTGCCTGATCGCAATAAGCCTTGAAAGTCTGATAGCGCGAGAAGCCTACGACTTCACCCACAGGAACACCGTTCACCAAAGTCAGCTTCAGGTCGTGCGTCTTCGCCACCGTCAACAGCCCATCAAGGAATGTCCTATAACGTGCCACGTGGTAGAGGCCGTTCAGGTTGCCCGCACTGTAGTCAATATCTGTCTTGATGATGATACTATTGTCCATGTGGCGGAACTTCCATCTGCCCTCCTTACGCCCATCGGCGAACTTTCCACGAATATCGGTGTAGGCCTTGTGTCCATACTCCATGTAGTCATGGCGATAGATAAAACGTCCTTCATAGACATTTTCCGTTTCCTCTTCCCGATACGAGAACCATGCGTCACCATGGGCATACTGTCCTGTGTAGCGCTTCAGTCCGCTGCTCTTCTTGCCGGTCAGCAGGAAAAGACAGTCCCAATATGCACTCTTTAAATTGAAGTTCACCATTCTTTTCTGATTACGTTATTCAACATCATATCAATTTACGGGTGCAAAATTATAAATTTATTATGAATTACTCATCATCATGAACGATATTTTTACTTGTATGTTTGGCTCTTCTCCCATTTTTTCGTAATTTTGTCCCATCTATGACAGTCATCCGCTTCATAAAAGACTGGACGCTTCCTGTTGCCATTGCTACGGGAACGCTGCTTTATCTGGTGTTTGCCTATGTGCCGATGCTCGATAGTGCATCCCGTCTGTTTGGACCCGTCTGCAATAGCATTCTTCCCCTGTTCATGTTCCTCATTCTCTTCGTCACCTTCTGTAAGGTCGATTTCCGCCAGCTGCGCCCCGTAGCCTGGCATCTGTGGGTGGGCATGTTTCAGATACTGCTCCTTGCATTAGCGATGACGCTCATTCTGGCCTATCGTCTGACGGGCGACAACCTCATCCTCATGGAGGCCTTGCTCACGTGCATCGTCGCGCCCTGTGCGGCGGCAGCCCCCGTGGTGACACAGAAGCTGGGCGGCAAGCTGGAGCAGATGACCACCTACACCTTCCTCTCCAACTTCCTCACGGCCCTGTTCATTCCGCTCTGCTTCCCCATGGTGGAGCGGTCGGGCCACATCACGTTCCTCTCGGCATTCCTCACCATCCTCTATCAGGTGTTCCTCGTGCTCGTGGTACCCATGCTGATGGCATACGTGGTGAAGCACTTCATGAAGTCCCTGCACCGCCGCATCATTGCCGTGCGCGACCTCTCCTACTACCTGTGGGCATGCTCGCTGACGATTGTCTCCGGCACCACCGTCAAGAACATCTGCCATGCCGACGCAACGGTGCTCTTCCTGCTTATCATCGCCCTGCTCGGACTCGTCCTCTGCATCGTGCAGTTCTCCGTGGGGCGCTGGATAGGACATTACTTCGATGCCACGGTGGAGGCAGGACAGGGACTGGGACAGAAGAATACCGCCTTTGCCATCTGGATTGCCTACACCTACCTGAACCCACTGTCCAGCGTAGGTCCCGGCTGCTACATCCTCTGGCAGAATATCATCAACTCCGTAGAGATCTGGCAAAACAGGAGGCTATCAACTATCAACTATAAAATATAACAGCATGAAAAAGATTTTTATTGCAACAGCACTGGCGCTGGCGACGATGTCGGCCACGGCGCAGAATTTCGTGAAAGGCGACTATGGTTATCTCTATTGCCACATGAGCGACAGGGGTGAGTTCACGGCCTATGCCCTCAGTCGCGACGGCTACAACTACCACGACATTCTCGGTGGCGAGGCCATCATCGACCCCAAGGAGCATGCACGCATCGAGGGCGGACAGCGCGACGCCTTCATCACCCGTGGCTGGAACGGCAAGGGCTACGTGATGGTGACCACCGACATGTGCGTCGCCAAGTCACACAAATGGGACAACTACGGCATCGACCTCATGAAGAGCGACGACCTCATCCACTGGACCAGTGTCACCTTCGACTACCGCAAGGGCACCAGCATCTTCTGCAATCCCGATGCCGAGAGCGTCTATAAGGACTGGTCAACCATCAACCGCGTGTGGGCACCACAGATTTTCTGGGATCCCGACTACGTTTGGGAGAACGGCGACAAGGGCGGCTACATGATCTACTACTCCATGCTCAACCGTCCCGAGGAAGGATACGACCGCATGTACTACAGCTATGCCGACAAGACCTTCACGAAGCTTACACAGCCCAAGCTGCTCTTCGACTGGGGCTATGCCACCATCGATGCCGACATCAACCTGCTGGCTGACGGCAAGTACCACATGCTCATCAAGAAGGAAGGCGGACAGCACGGCATCTTCACCGCCACCAGCGACCACCTCACCTACGGCTGGGGCGAGCCCGTTGCCGATGACTACGTGAGTTTCGAGGGCAAGAAGAACTGCGAGGGCTCTAGTGCCTTCCAGCTCATTGGCGACCCCACATGGCGCGTGGCCTACATCCAGTACAGCGACCAACCCAAGCACTATCGCATCTGCAAGGCCGACGAGAACCTGCGCAACTTCCATGACCCCGTTGACATCAAGGGCGTAAGCTCACCGCAGCACGGGTCATTCATGCGACTGACCAAAGAAGAGTTCAACCGTCTTCTGAAGTGGGAGTACCAGACCATCCTGAAGAGATTCTCTGACGAAAAGAAATAAAAGGCAATACGTAGCCTTGAAATGTGTATTTCTTACAGAATACACTTCGAACTCACTGCTTTGGAGACGGCATTGAACGGAGAAACCGTTATTACGCGCAAAATCAACGTGTAACTTTGTTAGCGAAAATTTATAACAACGAATATGGTCGCATCCATTCTCAATAAGATTGAATACCTCGTCCTGCTCGTGACGGCCTTTGCCAATCAGAGCAAGATGACCGAAGCCGAAGCCTATCGCTACCTCAGCCGTTACGGTGCGCTGGCCCTTTGCGAGAAGCACTACGGCATCATGCACACCCTCTCGCTTGAAGAGAATCTCCAAACGCTTCAAGAATATTGCCACAGGAAAGCTTCAGAAAACGAGAGCAGAGCAAGCTCGCTTGCTTTGCCGAGTAATAAATAGCAAAGGAGGAACGCTATGAGACTCTATCACGGCTCTACCATTGATATTGCAAATATCGATATCGCCCTGTCGAAACCCAATAAGGACTTTGGCCGCGCCTTCTATCTCTCTGACGACCGCCAACAGGCACAGGAGATGGCTCAGTTCCGCGCCGAGTTCGAGGAGACTGAACCAGTGGTCAACGTCTATGAGTTCGACGAGGTGCTCTTTCAGGAATTCCGTTACAAGCGTTTCGAAGCCTACACCGAGGAGTGGGCACACTTTGTCTATGACCATCGCACCGAACCGCACGGACAGACGCTCCACGACTACGATATCGTCTATGGCCCCATTGCCAACGACCGCGTCGGCGCGCAGATTGCCCGCTACAAGCAGGGCTATATCACCTTCGACGAGTTCCTGCGCCGCATCCAGTACATCAAAGGCATCACTTTCCAATACGCCTTCTGCACCCAGCGGGCTATTGACAAACTCCAGAAAATAAAATGAACGTATCGCAGGCAGAATTTCAGAACATGAAGGAGGAAATCGTAAAAGACCTCATTGCCCGTCTGATGGACGAGCGCGGTCTCACGATGCAGCAGGCCTTCGATGCCGTCTATACCTCGCGCCTCTTCGAGAAACTCAACGACCCCAAGACAGGCCTCTATTTCCAAAGTTCCGGCTACGTCTATAGTTTTCTCGAAAGTGAACTGAAGAATACAGAGGGGCTATAAAACATTATCAAGGTACAGACGAAAAAGAGATTCGGGAGACCACGCTGGCGATTCAGCGGTGGTCTCCCGAATGTTTTATCATACGAGGAAAGGAGGATTCCCCCATCAAGAACGCTTAATCAAAACGTTAAACCTGCGACGCACTCATACGAAGTGCGTCCGACAGACTGGCATGACCACCTTGTAGGTTGGACATAAAAAAGGAGCATCCCCATGTGTGGGGTGCTCCTCATTCGTGTAATACGTCGAGTAAAATCCTTGCGGAGGAAGGACTACTTGATCTTACTGGAATACCAGTCGTGCAGGCGTTGGGCGGCTTGGAGTCCGCTTGCCATGGCCCGTACAACCAGCGAGGGACCGTTCACGGCATCGCCGCACACGAAAACATTCTCGGGATACTGCGGGTGTTCGGGCTTCAGGAATCCCATGGCCAGCAAGACGATGTCGGCTTTGATGACCTCGGGCTTGCCACGCTCCACCATCAGTGGACGGCCGCCCTTCGGGTTCGGTTGCCAGTCGATTTCCTGCACACGCACACCGGTGAGCTGTCCGTCTTTTCCCAAGAACTCTAACGTGTTGATGTTCCAACGACGTGTACATCCTTCCTCGTGGCTACTGGTGGTCTTCAGCGTGCGGGGATAGGCAGGCCAGGGGTTCTGGGGATCCTCGGAGCCCTCAACGGGACGCGGCATGATTTCTATTTGCGTGACGCTGCGACATCCCTGTCGATGAGCCGTACCGATACAGTCGCTACCCGTATCACCGCCTCCGATCACTAACACATCCTTTCCCTTGCAGGTCACTCGTTCCTCGTTTTTCACCTCTATTCCTGCCAACACGCGGTTCTGTTGTGCCAGGAGATCAAGAGCGAAATAGATGCCTTTCAGCTCACGTCCGGGGGCGGGCAGGTCACGAGGTGTGGGCGTGCCCGTAGCAAGGAGAAGAGGAGTTCCATCCCATCCTCCCTCTTGGGGGTGGAGACGTTCCAGCGCTGAATACAGCGTCTTCATACTCCACGTCTCTTCTCCCTGGGCTGAGATGGGGAGGGAGCTGCCATAGCAGAACTCGATGCCCGTCTGCTCCATCAGTCGGATGCGACGGTCGATGATGGCCTTGTTCAGTTTGAAGTTCGGGATGCCATAGCGTAGCAACCCGCCTGCGGCCTCGTTGCGCTCGAAGACCGTCACCCGATAGCCGTATTCCATCAGTCGCTGAGCCGCTGCCAGTCCTGCGGGTCCACTGCCGATGACGGCCACGGGAGCCCCGCCAGAAGTGTTGTCCGCCCTCCTTCCGCTTTCCACGAGGTCTTCAGCGAAAGCATGCTCTATGATGGCCGCCTCGTTCTCGCGGTTGGTGGTGGGGATATGTGCCATGCGGTTCAGCACGCAGGATTTCTCACACAGTGCCGGGCATACCCTTCCCGTGAACTCGGGGAAGGGATTGGTCTGCCTCAGCAGCTCGTATGCTAACTGCCAGTCGCCACGGCTGAGGGCATCGTTCCACTCTGGCGGTTTGTTGCCCAGCGGGCAAGCCCAGTGACAAAACGGGACGCCACAGTCCATACAGCGCGAGGCCTGCTGTCGGCGGTCATTGGAATTGAGAGTCTGTTCCACCTCTCCAAAGTCATGTATGCGGTCGTGGATTGGCCGGTATCCCGCCTCTTTGCGGGTAATTTCCAAAAATGCTCTTTCCATAGTCTTAATAATCTCTTTGCATGTCAGCGATTTTCTGTTGCAGTTTTCTCACTTGTTCCTCTTGCAGCACCCGTTTGTACTCGATGGGCACTACCATGATAAAGTCATCAATGTACCGCTGCCATTCATCGAGCATGCGGCGTGCCAGCTGAGACCCTGTATAGAGATAGTGCTGGCGGATGAGTTCATGCAGTTCCTTGCGGTACTGGGCCTCTTCGACAAGGTTGATTTCCACCATGTCCATGTTGCAGAAGTAGTCGAAGGTGTGCTTCGGATCCCACACATAGGCGATTCCACCACTCATACCTGCGGCAAAGTTGCGCCCTGTAGGTCCGAGCACGACCACTCTTCCGCCGGTCATGTATTCGCAACAGTGGTCGCCGGCACCCTCGATGACTGCCACAGCACCCGAGTTGCGCACGCCGAAACGCTCGCCGACCTGTCCGTTGACATACAGCTCGCCACTGGTGGCACCATAGAGTCCGGTATTGCCCGCGATGATATTGTCTTCGGCGGCAAAGCTCGACCGGATAGGCGGATGGATGGCTATGCGACCGCCGCTCAGTCCCTTGGCAAAATAGTCGTTGACCTCGCCCTCGAGCCTGAAGTCGATACCTGCGGCAAGGAAGGCACCGAAGCTTTGTCCGGCAGAGCCCTTGAACTTCACGTTCACCGTCTTGTCGGGCAATCCCGCCTCGCCATACCGCTTGGCGACGATACCGCTGAGCATGGCTCCTACGGTACGGTCGGTGTTCTTGATGGCGAAGTCCAGGTTCACCTCCTCCTTCCGCTCGATGGCAGGAGCAGCTCCTGTGAGCAGCCCATTGGTGAGGGAAGAGCGAAGCGGAGAAGAAACCTCTTGTACCCCTTGAACCTTTTGAACTCCTTGAACTCCTGAAACTCCTTGAACCCCTTGAACTCCTTGAACTCCTGTGGCTCCCTGTCCTTCCTGATAAAGCAGTCGGCTGAAGTCGAGTTGCGCATACGGATGTTCGGCTGCGAACTTCACTCTCAGCTCCTCATCGATCAGCTCCGTATGTCCGACGATGTCGTTGAGACGGGTGTAACCCATCTCTGCCAAGTGCTCACGCACGTCCTGTGCAAGGAATGTGAAGTAGTTGACCAGATGTTCATAGTTTCCACGGAAGCGACGACGCAACTGTTCGTCTTGTGTTGCCACACCCATGGGACATGTATTGAGATTACACTTGCGCATCATCACACAGCCCAGTACGATGAGGGCTGCCGTACCGAAAGCGAACTCCTCGGCACCGAGCAGTGCCATGGCAATGATGTCGCGTCCGGTCTTCAGCTGTCCGTCCACCTGCAGTCTGACCCGATTGCGCAGTCCGTTCTTCACCAACGTCTGCTGGGTCTCCGACAGGCCAATCTCCGGCGAGATGCCCGCAAAGCGCATGCTCGAGGCAGGCGAAGCACCTGTTCCACCCTCGGCACCACTGATGACAATCAGGTCGGCCTTGGCCTTGGCGACACCGGCGGCGATGGTTCCCACGCCACTCTCTGCCACCAGCTTCACCGAGACGGCAGCCTCGGGATTGACGTTCTTCAGGTCGAAGATGAGCTGTGCCAGGTCTTCTATCGAGTAGATGTCGTGATGGGGCGGCGGCGAGATGAGCGAGATGCCCGGGATGGAATGGCGGGTGCGGGCAATGACCTCATCGACCTTGAAGCCCGGCAGCTGTCCGCCTTCTCCGGGCTTGGCTCCCTGCGCAACCTTGATTTGTATTTCCTCGGCATTGGCCAGATACTCAGCTGTCACGCCGAAACGTCCTGATGCCACCTGCTTGGTCTTTGATGAAAGAGAGATGCCATCTACCGTCGCATGGAAACGCTCGCTCAGCTCACCACCCTCGCCCGTGTTGGAACGTGTACCCAACTTGTTCATGGCGAGTGCCATGGCCTCATGAGCCTCCTTGGAGAGTGCGCCAAACGACATGGCACCCGTGACGAAGTGCTTCACGATCTCGCTCACCGGTTCCACCTTGTCTATATCAATCGGATTCCGACGGAAACCGAAGAAATCACGAATGAAAAGCGGAGAGGAGGAAGCCAGACGGCAGAACTCCTTGTACTTCTCGTAGTTGCCCGTGCGGGTAGCCAGTTGCAACGTGGCGATGGTCTCGGGATTCCAGGCATGCAGGATGCCGTCGCGCCGCCACTGGAACTGTCCGTGGTTGGGCAGTATCTCCTGTTTCGCCACAGAGCGCATGGCAATGGCATCCTGTGCAATCTTTTCCAGTCCGATACCGCCGATGGTAGAGGTTTCGGTGCCGAAGTAGTCGCGCAAGAGTTGTTCGGAGAGGCCGATGCTCTCGAAGATCTTGGCACCCCGATAGGAACGGATGGTAGAGATGCCCATCTTCGCCATGATCTTGAAGAGACCCTTCTTCATCGCCTTGATGTAGTTGGCCTCTGCTGTGGAATAGTCTTCCTGAATCTGATGGCGGCACACCAGGTCGTTGAGCGTGGCGTATGCCAGATAGGGGCATAGCGCCGACGCACCGTAACCGAGCAGCAATGCCGCATGCATCACCTCGCGTATCTCACCACTCTCCACGATGAGGGCGGTCTGCACACGCTTCCCCACGGAGATGAGATAGTGGTGTACGGCAGAGACAGCCAGGAGGGAGGGGATGAAGAAGGTTTCCTCCTGCCCTTCTCCTCGGGGAAGGAGCTCCACCTTGTCTGTCAGGATGATGTAGTTGTAGCCGTCGTCCACAGCCTTCTCTGCATTCTTGCAGAGCTTGTCGAGTGCGTTCCGCAGACTTTCCTCAGCCTTCTGGAAGCCACTCTCCTCGCCTTTGGAAGAGGGGACGGTGGTGAGGTCAAATGTCATCGGAAGCTTGATGGTATTGAAGCCTTTGTACTTGATGTTACAAAGGATATCGAGTTGTGTGTTGGTCAGGATGGGGTGCGGCAGTCGCACCATCTTGCAGTTGGACTCGCTGGGACTGAGGATGCCCGTGCCCACACGTCCGATGTATTCGGTGAGTGACATGACAAGGTTCTCACGGATGGAGTCGATGGCAGGGTTCGTGACCTGCGCAAACTGCTGACGGAAGTAGTTGAAGAACACTTGCGGACGGTCGGAGAGCACAGCCAACGGGGTATCATTGCCCATGGAGGCGGTAGGCTCCTGTCCTTTGGTACACATGGGGATGAGCGTCTTCTCAATGTCCTCGCGTCCGTAACCGAACTGCAGCTGTCGGGCACGCAGGTCTGACACGCTGTTGTCCACGTGGCGACCGGAGCGCAGTTTCTCCAGCTGTATGCGATTGGTGGAGAGCCATTGGCGATAGGGATGTTCCGAAGCCAACTGCTGCTTGATTTCCCCGTCGTAGTAGATTTTCCCCTCCTGGGTGTCCACAAGGAGCATCTTACCCGGTTGCAGACGACCTTTCTCGGCCACGTCAGACGGGTCGAAGTCAATCACGCCTGCCTCCGAAGCCACAACCATCATATCACTATGGGTGATGGTGTATCGGGCGGGGCGCAGACCATTGCGGTCGAGCATGCCACCCGCAAAGCGACCGTCGCTGAAGAGCAGCGCCGCAGGACCGTCCCAAGGCTCCATCAGGATGGAATTGTATTCGTAGAAGGCCTTCAGGTCTTCGGAGATAGGATTCTTGTCGTTGAAAGACTCGGGCACCAGTACGGCCATGGCATGCGGCAGCGAAAGACCGCTCATGACGAAGAACTCGAGTACATTGTCCAAGGAGGCCGAGTCGGACATGCCGGGCTGCACGATGGGAGACACCTCGCGAGACACCTGTAGCACGCTCTCACGGGCTTTCATCCAGGCACGGTTGCCCCGGATGGTGTTGATCTCGCCGTTGTGTGCCAACAGGCGGAACGGCTGCGCCAGACTCCACGTGGGGAAGGTGTTGGTGGAGAAGCGGGAATGCACCAGTGCCAGTCCGCTGGTGAAATAAGGATTCGACAAATCGGGATAGTACTGCCTCACCTGCATCGACGAGAGCATGCCCTTATAGACAAGGTTCTTCGACGAGAGCGAACAGATGTAGAACTGCGTGAGGAGTGAGGGATGGGGCGTATGGAGGGTTGCCACACGGTTCTCAATCCGTTTGCGAATGGTATAGAGCATCAGCTCGAAGGTGGGAACCTGGTCATCGTGTACGCCGGTAATGAAGATCTGGCGGATGTCGGGTTCCGTGGTACGAGCCTGATCGCCCAGACACTCCGGCGACGTGGGCACCGTGCGCAAGTGCATCAACTGCAGTCCCTCGCGCTCAATCTCCTCAATCATAATACTCAGTATCTGCTGTTGCAGTGCCTCGTCCTTGGGCAGGAACACCATGCCCGTACCGTATTTTCCTTTTTCGGGGACAGGAATGCCCTGAAGGAGGATGAACTCATGGGGTATCTGCAGCATGATGCCCGCACCGTCGCCGTCTTTCCCAACCTCTGCACCGCGATGGCGCATGTTCTCCAAAACCTTCAAGGCATTGTCCACCAGTTCATGACTTTTGTTGCCATGTATGTTGACCACCATGCCTACACCGCAGGCATCGTGCTCGTATTCTTTTCTATATAGTCCCTTGCTCATTTTCTTTGTGATTGATTATGTTAAGACCTGAATCATCAATTTCCTTACTCGCCTTCGTGAACATCGGCCACGGCACGTCCGCTGGGCTCGTTCATGTTGCGGAAGGCCTCGTCCCATGCCAGGGCCTCAGCCGTAGAGCAGGCCACGCTCGGCACACTCGGCACACTACGCGCGGCGCTGGCCGAAGGGAAGTGCTCGGAGAAGATCTGCCGATAGTAGTACTCCTCCTTGTTACGGGGAGGATTGATGGGGAACCTGTCGGCGGCATGGCGCATCTGCTCGTCGCTCACGGCGGCTGCCGTCACCTCCTTCAGGGTGTCAATCCACGAATATCCGACACCGTCAGAGAACTGTTCCTTCTGCCGCCACGTAATCTGTTCGGGCAGGAGGTCTTCAAACGCCTGTCTGACAATGCGCTTCTCAATGACATTGCCCTTGCACATCTTCAGGGCGGGATCGATATTCATGGCCACGTCGAGGAATTCCTTGTCAAGGAAGGGCACACGTCCCTCCACACCCCATGCCGCCAGACTCTTGTTGGCACGGAGGCAGTCGTAGAGATGAAGCTTCGAGAGCTTGCGCACCGTCTCCTCATGAAAAGCCTGGGGCGACGGGGCTTTGTGGAAATACAAGTAACCTCCGAAAATCTCGTCGGCACCTTCGCCCGAGAGTACCATCTTGATGCCCATCGACTTGATGAAACGGGCCAGCAGATACATGGGGGTTGAGGCGCGGACGGTTGTCACGTCGTAGGTCTCAATATAATAGATCACATCACGCAGGGCATCCAATCCCTCCTGGATGGTGTAGTTGATTTCATGGTGTACTGTGCCGAGATGGTCGGCCACCATGCGGGCCTTTGCCAGATCGGGCGCACCTTTCAGGCCGATGGCAAACGAGTGCAGGCGAGGCCACCAAGCCTGGGTCTGACTGTCGTCTTCAACACGATGGCTTGCGTATTTCTTTGCGAGGGCGGAGATGACCGAAGAGTCCAAGCCTCCCGAGAGCAACACGCCGTAAGGCACATCACTCATCAGCTGACGGCGCACCGCACTTTCCAAGCCCGTGCGCAGCAACGTGGTCTCGGTCCACGTTCTACACTCCTCATTCTTCGCTCCACACGCATCGGAACTGTCCATCCATTGCCGGTGATACCACCGCTGCAGTCCCGGATTCTCGCTCCAGTAGAAATGTCCCGGCGGGAACGGTTCGTAACGGTCGCATTGACCCTCCAGGGCCTTCAGCTCACTGGCCACATAGATGGTGCCATCCGTATCGTCATACCCGATGTAGAGGGGAATGATGCCGATATGGTCCCTCGCGATGAGGAACGCGTCACGAGTGGCATCGTAGAGACAGAAGGCGAAGATGCCATTGAGCTCCTCGAGGAAACTGATGCCCTTGTCCCGATAGAGGGCAAGGATGACCTCACAGTCGGAACCTGTCTGAAACTGATACTTCCCTTCGTAATTCTTACGAATGGACTGATGGTTGTAGATCTCGCCATTGACCGCCAACACCTGTTGCCGGTCGGGAGAATAAAGCGGCTGACCGCCTGACTCCGGGTCCACGATGCTCAGTCGCTCGTGGGCGAGGATTGCACTGCCACCGCAATAGATGCCCGACCAGTCGGGACCACGGTGACGCAGTTTCTTACTCATCCGCAACGCCTTCTGGCGCCAAGCGGGAGTTTGTTCATGAATGTTTAAGATTGCTGCAATTCCACACATAATGTTATTTTTATTGGTTGGGTTAAGTGTGATTATTCAAGAGTCTTTGGACTCACGGCTGAAGCGTGAATCCAAAGACGAAGTATGCTTTTTGTGAGCAAGGATTGGCTGCGATGCCCGCAAAGAGGGGCACCGAGAACTTATCAGAGACACGGAGGGTCTTGGTGCCTCGCAAGGAGAGGTTGATCACGGCGAATCCGCTGGCTCCATAAGAAGTGGTGGCATAGGGAGTAGCACCTGCCGTGGCTGTCCAATCGGCACCGCCAAAGCAGAACGGGACGTTCACCTCCGCATAGCTGCTGTAGGCACGCTTGCCGTTCTTTTTCACGCCGTCATTGCCGGCGAAGTTGGTGAACCACTGGACGGAAGCCCATCCGAAATCATAGCCTACAGTTCCCTCGAACAAATGATTGGTCTCATGGGCACCGTACTTGAAATAGCGATTCTTCGGATCGTCCTGTCCCGTGTTGAACCAGTAGTCGGTCACACCGACGGTGAAGCCTCCCAACGTGTAGGAAAGGGTCAGGTCGAACTCCTTCGTGTCTTTCGGCTCCGACAGTCCCACACTACCCCATGCCGACAGGCTCAATCCTTTATACGACACGCCGAGTGTAGGCTGCAGGGAAGTGTTTCCTAATTCCTGGCCACGCCAGATGTATTGGTTGACAACATCCGCACTGATTGATACATCCAAATCCGCTGGGAGTTCCTGCGCTGTCACAGGAAGTATCATGGCCGAGAGCAATGCGCTCATCATGTATTTTGCTTTCATCATCTTTCTTGTTTGAATTGATTATATTCTCTTAGTTATAGCAGAGCTCACCATGCTCATAGATGTCGAGTCCTTCCTCTTCCACACGGGCACTCACACGAAGTCCGTTCAAGGCCTTGATGCCATAGAAGAGAGCGAATCCGCAGGCTGCAGCCCAAAGGTCGATGACGAGGATACCGAAGCACTCAGCTCCAAAGAAGCCCCAGCCGTAACCGTAGAAAGCTCCGTTGCTGGTAGAGAGCAATCCCGTCATCAAGGTGCCGAGGATACCGCAAACACCATGAACAGAAGAAGCACCTACGGGGTCGTCGATATGCAACCGGTGATCGATGAATTCGATGGAATAGACGAGTACGATTCCACAGACAAGACCGATGACGACGGCTCCCAGAGGACTGACAAGGTCGCAACCTGCCGTGATGCCCACCAGACCGGCCAGCACGCCGTTGAGCGTCAGTGAGAGGGAAGGCTTACCGTATTTCATCCATGTGACAAACATGGTGGCGGTTCCTGCTGCGGCGGCGGCCAAATTGGTTGTCAGGAACACGTGGGAGATGGCAACGCGGTTGACCTCGCCACTGGCTGCCAGCTGACTGCCCGGATTGAAGCCAAACCATCCGAGCCAAAGGATGAAGACACCCAATGATGCCAGTGTCAGCGAGTGACCGGGGATGGCATTGCTCCTTTTCTCCAGGGTATATTTGCCGCGACGCGGACCTAATGCCATGGCTCCGATGAGTGCCAGCACACCGCCTACGCTGTGTACAATGGCAGAACCGGCAAAGTCATGGAACACATCGCCGAAAGTGGTCATCATCAGACTATCGGCAGCATCGTTGCAGAGCCAGCCGCCTCCCCAGGTCCAGTGTCCCTCGATGGGATAGATGAGCAGTGAGATGACAGCACTGTAAATGACATACATCGAGAACTTCGTGCGCTCTGCCATGGCACCACTGACGATGGTGGCAGAAGTGGCACAGAAAACAGTCTCGAAAATCAGGAAACCTTCTACGGGTAGGTCGCCTTTATAGAAAGAGAGGTCGCCCCAGTTGGGGGTACCAATGAAACCTGCGCCGTCGGAACCGAACATCAATCCGAATCCGATGAAGAAGAACAAGAGTGAGCCGAACATGAAATCGACAAAGTTCTTCATCAATATATTGGCAGTGTTCTTACTTCGGGTGAATCCCGCCTCACAGAGGGCAAAGCCGGGTTGCATCCAGAAAACCAACATGGCTGCTAACAGCATCCATACAGTATCGAGTGATAATCCTATTTCGTTCATCATAGTCGTGTGTTTGTTATCCTGTGTTATTTCTATTTCTTATCTCTCAGTACGGTGTCGCCGTTCTCTCCGGTGCGGATGGAGTAAGTGTCTATCACGTCGCTCACGAAGATACGACCGTCTCCGATCTCACCCGTGTGTGCCACACGCAGGATGACCTGGATGGTAGGCTCCAGAAACATGTCGCGACAGACGATGGTGATGGCAACCCGCTCAATGACATCGGTGCTGTACTGAACACCGCGATAGATGCGCTCCTGTCGGCTTTGACCAATACCATGCACATCATGATACTCAAACCAGTCGATGTCGGATGAAAGCAGTGCCGCCTTCACCTCCTCAAACTTGGTCTTGCGGATAATTGCTTCAATCTTTTTCATACCTTTTCTCTTTTTACCTTTTTACTTCTTTTTACCTTATTCTTCTGACTCTTTGCAAATTGTCGATGCAAAATTACGACATTCTGATATTAAAACAAGAAAGAATCGTTCTTTTTGGTTTTAGTTTTCAGTCTCAACTTATCATGTTGAACCTTTCTATCTATTTTCCTTTCATTTTGAAAGCAAAACAGCCATCGTTAATTACAATCTGTAATTTTATCAGAAAAAGTTGATGGATTTGTTAGTTATTTCCTTGTTTCTTCTTTCAAAACGTCGTACCTTTGCAGCATGAATAAAAACATCCATTTCACCAAGATGCATGGAGCGGGCAACGACTATATTTATATTAATACCTTATTATATCATATAGCAGACCCTTCCGAAGCCGCACGCCGCTGGAGCAAATCCCATACAGGCATCGGCAGCGACGGGCTTGTGCTGATTGGGGAAGCTTTGGATAAGGCAAAGGCTGACTTCTCGATGCGCATTTTCAATGCCGACGGTTCAGAGGCGATGATGTGTGGCAATGCCAGCCGGTGCATCGGGAAATATCTCTACGAGAAGGGCCTGACCCGCAAGACGGAGATTCGCTTGGAGACGCTCTCGGGCGTGAAGATTCTCAGGCTGCATCTCTCGGAGTCAGGGCAGGAGGTTGAGAGCGTCACCGTGGACATGGGAGAACCCGCCTGGGATGTCCGCTCTCAGTTCAACCCCTCGCTCGACAGTGGGAAAGGCCGATTCGTGTCCATGGGGAATCCCCATTACGTCATCTTCACGGACAAGGAGGATGACACCCATCTCAAGAAGACCGGACGCGAGCTGGAACACCATGCTTCCTTCCCCGAAGGATGCAACATCGAGATGGCGCGACTTGTAGGCACCAACCACATCCGAATGCGGGTATGGGAGCGCGGCAGCGGCATCACCATGGCATGCGGGACAGGAGCCTGTGCAACAGCTGTCGTGGCAGCAGCCTCTGGCAGAACGGGAAGCAAGAGCCAAGTGGAAATGGACGGCGGAACGTTAGAGATTGAGTGGAACGAGAAAGACAACCACGTCTATATGACAGGCCCTGCCGCCTTCGTCTTTGAAGGAGAGATAAAGGCGGACTGAGCCCCCCACCCAAGAAACGAAAACAAATCATCAACTAAAACAAAAACTGCTCTATATGGCACTGGTAAACGAACATTTTCTGAAACTGTCGGACAACTACCTCTTTGCCGACATTGCCAAGAAGGTGAATGCTTTCAAGGCGACTCATCCTCACCAGCGAGTGATCAGCCTGGGCATCGGCGACGTGACTCAGCCCCTGTGTCCCGCTGTTGTCGAGGCCATGCATAGGGCGGTGGACGAGATGGCTGCAGAGACTTCGTTCCATGGCTACGGTCCTGAGCGGGGTTACGACTTCCTGCGCGAGGCCATCGTCAAGAACGACTTCCTGCCCCGAGGCATCCACTTGGACATGAACGAGGTGTTCATCAACGACGGTGCCAAAAGCGACACGGGCAACATCCAGGAACTGGTGCGCTGGGACAACAGCATCGGCGTGACGGATCCCATCTATCCCGTCTATATTGACTCAAACGTGATGATCGGACGCGCCGGCATACTGGAGGACGGGCGTTGGAGCAACGTGAGCTACTTCCCCTGTACGGCGGAGAACAACTTCGTGCCGCAGCTTCCCGAAAAGCGGGTGGACATGATATACCTGTGCTATCCGAACAATCCGACGGGAACCATATTGCTGAAGGAGCAGTTGCGGGGCTGGGTGAACTACGCCCTGCGCAACGATGCGCTCATCCTCTTCGATGCCGCCTATGAGGCCTATATCCAAAGCGACGAAATCCCCCACTCCATCTATGAAATCAAGGGAGCGCGGAAGTGCGCCATAGAGTTCAGAAGCTATTCGAAAACGGCAGGATTCACGGGCGTGCGCTGTGGATATACCGTTGTGCCGAAAGAGTTGACCGCAGTCACGCTCGATGGCTCCCGCCGTATTTCGCTGAACCACCTGTGGGATCGCAGGCAGGCCACGAAGTTCAACGGCACAAGCTATGTCAGCCAACGGGCGGCAGAAGCGATCTACACACCCGAGGGACGTGAGCAGGTGAAGAAGACCATCGGCTATTACATGCAGAATGCGCGCATCCTGCGGGAAGGACTAACGGCACAGGGCTTCAAGGTCTTCGGTGGAGAACATGCGCCCTATCTCTGGGTGAAGACCCCTCACGGGGAGAGGTCATGGCGTTTCTTCGAACAGATGCTCTATAGTGCCGGTGTGGTGTGTACGCCCGGTGTCGGGTTCGGGCCGAGCGGAGAAGGCTACGTCCGACTGACGGCATTCGGGAAACGCGAGGACTGCGAGGAGGCACTGCAGAGACTGGGCGATTGGACCATTTGACTATTGGACAATTGGACTATTGGACAATTTGACTATTGGACAATTTAACGATTGGACAATTGGACAATTGAACGATTGGACTATTGTGAAATGGTGAAGATAGTAAAATAGCAAAATCATGAAATAAGAGCGTGAAAGACTGTGCCATTTGAATGAAAATGCGTACCTTTGCACGCGGAAACAACAACTTTAAGGTAAAAGATTATGGCAAATTTAAGATTCGAGGTTGTAGCCGAGGCTTTCAGAAAGAAGCCTGTGGAAGTTGTAGGACCGACAGAAAGACCTTCAGAGTATTTCGGCAAGAATGTTTTCAACCGCCAGAAGATGTACAAGTATCTTCCGCGCGAAGTGTATGAAAAGCTCATTGACGTGATCGACAACGGAGCCCGTCTGGACCGCAGCATCGCCGATGCCGTCGCCAAGGGCATGAAGCAATGGGCGGACGAGAATGGCGTCACCCACTACACACACTGGTTCCAGCCGCTGACCGAGGGCACTGCCGAGAAGCACGACGCCTTCATCGAGCACGACGGCAAGGGAGGCATGATAGAAGACTTCAGCGGCAAGCTGCTCGTACAGCAGGAGCCCGATGCCAGCTCGTTCCCCTCGGGTGGCATCCGCAACACCTTCGAGGCACGCGGCTACTCAGCCTGGGATCCCACGTCACCCGTCTTCATCATCGACGACACCCTCTGTATCCCCACGATCTTCATCTCCTACACGGGTGAGGCCCTTGACTACAAGGCTCCGCTGCTGCGTGCGCTGCATGCCGTGAACGTGGCAGCTACAGACGTGGCACACTACTTCTACACCGACGTGAAGAAAGTAGTCAGCAACCTGGGATGGGAACAGGAGTACTTCCTCGTGGACGAGAGCCTCTTCTCGGCACGTCCAGACCTGATGCTGACCGGTCGCACACTGATGGGACACGACTCCGCCAAGAACCAGCAGATGGACGACCACTACTTTGGTGCCATCCCCGAGCGTGTACAGGCCTTCATGAAAGATCTGGAGATTCGCGCCCTGGAGTTAGGCATCCCCTGCAAGACACGCCATAACGAGGTGGCTCCGAACCAGTTTGAGCTGGCACCCATTTTCGAGGAGACCAACCTTGCCGTTGACCATAACATGCTGCTCATGCAGCTGATGAAGCGCGTGGCACGCCGTCACGGGTTCCGTGTGCTGCTCCATGAGAAGCCCTTTGCCGGCATCAACGGCAGCGGTAAGCACAACAACTGGAGCCTCTCCACCGACACCGGCGTGCTGCTGCACGGCCCGGGCAAGACCCCCGAGGACACACTGCGCTTCGTCGTCTTCATCGTGGAGACACTGATGGGAGTCTATCGTCACAACGCATTGCTCAAGGCCTCCATCATGAGCGCCACCAACGCCCATCGCCTGGGTGCCAACGAGGCACCTCCCGCCATCATCTCCAGCTTCCTCGGCTCACAGCTCAGCCAGCTCCTGGAGACCATCGAGAATACCGATACCGACACCCTGCTCGCCATGGCCGGCAAACAGGGCATGAAGCTCGACATTCCCGAGATTCCCGAACTGCTCATCGACAACACCGACCGCAACCGCACGTCGCCCTTCGCCTTCACCGGCAACCGCTTCGAGTTCCGTGCCGTAGGCTCGGAGGCCAACTGCGCCGCAGCCATGATCGTACTGAACACCGCCGTCGCAGAGGCCCTGACCGACTTCAAGACACGCGTGGACGAGCTCATTGCCAAGGGTGAGGAGAAGCTTGCCGCCATCCTGAAAGTGGTTCGCGAGGACATCAAGACCTGCAAGCCCATCCATTTCGACGGCAACGGCTACAGCGACGAATGGGTTGAAGAGGCTACACGCCGTGGCCTTGACGTGGAGAAGTCATGCCCGCGCATCTTCGACCACTACCTGCACGACCACAACGTGAAGATGTTCGAGTCGATGAACGTCATGAAGCGCAACGAGCTGGCAGCCCGCAACGAGGTGAAATGGGAGACCTACACCAAGAAGATTCAGATCGAGGCCCGCGTGCTGGGCGACATCACCATGAACCACATCGTTCCCGTGGCTACGCACTACCAGAGCCAGCTGGCCAAGAACGTGCAGAACCTCTACACCATCTTCGGTGCCGAAGAAGCCGACAAGCTGACGGCCCGCAACAAGAAGCTCATCAAGGAGATTGCCGAGCGCACGCAGTTCATTGAGACCGCCGTGGAAGAACTCGTTGACGCACGCCGCAAGGCCAACAAGCTCACGAGTGTCCGAGACAAGGCCGTCGCCTACTGCGACACCGTAGCCCCGAAGATGGATGCCATCCGCTACCAGATTGACAAGCTGGAGCTCATCGTCTCCGACGAACTCTGGACGCTCCCGAAATACCGTGAACTCCTGTTCATCCGATAAAGCAGGGAATCACCAAGGGCGAGAAAAAATCTGAGCCAACCCATACAGAACAGCGTATGAGGTTGGCTCAGTTTTTTTGTATCAGCCTGTGCTCCTATTGCACAAATGGCGGCTTGTAGAGGCCTCCTGTTCCCGTGGGTGCCAAGGAAGCATTGAACGGGATCCAGTCGATGGTGAAGATACGATGCAGCCTGTCGCAGTAGTACGACAACGTCACCATCAGATGGGCATCGTTGCTGCCCACCGTCAGGGAGAACAGCCACTGGCCGTCTATCAGCTGGGCTGAAGCCACGCCACGCACTTCGTTATGGATGGTGGCGCAAAGGAGGTCTTGCGCTGATGCATATCTGGCGAGTGTGTCTTGCAACAGGACTTCTATGTTCATCCAATCTGCGTAGAGGTCATAGTTCGGTGCTGACCACGCGGGGCGCACATCCGTCCCTGCAGGGATTTCCACGGGGGGACTGACGGGCTCCCGGTCGTCGGCCGGGGAGCAGCCCCACGCCATGAAGGCGAGGGCTGTGAATGCTAATAGGGTCTTTCTCATTGTCATTGTCTTTTCGGATTTACCGGTTTTCAGTTATTTCATGATCTTTACTTTTCCGTTGTAGATATACAGGCCTCTGTGTGTCGGCTGCTCCGGCAACTGGAGACCTGAGAGGGTGTACCACTTGTCATCGTGCGGCAGCCGGGCGAGGGCTGTGAAGCTGATGGCCGCAGGCTGCTCCGGCGTACCCATCACTTTGTTGGCAACAAAGTTGATGCGACTGCCCGTCATGGCAATGGCCTCGCCGTCGCGCTCGATGGCGAAGGTCAACGTCTCGCCCGGGTCGGCATCGTTCCCGATGTTGAGATAGTAGTTCTGCTCGTCGTCGGCAACGGCCTCGGCGATGCGCTCTGCACCGCTGTAAACGACCAGACGGTCGCCGGGCCCGGTCTCGATGCCCTCAACGGTAGCCACGATGTTCATGGTCGCCAGGCTGCTGACGTGACGTGGAGCCGCTCTTGTGCTGCTACCGCTGTAGCGGTTGTCCAAGAAGTAAAGGGGGTAGTAGAACGTTGCCTCGCTGTCGGCCTGCCGCTTCAGCATGTAGCCCTTACCAGCCTCCATGTACTGCAGCGTACCCTTCCAGACCAGTCCGTTAGCCGTGCGGCTGGCAACGGCAAATTCGTCTTGCGACTTCACCACGTCGCCTTCCTGCGCCTGCTCCATGTAGTCAGACAATGCCTGGGAGACGGGCAGGTTGATGGTCGTGAGATAGCCGATGCGGTTCCAATCCTTATGCACGGTGATGGGTTGATAGGCGCTGTTGCCTTCCAGACAGACCACTTTGTCGCTCACGGAGTAGATGCTGTACATCTGGGTCGGGAGGATGGTGACCGGCTCATCCTCTTTGTCCCACAGGTAGCCACGGGGGGCTTTCTGATTCTCGCGGCAGGTGTATTCCTGCCTGGTAGTGCCGTTGATGCTGATGATCTTATCGCCGGCCTCCCATTTCGACAGTCCGTTGAGGAACTGTCCTACGGTCTGGTTTTGGGGAGTGACCGGAATGGTTACCCAGTTCCAGCCTTTCTTCAGACTCAGCCCCCAAATACTCTTTGTCGGGTCGTCCTTCAGGATAACGGGATCGGTTGCAGAACCTATGAAGGCATCGGCACTGAAGGTGTAGATCGTACTGTCAGCAGGTGCCACCGTATATACACTGCCCGTGCCGGCTTTGTAGAAGCGGAAGTTCAGTGTGGGCTTCGTGTTGTCGGGGTTGGTATAGCCGTAGATGGTCAGATAGGCCAGTGCTTCATTGGCGTTGGCATTCTCGTTCAGTTCGATGTGTGCCGCGCCCAATGTCTGCTGATGCTCATCGAATACGGCCAGGATGTCGTCCTTCGAACTGGCCACCACGCCGTCGATCTTGACGCGGGCCACCATCATCATGGTCTGGTTCGCCTGTTTCAGCCCGTCGCTAACCACCCAGTTGGGTTCGGAACCACGAATGCGCAGCGTAACAGGCAGCGGCTCCGACATCTTGTTATTTCCCACGAGAGTGATCTGCTCGTTATACGTACCTATATTAATGTAGGGTGAGATGGTGAACGTGATGGTCTCTTCGTCCAATGCACCGACAAGGCCATTGGTCTGCGAAGCCGAAATCCATACGGGCAGGTCTTCCAGCGTGTAATTCTGCGTCACGCCACTCAGGTTCTTCACCGTGGCCTCAAAGGTCAATCCCTCGCCATAGCGAACCTCCTTGTCGATGTGTTTCACATTCCAGCGCAGCGGATTGCGATAGACATAGGCATCCATGGTCAGCGGCGATGCCATCAGGTTGCCCTGGAGGTCGGAAACTTCCTTGACGGTAACATGGACACTGGACTTCTCCACCATGTAGTCAGGTTCGATGATGTTGATGTACAACTCATTGTCGTTGGCGACGAAACTGTAGTTCAGGTTGTCCATCTGGGCACTGCTTACCATGGGAGCAAAGATGTCGCGATCGGCAAACGCTCTCACCTCATCGTCGGCAACCAGGACGTCCTGACGGCTCAGCTGATTGCCCTGACTGTCAACATAGCGTTTCAAGCTGACGCCCGAAGGCTCCAGACGCTGTGTGTTCTGTTCGTTCTTCTCAGAGCGTCCAAAGTCCAGATAGGCCATCATGGCACTCATCGTGGCGAAAGGCGTGTGGTTCGAGAACTCCTTGATGAGGTTCAGCGGCAATACACTCGAGAACATGCCCACCTCGTCAATGTTTCCATGCATCACGTTGACCGGTGTGTTCTTGTCCACGTAGGTGGCACCCAGTGCGATGTCGTCATCGCTGTTGATACCGCTCAGGCTGTCGGCAGCAAACGACTCTATGAGGATCTTGTCCAAATAGATATTTGCCACGTTCTGTGAACGCGATACCGTCATGGCAAAGTGGTGCCAGTAGCCATCGCATGGCGTTATCCTGGTATCTTTCTCAAAGCCTGACGAGCGGACATACAAACTATGATCCTTGAGACCAATGTTGATCTGATTCTCGAAACCGCGGCGGGCCTCACCATTGGAGAAGAGCGTGGCAAGGCTGTCAAGGGTGCGGAACCAGAACATCAGGGTATAGTCGTGGTCCTTGGAGCGTGTGAACTTGTCCTTCTTCAGGCGCAGCCCCTTCTCACCCTTCAACGCAACGGAGATACCGGCAGGGCGTTTCCAACTGGTACTTGCCAAGAAGAGATCCATGCTTCCTGGAGCCTTATCGTAGGCCCACAAACCGTCGCCTTCGTTCATCGGGTAGTAGTCGAGCAGTCCGCTTTCGTAGCCTGTCAACCTCTTCCTGCCATAGGATTCGAGCGCAGCGCCATCCAAAGCACGGTTCCACAGGCGGAACTCCAGCATGTCGCCCTTGTAGGTGTTTTTACCGTCGGTGCTCACGCCCACGATCAATTCGGACGCATGATCATTGTACTTACCCGACAGCTCCCTGCTACCGATCGGCTTGCCGCCGTCGAAGAAGCGGACGGTCATACTGTCGCCCGACTGGTCGAGGACGTAAGCTACTTCGCGCAGGGCGTTGCTGAACTCCACAGCCTTATCCGACTCCACGGTGTTCCCGTTAATGGTGGCCGAGAGTTTTCGGTCTGCTGTCAGTCCGAAGCTCAGTCCGTTCTCCTCACCGCCGTGTGAGAAGACGGTCATCTGTTTGCTGTCGGTGGCGGGATTCAGCATCACATCTACCGTGAAGCTCTTGCCCGCCAGATTACGACTGCCTTGTGTGAAGGCATAGCTTTCACCCGTAAAGCTCAGTGATGTCGAGGTAGAGACATCGTTGTTGGTCATCGTACCCAACACCTCAAAGTTGTTAATCTTGCGCAGATAGTTGCCGGCAATAGGCTCAGAGAACTTGATGATGATGTCGTCTCCAATGTTGAGAATGCCGTCCGTTGGCTGAGGTGTACCGAAAGCAACTGGCAGGCGGGTGTCCTTGATGCCTTTCAGAATCTCTGACGAACCCGTCAGGAATCCACCGGCATGGCGGCAGTAGTTCACGGCGCGAATGTCATAGCGTTGTTCTACGGGGTCCCCCTCGCCATAGAACCTGGCGATGATGACGCCATTGGGCGGAATGGTATCGGTCTTGCCACTGGCCTTGGCCATCAGTTCCTTGTCCTTATAGTACGAGCAGACGTTCACCCAGTCCTTATCGCCCTGTGTCGATAGTTTGTATTGCAATTCGATGTGGTCAAAGCCGCGGTAGTTGGTGTCGAACCCGTCGATGCTGACTGGCATATACCAAGCATGCCTGTCACCGTCATATGGACTATCGGTGTTCATCACCCAGTTGTTGCCAGGCGAGCTGATGTTTACCTTACCGGCTGTAGGCACGAAGTGTGCCGAGAACTTGACACTGAACACACGGACGGGATCGTCGGGGTCGTACAGGCAGAGTGTCAGGTCTTTATAGTCGAACTCCTTGCCCGGCCACACCTCAATCTGTTTATCGAACACCACCACCTCGTTATTCTTGTCACGGCAGGGATAGAGCACGATATTCACGCCACCCGAGCTGATGGGCATACCATCAACCAGGACTTTGGCACCATTCGGGTTGCTGCTGGCCAGCAGATAATAGTTGAAAAGGAGTGAGGCGCGTTCCGGATAGTCGCTCTCGTTGGCCATGTGCAGCGTGAAGCGGGCAGGCTCGTCGAAAGGAACGTTGCTCACTTCCGGCTCGTCAATCCAGATTCTGGGCTTGTCGGCAGGAATGGTAGCCACGTCAAGCACTGTCCCAGGCTGATACCACTTCGTCGTGCGCTCCTTCTCGTAAGGCTCACAGGTCACACCGCCAATGGTACGGAAGACAAGGTTGGAATAGACCTTCGTATTATAATCAGCCCAACTGAGTGACGTACTGTTCAGTTTACCATTGCGCACGTTATTGAGCATCTCTTCCGTCAATTCATAGAAAGCATTCTCCGTCGGGTCGTAAGTGTATTGTGTCTCTGTGCGATAGACATCCACCGTCAGACTCGACTTGCTGGAAGCAGACAGCGTGAAGCCTGTCTTCTTGGAATGCGTCTCGGAAGTGGTGAACTTATCATTGAAGCTGGCTGTGACAATCGGCTTAACAGAAGTTGAGAAAGACACTCCCCCCGTTATGACCTCACACGTGATTCTTCCATTCTCGTCTTCAACACGATCAACCCCGTTTTCGATACCGCCACTTTTCTTGGTCAGTGCCGTCTCCAGAGCCTTGGTAAGAAATTTCAAACCTCCAAAATCAAACAGATTGCCAAAATCGCTGAGTATCGGATAACGCAAGTAGCGCGAACCGTTCTGACTGGTAGAGAAGGTCTCACTGTACTGAATGGAAGCACCTCCGTCGAAGTCGTAACGCTTGACCAGATTGCGTGGCATCACCTGAAGTTTTTCCTCCTCGTTCTTAGCAAGCATACTAATCCAGGCATACATCTCCTGATTCAACGCATGGATGCTGTCACTGAACTGTTCTGCCTTACCTTCCGGATAAAAGACGCTATAATAACCTGGCAAAGCAAAGTTATCGTTCTGGGCATCCACATCACTGACATAGGCAGGATATCCCTGCTTGTTGGCCAGTGCCTGTGCATAGTGAGATTCCGTACTTGACGGCAACAACAAGGAGTTACGTGTCTTCATCAGTTCGGTCAGTAACTCGTTCTCAATATAGTGTTGCGTATGCATGAAGGTTGACGAAACCGCAGGATAGACCTGCATGACCTCATCGCGTACCAAATAGATGGGCTTCCCATTATTGTCAGTACCCTGAGCCAGTACCTTCATCGTGCCTACGGGCACCTTGATCTTCGCGGTGTTACCCAACGAGTCGGTCATCGTAAACGTTCCGCCCTCGTGCAACTTGACAAGCTGGTACATGTCATCGGGGATGACACGTACAGCCATCGCATCCTGTATCACGATATTCTCCGTAGTACCAATGAAAATGTCAGCCTTAGAGCCAACCCACTTCTTGCTGGTTGACGTCTGGATACGCTCAGTGACATCTATATTATAGCTGTAGGTCCACGACATACCGAAGGCGGTCTTAAACGAGAAGTCTAATTTATCCTCCTTTTTCACAGAGGAGAGCAGACCCGCTTCAGTACCACCTGCAACGATACCCTTATAGCTATCCGCGCCGGAGATTTTGGACGTTTTCAAAGAAAAGCCCAACGAAGCATCCAGATCGAAGGAGTAGCCATAGCTCAGCTTAGAACCTTCCTCAATGTATGCCGAGCTGCCGCCACCCGGCGGGTCACGAAGGATATCGAAGAGCTTAGGCGTGCCGGATACGATGGTCTTGCGGCCTTCTACCATAGGCTGTATGGCCATCACATAACCCTGCAGAATCTGACCGTTGAAGGGTTTGACCTCATAGAAGTTCTCGTCGTACTCCAGCGTAATGTTAACATTCTTCAGCGCCCTTTCATTTATCAACGAGAAGTTAGGATTGTTGGGCGTGAAGATATAGGATGCAGAACCGTTTTCATCCAATTCGCACTCCCATTCGGCAGTTTTGGAATCGGTGGTCAGTGCATTCATGATGCTCACCTTACCGCCGCTGAGGTTGACGATGTCGGGAACTGCAGTTTGGTCGTTGTTTTTATAGTATTTCTCACAAGCCTGCAACGTCCATCCATAAGGTGAACCGCCCATGAACACAGGATAGCCGAAGGAATAGACTCCAATGCTATCGGTTTCAGAAGTCTTTTTCCAATACCAGGTGTTGACGACCGACTTATTGCCGACATTATCAGTGGCTGTCAGTTTCTTCACACCGAAGTAGGGTTCGGAACCAGGATTAAACTGTTTCACATCAACCGTAGGTACAGAATGGTAGATACGGCTGTACTCGCAGGTGTCACCCTGCACGTTGAGAGCCAAGTCAAGCGTTTCTCCCACCTTGCCCTGCTGGAAAAGTGTGGCATAGCCCATGCCTGATACTTCTATGACCTTATATTTGGCTGGATGCAGCTTCAGTTGGTATTCGCCAGTCTTCTCGTCAGGGAAAATGGTCAGCGTGTGGCGCTTCACATCGACATGCGAGGTGTTCTCGTCGGCAGGACCAAAGCTGACATCGTAACTTTCCGATGTGATGCCCCCGTCATCCATCTTGAATACCAGATAAGAAGCATTGTCGCCTTCAAGCTGCATCACAATCTTGATGGAGTCACCCAGATTATTCTCCGAAAGCCCCTGACCCAGAGGCTTGCTTCCCTGAACGTCACCACCCACCACGCGGCCACGCAGCATCACGGTGGTAGTATCCCAAAGAAAGACGTTTGAGACGTTCCCGATAAAATTAAACCTGTGGCTTTCGCTTTCTGTGCGAGCCCAGGGATTGATCAGATATCCATCTTCTGCAAAGACGTGACCTTCCTTCACAGCCTGTATGCTATGTATGCCTCGGGGGATGCTCAACGAGAAGGCGCCCTGTGTGTCGGTTTGAATGACCTTCTGGTTGGCATCGTGCATCTCGTTGCCATCAAGCTTAAACGACACGCCAGGCACAGGAATCGTGGTATCTTGATAATACACATTACCAGACAGGACGTAATAGGTATCCATGAAGAAATTGAAGTCCGTTGTCCAGTTACTGTTCTGGCCGAAGGTTACGTATGACGCGTCAGAACCGCCTGGACCGGTATAACTGCCGCCATCGCCTGTTCCAACCACCCATACCACATACGAACCATCGGAATAACCGTTGGTGATATGGAAGGGAAGGCCACGGAACACGTAGTAACCCGTATTATCAGTAGTGGCTTCATAATATGCGTTTGCTCCAGGAATTCCATAAATAGGCCGACACATCACGGTGACATCACTCATGGCTGTACCATCGGCCATACGGATATAACCGTCAATCATACCCGTGGTTTCACAGGCACCTGTACATGTCTTGTAATAAATATGAACGCCCTCACACTGGAACACGCTCTCCACGCGATAGTCATAGGTCTTCTGCACCAGCACGGTCTTGTCTTCGAAGAACAGTTGATTCAGGTCGGTAGCAATGGTGTCGGTCCACTCGGCATCGGCTGTGTCGCTGTGCAGACGGCGCAACACACGGTAGAAGTCGCAGTCGCCACCAACGGTCTCCCATGTCAGTTCCACAGAGCTCTGCTTCGTGGTTGACTTAAGATGAATGATTTCGTTGCCGTTCTCGAAACGATAGTTTGCCAGTTGGCCTTCGTCAATCTTTGTCACGGCATAGATGGCCGTGTCGCCTTTCTCACCAACGATAGGTAATGTAGATTTACCTCTCACGATCATCAGGTCGAAGGAATATTCCACACACTTACGTGTCAGTTCGTATGAGAATTGGTGCTTATTGATGGCATCCTCATTGTTTGACAGGTCAATGATTTTGCTATCCACGCCATTCTCGCCATGCATATTGACGCGCAACTTCAACTGAGCACGGGGATCCCAAACGGTAGAACCGTAGATGCTTCCCTCTGTGCGCTCGGCAACGGGTACAATGGTGTTGCCCTTCACCTGCCACTTATCACCAAGTTTCGCCAACAGCTCATCGTCGGTAAGTGGAAGGGCGGTCGTGCCCTGACCCATGGAACTGACTGGCATTTGGGGAACCACCAGGCCACCGTCCAACATCCAGTTGTCTGTACCTAATTTCTTGACCAATGCGCTATTGCCTTCGGCATTGCGGTTTTCATTACTGGCCATTTCACTCCAGTTATACGTCGAATAGCTTGTATTGGAACCACCCCACCATGACCCGTCGCGAACGCACATACCAACATTTCGGAAATTGACATACTTACCGTTCTCGTAGTTGTTTTCAAATCTCCAAGTGCCAGCTGGACCACCACTCCAGCCAATGAATGCGCCGGCCCATGAATCGTTCCAAGATCTGGAAATGATGATTCCGTCGAACAGGCTGTTCCTGATGGAAACAAAGGAACTACTAGCATGTCCCACAAAACCACCAGCATGTGGACCGTTTCCCCCACCATTTGAAGCGGTAATGGTGACAGACACACGTACATTATTTATATATACGGTATTGGGGGCTCCTACCAAACCCGAGGCATGGAGACCACCCTCCACCTTTCCCGTCACATGCACATTCTTGATGGTAGCCTCCTTGACAAAGGGGAAGGGTGCTGCGTAATAATAGCCGCTACTATTGATATTGACATTCAGCGTATAGCCATTACCATTGAAGTAGCCACGGAAAGGCGCGTCACTCGATCCAATACTATAATTCACAGAGAGGTCATTGCCCAGTACGGCATTGACATCACTGTTGCCCTTGGCTGTCGCTACAGCATCCCTGAATGCCAACCAGTCATCGACAGTACGGATGACCCTGCACTCCCTACCCTCGACAACTGTCGTTTTCGAGCCATCGTAGCAGATGGTATAGTAGCAATCGATCAACTCTGGCTCAACCCCGCGACAATAGGTCTTACATCCATCGTACAACGTAGTAATCTTTGTCGGTGCAAAGACACACTTCTCAAACTTGACTTTCGAGGCGGCATAGCCCACGAAGCCTCCATTTGAATGGCAATTTTCACCTAACAACTGTCCTGCGAAACGACAATTCTTGATGACCAGACCGACGACCGTACTACTGGAATTAACCCGCGACACAAAACCACCCATACACGCACCGTCGGTGCCGGGTGCAAAGCTGCTGGTGATCACAGCCGAGACGGTGCAGTCGCTGATGGATGTTGCATCGGTGGAACTGCCGATAAGTCCACCAACATGCTTAAGTGATGTCGTGATATCACCATCAACGTTCAATCCCTTGATCTTCGCTCCTTTCACATGAAGGAAGGGCGCCGTCCACACGTCATTATTCTTGTAGTGAACGGTCAACGTATAGCCCTGGCCGTCGAAGGCTCCCATGTAGGGACTACCCATAGTGCCGACCATCACCTGACTATTCCCCAAGTCGATGTCACCGGCCATGATGGCGTTAAGGGTTGTCTCACCCGCATTGACACGTTGGGCAAATTTCTCCCAGTCAGTGGCTGTACGGATAATGAAAGTGCCGTTCTCATCCACTTCCGGCCCACTGAAATTGAACGCGAAGTTCACGACATGCGTTGGATCCCAGGAACTGCCGCGCTGGGCTGTGGCATGATTGATGCCAAAGAGATTCACATTTGCAGGTATCTGCACCTGCGCATATTTAGCGGCTGGAACCCATCCCCAGAAGGATGTTCCCGAGCGACGCACACGATAGGTGACGGGATGGCCCTGATAACGACTAATCATATCGGCGTCCACCACCTCGTAGTTCTCCTTGTTTTCTTCATAAGGCTCTTGCTGAATCGTCTGCCAAGCAGCATCGTCAGGATTAGTACTCCCCGTCATGTTACGCTGGATTTCAAACATATCGAAGTCCATGATATCATGCTGATTGGGCAGATTGACCTTCCATTTCAGCACTACCTTGCCGTCAGGCTGCATCGTCGCCGAGAAATTGGTGGGGGTATGGAACATCGGCACCGAGATGGAGTTGGATGATAACTCACCGGGAACGTCTTCCCCCTCGAAGGTCTTAACCTGACCACTGAGTTGTACGCTTGAATAAGGACGATCCATCGGAATACGGACATAGCCCGTCAAAGCACTGGTCGTCACCTTCATCATGGTAACATGGCCCGTAACAGCATCGACGGCGTGCAACTTGGCATTGGTCAGACTCTTTGCCTGGGCATACCAAGGAATCATGATATGGCCGGCACTACTGGACTCGAAAGCCAGCATGGGGTCGTTCAGCGTAATGGAGATATCGGAACCTGCTGGACATTCGTAGGATTCTAATTGGTGCTGAACTTCATTATTACTGCTAAACTTGTCGAAATAGCAGAAATGAACACGAAAACTCAACGTCTTGCCGCGCCAGTTATAAGGTACCTTCCAACGGATTTTCGCCGTATGGTGGTCATTATCATCAGCATCCACCGTCAATACCCAGCTTTGCTTGCCGTCGTTACGGTTGAAACCTACGGAACCCGAAGTGGTATTGGTCACCCTGAAATCACCATCAACCATCGCTTGAAAAGTGACCGGCTCGCTCATATTACGCGAGTCATCATCCTCGTCGTAAGCATAGTAGAGCAACTCTGTTTCATTTTCACCGCTTGGTGTCACATAAATATGCCCCCACTTGACGGCATCGTTACTTGAAGAGTCCCAAATGAACACGGGTATGGAAAACTCGATTTCTGCATTGCCGCAGACAGTCCAACCGAAGCCGGCTTTTTCTTTGAAATACCAAGCTCCGCTGTCTGCCCAGACATTCTGGGCTGTAAACAGCATACACATCCATAACAAGAATGTACGTAAACGTCTATCTTTTTTCATAATAACGATTGTTTTTGTTAGTTGCAATGATGCTCTGCTGCATAGGCTTAACAGCATGGTCGATGATGAAAATGGCCACAGGTTAAAAACGCCGTTTTTAACCTGTAGCCCCCTGTTCACGTCAAATGCTCAGTTCGTCAAGCACAGTAATCAGACGCTTGTCGAAACGCTTGTCCGTGCGTATGCACTCGGAGAAGGGAACATAAACGATTTCGTTGTTGCGTATGCCAATCATCACGTTGCGCTGCCCCTGTAAAATGGCCTCAATAGCACCGACGCCCGTACAGCTGGCCAAGATACGGTCGCGAGCCGACGGACTGCCGCCGCGCTGCAGGTGGCCAAGGATGGACACGCGTACATCGAACTCGGGGAACTCGTTCTTGACGCGGTCGGCATAGTAGAGGGCACCGCATTTCGGACTCTCCGAGACGATGACAATGCACGACTTCTTCGACTTGCGGATGCCACGACCCATGAATGCGGCAAGCTGGTCAACATCGGTCGCTTCCTCAGGTACGATGGCAGCCTCGGCACCGCAGGCAATGGCACAGTTCTGCGCCAGGAAGCCGGCATCACGTCCCATGACCTCAACGAAGAAAATGCGCTCGTGCGAGTTGGCCGTGTCGCGGATACGGTCAACACATTCCATGATGGTGTTCATCGTGGTGTCGTAGCCGATGGTAGCATCCGTTCCGTAAAGGTCGTTGTCGATGGTGCCAGGCAGACCGATACAGGGGAAGTCATGCTCCATGGCAAAGTCTCGGGCACCTGTCAGCGAGCCATTGCCGCCAATCACGATCAGGGCGTCAATCTCCTCCTTCAAACAGGTCTCGTAAGCCTTCTGTCTGCCTTCCACTGTCATGAACTCCTTGCTTCGGGCACTCTTCAGGATCGTGCCGCCACGGGTGATGATACCACTGACATCCTCGGTGGTAAACTCCTTCACCTCATCATTGATAAGGCCGTCGTAGCCACGATAGATGCCTTTGATCTTAAAACCGTTGTAGATACCTGCGCGTGTCACGGCACGGATGGCAGCATTCATGCCGGGAGCATCGCCGCCCGACGTCAAAATACCGATAGTCTTAATCTTACTCATAGTTGTATTTGAGTTTTTTTATTTCTTTAATTTATGAACCCTGTTCACGCTCATTCAGATGATCGGTGAAGGTCTTGGTCATGATATTGCTCTGTTTCTCGAAATTGCGCGAGACGAAGATCATGAACGCTACTGCTATCACGGCGAAGATGCCGTACATGCCAATCATGGGCAACGTATTGCCAATAATATAGGCGATGAAGGCGGCACCGATGGCCAGACGTAGAATACCAAATGCCGTGATTTTGATACGCATGATGCTCCCTCCTTCGTCCCAGAGTTTGTTGACGTTATCACTATTGCTACCCCGACGCATCAGAGCCCAGATAAAGGGTCCGCAGATAAACAGTGTAACAATGGCTATGGCAATGCCAGACCAAGGTTCAGGTAGCACATCCATAATCAGTGGCACACCAAAATAGTACATGACGGCAATCACTGCCAGACAAAGCACACTATTGATAAGCATGATGAGAACAAAGATCCTGAATTCAGAACGCCAAAGCTGACGCATCTCGTTGGTCTCAGGCTCTTCCGCTTCACTGGAGGCATTATGCTCCAACTTTTCTATCCACTTGGCAGGCAGCACGCGCGCCACTATGTTATAGGCTGGATCAGCCAACCGAATCATATAAGGTGTGGTGAACGTCGTGAAGACGGACACGGCAACAACAATGGGATAGAGGAAATCGCTGGTGACATGCAGCGAGGTGCCAAGGGTAGCCAGGATAAAGGCAAACTCGCCAATCTGTGTCAGCGAGAACGAGCACTGCATGGCCGTCTTCAGAGACTGGCCGGAAAGCAGGAAACCGAGGGTACTCAGGATGGTCTGCCCCAGCATGATAGCCGCAATGATACAGAGAATGGGCACTATATACTCGATGATGAGCGCCACATCAACCATCATGCCTACAGATACGAAGAAGATGGCACCGAAAAGGTTCTTGACAGGAGTCACGAGGTGCTCTATCTGCTTGGCCTCAACGGTTTCCGATAGGATGCTACCCATGACGAAGGCACCAAAAGCGGCAGAGAAACCTACTGCCGAGGCAAACACCACCATTCCGAAACAGAGGGCAAGGGCTGTGATGAGCAAGGTTTCTTCATTCATCAACGGCTTGGCCTTTTTCAAGAAGAGGGGAATGAAGTAGATGCCCACCACAAACCAGAGCACCAGGAAGAATCCAAGCTGCAAGATGGACGTTAGCATCTGCATGCCCTCAAACTCCTTGCTGACGGCCAGCGTCGAGAGCATCACCATCAGCACGATGGCAAGGATGTCCTCGATGATGAGCACGCTGAGCACGAGACCGGCAAAGCGCTGCTGCCGCAGGCCCATGTCATCGAAGGCCTTGAAGATGATGGTGGTGGACGACATGGCCAGCATACCTCCCAAGTAGATACAGTCCATCTCGCTCCAGCCAAAGAGGTGACCTGCAAGCGAACCGACATACATCATGCCAAGGATAATGGCTATGGCGGCGATGATGGGTGCCGCGCCCATCTTCAGGATCTTCTTGAACGAGAACTCCAGACCAAGGGCGAAGAGCAGGAATACGACACCGATTTCACTCCACAGATGAATGCCGTGCATATCAGAAACGCTGGGCATATAAGGCATGTTCGGCGAGGCAAGAAATCCCGCTACGATATAGCCCAGGACAACGGGCTGTTTAAGACTCTTGAAAAGGAGCGTCATGACACCTGCGCAGATGAGAATCAGCGCCAGGTCGGACATGAGGGGTTCTAATTGTGACATGATAATTTTTTAATCAATCCATATGATGTCGTCTATTCTGACCCGCCACCGAGGGCGATATACAGTGCGATGACAGCTTCTGCACCATTGTACATGTTCATAGCCGAACTGAGCTGTGCATCAAGCAGCGACTCTTGAGCCCTCAGCACTTCGATGTAGCTGGCTTTACCATTATCCATCAGCTCATGCGTGCCTGTGTATGCCTCATGGAGCACCTGCACCTGACGTTGGAGGTAGGCGTGTTTCTCTCGGGCTGTCATGCAGCTGGACATAGCTTCGTTCACCTCGTTTCCGGCGTTGATGATTGTCTGCACATATTTCTTCTGCATGTCCTCCTCAGTGAGCTTGGCAATCTTTTTGTTGGCAATCAGCCTGCCACGTGCAAAGATGGGCTGTGTGAGTGAGCCGACGGCAGAGAGTAGCAGCTTGCCAGGATTGACAACCATACCACCAGCCGAGTTGGTCCATCCGGCTGAACCACCGAGCGTGATGCCGGGGTAGAAGGCAGCGCGGGCAGCCTGAACGTTATAGAAGGCTTCTTCTATGGCGTAGTTGGCCAGGCGGATATCGGGACGACGCTCCAGCATCTGGGCGGGAATACCAATGTTCAGGTACTTGGTGTTGAACATCCGTTCTTCGGCTTCGCCCATTGCCTCAGCATGATGCAGGATGGAGCTGCCCCACTTCTGGCGGTTGATGTGCTGCGGACTGACAGCCATCAACTTGCAGATGGCATTCTCGACGGAACGGATGTTGCGGCGGGTATCGACAATCTGCGTCTTCACGCTTAGATATGAAGCCTCCATTTGGTTGACAGCAGTGCTATAGGCCTTACCATTCTCCCACAGAGCCTGCTCGGTTTCGAGCGATTCGTTCCACAGGCTGTCGGTCTGTGTGAGAATCTCCAGCTGCCGGTCGAGCACCTGCAACATGAAGTACTGCTGGGCTGTGACGGATATGAGGTTGGAGCGGATGGCCTCCTCTTGCATTTGAGCCTGCAGGAGCACAGCCTTGGCTGCGCGCTTCTTGTTGGTGATGGAGCCGAACACGTCAACATCCATCGACATCTGCAGCGGCAGGTCGTAGGTCTTGGACCAGGGGTTGTTGTCGAACTTGGCCAGTGTACCTTGTGGCGAGAAATAAAGAGACGGCAGGTAAGCTAACTTTGAAGCCGTCAGCGCAGCCTGACTCTTCTCGACGGCAATACGCGCGGAGTTAAGATCGGTATTGTTCGCCAGTACCTGTTCAATAAGCTGCTGGAGCAGTGGATCGGTGAAGAACTCGCGCCATGACATCTGGGAGATGGATTTCTCGCCAGTAGCCGCCAAGATGCTCTCATCTGTACCAAAAGCATCGGAGACTGTTTGCGTGTTCTGCTCGTACTTGTTATAGATACCACAGCCAGTGAGCATCAAACCCACGGCTGCGGCTGCTATGATATTTTTACATTTCATATTTCACGATTCATATTTAATTTTCACTTTTCTCTTTAGAAGCACCCTGATACTTCTCATGCAGTTTCTGGAACACGATGAAGAAGGCTGGAACAACGAAGAGCAGGGCAATAGTACCGATGCTCATACCGCCGATGACACCCAAGGCGAGGGCACGGTTACCGTTGGCACCGGCACCACCTTCAATCACAAGGGGAATCATACCGATAATCATCGTGGCCACCGTCATCAGGATGGGGCGCAAACGCTCCTTACAAGCTTCGAAAGCTGCCTCAACGATGGTCATCCCTTGAGCACGGCGTTCTGTGGCGAACTCAGTGATGAGGATAGCTGTCTTGGCCAGCAGACCAATCAGCATGATGACACCCGTCTGCAGGTAGATGTTGTTGTCCATGCCAGGCAATCCCTGCGTATAGCCTAAGTAGGCAAACACGAAGGCACCCATCAGTCCAAACGGCACACTGAACAACACGGCACACGGTGTGAACCACGAGTTGTAGAGTGATGCTAAGATGAGGTAGATCAGGATGACGCAGATGACGTAGATGAGTGCCGTGGCGTTAGAGCCGGCAGCCTCCTCTACCTCACGCGACATACCGCTGTACTCGAATGTTGCGGTTCTTGGCATCTCCTTCTCGAACACCTCGGCAATGGCCTTATGAGCATCGCCCTCAGTGTATCCACTACCGGGGGACACGATGCAGGTGATGCTTTGGAACAGGTTGAAGTGCTCGATGTTAGACGGACCGACAATCTCCTTCAGCGTGACGAATTGGGAGATGGGGGTCATCTTGCCGCCTTTCACCTGCATGAAGATATTCTGCAGCGACTGCGGGTCGAGGCGGTATTCGGGTGAAGCGGCAGCCATGATGCGATAGACCTTACCAAACTGGTTGAAGTTGCCAATATACGCGCCGCCGCAGAAAGAGCCTAACGTGTTGAGTACAGCTTCAGGCGTCACACCGGCACGGTCGCACTGGGCGGCATCTACCTCGACGCGATATTTCGGGAAGCGCTCAGAGTACGTTGACATGGCAGTGGCTATCTCCGGACGCTCTGACAATTTGGCCAAGAAGTGCTCAGTATGCTTGGCAAACTCCGACAGGTTACCATCTGTGGGATCTTCTACCATGAGCATGATGTCGTTACTGGTACCATAACCTGGAATCTGCGGCATCTCGAACGGAATCACCCGCAAGTTCTTGATGTCTTGGCAGTCAAAGTAGAAACGATACCTGACGAGGGTAATGAAATGGTTCATACCAGCACGGTCGTCCCAGTTCTTCAGACGTACCACCATCGTACCGTAGTTGGAGCCGGCACCCGATATCATACCATAACCACAGACCAAAGCGAAGCTCTCCAGTTCGGGAATCTTTTTCACCTTGGCTTCAACTGCTTTCGCCATCTCACGGGTCTGCTTCAGTGTGGAGCCTTCGGGAGCTTGTATCTCAACCAAGAACACACCCTGGTCTTCCTGTGGCACGAGACCTGAAGGCAGGCTCTTCATGAAGAACACCAGCAGCACAGCAGCCAGCGCCAGTAAGCTCCAAGCCAATAGGGGGCGCTTGATGAACTTCTGGACAGCCTTGCTGTATTTATTATAGATGGCGCTATAGCTGACTTCATACGCTTTCTTTGTATAATAAGTCAGGCTCTTGCCTTCCTTCTTGCCTTCTGTGACGCGCATCATGATGGCACAGAGGGCTGGACACAGCGTCAGAGCCGATATGCACGACAGACCTACGGACGAGGCAATGGTGATACCAAACTGAGTGAAGAACGTTCCTGAGGTACCCGGCATGAAAGTCACGGGGATGAACACAGCCATGAACACCAGCGTACACGAGACAACCGCAACAGACACCTCGTTCATGGCCTGACGGGTGGCTTCGCGGGCATCGCTAATACCACTCTCCATCTTCGCCATGACAGCCTCTACTACCACAATGGCATCATCGACCACCGTACCAATGGCCAGCACGAGTGCAAACAGCGTCAAGATGTTGAGCGAGAAACCGCATATTGACACAACGGCAAAGGTGCCCAACAGCGACACGATAATAGAAATGGAAGGAATAATGGTGGCCTTGATGTTCTGCAGGAAGAAGAACACCACGAGCACCACGAGGATGATGGCGATGACAAGTGTCTCCACCACATTATGGATGGCAGCAAAAAGGAAGTCATCACTGGTCATCAGGGTCACGAACTCCAGTCCGGCCGGCATCGTTGCCTTCATTTCCTCAAACGTTTTGGTGATGCTGGCGTTCACCTGAGTGGCATTAGCACCTGGAGCCGCGAACACCATGCAGATAGCACCCGGTTTATCCTGGATGTTCGATGTGAAGTTGTAGCTCATGGCACCAATCTTTACCTCAGCGACGTCGCTCAAGTGCAATATGCCACCACCACTGGTACGTAGCACGATGTTGTTGAACTCCTCGATGGTCTTTAGCGTACCCTTATACTGCATAGAGTACTGGTAGGAGTTCTCCGACTGTTCACCCAGGGAACCCACACCAGCCACGAAGCTCTGTCCACCGATCGCTGCGAAGATGTCGTTAGGGGTCAGTCCGTACTGGGCCATCACATCGGGCTTCAGCCAGATGCGCAGGGCATACGTGTTACCTAAGCTCAATACGTTACCCACACCTGTGACACGCATCAGTTTCGGCTTAATGTTGATATCGATATAGTTCGACACAAAGTCCTCATCGTACTTGCCGTCGGCACTCTTCACGGCGAAGATTCGCAGAATGTTGTTCTGTCGTTTCTCCACCTTCACACCGACCTTGTTCACGTCAGCAGGCAGCAGTGCCTGTGCGCGGGTCACGCGGTTCTGCACATTCACCGTCGCCATGTCGGGGTCGGCACCCTGTTTGAAATAGACGTTGATTTCCACCTCACCATTCGACGAGGCTTTTGAGGTCATATAGGTCATATCATTCACACCATTGATTGCCTCTTCCAACGGCTGGATGACCGACTTCATCACCGTATTCTCGTCAGCACCAGTGTAGCTGGTTGTGACATTCACCGTAGGCGGTGCGATGTCGGGATATTGCTCTACTGGCAGCGTGCTCATCGAGATGTAGCCCACCAGCGCTATCACAATAGAGATGGCACATGCCATCACATATTTATTGATGAAAATATTGTTTTTCATTGTTTCGATATTTCGTCATTTCGTTGTTTCAGCTTTGGGAAAGAGCACTTTCTGTCCTTCCGTCACATTGTTGGCACCAGTGGTCACAATCCGGTCACCCTCTTTCAGACCGCTGGTCACGATAAATTCCTTGCCGTTGCCGGTATCGGATGTGGTTACTTCGACAGCCGTTGCCGTGCTGTCGGCCTTCACCTTAAAGACCTGCGATTTGTCCTGCAGGCGTACTACGGCATACTGCGGAACTACGATAACCGACTTTTCTGCAAAAGGCATGACGATGGTTCCCTGAATACCAGAGTACAGATGTCCGTCGGGGTTGGGAAACGATACTTTGCTGGTGAGCGATCCCGTCTCTGAATTCACCACACCTGTCAGGCTGACCACACGGCCCTTATGCGGATATTCCGTACCGTTCTTCATCACAAATGTTACATCGGGCAAATTGGCAATATATTTCTCCATATCGTTTGCCGTCATTCCTTCTTTTACCATACTCTCAACAATGGACTCTGTCACCGAGAACTCGGCGTACATAGTCGTGTTGCCGCTCAGCATGGTCAACTGTGTCGCAGGTGTAACCTGGTCACCAGTACGCACGGGAATCTCGCCGATGACTCCGGGCACGGAAGCCGTGATGGTACAGAAACCGAGGCTTACCTTGGCGCGGTTCACTGCAGCCCTCGCCTGAGACACCGCAGCCTGGGCCTGCTTGTAAGCATTCTCTGAATTGGTCAGCATATAGCTGCTCACGATTTTCTTATCAAACAGGTTTTTGTTCGACTCATACTCCAGCTTGGCAGAGTTCTCCTGAGCCAAGGCTGCCTGCAGGTTGGCCTGTGCAGCCTCCAGCTCCAGTTGGGCATTGCGGGAGTCGATGACAAAGAGCGTCTGCCCCTTCTTCACCTGCTGACCCTCTGTCACACAAATCCTTGTCAACTGGCCACTCACCTGTGGCGTTACTGTTACGTCGTTCTGACCTTTCATTCTGGCACTGAACTTATAGGGGAGTTCAATGTCCGATTTCTTCACTGTCATTGTTTCAAACGACGACTGTGTCTCCTTGGGCACATCAATGCCGCACGACACTAGCCCGGCTACGACGCCGAGCATTAAAGACCATTTAACTGATTTCATTCTCATGTTTGTTTGTTATTTTTATTTTATTTATTTAATTATACACAGGTTTTTATTCTTAGGTTTTTCTCGGCCCATTGGACACAAAGGTAACAATTTTTCCCAAAACACAACGCCCCGAATGTCATTTACATTCAGGTTTTGCTGATTTTATAACAATTTTTGCTGATTTTGAAACTCAGAGAGCCTGTTCCTTGGCTGTATTGCGCATCCAAGCTGTTACGGACTTTCCCATACGCTGCTTGAAGGCGAGGCTAAAAGTGCTGTAGCTCCGGTAGCCACTATCGCTGGCCAGTTGCTGGGCAACGATGGACTGGTTGGTCTGGACAGTCTCACGATAGAGAGAGACGAAGTGGTTGATGCGTAGGTTGTTGATATACGCATTGTAAGTGGTACCATGACTGGAGAAATACTGACTGAGATAGAATCGGTTGATACCGATAGCCTGAGCCACTTGCTGAATTGTCAGGTCGTGCTGCAAGTAAAGTCGTGTGCCAACGCAGCGCTCTTCCAATAGCTGTTCGATATTGGAGGGAATGGTAAATGTCTTTTTTTCGTGTGTCGGGAGATGGGTTTCCCGTGCTGTCGTTTCCCGTGCTTCCTCTGCGGGTGAAGGGGCAATCACTTGTTCTGCAGAAACAGTCTCCGTCAACTGCGGCAGTGTCTCTATTCGCCATAGCAAGAAGCCAATCAGTACAAGGCCGATGAGCTGCACGAGGAAACCGATGGTCAGGTCGCCTGAATCGAACCCATAGGTGACAATTAACAGCAAGAGAGCGATGACCAATGCATGGCTCTGCCACACCTCCTTATGCTCCAGGTCGGCATAATTGTCGCGTAACCACCGGCCATATTGTCTCACGGCAAACACCATATATACACTGAAAAGGACATAGAACAACAGGATGTATGCGGTTGCCATATCTATGAAACGCCCTTCGGGATAAACCACGTGCAGGACCTCGAATATCGCGAATGGTATCGTTGCAAGGATGACGGGCCAAAGGGGGCGTTTGCGGTCTTGAAGCATAGCAAACAGCATACCGGCAGCAGTGGTAAGTATCCCCACGCAGTCGAGCATCTCAAGAACCGCACAACCCGCAGAATGGATGTCACCAGAATAGATGTAGAACAGATACCACCACACATGGCCCGCAAATGAGACAGCAAAGAATGCTGCAGCCCAACGGCGCAGTGCTACTGGCGGTGTGACATCAGCCGCAAAGGAGTTACCTCGGCGCACGCAGAGGTAAATGCATGCGATGAGAGATGCCAATGCCACACCGCCATATAGCATGAAAAACAATATCAAATCTGCTGGTATGTCTCGAACAAGCATAAATCCTTCTTTAACGCAAACGCAATCTCATGCGTGCCTCAACAACGTTCACGACATAGTCGGCCAGTTTCTCACACTCGTTGATGAGATCCATGTAGATGGTACCGACGGCATAGGTATAGACGTGATTGTTGATGTCGTTGATGTTCTGCGACTTCAACTGGTTGCGGTAATTGTTGATTTCGTTCTCGAGGTTAAACGTGCGGTTCACGTCGTAAGAATCCTTGCGTCCACCCATGAGCTGGTTCATTTGACTAAGGGCATTGTCGGTCAGATCCATCATCTGGTGGATATGCTCGTACTGTGCTTCCACGAAGTGGTCTTGCTTGCCCTGATACTTACGCGAGATGGTGCGCGCCATGTTGAAGCACGAGTCACCGATAGACTCCAGTTCGCTTACCTCACGCAGCATGGCACGAATCTTGGCCTTGGTATCGTCGCTGAGGTGGGCATCACTCACCTGGTCGAGATAGTTGGCAATTTCCAGCTCCATGCTATCGGAAATACTCTCGTACTTCTCGATTCGTGTGAACAGCTTGGTAAACTCCACCTCGCTGTTCTTATCCTTATTGGTGCTGGAAGACGACATATTGAGCAGATCCTGCACCATACCGAACATGCGCTGCATACGCTCACTGAAGGAGCGGATTTCCTTCTGTGCCTCCAACACGGAGAGCTCGGGGGTCTTCATGAAGCCAGCTGTAATAAAGTGTAGGCGGAAGTCTTCTTCCTCGTCCACCTTCTTGGGCTTGATTACCCAGCATACAAACTTCTCAATCTGAGGGATAAACCAGATGAGGATACCTGCGTTGATGACGTTGAAGCAGGTGTGGAAAGCTGCCAGGATGAAGGTGAGCTTGTTGTTGGAGTTCATGTTTTCCATATCCTTGCCAAGCATGGTGCCCACGTTGTCAACCAAGTCGATGACCGTGTCGATGAACAGATGGAATATCATCAAAATCCAGATGACACCAAACACATTGAAGAACATGTGAGCCAACGCTGCGCGACGTGCCTGTGCATTGGCAGACATGGCTGCGAGGTTTGAGGTGATGGTGGTACCGATGTTCTCACCCAGCACCAACGCTATACCCTGATAGATGGGCATGGCACCTGTGGCACAGAGCAACATGGTAATGGCCATGACCGCAGCACTCGACTGTACGCAGAAGGTCATCACACCGCCGAGCAAAAGGAAGGTCAGCGTCGTCAGGAATGAATTGGGGTCGAATGACTTGAAGAAGCTCACCACTGCGGGATTATGGCCCAAATCCATTTCCATGCCCGTGGCCTTCAACGTGGTCAAGCCCAGTAGCAGGAACGCCAAACCGAAGAGGAAGTCACCAATATAGCGTTGCTTCTTCAGGTAGATCAGGATGATACCCACGAAAAAGCCCGGATAGACCAGCACAGAAATGTCGAAAGTCGTTCCTGCAGCCATAATCCAGGCAGTAAGCGTGGTACCGATGTTGGCACCCATGATCACCGAGATGGCCTGAGCCAGTGTGAGAAGTCCGGCATTGACGAATGATACCGTCATCACCGTGGTAGCGGTGGAAGACTGAACCGAGGCGGTGACAAACATACCTGTCAACAAACCCGTAAAGCGGTTCGTGGTCATGGCTCCAAGAACATGGCGCAACTGCGGTCCCGCCATTTTCTGCAACGCTTCGCTCATCGCCTTCATACCGAACATCAGCAGGGCCAGCGAGCCAAGCAACTTAAAGATTACCCAAATCGACATATTTAATAAAATTTATAATGTCAAAGACTTTTAGTTTCAAAATTTATTCTTACTTTTGGCTCCTAAACCTAAATTTATGAGCAGATGACGAAACAAACCGTACAAATCCGTTGCAAAAATAATAAAAAAAATTATAACGTAACTATTGGAGCAACACTTTCTGACATTTTTAATGAAATTCAGTTGGAAATGCCATTCGGTCCCATTGCGGCAAGAGTGAATAACAAGGTCGAAGGATTGAACTATCGTGTTTACAGAAACAAGGACGTGGAGTTCGTGGACATGCATACCCCGACGGGTAGTCGCACCTACACACGCAGCTTGTTCCTGGTGCTGTGCAAGGCCGTTTACGATGTCTTCCCGCAGGGTTCGGTTGTGATTGACGTCCCCGTGAGCAATGGCTACTTCTGTGACCTGAACATTGGGCGGGAGGTGACGGAGTTGGATGTTGAGCGCATCCGCCAGCGCATGCAGGAGATTATTGCAGCCGCATTGCCGATACACCGCTTCGAAGCGCCTACAGAGGAGGCTATCAAGATATTCCAGAAGTTGGGGGCAACCTCCAAGGTGAAGCTCTTAGAGACGTTGGGACGACTATACACCACCTATTATGAACTTGATGGGTACAAGGATTATTTCTATGGTGCCATGCTGACCAACACCTCCCAGCTGTATCTTTTTGGACTGGAGAAGTATTACAACGGCCTACTCCTGCGCACCCCGTCGCTGTCGGATCCATCGACACTGGGACCTGTCACCCGTCAAGACAAGATGTTCGAGCTCTTCAAGGAACACCACCGCAGACAGAGAATCTTGGGCATAGGCACTGTGGGTGAGTTCAACACCGCCGTGCAGCAGGGATTTGCGCATTCCATCATCAACGTGAGCGAGGCTTTGCAGGAGAAGAAAATCGCGCAAACTGCCGATCTCATCGCTTTGAGACGTCCCAAGCTTGTCCTGATTGCCGGTCCGTCCTCGAGTGGCAAGACCACAACGTGCAAACGCCTGTCGGTACAGTTGGTGACCAACAGCATCAAGCCTGTCCAGATTTCGATGGACGACTATTTCCTCGACCGGGAGCTGACGCCCAAGGATGAGCATGGCGAGTATGACTTCGAGAGCATCCATGCGCTGAACATCCCTCTGTTGAACGAGCAGCTAAACGCTTTGTTCCGAGGCGAGGAGGTGGAACTGCCACGTTTCGACTTCCCCTCTGGCAAAAGCATAAAGAGCGGTAAAAAGCTGCGGTTAGGAGAAGATGAGATTCTGGTCATGGAAGGTATTCACGCCCTGAACCCCGAGCTCACGGCCCTAATTCCCGACGAACTGAAGTTCCGCATCTATGCCTCGGCACTGACCACCATCATGCTCGACACCCACAATTACATCCCCACCACCGACAACCGCCTCCTGCGCCGCATCATACGCGACTACCAGTATCGTGGCTGCTCTGCCTCCGACACCATCCGTCGCTGGCCCAGCGTGAGGGCAGGCGAAAACAAATGGATTTTCCCCTATCAGGAAAATGCCGACGTGATGCTGAATACTGCGATGATTTACGAGTTGGCCGTGCTGCGAACCTTTGTGGAACCTGTGCTGGAGATGGTGCGTGAGGACAGCGAAGAGTATGCCGAGGCTTATCGGTTACGCAAGTTCCTCCGCTATTTCGAGCCCATTAAGTTCGACACACTACCCCCCACCTCACTCCTCCGCGAGTTCCTTGGCGGGTCCTCTTTTGAATATTAAGCATACTTTTTAGTACAAAGAAGTTGAGAAAAAGGTACCGTCAGGACTGTATATCAGCGAAAAAATGTATCTTTGCACTCAAAAATGAATAAAAAACTATTACTATATTGACAGAAACGCTATGGCAGAACAATTAGAAGTAAAAGAATTAGAACAAGTGGTCGTCAGGTTCTCTGGCGATTCAGGCGATGGCATGCAGCTGGCGGGAAACATCTTCTCGACCGTTTCGGCAACCGTCGGCAACGGCATTTCGACGTTCCCCGACTATCCAGCCGACATCCGTGCCCCGCAAGGCTCGCTGACAGGTGTGAGCGGCTATCAGGTTCACATCGGTCAGGGACGCGTCTATACGCCCGGAGACCTTTGCGACGTGTTAGTAGCCATGAACGCCGCTGCACTCAAAACGCAGTATCGCTACGCCAAACCACAGGCGACCATCATCATTGATACCGACTCCTTCGGCCCCAACGACCTGAAGAAAGCTCAGTTCGACAGCGACGACTATCTGTTGGAGATGGGCATTGACCCCGACCGTGTGGTGGCATGTCCGATGACGAAGATGGTGAAGGAGAGTGTGGCTGGAATGGACATTGACAACAAGGCAGCCCTGAAGTCGCGCAATATGTTTGCCTTAGGCATCGTATGCTGGCTTTTCAACCGCGACCTGGAATTGGTCAATAACTTCCTGCGCACGAAGTTTGCCAAGAAGCCGCAGATTGCAGAGATGAACATCCGCGTGGTGCAGGCAGGCTACGACTACGGAAGCAACACCCATGCCTCGACACCTGCCACCTACCGCATCGAGTCGAAGCAGAAGCAACCCGGACGCTATATGGACATCACCGGTAACAAGGCAACCGCCTACGGACTGATGGCGGCAACGGAGAAAGCGGGACTGCAGCTGTTCTTGGGCTCCTACCCCATCACACCTGCTACCGACATTCTCCACGAGCTGTCCAAACACAAGTCGATGGGTGTCATCACCGTGCAGTGTGAGGACGAGATCAGTGGCTGTGCCTCAGCAGTGGGCGCCTCCTTTGCGGGTGCCTTGGCAGCAACCAGCACATCGGGACCCGGCATCTGTCTGAAGAGCGAGGCCATCAATCTTGCAGTGATCGACGAGCTGCCGCTGGTGGTCATCGACGTGCAGCGTGGCGGTCCCTCGACAGGTCTTCCCACCAAGAGTGAGCAGACCGACCTGTTGCAGGCTCTCTACGGTCGTAACGGTGAGAGTCCGATGCCCGTCATCGCGGCAACCAGTCCCACCGACTGCTTCGATGCCGCTTTCATGGCCTGCAAGATTGCACTGGAACACCTCACTCCCGTTGTGTTGCTCACCGATGCTTTCATCGCCAACGGTTCGGCGGCATGGCGCTTGCCGAAGATGGCGGAACTGCCAGAGATTCATCCGCACTACGTCACCGACGAGCAGAAATACAAGTACACCCCCTACAAGCGTGATCCGGCAACCAAGGTGCGCTACTGGGCAGTGCCTGGACAGGAAGGCTACCAGCATATTCTCGGCGGACTGGAGAAGGACGGTGAGACGGGAGCCATCAGCACCGAGCCCGAGAACCACGACCTCATGGATCGCCTGCGCTACGACAAGGTGCAGAAGATTCCCGTTCCCGACTTGGAGGTGGAAGGCGACAAGGACGATGCCGACCTGCTCATCGTGGGCTTCGGCTCCACGTATGGACACCTTTATTCTGCCATGCAGGAGCTGCGTGCCAAGGGGCATAAGGTTGCCTTGGCACAGTTCAAGTACATCAACCCGCTGCCACGCAATGCCAAGGAGGTACTCCTGAAGTACAAGAAGGTGGTTGTGGCAGAACAGAACCTCGGACAGTTCCGTGCCTACCTGCGCATCCGTGTCTATGGCTTCACGCCCGAGAAGTTCAATCAGGTCAAGGGACAGCCCTTCGTCGTGAGCGAACTGGTGAGTGCATTTGAGGAAATCATTCAGAAATAATTCGAAAAAGATGAATAATAAAGCAAATTTCTCCTCTCCTTCGGAAAAAGCCGGGAGAGGGACTTCCTGTGAATCGGCTATCTGGGGAGTTTCTGACTTCAAGAAGGGACAACCTCGCTGGTGTCCCGGCTGCGGCGACCATTTCTTCCTCTCGTCCCTGCACAAGGCGATGTCGGAAGTCGGTGTAGCACCCTATCAGACAGCGGTCATCAGCGGCATCGGCTGTTCGAGCCGACTGCCCTACTATGTCAACACCTATGCCATGCAGACCATCCATGGTCGCGCGGCAGCCATTGCCACAGGAGCAAAGGTCGTGAACCCCTCGCTCACCGTCTGGCAGATCAGCGGTGACGGTGACGGTCTGGCTATTGGCGGCAACCACTTCATCCATGCCATGCGCCGCAACATCGACATCAACATGATATTGTTGAACAACCGCATCTACGGACTCACCAAAGGTCAGTACTCGCCGACCTCTCCCCGTGGCTTTGTGTCGAAGTCAAGTCCTTACGGCACCGTCGAAGATCCCTTCCGTCCCGCCGAGCTGTGCTTTGGCGCACGCGGTCATTTCTTCGCCCGTTCCGTTGCCACCGATGGGCCTGAGACGGTGGAAATCCTGAAAGCAGCCTATCGCCATAAGGGTGCCGCCGTGTGCGAAATCCTGCAGAACTGCGTCATCTTCAACAACGGCTGCTACGATGATATTTATAAAAAGGAGGGCAGGGCCCGCAACGCCATCTATGTGCGTCATGGCGAGCCGCTCATCTTCGGCGAGAACCGTGAGTACGGACTCGTACAGGAGGGCTTCGGACTGCGTGTCGTCAAGATTGGCGAGAACGGCATCACCGAGAAAGACATCCTCGTACACGATGCCCACTGCGAGGACAACACCCTGCAGCTGAAGCTTGCCATGATGGACAACGAGCATGGGTTCCCCGTGGCACTGGGAGTCATCCGCGATGTCGAGGCACCCACCTACGACGAGGCCGTCCACGCACAGATCGAGGAGGTGAAGGCCAAGAAGCCCTATCACACCTTCGAGGAGCTGCTCGAAACCAATGACACGTGGGAAGTACAGTAAGAAGTATGAACTCAAGAATGTACCAAAAACTCTTCCTCGCCCTGCTGGTGACCCTCATCACGCTGACGAGCTGTCATGATGATGACTCTTCCGGCCCTGCACCCGTATCCCAACCCGTGCAGACGGTGCTGTGGTTCACGCCCTACGTGCCAACGCTCAAGAGCTTCATCAACCAGAACTACAAGGACATCCTCCTCAACATCGAGGAGAACCGAGGACTGCGCAACATCCGGTTCCTGATCTTCTCATCCACGACCCCTGCCACAGGAGAGCTGACCGAAGTCATGTGGTACAACGACAGCATCTACACAGAGAGGAGGGCCACCTATTCAGACTTCACGCCGACCAAGGCAGAACATCTGGCGACCATCCTGAACGATGTGAAGAGGATTGCGCCATCGGCCACAGGCCGATACGGACTGATGGTCGGTGGGCATGGCATGGGATGGATCACCGTTGAAGACTTCTACGACACGGCATCAGCACGTGGTACGGATGACGAACTGGAAACATCGGCATCAAGTCTGCACCCTTTCTTCGGAGGTGATGCCACCAATACATGCATCAACATTGAAGAGCTCCGACAGGCCATCGAGAAGACCAACATGTACATGGACTTCATCCTGTTTGACGACTGCTACATGGCTCAGGTTGAGGTTGCCTACGAACTGAGAAACGCAACCAAATTCCTCTTGGGTTCCACATGTGAAATCATGAACTATGGCCTACCCTACGCGCTGCTTTTCTCAGACTTGGTTGGAGAAACACCCGCCTACGCCTCCTTCATGCAGAAGTTCTACAACTTCTACTCGGACTACTACAGGCCCTGCGGCACCTTCTCGGCCATCGACTGCCGAGAGGTGGAAGCCACAGCCGAGCTGATGCGCTCCATCAATGCCAACTTCCAACTGTCAGAAGACTCGCTGAGCGTGCTGCAATACTATGACGGGTTCTCACAAAAGCTCTTCTTCGACATGGGCGACTATGTTGCCAAGCTCTGTCCTGAGACAAGCTTCAATACGCAGATGCAGGCGCAGCTGGAGAAACTTGTACCTTACAAGACTGCCACCGCAAGCTTCTACTCCAAATACAATGGGAGAATAACATCCATCAAGAGATTCTCGGGAATCAGCATCTCCGACCCTTCAAAAAACAAATATACTCAAGGGAAGACGAACACATCGTGGTGGAAAGCTACACACGAGGTGCAGTAAGAAGTGATCAAGATCAAAAACATCAAACAATAAGAACATGAAGAATTTGAAAAACCTCACATGGTGGCTCCTCGGAGCCCTGATGACCTTAGGCACTACCGCATGCAGCGACAGTAGCGGAAGCCTGTTCGACGGAACCGAGGAACAACCCATCAACATGAGCAACCTCTCCGGGACATGGATCGCCGTGTATGCCGTAGGCACCGATGCCAAAGGAAACAGAGTGAACGAGCGCGAGATGAGCGGCATCGGAACACTCGATGTCATACCGTTGCTCGTCCTGAAGAATGACAATACGTTCAAGACCTACTCACCCCTATGGAAAAGTGAGAACAGCTATTCCTGGACCAAAGGAACACAGTTCTTCACCACGGGCGAAGGAACCGTCATGCTCGTCGGCTCACGCCTGCAGCTAACACAGACATCCCCCAAATATGCCGTTGTCTGCGACGTCGTGAGCCTGACACGCACCCAGATGGTCTGCCGCTTCACCATCAACGGCAACAACATCCAATGCACCTACCAGCGCACTGACATCAACGTGAACGACTACGAGACTGGTACCGACATGCCACAGGAGCCCTCCCTCTATGTGGACGGTGACAACATGACCGGTACATGGATAGCCACACACGTGACAGGAAGGGACTACAGCGGCGAAGTAGATACCAGGAACATGACAGGCATCGATTCCCTGCAAGTGCTGCCGCTCATCCACATCAATGGTGGCACCTTCATCGTCTATTCTCCTCACTGGCAAGGCGACGAACAACAGCAGGCCGGCAACGAGAACTACACCTGGGAACAGGGAACAACACTTCTGCCCGGAGGCAAGGGAACCATCTCCTACAATGGAAACCGACTGGTGTTCACCGATACTGCGTCACAGTATTCCAGTCCGCTGGCATTCACGGTGGTCAGTCTCACCCGGTCCACACTCGTCTGCAGATTTGGCGGCGACTCGCTCTACGATCTCGTCTGTACCTATCAGCGCGTAGAAAGCAACCTGCGGTAACAGTAGCACCGAGGCAGCAGAGAAAAGAAAGAGGATGTGCCATTTGACACATCCTCTTCTGTTTTTAAAGCCTTGTACCCAGAGCCGGGGTCGAACCGGCACGGGTTGCCCCACTGGTGTTTGAGACCAGCGCGTCTACCGATTCCGCCATCTGGGCTTCAATGCGGGTGCAAAGTTACAAGTTTTTTCTGAACTGCCAAAGTTTTGAGCAAAAAAAGTGTTTTTTAGAGAGTTTGACAAGTTTTAAGTAATGAAATCACACTAAAAATTTGTTTGTGTCGTTTATTATATGTAACTTCGTTGCGTAAAAAGAAAATCTATCAAAAAATATCATGAACGGATCTGAAAACAATTATTGTGTGATACTTGCTGGCGGTAAAGGTCGCAGACTATGGCCATGCAGCCGTGAAAAATACCCGAAACAGTTTATCGATTTCTTCGGCGTTGGTCGGACACTGCTCCAACAGACCTACGACCGCTTCCTGAAGGTTCTTCCCAAGGATCATATATTCATCAACACCAATCAGGTCTTCCTACATCTGGTCAAGGAGCAGCTGCCAGAGGTTGACGACGACCATATCATGGCAGAACCCATCTGGCGCAACACGGGCCCAAGTGTTGCGTGGGGCTGTCATCGTGTAAACCATCTGAATCCGAAGGCCAACGTTGTCTTCTCGCCGTCAGATCAGGTTGTTCATAACGAGACTGCTTTCTGCCAGAACATCCAGGAAGGTTTTGAATTTGTCAGCAACCACAGCCTGATTATGGCCATTGGAGTGAAGCCCTCGCGTCCTGAGCCTGGCTATGGCTACATACAGATGGGCGACGAGATTGGGCACGACCTGTTCTCTGTCAAGTCATTCACAGAGAAACCTGCTCGTGACTTCGCGCGCATGTTTGTAGATAGCAATGAATTTCTTTGGAACACGGGTATCTTTATCAGCAACTCACGCTACATGCTCGATTGTTTCGACACCTTCCTGCCGGTGGTGTTGCGCACGCTGAGAGCCGAGAAGCCCGACTTCACCACAGAAGAAGAGAATGCCTTCATTCGTGAGCACTTCCCCATCTATCCCAATCTGACACTCGATGACACCATCCTGGAGAAGATTTCGCGGGTGTGTGTGATGAAGGGCGACTTTGGTTGGGCCGACATGGGTACATGGCATAGCATGTACGAGTCGATGCAGAAATCGGAGGATGACAATGTTGTCGTGGATAGCGATGTCATCTTGGAGAACTGCCGCAACAACGTCATCAAGCTACCGAAAGGCAAGTTAGGAGTTATCAACGGGCTCGACGGCTACATCGTGGCCGACCACGGCAACGTACTGCTCATCTGCAAAAAAGAAGACTCCTCGGCACTCGTCCGCAAATACGTGAACGAGGTTCGAATCAAGAACGGGGAAGAGTATTTGTAGAGGGAAGAGGGAAGAAGTTCGACATTTCGGGATGACGGGATATCGGAATTACGGGATATCGATTTTTCGGAATATCGGAATATCGAAATATCGGGATGTCGGGATATCGAAATGACGAAATGACGAAATGACGAAATGACGAAATAAAAAAGTTAAAGTTAAAATCAAAATCAGAAAACGATGCCTATCACCATTAGGAGATTTGGTTTTTACTGGCTTGACACATGGGTGATGGCAAACGTGATTCAGCTGGCAACGCAGGACTTTTGTTCCCGCTTCTTGAACCACACCAACGACCCAGGCGGCAGACAATACGACCAGATGACACAGGCTGCCCGCTCTGCCCCCGCCAACATCGCCGAAGGTAACTCGCGCCACTCCACTTCCAAGGAGACCGAGATGAAGCTGACCGACGTGGCACGCGCCACCCTCGCCGAACTTGCCAACGACTATATGAACTGGCTGCTGCGCCATGAACAGGCTCCTTGGTCCATGCACTCCCAAGAGTATCGCATGGTCATGGCGATGCAGTTCGACAAGCCTGCCTATCAAGATGACGTACAGCATGAGAGTGGTCTGCATATCCTACAGCAGAAGCACCGTTTGGATCCGTGGCTGCTGTCGGAAGACTCCTGTGTAGTAGCCAACTGTCTTCTGGTTCTCTGTAACCGGCTCATCATGATGATTGGCAAGCAGATAGAGACGCAGCTATCGGTCTTCCGCGAGGAGGGCGGTTTCACCGAGGCATTGACCGCCGAGCGACTCGTCCACCGCACAGAGCAAAGTGCACAGGCTGACGCTCCTGCTTGTCCGTTATGCGGCAAGCCCATGATAAAACGGGTGGCCAAAAAAGGGATTAATTCGGGAAAGGAGTTCTGGAGCTGCAGTGCCTATCCAGAATGTTGCGGGACAAGAAAGATTTCGGGATGACGGTGTTTCGGGATTTCGAAATATCGTCATATCGAAATAACGAGATATCGTAATAACGGCATATCGAGATAACGAAAAACGACATGGCGCGCCATGTCGTTATTTCGTTTTTCGATTTTCGTTTTTGATTTTCTGGGATGAATCAGCTCTTCTGGAACTCGGAGAAGATCTTCGAGGCTATCTCGGTGAACTCCTCAGGAGTGAGCTGGAGCTTCTCACGGCGGAAATCGACATCACCCTCGGTGTTCATGGGGATGAGATGGATGTGAGCGTGGGGCACTTCGAGTCCGAGCACCACCTGTGCCACCTTCTTGCAGGGGAATGCCGCCCGCAGAGCCTTGGCTACTCGCTTGGCAAAGACCTGGAACTCAGCGATCTCCTGATCTTCCATGTCGAAGATGTAATCCACTTCCCGGCGCGGAATCACGAGGACATGTCCTTTCGCCACGGGGTTGATATCGAGGAAAGCATAGAACTTGTCGCTCTCCGCACACTTATAGCTGGGAATCTCGCCAGCTGCAATCTTTGAGAAAATAGACATTTTAGTTGAGAGTTGAGAGATGAGAGATGAGAGTTGAGAGTTGAGAGATGAGAGTTATTCCAGAGAGATGCTGTCGATGCGGAGCTGCATGGTACCACGGGGCACCTTGATTTCAACCACATCGCCCACCTTCTTGTTCAGCAGTCCCTGTGCAATCGGGGTCTGAATAGAAATCTTGCCCTCGCGCAGGTTGGCCTCCTGTTCACTCACAATGGTATAGACCATCTTGGTATTATTGCCCAAGTTGGTCAGCTCAACCTTGGAGAGGATCTGCACAGCCTCAGCACTCAGGCGTGACACATCGACAATCTTCGCATTGGCAATGGTCAGCTTCAGCTTGTTGATCTTATCCTCCAGATGTGCCTGTGCCTCCTTCGCGGCATCATACTCAGAGTTCTCACTCAAATCGCCCTTATCGCGCGCTTCTGCTATGGCAGCCGAGGCTTTCGGGCGTTCAACAGCCTCAAGGCGCTGCAATTCAGCTACGAGTTTGTCGTAGCCATCCTGTGACATGTATGCCATAATAATTCTTTGTTTTTAAGTTTTCACCTAAGACAGCAAAACAAAAGAATTCCGACACCATTGAACCAATGTCGGAATCCTGTATCCTAAAATTTTGCTCTTTCTTCTTATTACGTCCGCAAAGTTAGGAATTATTTTTGAAACCGCCAAGCTTTTTCCCGAAAATTCTCTCCGCTCCCCCACACTTTCTAAGAACGGCCCACCTTACTGTAAGAGAATGTGTATTGTCTGGCGGTTCCATCATCACACCGTTCACCGTTCCGCGAGAGAAAGACCACTTACCAAACTCCTTAGCGTCCACACGGTTCTCCTGCATCAGACGATACTTCAATGTTCCAAGTTTACTCATAGCTTTTTTTTGTTTTAAATGGTTGATAAATTAAATTATAAAAAACTTTTGTAATTTTGCAGAGAGAATAATTCCTCATCATGACAAATAAGACACGCTACATACCCTTGCTGCTCCTCCTGCTGGCCCTCTTCTCCTGCACCTCGCGGGAGGAGCGAGAGCTCTCCGCCCTGCTCGACCGTGCCGACTCGATTGCCGACAGGAATCCCGACAGTGCGCTTGCGATACTGAGCCCCCTCCTATCCTCCCCAAAGGGAGAGTCACTTGCTGTTCCCACCGCAAAACTTCTTCGCGTCAAGATTGACGACAAGCTCTACCGTCCCATCACCGGCTATGAGCACCTTGTCACAGACACCCTCCTGCCCTATTTCCGCTATCACGACAAGAAATGGCTTGCCACCGCCCTTTTCTATGCCGGCCGCATCTGTGCCGACAAGGGCGATGCCCCACAAGCCATAGACTACTATCAGCAAACACTCGATGCCATGCCCGAGCAAAGCAACGAAAGATTCAGGGGACTCACATATATACAGATGGGATGGCTCTTCCTATACCAAGAACTATACGAAGAAGCTATTTCCCACCTGAAACTTGCATATCAGTATGAGCTTGAGGCAAAAGACAGTATATACATGGCTCATACACTCCAAGCCATTGGAACCTGTTATTTGAAGAAGAATTCTGAAGATAGTGCTTATGTCTATTTTAACAAAGCCTTGACACTTGCTGTACAAGGTGGAAACGACTATGTCAAGAATGAAGCCTTGGAACAGATGGCACATATTAGTATCTGGAAGAAAGACTTTCAAAAAGCACGTGCCTATCTGGATGAGACACTGAGTAATAAGGACTCTTCAACCATTCATGTTGCCTATACCATTGCCGTCATGCTCCATTACGAGCTGAATCATTCGGACAGTGTTCTTTTCTATGCGCACAAACTATTGAAGGTCGGCAACATCTACAACCGATATACAGCGTACAAGGCGCTTGCTTCTATTTATTTGAAGAAAGGACAACCCGAGTTGGCTCTTGAATGCCAAAACAAATGGGAGGAATGCGATGACTCCATCAGGAAGCGAAAGAATACAGAAACGCTTGCCCGCATGCACTCCCTCTACAACTATCATAGGTATCAGGCTTCAGCTGTGCAGATGGAGCAAGAGAACAGTCGGCTGGTGATATGGCTACTCAGCTTTGCCTTGCTGCTTGTCCTTCTGGCCACATTG